>NZ_JBGLQU010000008.1:0-151072 GCF_041402625.1 Aeromonas sp. S19(2024)
CTCTGCTTTTTGTGGTGGCAATGCAATTCGGACGCGGGGTGGAGCAGCTCGGTAGCTCGTCGGGCTCATAACCCGAAGGTCGTCGGTTCAAATCCGGCCCCCGCAACCAACTATTTGTATTCATGGCGAGCGCATAGTGCTGCGGTGGAGACGAAGACAGCAAGAAGCAACTGCTCTGCTTTTTGTGGTGGCAATGCAATTCGGACGCGGGGTGGAGCAGCTCGGTAGCTCGTCGGGCTCATAACCCGAAGGTCGTCGGTTCAAATCCGGCCCCCGCAACCAACTTCTGACTGTTTTTCTTCTGCATTACCTCGCGGATTCCCTCCGGCATCTGTTGCTTGCACACAATAATGTGTGTTTTTCCGATCCCTCTCGCCATTTGTTCGGTATCATCCTGCTTTCTGTTCATGGATGAGGCCGCACCTTGTGATGACCCCTTTTAGCTATTCTTCTCCCCAAATCACGATGCAGAGCACCTCCCTCGCCGAGGTAATGGCAGGGCCGACTGCCGTCAAACTCCTGCTCATTGCCGACTCAGCGCGCGATACCCTGCTGGCGACGCCTCCCTTTGCCGCCGTGGCAACCCAGATAGCCCTGGGTCAGAAGGCCCCCTATTCCCTCGACGACAGTCAGGGGCTGCAACGGGTGATCTTCATGGATGCCCGCCCGGTCCTGGATCATCGGCTCTACAAGCAGGTGCGCAGCTGGGTGGGCTCGCTGGCGGGTCTCAAGGCGACGCACCTGGCGCTCCATCTTGAGGGCTTTGACGATGAGCATCGCGCGCAACTGGCAAGGGTGGTGCTCGCCTGCCTGCTCGCCGCCGATGTGACCCTGCCGACCCAGAAACGGAGTGAGGCGACAAGACCGGGTTATCAGCAGTTGCAACTTTCCCCCCCTTGCGAGCTGGACATGGCCCGCCTGAGCGCAGAAGCCGAAGGCAACGGTCTGGCTCGCCACCTGGCGGTGCTACCAGCGTCCGAGCTCAATGCCCGTCATTACCGGGCCTATGCCCGGGAGCTGGCGCAGCAGGAGGGGTGGCAGTGGCAGGAGTTTGATGAGGCGAGCCTGGCACGGATGGGGGCTGGCGCCTTCCTGGCGGTGGCCCGTGGTTCGGCGGACGGCCAGGCCGCCATCGTCAGGCTCAGTTACTGTCCGGCCAACCCGCTACGCCGCGTCGCGCTGGTGGGCAAGGGGATCTGCCACGACTCCGGTGGCTACAACCTGAAAGTCGGTGGCAGCATGTATGGCATGCACCTGGACATGGGGGGCAGCGCGGTGGCCCTTGGCACACTGCTGGCCATCAGCCGGGCGAAACTCCCCATTGAGGTGCACTGCTGGCTCGCCATCGCCGAGAACCACATCGGCCCGCAGGCCTTCCGGCCCGGTGAGGTGGTGACCGCCCTCAACGGCACCACCATCGAAGTGGTGGACACCGACGCCGAGGGTCGCATGGTGCTGGCGGATGCCCTGACCTTGGCGGCCGGGGACAAACCCGACTTGCTGATCGACTATGCCACCCTGACCGGCGCCTGCAAACGGGCGCTCGGCAGCCGTTACAGCGGCGCCTTCACCAACCGCCCCGAGTGGCTCACCACTCTGATAGCGCTGGGACAGCAGAGCGGGGAGCGAGTCTGGCCCTTCCCCCTGGACGAGGATTACGATGACAACCTCGATAGCGAGTGGGCCGATCTGTTACAGTGCGCGCCGGGCGCCTCCCCGGATCACATCGATGCCGCCCGTTTTCTCACGCGCTTCGTGCCCGCCGAGCTTCCCTGGTTGCACCTCGACCTGAGTGGTTTTCGCAACAAGGGGGGCAATGGCGTGGTGGGCAGCGAGGTAACCGGCTTTGGTGTCAGGTTGACCCTGACCCTGCTCGACAGCCCTCTGGGGATGGGTGCGCCCGACGCATGACAACGTGGCCAAGCACAATCAATAAGGACAAGCGTGAAACAAGCAAGCTATGACTGGGTGCTGTTCGATCTGGACGAAACCCTGCTCGATTTTCCGGTCGCCAGGGCGCTGGAGCGGACCCTGCAGATCTACGGCGTGGCGCCGACTCCCCCCAAGATGGCGGAGTACCATGCGCTCAATCAGCGGCTCTGGCAGCAGTACAACTCAGGGGAGATTGACGCCACCCACCTGCAGCAGACCCGTTTTTCGCTCTTTGCCGAGCAGGTCAACGTGGCGCCCATGGCGATGAACGAGACCTTCCTGCAGCAGATCATCGCCCTGAGCGTGCCGCTGGAGGGGGTGGAGGAGACCCTGCAGGCCCTGAAGAGCAAGGTCAGAATGGGGATCATCACCAACGGCTTCAGCCTGCCCCAGCGCGGGCGCCTCGACAAACTGGGTTGGAACAGCTGGTTTGAGCCTCTCGTTATCTCTGACGAGGTGCAGGTGACCAAGCCGGCGGCGGCCATCTTCCAGCATGCCCTGGCGCAGATGGGTCAGCCGAGCCCGGCGCGGGTGTTGATGGTGGGGGACAATCCCAAGACCGACATCGCCGGTGCCGCCGCCCAGGGGCTTGCCACCTGCTGGTACAACCCGGGACGGGAGACAGTCCCGTGCGAGGCGACCCACGAGATCCACCACTTCGCCCATCTCTGCGCGATCGTGCTGGGAGAGTAGGTCCCCATGTCCGCAAGGATGTAAAAAAACAAGGCAGCCCATGGGCTGCCTTGTTTGCATCCGGCCTCTGCTAGCGGCCGAGGCGGGCGAGCAGCCAGGCCTCCAGCAAGGCCACTCCGGGGGCCAGCACGGCTTCGTCGAAGTCGAACTCCGGATGATGGTGGGGGGCCGCGAGGTTGGCTCCCAGGATGAAATAGGCGGCTTCGCCGCCGTGCTGCTGTACCCGCTCGATGAGGAAACCGGCATCCTCGCTGGCCCCGAAGCGGCGGGTGTGGATGGTATCAAGGGAATTCCCCTCTGCGAGAGGCACGATTTCCTCGATGAGGGCTGGGCTGTTCTCGATGCCGATCGCTTCCCCCTGTTTGCGGATGTGGTAGGTCGCGCCCTGCATCAGGGCCGCCCCCTCCACAATCTGCTGCACCTGATTGAACATGTAGTCGTTGAGGGCCGGCGTCGCGCCACGGGTCTCCCCCATCAGGTGGGCATGGCCCGGGATGACGTTGCGCCCACTGCCGCCGTTGAGCTGCCCCACGTTGATGCGGGTCATGCCGTCCCGATGGCGGGGAATGCCGAGCATGGCGGTGGTGGCCATGCAGGCCGCCGCCAGGGCATTGTGGCCCGCGTTGGGCTCGAGCCCCGCATGGGCAGCTTGCCCCATGAACTCCACGTCGAATTTGGTTGAACAGAGAAACTCGGTGGGGTTGACCACCAGCTCACCGCTGCTCGCGTGAATGCCGATGTGCAGTGCCAGCAGGGCGTCCACATCGTCGAGCTGCCCCCCTGCCGCGAGCGCCTTGCCGCCTCGGCAGCCCTCTTCAGCCGGCTGGAAGAAGAGCTTGATGCGGCCAGTGAGGCGATCAGCGAGGGCCGCGATCCGCTCGGCCAGCACCAGCCCGATGGCGGTGTGACCGTCGTGGGCACAGGCGTGCATCCAGCCCGGGTTGGCGGAGTGCCAGCCTCCCTGGCCGGGCAGGTGTGACGCCTCCTGGCTCTCTTCGACCTCCACCGCATCGATATCGAAGCGAAACGCCAGGGTGGGGCCGGGGCGCCCGCTCTCCCAGAGTCCCATCACGCCGGTGAGTGCGTCGATCCGCGTCATCCACTCCGGATGCGCCCCCTGGTGCAGGGCACGGGCCTTCTGGGCCTGGATGTCTATTTCCCGTCCCATGATGAGGGTGCTGGCGAGCAGTTGATCCCCCAGCATGATGGAGAAACCGAGTTCACTGAGGTGTTGGGCGATGAGGGTGGTGGTGCGAAATTCACACCAGGCGGCTTCGGGGTGACGATGAAGGTCGCGGCGCCAGTGGCGCAAGGCATCCTGAGTCATGGTGGTTCCTGCGTGGCAAATCCAGCGGCCATTGTGACGGGCAGGGGGGCAAGAGTAAATCCCGCAGGGGGAGATGCGGCAAGGGGAGCCCGGGCTCCCCTTGAAAGATGGCATGGATGTCGACGAGGTCGTTTTGTGCGCGCAGATCGCGCTCAATGATGGCTTGGTATCATCCTTTGCCAGAGCGCGTCAAAAACCCATGTTGCAGTCTGTTTTTTGAACCACCCCTCTGGTGGTAGAGGTGGCTGATGGCTGATTGACCGACTTAGAGCTGTGCCAGCGACGGCATGGAGACGGCAACCAGAGTGAAAAACACGGTGAAAACGGCGGTAACTACGAACTCTTTCATGATTTTATCTCCCTTGGTTGGCTCATGATGGAACCAAGATACCACAACAGAACGATAAAACAACGAAAAATGTAATTATGAGGCGAAAATGGTTTGGCGGTGAAATATGGCTGTATTTTTCCAAGTTTAAGGGTATTTTTTGTCCTGGGAAGGGTTTCATGGTGATACCAGTGAAAGGGGATGCATATAAAGTCTTTAAATACATTGAGTTATGTTGATTTTATGACTCTCTCCTTGGAGGTTCCGATTGGCTTCTTTGTGGTGATCTCCATTTTTAGTCAGCAAAATGGCCTGCGGGATGCGCCGATTGGTGTCGCCATAGGGAGGTTGGTGGCTGTCAGCCAGGTTTTGTCATCCCATGTCATGTTTTCTCACGACTTGTGTCCCAACCCCAGTCTGCAAGGCTGTTGCCAGCCAGGGTTATCCGATGAAGGCTCAATTTTCTGCTCATCCCAAACAGGCTGAGAGCAAAAAGAGTACGGAAAAACGACAAAAGGGCCGCCAAAGGTGCATGGAAGGGAAGGGGGAAAGCGGGAAAATGGGGGTTCGATCTTCATGGGGCCTTGGGTGGCCGGAAGCCCCGTTTTTTGCTGTTTTCTTGGGGGGGCGAGCCACAGGGCCCGCGCGCAGGGGAAGCGGGAGATATCGTCGGCCCACCCGGGTGGCTATATGGCGCCAGTGTGATGGGATGAAGGGCAGGGGAGGCCTGGCGCAGGGCCGTGGCACTGCGCCACCAAGGCCTTTATCCATACCCGTCGCGAACAAGGTGAGCAAGCAGAAAAGCGGGGGAAAGAAGTAAAGGAGAAGGTCGTGGGGTCAGAGGCTCAGGGCCGCCGGGCAAGGGGTAAGACATGGCGACAGTGGCCAGTGGATAGCCGGGCCCCCGCAGAGGGAGGAGGGGGTGAGGAGCCCGCATAAAAAAACCCTCCAGAGGAGGGTTTTTTGTCAGACCACAGCCTTTAGAACAGGGTGGTGGAGAGATCGTACAGCTCCTGGTTGAACGGGCGCTTGAGGTTCTCGATGCAGTCGATGATGTCGTGGTGCACCATCTCGTTGCCCTGAATGCCGACGCAGCGGCCACCCTGGCCCGCCAGCAGTTGCTCGACGGCGAAGGCACCCATGCGGCTGGACATGATACGGTCACGGGCAGTGGGAGAACCGCCACGCTGGATGTGACCCAGGATGGTGGCGCGGGTTTCGCGGCCGGTCATGGCCTCGATGTCTTTTGCCAGGGCGTTGACGTCGGTGACGTGCTCGCAGATGGTGATGATGGCGTGCTTCTTGCCCTTGGCTTCCCCTTCCTTGATCTGTTGCAGCAGCTTCTCCTTGTCGAAGGCCACTTCCGGCACGATCACGTACTCGGCACCACCGGCAACGGCGGCAGACATGGCCAGATCGCCGCAGTGGCGGCCCATGATCTCGACCACGGAGATGCGGTGGTGGGAGCTGCAGGTGTCGCGCAGGCGGTCGATGGCGTCCACGACCACGTTCAGGGCGGTATCAAAGCCGATGGTGAAGTCGGTACCGGCGATATCGTTGTCGATGGTGCCCGGCAGGCCGATGCAGGGGAAGCCCTCCTCGGTCAGCTTCTTGGCACCCATGTAGGAGCCGTCGCCGCCGATGACCACCAGGGCGTCGATGCCGTGTTTCTTCAGGTTTTCGACCGCTTCGGCACGGACTTTCGGATCCTTGAAGGCGGGGAAACGGGCGGAGCCCAGGAAGGTACCGCCACGGTTCACGACGTCGGAGACGCTGTGACGCTCGAGCTTGACGATACGGTCCTGGTGCAGACCGAGGTAGCCATCATAGATGCCGTAAACTTCCAGGCCATGATGCAGACCGGCGCGCACCACGGCGCGGATGGCTGCGTTCATACCCGGTGCGTCACCACCACTGGTCAAAACACCAATACGTTTGATTTGTTTGGTCATGAGTGCCTCTGGATCTGAGTTGTCGAAAATCAAGATTCTGAAAAATACGGCTGGCCGCTTTTACTATATCGGCTTTCCTATGGCGAGAGGGTCCATAGGAAAGCGATATGCAAAGAGGGGCGGGGCCCCTCTTTGCTTGGCGCTTACTTGGCTGCGCCAGCGATGATCTGGGAGAAGTCGTCCACTTTCAGGGACGCGCCACCCACCAGGCCACCGTCGATGTCCGGCTGGCCGAACAGGTCGGCAGCGGTGGCGCCAGTCACGGAGCCGCCGTACAGGATCTGTACCTTGGCAGCCACGGCTGCATCAAAACCGGCCAGGTATTGACGGATGTGAGCATGCACGGATTGTGCGATCTCCGGGGTGGCGGTCTTGCCGGTGCCGATGGCCCATACCGGCTCGTAAGCGATGACGGCGTTCTCGAAGGAGGCGATGCCGCAGCGATCGATCACGGCCTTGAGCTGGGTCTCGACCACCTGGTTGGTGGTACCGGCTTCGAACTGGGCCAGGGTTTCACCGATGCACAGCACGGGGATCAGGCCGCCCTTCTGGATGGCTTCGTACTTGGCAGCCACCACGTCGTCGGTCTCTGCGTGCAGGGTACGACGCTCGCTGTGACCGACCAGGGAGTAGGTGCAGCCGAAGGCTTTGAGCATGGAGGGGGCGTTTTCGCCGGTGAAGGCGCCGGACTCGTGAATGTCGGCGTTCTGGGCACCGTAGGCGATCTTGCTGCCGGCGGTCAGCTGTTCAACCAGACCCAAAAAGATAACCGGCGGGCAGACGGCCACTTGCACGGAAGGATGAGCGGCAGCGGCCGGGGTCAGTCCTTTGATCAGGGCTTCTACAGAAGCCTTGGTGCCGTTCAGTTTCCAGTTACCCATTACCAGGTGCTGTCTCATCTTCTATATCTCCTAGGCATTTGATTGCGCAACATTATATGAATTGAACCGAGCCCAAGATAGCTGACCCGGCGGCAAATGACGTAATTTTTTTTCGCTTTCCTGATCCAAATCAGGAATGCAAGGCGCGATTGCTCACTCGGTGACCTGCCCACGCAAACGGGCCCACCATACCCCAATCCACTCGTGAATGGCAGCCTCGGAATACATCAGATAACGCCCCTTGGGGAGGTAGCTGTAGAGGGGTTGCGGCTCCTGACTCTGCTTGGCGGTGTAATCGGTGGGAGCCGGCACCGCATCGAGTCCCTGACTGCGATAGAGGGCCATGGCCCGGGGCAGGTGGGTGGCCGAACTCACCAGCGCCACCCGCTTGCCGTTGAGGTGGGCGGCGATGCTGACCGCCTCGTCATGGGTGTCTTTGTTGTTTTCAAACAACGTCATGCGCGCGCGCGGGATGCCAAGGCTTTCCGCCATGCGGGCGTTGACCTCGGCGTTCGACAGGGGATCCCCGGCCACGGCACCGGAGAAAACCAGCTCGGCCTCTGGATAGGCCAGGGCCAGGCGAACCCCTTCCAGGGTGCGCGCCAGGGAGATGTTGTTTTGCCAGGCGCGCTCTGGGATGGCCGGATCGCTCACATGACCGTTGCCCAGCACGACGATGGCCTGGATGTCAGGATGCTGGCTCACCTCGAAGGGGAGATAGGTCTGCTCCAGGCTGCGGGCCAGCTCGTAGCTCACCGGCCGCGTCCCCATCAGGGCGATGATCACCAAGGAGAGGGTCGCCAGCAGCCTGCCGCTTTTTTGAAAGCGGGTGAACCAGAGCAGCACGAGCGCCAGCACCAACAAGGAGAGAGAGAAGGGGAGCGGCATCAGCAGATGGCCCAGCCATTTCTTGATGACAAAGAAGTTGAGCTCGAACACGACAGACACGTCCTTGAGTTTTCAGCAAATTCGGGATGTGACAGAATACCCCTCTTTTTTCCTGTGGCCCAATCCTGTGTGGTTCCTCCTGCGGCCCTCATGGCGGGGCGGTCGAAGATGAGTGTGTCTTGAAGCAAGATCAGAGTTTTGACGGGCGCGCGGACAAGTTCGCTCGCAACATTTACGACTCCACCAAGGGGCGCATTCGCACCACCATTGTCTGGAGTGACATCGAAGCCTGCCTGGCGCGCCTGGGCAACCGGCCGCTACGCATCCTGGATGCCGGCGGCGGCTTTGGCTACTTCGCCCAGAAACTGGCGGCCATGGGCCATCAGGTGGAGCTGTGCGATTTGTCGGCAGAAATGCTGGATCTGGCCCGGGAGCAGATCGCCCAGAAGGGGTTGGAAGACAGAATTCGTCTCATCCATTGCCCCATTCAGGATCTCAAGCAACACGTGACCGGCACCTTCGATCTGGTGCTCTGTCACGCGGTACTGGAGTGGCTCGCCGAGCCGCGCCAGACCTTGCTGGGTCTGTTCCCTTTCGTCAAGGCTGGGGGCATACTGTCGCTGCTTTTTTACAATCGTCACGGCCTCCTGTTCCAGAGCCTGGTGGTGGGCAATTTTGACTATGTGCGCCTGGGCCTTCGCAAGAAACGCCAGACTGCCCTGACTCCCACCAATCCCCAGTTGCCGGAGCAGGTCTATGACTGGATAGGCCGGGGGGGATTGCGGATCATCGGCAAGACCGGGGTGCGCGTCATCCACGACTACATGCGCCACAAGCAGGATCAGGTCGAGAAGTTCGAGGACTTGCTGGCCATGGAGCAGCAATATTGCCGCCAGGAGCCCTTTGTTTCCCTGGGGCGCTACATCCATGTGATGGCCCAGAAACCGGCCGGTTGAGACCCACCGGCGTGAATACGATGCGGGATCCAGCCGCCGGGGCGCCACCGACCCCGGCCTATATCACCACGGCGGGCGAAGACCTGCCGACTATAACAACGAGATGATAACGTCATGATGAGTACATCCCGTACCCTGCCAGAGACGGTGGGATGGGTCAGACAGGAGGGGTTGGCGCTGAACCTCCCCACCGACAGGCTGGCCTTTCTGATAGCGATCAAGACGCTCTCCGAGGACGAGTCTGATCTCTCGGAGGCCGCGCTGCACGATGCCTTTGGCTATGTCAGCAGTGCCTTCGGCCAGATGGACGAGACCCTCACCGGTCGCGCCAACAACGCCATCAACGATCTCATTCGCCAGCAACTGCTGTCGCGTTTCACCACCGACATGGTGGCGGGGGAGAGCCTCTACCGCCTGTCGCGCCTTGGCATGAGCATCGTCGATTTCTTCATGGATCAGCGCCAGGTGGACTCCATCAAGCTCTCCATCCTGCTCGAGCACCTGGCGGCCGAGCTCGACACCGCCCGCAAGGCGGCGCTCGAGACCAACACCCGGGAGCAGTGGGACGCCGAGGTGCTGCCGCGCCTCTCCTTCTCCCTGGAAGAGACGCTCGGGCGCATCGATCTCACCCAGCGCGCCATGGACGAGCAGCAAAACCAGGTCAAGAGCGAGATCGCGGCCCTGCTGACCCAGAACTGGGTCGATGCCATCCACAGCTGCGAGAAGCTCCTGCACGAGACCGGCCAGACCCTGCGCGAGTTGCAGGACACCCTGGACGCCGCCGGCCACCGCCTGCAGGCGGGGCTGCTCAACATTCAGGAAGCGGCCCAGGGGCGTGATGATCTGTTCCACGTCGAGGAGCTGACCCACGCCCTGCAGGGGCGTCTGGACGTCATCACCGCCTGGGGCCAGCAGTGCATCGAGCTCTGGTCCCGTTATGACAGGCACGTTCACAAGTTCATCCGCAACGCCATCGACATGGACAAGAACCGCGCCTTCAGCCAGCGGCTGCGGGAATCCATCCGCAACTTCGAGCAGCACAGCTGGTTGTTGCGGGTGGCCGAAGAGCCCCGTTTGCTGGAGCTGCGGGATGAAACCATCGCCATCCACGACGAGGAGGTGACCGGCGAGGTGCCCCTCGAGATGGAGTACGTGGAGATGGTGGACATCAACCAGGAGCTGGCGGAGCGCATCGAGCGCTACCTGGCCCGCTACCCGGAGCAGGGAGATCGGCTGGATCTTGCCGACGTGCTGCGGGAATACCTGCTTGACTACCCGGCTCATGCCCACTTCGACGTGGCGCGCCTCCTGATCGATCAGGCCGTGCGTCTCGGCCATGCCAGCGGTGAGCGCGAACACCACCGCCAACCCGCATGGAAACCCATCAACCAAGCTGGATCCAAGGTTCAGGCCTATGTCATCGATCAATACTGAATTCCCCTTGCCCCTGCGTCTCGCAGAGGCCATCGCCAACCCCTTGTTTCCGCGCATCGACACCGCCCTGCGCTCCGGTCGCCACATCAGTGCCGACGAATTCGAGCAGCACTCGGCCCTGGTGGAGTACCACCAGGAGCTGGAGATCTTCTACGGCCGCTATCAGGTGGAACTCATCAAGGCGCCGGAAGGCTTCTTCTACCTGCGTCCGCGCCCGAGCGCCGACATCGGAACAACAGTGCTATCTGAGCTCGATATGCTGGTGGGCAAGGTGCTCTGCTACCTGTTCCTGAGCCCGGACAGGCTCGCCTCTGAAGGGGTGTTCGCCATGGGCGAGCTGCAAGAAGAGGTGCTGAGTCTGGCGGACGAGAAGCAACTGCTGCGCATGGTCAACAGCCGCTCCGGCGGCACGGATCTGGACAAGAAGAAGCTCCTCGAGAAGATCCGCACCTCCATGCGTCGCCTCAAGCGCCTCGGGATGATCACCCCCCTTGGCAACAGCGACAAATTCCGGGTCAACGAATCCGTGTTCCGCTTCGCCGCCGATGTGCGCTCCGACGAGGATCCTCGCGCGGTGCAACTGCGGATGATCCAGGAAGGGGAGGCCATTTTCCACGACGACGAGATGCCGAGCAGCGATTCCCTGTTCGAGGATATCGAAGAGGATCTGGACGAAGAGCAGCTGGAGCTGGAGGTGGAAGATGATCTGCAACGTTAATGTGCCGGCACTGATGGTGTCTGCCGGTTTGATGGAGAGTGTGGCGTGAGAGGCAAATTCAAATCCCTGACCATGGTCAACTGGAACGGCTTCTTCGCCCGCACCTTCGATCTCGACCAGCTGGTCACGACCCTGTCCGGCGGCAACGGCGCGGGCAAGTCCACCACCATGGCGGCCTTTATCGCGGCCCTCATTCCCGACCAGTCACTGCTTCACTTCCGTAACACCACGGAGGCGGGCTCCTCCAGCGCCTCCCGCGACAAGGGGCTCTACGGCAAGCTGCAGCGCGGCCACTGCTATTCGCTGCTGGAAGTGATGAACAGCCGAGAGCAGCGGATCTGGGTCGGCGTCCACCTCGAACAGGTGGCCAACCGTGACAACAAGGTCAACATCACCCCGTTCGCCCTGGTGGATGTGCCCGAGCACCTGGCGCCCACGGATCTGCTGCTGGAGAAGCTCGACGACGGCAAGGGCCGGGTACGTGCCTTCGCCGATCTGAAGGGGGCGGCAGCGGAGCTCGGCGCCATCAAGGTCGCCAAGTTCAATACGGTGACCGACTATCACAACTTCATGTTCGAGTTCGGCATCACCCCGAAGAAACTGCGGGATCAGAAGGATCGTGGCAAGTTCTATCGCCTGATCGAAGCCTCCCTCTACGGCGGTATTTCGTCTTCCATCAGCCGCTCCTTGCGTGAATACCTGCTGCCGGAGAACTCCGGGGTACGCAAGGCGTTCCAGGACATGGAGGCGGCCATCTACGAGAACCGCCGCACCCTGGAAGCCATCAAGGAGACTCAGGGTCAGCGGGATCTCTTCAAGAACCTCATCACCGAGACCACCCACTATGTGGCCGCGGAGTATGTGCGGGGCGCCGCCGAGAAGAGCCGCCTCTCCGAGCTGGCCCTCAAGGCACGCTCTGAGCTCGCCGGCAAACGCCGCCTGCTGGCCGAGGAGAAGCAGCGCGCCATCTATCTGGCGGACGAGGTGGATCAGCTCACCAACCGCGAGAAGCTCCTGACCGACGAGCTGGAGTCCGCCGCCGAGCACCTGGCCAAGGTGATGGCGGCCGTGGCCCTACAAAAGAAGATTGCCCTCTATCGCGCCGATCTGGCGGAGCTCAACGACAAGCTGGAGCAGCAGCAGGCGGTGGTGGAAGAGATCCACGGCCAGTTGCTGGAAGTGGAAGAGCGCAAGGAGCTGGCCCAGGCAGAGGTGGACAGCCTCAAGACCCAGCTCGCCGACTATCAGCAGGCGCTCGATATCCAGCAGACCCGCGCCATCCAGTACCGTCAGGCGGTGCAGGCCCTCGATGCTGCCCGCGAGCAATGCGAGTTGCCGGGGCTCGAGCCTGCGCAGGCGAGCGACACCCTGCATCAGTTCCGCGCAGCCGAGCAGAGCCTCACCAGCCGGGTGCTGGGGGCCGAGCAGCAGTTGGCGCTGGCAAAAGCCGCGGTGGCCGAGCACCAGGCCGCGCTGACGCTGCTTTTGAGCATCGCCCCCGAGACAGTGCGCGAGGCTGCCTGGCCTACCGCGCAGGGGCTGCTCAAGCGTCATATCGAGGACAAGGCCCGCGTCAGTCAGGGGCAGGGGCTGCGCGTCGCCCTGGCTCGCCTCGAGAAAGAGAGCGAAAGCCAGAAGACGCTCTTGCGGCTGCGAGACGAGCTGGCCCAGGCGTCTGGTCAGCACATTGCCAGCCAGGACGAGCTGGAGATCTTCCTCGAAGCCCAGCGCACCCGCCAGGAGGAGCTAGCCGAGCAGCAGGCGGAGGCCAATCAGCGCCGCGCCAGCCTCGAGCATCAGGGCACTCAGCTGGGCCGCGATATCGCGGAACTGACCAAGCTGGCCCCGCGCTGGCTCAAATCCTTTGAAAAACTCGAGCAACTACGCGAGCAGAGTGGCTTGGCCTTGGCCACCGCCGAAGAACTCTCTTCCGGCATGCAGAGCGTGCTCGACAAGGAGCGGGAGTTCGAGCAGGAGAGCAACCGCATTCAGGGCCAGAAACAGGCGCTGGAGCTGCAAATTCGCAACCTGCAGCTGGGGGCAGGCGAGGCGGATCCCCGTCTTGCCCGCATCGCCGAGCAGGTGGGGGGCGTGCTGCTCTCGGACGTCTATGACGACATCTCCATCGACGATGCCCCTTACTACTCCGCGCTCTACGGCCCGGCTCGCAGCGCCCTGGTGGTGCTCGACCTCGAAGGCGCCATCGAGCGGCTGAAAAAGCTGGAAGATTGCCCGGAAGATATCTACCTCATTCAGGGCAACCCCGACTCCTTTGACGAGGATCTGGTGGAAGCGGACGAGCTGGGGGACGCCGTGCTGGTGCGCACCAGCAAGCGTCAGGTGCGCTTCTCCCGCTACCCCGAGCTGCCGCTGTTTGGCCGCGCCGCCCGGGAAAAACGGATCGAGCAGCTCGATCTTGAGCGGGAAAACCTCATCGAGGGCTACGCCAAGGCCGCCTTCGAGCAGCAGAAGTATCACCGTCTCTACGGGCATTTTCGCGACTTTATCGGTCAGCATCTGGATATCGCCTTCCGCCCGGACCCCGAAGCGGAAGTGCAGGCCAAGCAGCACGAGCAGCGCAAGCTGCAAGAAACCATCGCCGAGTGCGACAAGCAGCTGAGTGATGCCAAAGCAGCCGCCGCCCAGCTGACCCGCCATATCCAGCTGGTGCAGGGGATGCTGCCCTTTGCCCACCTGTTTGCCGAGGCAGACCTGGCGGCCCGCCTCGAGGCGGCTCACGCCGATGTGGAGGCGCTTAAAACAGCCGAAGCCTTTATCGCCAGGCACGGCAAGGCGCTGGAAAAACTCGAGACCCAGGTGCAGGTGCTGCGCCAGGATCCCCAGGATCTGGCGGCCCTGCAGGCGGCCTTTGACGAGGTGAGCGACCTGCTGGCCGAGCAGAAGCGCCGTTGCTACGCCCTCGATCAGCTGGTGGCCCGTCTGCCGCACTTTGCCTATCAGGATGCGCAAGATCTGCTGGGCAAGGCGTCCGAGATGAGCGAGCGACTCAAAGAGAAGCTCAAGGCGGCAGAGCTTGCCGCCCGCACCGCCGGTGAGCAGCACAAGCAGATCACCCAGCGCCACACCGAGGCGCTGCAACTGCGCACGGCGCTCGATTCCAGCGCCTCGGCCAAGGGGCAGACCCTGGCGGAGTTCGAGCAGGAGCTGGCGGCCATGGGGCTGACCCTGTCGGATGACATGGAAGAGAAGGCCCGTGCCCACAAGAAAGAGATTGAAGAGCTGCTTATCCGCACCCGGACCCGCCGCACCAGCGCCGAGGCCCAGTTGCAGGTGTGCAAGCGCGAAATCGAGTCCCTTGGCGGTCGTCTCAAGCTCGAAGGCAAGGATTACTACAGCGCCCGCAAATCCCTGGTGGGTCACAAGGCGAGCTGGTCGCGGGTGGTGCGTCTGGCACGGGAGACCGACGTCGAGAAGCGTCTGAACAAGCGCGAGCTGGCTTATCTTGACAGCGACGAGCTGCGCTCCATGTCGGACAAGGCCCTCGGCGCCCTGCGGGTGGCGGTGGCCCAAGACGAGGCCCTGCGCGATGCGCTGCGTCTGTCGGAAGGCAACCGCAGCACCGAGCAGAAGGTCGCCTTCTATGTGCAGGTCTACCGTTACCTGAAAGATCGCATCCGCAACGACATCATCCGCTCGGACGATCCGGTGGAAGCCATCGAGGAGATGGAGATCGAGCTGGCGCGCCTCGCCGACGAGCTCAAGCAGCGGGAAACCCATCTGTCCCTCTCCTCCCACGAGGTGGCGGCCAAGATCACCAACATCATCCGCCGGGAGCAGAACCGCATCCGGGTATTGAACCAGGGCCTGCAGAACATCGCCTTCGGTCTGGTGCGCGGGGTGCGTCTCAACGTCAATATCCGCGAGGCCCACACTCGCCTCCTGACCGCACTCGCCGATCAGAGCGCCATGCACAACGATCTTTTCGCCGACAAGGAGCTCAGCTTCTCCGAGGCCATGGCCAAGCTCTTCCAGCGTCTCAACCCGCAGGTGGAGCAGGGGGAGCGCAACTATCAGGTGATGGGGGACGTGCTGCTCGACTATCGCAACTACCTGGAGCTGGAGATCGAGGTGCAGCGCGGGGCTGACGGCTGGCTGCGTGCCGAGAGCGGCGCCCTCTCCACCGGCGAGGCGATCGGCACCGGTCAGGCCATCCTCTTGATGGTGCTCATCAGCTGGGAGGAGGAGTCCCGCCGTCTGCGCGGCAAGGACATCGCTCCCTGCCGCCTGTTGTTCCTGGACGAAGCGGCGCGGCTTGATGGCAAATCCATCGCTACCCTGTTCGAGCTGTGCGAACGCCAGGATATGCAGCTCCTCATCGCGGCGCCCGAGAACATCAGCCCCGAGAAGGGCACCACCTACAAGCTCATCCGCAAGGTGCAGGGCAAGCACGAACATGTGCATGTGGTGGGGCTGCGCGGCTTTGGCTTCGCCGACGACAAGCTTATCGCCTGACCCCTTCCCCTGACAGGGGCTGACGGAGCGATACGCAAAACGGGAGGCCTGGGCCTCCCGTTTTCCATGGGAAATGTGAGAGAGTAGGCCCCTGTTAACGGAAGCCCGACTGGCGATGCTGGTCGCTCTGTCCCATCGAGGAAGCAACGCATGACGACGCGACAAAAAGGGCTGCTGGCCTCCCTGTGCCTGCTGCTGGCCGCCTGCAGCAGCCAGCCTGATGCAGGCAGTGCGGGCAACTGGCGAGGCTATACCCAGACGGGGCTCGCCTCCTATTACGCCGATCGCTACCACAACAAGCGCACCGCCAGCGGGGAGCCTTACCAGCGCCACGCCAACACCGCCGCCCACATGACACTGCCCTTCGGCGCCCTGGTGAGGGTCACCAACCTTGCCAACGACAAGAGCGTGGTGGTGCGGGTCAACGACAGGGGTAACTTCCCCCGCGGGCGCATCATCGATCTCTCCAGGGCGGCGTTCAGCGCCATCGGCAATCCCCGATCCGGGCTTATCAAGGTCAGGATTGAGGTGCTCTAGTCACCGGGTCTGCATGTGCTGGTGCCCCTCCATACCCGGGCCGCTGGAAGAGGGCATTTCCCGGTGATCGCGGGCCATCTTCTTCATTCCATTGGTGAGGTCGCCAACGTGACTTCCCATTTTCCGGTGTGCCATTAAGATAGCCAAACGAAAATCAGGGCGTCTTTGCCATCTGGCGGCAACCGGGCATGGCATGGTGTGTGAGACACCCTTTCAACCCCCTGCCCATGTTTCGCCGCTAAGGAGCAGGCTATAAAGAGAGACGTCATTCACAGGGAGGATCAGAACATGACTGACAAGCGTGCCATTCAGGCAACGGCCATCCCCGAGCACAAGGCAAAGTCCCTCTATCCGGAGCCCTTTGCCTCCCTGGTCAAGCACCGCACCCGGCGCAGGCTGGGGGATCATTTCGGCCTTGCCAATTTCGGGGTCAACCTGACGACCCTGGCACCGGGGGCCATCTCGGCGCTCAAGCACCATCACGGCCTGCAGGACGAGTTCGTTTATGTGCTCTCGGGCAATCCCACCCTGCGCCACGGGGAGGAGGAGTACCGGATGTCGCCGGGGGAGTGCATCGGCTTCAAGGGGGGCAGCGGCCTGGCCCACCAGTTGCTCAACCACGGTGAGGTGGACGCTGTCTATCTCGAGGTGGGGGACAGGCTGCCAGGGGATACCGTCGACTATCCCGACGACGATCTGGCCCTGGTACAGGGTGCCGATGGCGCCTGGTCAGCCAGACACAAGGATGGCAGCCCCTACTAGGGGCGCCTCTTCGGGCAATGAGAGAGACCTCCATGGTGTTCAGCTCCTTTTCTGCTGTCAGGGCAGAGGATTTTCTGCCGCTGCTCAACGACGAGACGCTGCGAAAGCACCTGATCCCTCACCCGCTTTTCGATGTGGCCGGGGTGCGCGACTGGATGGCGTACAAGCTGGGAATTGACGCCCGGCCAGGTTGTCGCGTGCGAGCCATCTTCCTCGACGGCACCCTGGCGGGGTGGTGCGGTATCCAGCCCGATGACGAGGGGGTGGAGCTTGCCATCGTGCTCGCCAGGGCCGGCTGGGGAAGCGGCGTGGCGATTTTCAACGAGATGATGGGGTGGGCGAGGGAGCTTGGCCATCGGACGATACTCTTTCACTTGCTGGATACCCGCCCGCCTTATCTGTCCCTCGCCAGACGGGCCATCTGGGTGAGGAAAACGCGCCTGGGCGAACACCCTTTCACCACCTATTGCCTTGACGTTGAGCGCTGGTCTGCAGGCCCTTAGCCTAGACCAGGGGGCAGCAAGCCGTGCCGCCTCCTGGCGGGTCCCGTTGCCACCCTTTGCGCCATGATCCCTCCCGCTCGTTTGTTCCTCCGTGCACGGCGTGGTTATCCACCCCGTTGAACACAGTGTTCATTCTGCCCCCCTATATGGCCCCCACCGTCCTGCCTACACTGGGCAACGTCTGATGGGGGCGCATCCGGCAGTATAAATCGCTGTCCAGGTTGCACTCTCTGGCGTATTGACGATGTACAACGGAGAAAACTGGATGAAAAAAGAGACAGACAAACTGGTATCGATCGCGGTGCTCAAGGCCCGTGACGGCATGGGAGAGCGCCTTCGCGATGCCCTGCTTACCTTGATTGGCCCCACTCGCCAAGAGCCAGGCAACCTCGATTACGTGCTGTTCGAGTTGAAGGATGAACCCGGTACCTTCTACATGCGGGAAGCCTTCGTGAGTCAGGCCGCCCTGGATGCCCACTGTGAGACCGCGTATTTCCAGGCTTTCGCTCGCCAGGCGGACGAACTGCTGGCCGAACCCCTTCGGCTTGTCTTCATGGAAGAAGTGAGCCCCTGATCCTTGCCGCAGAGCCCGATGCTCCCCTCATCGGGCTTTTTTCCTTCAGCCTCGCTCCCGGCAATCGCATCTACCTGCTCGGCTGCGTGGCCATGGCCCTCAACCCCATCCTGATCAAGCGCTGCTACCGGGGGGAGTCCTTCCTCCACCTGACCGGCTGGACCCTCATCTGCGCCACTGTGCTGCTCACCGGCATGCTGACCGGGGAGACAGTACACTGGGAGCAGGTAGGCTGGGGAGGAGGGGGTGTGCTGCTGACCATGGTGGTCATGGTGCTTCTGCCCCTT
This sequence comes from Aeromonas sp. S19(2024), assembly GCF_041402625.1. NCBI lineage: Bacteria > Pseudomonadati > Pseudomonadota > Gammaproteobacteria > Aeromonadales > Aeromonadaceae > Aeromonas > Aeromonas sp. S19(2024). Next base: position 18,246 of record NZ_JBGLQU010000008.1, read on the forward strand.
CATGCTGGCAAACGTGGGGCGGTCTGAGGGGCTGCCTGTGGCCCTGATCAACCAGGGAGTGCGTCATGAGAAGAACCCTGATCCTGGTACGCCATGGCAAGTCGAGCTGGGAGGACGCGTCTTTGTCTGACCGCGCTCGTCCGCTGGCGGCGCGCGGGCTGCGCGATGCGCCCCTGATGGGGGCTCGTCTGGCGCGCCTGGGGGTGAAGCCCGATCTCATCCTCTCGAGCCCCGCCTGCCGGGCCCTGACAACCGCCCGGCTGCTTGCCGGGGAGCTGGGTTATTCCACGAACCGCATCGCCATCGACGAGGGCCTCTACGAGAGCGATGCCGGGACCCTTCTCGGGGTGGTGGGGGCGCTTTCAGATGCTCTCGCCTGCGTGCTGCTGGTGGGTCATGATCCTGCCTTCACCGACCTGGCCCATGGCTTTTCCTCCGGTATCACTCGCATGCCGACCTGCGCCGTCGCCCGATTCACCTTCGATGCCCCCTCCTGGTCGGCGCTCTCGTCCTGCTCGCCGGTGATGGCCGTGCTGGACTTCCCGAAGAAGGGGTAGAGGGGGCGTGGGTTGCAAGCAGGCAGAAACGACAAGGGGAGCCTCGGCTCCCCTTGTCGTGATGGTGACGGGGTCATTTGGCCGCGATGGGCCCCTTGGTGCCCGCGTCGTTGTCGACCCAGCCATCTTCTCCCTTGAGGTGGCGATCCCCCTGGATGGTGTAGATGACCATGCCCTCCTTGAACACCAGGGCGCCGTCGGATTTCCTGGCACTGACCTGCTTGTCGTTGACCCACACCTGATCCTTGTCATCGATGCGGATGTTCGCGACCGTGGCGCCCGTCTCGGGGAAGGTGGCGACCCAGTTGCCGGCGTAGGGGCTGGCGCTGGCCGCTGCGGGGGCGGCGCCAAATCCGGCGGCGGCGTTCTCGGCCTTGCTCTTGTTGATGTCACAGCCGTTGAGCTCGCTCACCTGGGTACAGCCTGAGCGCTCCAGCTTCTGCTCATAGCTCATGTTCAATCCGCCTTCGTCGGCCGGGGCGGCGGTGCCAAATCCTGCCTTGGCGTTTTCCGCCTTGCTCTTGTGAATATCGCAGCCCTGGGCTTCGGTCACCTGGGTGCAGCCGGAGCGTTCCAGCTGCTCGGCGTATTTGTGGTTGATGGCGTGAACCTGGGCGCTGCCCAACAGGGTGAGGGTCAGGATGAGCGCGGTCTGTCTGAACATGATCAATACCTCTGGCAATGGGTCATTCGGGCTTGCCGCTCCCTGGGCGGCAAGGGGTTTGCGTTGGCGAGCTGCAGCCCTCTCTCACCATAGCAGGAGGGAGAGAAAGACGATGCCTGCGTCAGCTCTGGGGAATGCGGACCCCCTTGTCGAGGTAGAGGCTGCTGTAGTGGGCGCGGTGGGTGACGAACATCACCTGATGGCGACTGCCATCGGAGAGAATGATGAAATCACCGGCCTGTGCCGGGCTTTGCAGGCGGATCTCGTGTTCGGGGGCCGTCAGCTTGTCGGCCTCCTCCCGGAAGGTGAGGGTGTAGGAATACATATGGCGCTCCACCGCAGGCTCATATACAGACACGCCTACAACTCTAGCCCCGGTGGCCGGGATCCGCGGCGCCCAAGCGGCGCCGATGGTGCAGATAATGTCAGCCGCGGTGAGGCACAGGGATCAGGGACGACCACTGAGCAGGATGGCGCCGCCCAGGGTGATGAAGAGCCCGCCGGTGATGCGGCCAACGAGGCGCTCGCTGCGACCTGGCTTGAAGTAGCGACCGGCGCGCCTGGCCAGGGCGACATAGCACAGATGCACCAGGCTGACGATGGCGCAGATGGTCAGGTACATGGTGATGAACTGCAGCGTGAGCGGACTCTGGTGATCGAGGAACTGGGGCAGCAGGGCGCAGAGGAAGACGATGGTCTTGGGGTTGCTGGCGGAGACCAGAAAGGCTTCTCGCAACAAGGAGAGGGTGGTTCTGGTGCGTCCCCGAGCGGTGGAGGGAGAGAGCCCTTGGCCACCGGTATTGGCGGCGCGCAGCGCCTTGTAGCCCAGATACACCAGATAGCCACCCCCCGCCAGCTTGAGGGCGACAAAGAGGGGAGGCAGGGTTTGCAGCAGGGCCCCCACCCCCATGGCGACCAGACCGATGAGGATGGCCTGGCACCCCAGGTTGCCGAGGATGCTGACAAGGGCGGCGCGCCAGCCGTGTTGCAGACCGTTCTTGACCACCAGCAGCACATTGGGGCCAGGGGTCAGGGTCGCCAGCAGATAGGCCAGCGCAAACAGCATCCAGGTATTGGGGTTCATGAGCACGTCCTTGGCGTCAAAGCAGGCATGATGCCAGCCTCTTTGACGAGTCGTCCAGCGGCGTCTCTCCCGGCCCCGAAGAGGATTCAGGGGAGAGCAATCAGGTGCAGCATGGTCTGCGGCTGGAAATGCAATAGGCAAGGATATGTATAAAAAAACCGCCATCAGGCGGTTTTAATGGTTGTCAGCCCCTATTTCAGGGCTTTTTTCAGCTTTTTGATCTTGCCTTCGTGCTTGGCGATTTTCGCCTGGCGGGCGGCGATCTTCTTCTTGATCTCTTTCTTGCTGGCCATGGGGCGGCTCCTTGGTCTCGTGGGCGCCATGGGGATCAGGGTGCCCGGGGTCTTTCCATGCGTGCCGGGAAGGCCCTCTCCGTTGGCGCACTGACAGTCAGGGGAGGGGCATACCGCGGAACTGGTTTGCAGGATAGTCCAGTTTCCCGCGGGTGCCACCCGAACGGCAGGAAACAGAGGCAACAAAAAAGCGCCCCTGGGGGCGCTTCTGGCTTGAAGGGTCGGTATCAGGCCTTCTTCAGGTAGGCGGCCACCAGCACGATCTGCATGCCGTTGACCTTGCCCTCGATGTGCAGCGGGTTGTTGGTCAGGCGAATGCCCTTGACCAGGGTGCCGCGCTTGGCGGTGAAGCCGGCGCCCTTGACGTCCAGATCCTTGATCAGGGTGACGGAGTCCCCTTCCACCAGCACGGCGCCATTGGAGTCGACAGTCGGTACGCTGTCGTCATCGTCGCTGGTCACGCCGGCGTCTGCCCAGGCCTTGACCTCGTCTTCCATGTACATCATGTCCAGCATGTCCTGGGCCCAGAGCTCGCCCCGGGCGACGAGGGCCTTCAACTGGCGCCAGGCCATCACCTGCACCGCCGGCACCTGGCTCCACATGCTGTCACCCAGGCAGCGCCAGTGGTTCACCTCCGTGGTGTCCGGCTGCTCCAGCTGGCCGCGGCAGGTGGCGCAGAGGGCCACGCTGTGGTCGTCGTCGCTGGCGGGGGAGTGCGGCACCGGGAAGGCAGTCAGCGCATGTTCTGCGCCACACAGCTCGCATTTGGCATTTGCACGGGCTTGCAGGATGGCATTGATGGTCATGATTGGGTTCCGTTTATAGGGGTAAAGCGGCTCGCCGTGGCGGGCTGCGCGAATGAGGGGCCGGAATATAGCACAAATCCCTGCTTTTTGTCAGGCTACCAGCGGCGCACAGGCGAGTGCTTTTTGACGGCAGATCGCTAGAATGAGCCTCCCTTTTTTTTGCGCCAAAGGACAGGTTCACCGTGCTGGCCCACCGTTTTCGACAACTGGACTGCTTGCTCACCGCCGAGCGACGCTGGTGGCAATACCAGCCCTATCACCACTTGGGGATCGCCTTTGCCCGCGAGGCGCCAGCCCTTGCGAAGTGCCTGGCAGCCCTGACCCTTGACGAGATAGCGCACCTCGATGGGGACATGGATGCGCTCTGCACCCTGCTCGCCCCCTGGATCCCGGCGGGGGCCGAGTTGCAGGCCCTCGGCGAGCTTGCCCCTTTCGCCCCCGAGCCCGTCCAGTGCGCCAGGGCCATGGCGATGTACATGCCGGGACGCAAGCAGGGGCAGATAGAGGCCTTCACCGGCTGCCTGCCCCCCCACCAAGGTCCCTATCTGGAGTGGTGCGCCGGCAAGGGGCATCTGGGGCGCCTGGTGTCGCTGCACCGTGGCGCCGAGATCCTGAGCCTGGAGTGGCAGGGGGCGCTCTGCGAAGAGGGGCGGCGGCTCGCCGCGCGCGACGGCGCCAACATGCGGTTCGTGGAGGCGGATGCCTTTGCCGCCGAGTCCGGGGCCCTCATCGCCCCGGACCATCACGCCATGGCGCTCCATGCCTGCGGCGATCTGCACACCCATCTGCTGACGCGGGTGGCCGAGGGGGGCGCCCAGGGGGTGACCCTCTCCCCGTGTTGCTACCACCTCATCAGGGGAGAGCACTATGCGCCCCTCTCCCGGGCCGCCAGGGCCAGTGCCCTGCGCCTTGGCAAGAGCGACCTGAAGCTGCCGCTGCAGGAGACGGTGACCGGCGGCGCCCGCATCGCCCGGTTGCGGGAGCGGGAGGTGGTGTGGCGCCTCGCCTTTGACTGCCTGCAGCGCCAGGTGCGCGGGGTGGATGAGTACCTGCCGGTGCCCAACCTGCAAAAGAGCCTGCTGACCGGGGGCTTCGAGGATTTCTGCCACTGGGCCGCCGAGCGCAAGGGGATGAGCTTGCCCGCGGGGCTTGACTACGCCGCCTTGCTGGCACAGGGGGAGCGCCGTTTTGGCGATGTCGCCCGCATGGAGCTGGTGCGCCACCTGTTTCGCCGCCCCCTGGAAATCTGGCTGCTGCTCGATCGCGCCCTCTTCCTCGAGGAGCAGGGCTACCGGGTCGAGGTGGGCACCTTCTGTCCCAAACCCATGACCCCGCGCAATCTGCTGATCCGGGCGGTGCGCGCAGGGGGGATCTGAGCAAGCGTCCGGACAGGTCGGATGGCTGCGGCCGCAAGACCAGGGGCTGGATCCCCCTGCAAACGAGCGCCATCTGAGTGCAGGGAGGCATGGCTCACAATTTCGCCAAATTCTTAATTCTTGTCGTGAATTTAGTTGTCAGGATGCCTATGCTCGCCCTGACATTTTCAAGACAAGGATGGTTACCCATGTTCATGCTCACGCGTACCGCCTGCCTGGTTGCCCTCGTCTGGGCGCTGCCCGGCCAGAGCGCCATGACAATCCAGCCCGATCCCCAGAACAGCGGCGGCTATGTGATGGCGGCGGCGGATCTTGCCAGTGCGGCCCAGGCCAAGACCGCCAACCCCATGTACGGGATCTGGTCCCACGCCCTGGCCACCCGGCCCAACACGGTGGTGGAGGCCATCGTAGCCCGCGCCCCCGGCAACCCGGACAACGTCAAGCGGGTCGAGCGGGTCTTCACCGAATCGGACTGGGAGTTCCTGACCCAGATGGCCGCCCCGGAGTACACCTACGAGCGCTTCCTGCGGGCGGTGGGCAAGTTCCCAGCCTTCTGCGGCGACTACACGGACGGGCGCAATGCGGACGCCATCTGCAAGAAGTCCATCATCACCGCCTTCGCCCACTTTGCCCAGGAGACCGGCGGCCACATCGCCAAGGAGAATGTCTCCGACAACCCCCTTGGGCTGGAGGAGTGGCAACAGGCCCTGGTGCACGTGCGGGAGATGGGCTGGTCTGAGGGGCAGACCGGCTACACCACGGGGTGTGGCCAGAGTGACTGGCAGAACCGGCGCTGGCCCTGCAGCACCGATCAGGGCTATTTCGGTCGCGGCGCCAAGCAGCTCTCCTACCACTTCAACTACGGCGCCTTCTCCGAGGCCATGTTCGACGGCGACGCCACCGTGCTCCTCAACAACCCCGGGCTGGTGGCGGACTCCTGGCTCAACCTCGCCTCCGCCATCTGGTTCTTCCTGACGCCCCAGGCTCCCAAACCCGCCATGCTGCACGTCATCGACCGGACCTGGGTGCCCTCCCAGCGTGAGCTGGCGGCGGGCATCGGCTACGGCTTTGGCACCACCATCAACATCATCAACGGTGGCATCGAGTGCGGCGAGCAGAACAAGAACAAGGGCCAGCCGGTCAACCGCATCCGCTACTGGGAGGGGCTCGCGGCCCACTACGGGATCCCGCTGCTGGCGGACGAGAAGAACACCTGCTGGCAGCAGACCCCCTATGGCAGCCTCAACCTCAACGGCGCCAACGACGTGCTCTACACCAACTGGGACGGCAACTGGAAATACTACCCGGACAGACCCGGCGGCTACTCCTTCGAGTGTGATCTGGTGGGGTACCAGACCGCCTATTCGGCCCTGGTGCCGGGGGATTACGAGAAGTGCGTGACCAACTTCTACGGCTCCCACGCCAGCTGGCCCAAGGTACGGGTGGTGGCCACGCTGGATCCGGCCCCGGTCGACCCCGGCACGCCGCCGGTGGACGGGGTACCGGCCTGGGAGGCAGGCAAGGTCTACACCGCGGGCAACAAGGTGAGCCACAAGGGGATCATCTATCAGGCCAAGTGGTGGACCCAGGGCAACGAGCCGGGCAAGGGCGACCCCTGGGCACCGGTGACCTGAGAGTCAGTACAAGCGCAAGCACCCCGGGGAGGCCGCGCGCCTCCCTTGTTGATCGCCGCGCTGGCTTGTTGCGCCTCTTTTGGCACTGATAGCCTGCGGGTTCACACCGAGGGAGGATGACCATGAACATCGCCATTCATTTTGAAATTCCGGTACAGGATCTGGAGAGAGCCATTCGCTTCTATGAGGGGGTCTTCGAGACGGTGCTGGAGCGGGTGCAGATCGATGGCAACGAGATGGCGCTCTTTCCCCTGGAAAGTGGCACGGCGGGCTGCTCCGGCGCCCTGGCGAAGGGGGAGAGCTATGTGCCGAGCCTGGATGGCACCCGGATCTATCTGCGGGTGCCTGACATTGAGGGGACCATGGCCCGGGCGCTGGCATCGGGCGGGGCCTGTCTCTATCCCGTCACCCGGGTCGGGGAGGGCCTCCGGGTGGCGGAGTGTCGGGATTGCGAGGGGAATCGCATCGCCTTGCAGGAGGGAACCTGACCATTATTTATCCGGTGCATGGGGTGTGTTGAGTCATTCACTCGATGAATAAAGAGGGGGATTTTCCCGCTCCGGGAGCCTCAGACCCGCGGTGAGGCTCCGGAATGGTCAGTTGCCGCCCCCCGGATCCCGTGCTACTTCATCTGGTGCGGCAAGAAGGCGAGCACCCGTTCGCCCGGTCTGTCGCCCCAACTCTCAGGAGGCATCATGGAAGGACATTGTCTGTGTGGCGGGATCACCGTGTCGAGCGGCGATCACAAGGAGGTCAACCTGTGTCACTGCGCCATGTGCCGGCGCTGGTCAGGGGGACCCATGTTCGCGGTGCACGGGGGCAAGGGCGTGCGGTTCACCGGGATGGCCCCGGTGGCCTACCGCTCGTCGGAGTGGGCGGAGCGCGGATTCTGCCCCACCTGCGGCACCCATCTTTTCTACCATCTGTTGCCGACGGACGAGTACATCCTCTCTGCCGGCCTGTTTCAGGATCAGGGGTTCGAGCTCACCGGGCAGATCTTCATCGACGAGAAACCCGACTTCTATGCCCTCAAGAATGACACTCCGACCCTGACCGGACAGCAGGTGTTCGAGCAGTTCGCCCCCAAACCCTGAGCCTGAACTCACCCCGAGGAGAAGCCATCATGGATGAACAACCGAAGGTGAAGGGGCCTGCCTCCTATTTTCCCGCCATCGAGCAGAAATACGGCCGGCCCATCGTCCACTGGCTGACCCTGCTGGCAGGGCGGGAGGAGCGCAAACACATGGCCCTGGTGGCCTGGCTCAAGGACGAACACGCCATGGGTCACGGCCATGCCAATGCCCTGGTGGCCCACTTTTTGGCGCAGCCCGATGCGCCCGGCGTGGCATGACAGTGCCACAGTGCAAAACGTGCAGGAAAGCCAGAGGAGCAGAGAGATGAAGATAAGCGTCAGCGTCTGGGTTGCCAGGCCGATTGCCGATGTGTGGCAGGGCTGGAACACCCCCGCCAGCATCATGGCGTGGAACGCCGCCTCCCCGCAGTGGCACTGCCCCCAAAGCCGGGTGGATCTGCGGGTGGGTGGGCGTTTTTGCCACCACATGGCGGCGCGGGATGGCAGCACGGGGTTTGATTTCGAGGGGACCTTCACCGAGGTCACCGCGCCGACGGGGCTCGGCTACGTCATGGACGATGGCCGCGAGGTGAGCGTGCGGTTCGTGGCAGAGCAGGGGGCACCCGGGTGGAGGAGCGGTTCGATGCCGAGTCCCTGCACAGCGGCGAACAGCAGCGGGTGGGGTGGCAGAGCATCCTGGATAACTTCAAGCGCCATATGGAAGCCGCCGGCTGACCCCTGTGGGGCGCCAAGAAAAAACCACCAGCAAGCTGGCGGTGGTTTTTTTTATGGCGTTCGCCCGGGGCAAGGCGGGGCGGGGAAGGGGGTCACTCCTCGATGTCCAGCAGCACCAGGATGGCGCTCTCGCCACCCCACTCCCGCGGCGCCTGGTGAAAGGCGCGCACAGCGGGGTGCTGGGCCAGCCAGCTCGGGATGCGCTGCTTGAGGATGTGCTTGCCGATGCCGTGCATCACCGAGGCGACGTGGATGTTCTCTTTTCGGCACAGGGTGAGCAGGGCCGCCAGCTCCTGCTTGGCCTGGTGCTGGTTCATGCCGTGCAGATCCAGATAAATCTCCGGCGGGTAGCTGCCGCGCTTGAGCTTTTTCAGCTCGAATTTTGACACGTCGTCGCGCACGTAACGGGTCGGCCCGTCCGCCTCGAGATGGGGCTGGTACTCGTCGCTGAAAAAGTGGTCAACCCCAAGCTTTTCGCGGCTCTCGCGCACTTCGCGTTTCTGCTTGACCGGGCTTGAGGAGGCCCTTATGGTATCTTGCTTAATTTTCCGGGTACCTTTGACAGCATCACGAAACAGCAGGCTTTCCTCGTCTGTGAGTGAGGGCGTTTTTTTCATCAGGTACTCGTCTTGCTCGCTGTATAAAATTCTCGGGCCGGATATTACTCGACTTGGAGGTGGATTTGGACAAGATATTTATCGATGAGGTGGTTGCCGAAATGCACACCATCCAGGACATGTTGCGCTGGGCCATGAGTCGTTTCAACGACGCCGGGATCTTCTACGGACATGGTACCGACAACGCCTGGGATGAGGCCGTGCAACTGGTGCTGCCCGCGTTACATCTGCCGCCGGACGTGGATCCGGGCATGCGCCACTCCCGCCTGACCACCAGCGAGCGCCACCGCATCGCCGAGCTCATCATCCGCCGCGTGCAGGAGCGCATTCCGGCGCCCTACCTGACCAACAAGGCCTGGTATGCGGGCTGGGAATTCTACGTGGACGAACGGGTGCTCATTCCGCGCTCCCCCATCGCCGAGATGGTGGCCAACCGCTTCGCCCCCCTCCTGAAAGACGAACCGACCCGGATCATGGACTTGTGCACCGGCTCCGGCTGCATCGCCATCATCATGGCCCACGAGTTCCCCCATGCGGAAGTGGATGCCATCGACATCAGCGTCGATGCCCTCAACGTGGCCGAGCGCAACATCAACGATCACGGGCTGGAGCAGCAGGTCATCCCCATTCGCTCCGATCTGTTCCGGGATCTGCCGGCCGGTGACAAGTACGATCTCATCGTCTCCAACCCGCCCTACGTGGACTCCGAAGACATGTCGGATCTGCCGGAGGAGTTTCGCCACGAGCCGGAGCTGGCCCTGGCGTCGGGCTCCGACGGCCTCAAGCTCACCAAGCGTCTGCTGGCCAATGCCGCCGACTTCCTGAAAGAGGATGGGGTGCTGGTGGTCGAGGTGGGCAACAGCATGATCCATCTGGAAGCCCAGTTCCCCGAGGTGCCCTTCACCTGGGTCGAGTTCGAAAACGGCGGCCACGGCGTCTTTGTGATGACCCGCGCAGAGCTCGAGCAGTACCAGGCCCATTTCGCCATTTACAAGAACTAAGCAGCAAGGAGCATTCATGGCAGGGAACAGTTTCGGCCAACTCTTTCGGGTCACCACTTTCGGCGAGAGCCACGGTCTGGCGCTGGGCGCCGTGGTCGACGGCTGCCCGCCGGGGCTGGAGATAAGCGAAGACGATTTGCAGGGGGATCTGGACAGGCGCAAGCCCGGTACGTCCCGCTACACCACCCAGCGCCGCGAGGCGGACGAGGTGAAGATCCTCTCCGGGGTGTTCGAGGGCAAGACCACGGGCACCTCCATCGGGCTGCTCATCGAGAACACCGATCAGCGCTCCAAGGACTATTCCGAGATCAAGGATCTGTTCCGACCCGGCCACGCCGACTACACCTATCACCAGAAGTACGGTCAGCGTGACTACCGTGGCGGCGGCCGCTCCTCCGCCCGCGAGACCGCCATGCGGGTCGCGGCGGGGGCCATCGCCAAGAAGTACCTGAAACAGGTGCACGGCATCGAGATCGTGGGTTTTCTCTCCCAGCTCGGCCCCATCAAGGCGGAAGGGTTCGACGAGAGCCAGATCGAGCAGAACCCCTTCTTCTTCCCCGATGCGGGCAAGCTGGAGGCGCTGGATGAATACATGCGTGCCCTCAAGAAAGAGGGCAACAGCGTGGGGGCCAAGGTGTGCGTCGTGGCGCGCAACGTGCCGGTGGGCCTTGGGGAGCCGGTGTTCGACCGCCTCGACGCCGACATCGCCCACGCCATGATGGGCATCAACGCGGTGAAAGGGGTGGAGATCGGTGACGGCTTCGCGGTGGTGGAGCAAAAAGGCTCCGAGCACCGGGACGAGATGACTCCGACCGGCTTTGCCAGCAATCATGCGGGGGGCATCCTGGGGGGCATTTCGTCGGGTCAGGATATCGTGGTGAGCATGGCCCTCAAGCCCACCTCCAGCATCACGGTGCCGGGCAAGACCATCACCACCAGTGGTGAGGCCACCGAGATGATCACCAAGGGACGTCACGACCCCTGCGTCGGCATCCGTGCCGTGCCCATCGCCGAGGCCATGCTGGCCCTGGTGCTGATGGATCACCTGCTGCGCCACCGTGCCCAGAACCAGGGCGTGCACACCCAGACCCCGCAGCTGCGCTGATCATGCTGCGGGCAGGGTGAGTGATCACCAGATACCACAAGGCGACCCCAGGGTCGCCTTTTTCATGGATTTTTGCCGGCGTCGGCGTCAGGGGGCCGATGGCGTCGAGAGCGATGGGGGCCGGGTTGCGTCCAGGCGGCAGCGGGGCGGCGCAAAGGCGGGGTCCGGTGAGGGCAGGGTGGCGATGGCGGCATCGATGCGGGCGAGCGCCTCATCGTTCACGGCCTCTTTGGCGAACATCAGGCGCACCGGCTGCTGGTGCAAGAGCACCTGACACTGGATGGCGTCGCTCGCCCCGAGCTGGCCGAGCCGGTAGCGGGCGTACTGCCACTCCATGATGACGCCGTCGAGGCGGCGCGCCAGCAAGAGGGTGAGCAGCCTGTCATCGCTGTTGTATTCACTCGCCTGCCCGAGGGCAGGGCACTCCTCGTTCATCGGCAGGGGGCGGGTACCCCGCAGCTTGCCAAGTCGCAGCCCCTTGGCCTGGCAGAGGGTTGCCAGCTCGGTGAACCCTTGCCAGCTATCGGGCTCTCCAGCCTGCGGGCGCTGGCTCAGCAGCACGAAGCTGGCGCGCCGATAGGGTGCGGAGAAGCGGGCGAACCGCTCCCGCTCGGGGGTTTTCAGGGCGCCCATGGCCACGTCCAGCTGCTGGCGTTCCATGAGGTAGAGGGCCCGGGCCCAGGGGAGGTTGCGAAAGGCGGGCTCCACGCCTGCCTTGCCCAGGATCTGGCGGGTCAGGGTCACGTCCAGTCCGCCGAGGGTGCCGTCGGCAGCGATTTGACTGAAAGGGGGCCAGTGGCTCCAGGCCACCGACAGGGTCTCCCTGGCGACGAGGGGCGGGGCGAAGAGCAGGGGCAAGACGAGGCCCAGCATGCGCCGGGCGGTGGGGGTGAACTTCCGTTTCAATCAAAACCTCCTGTTCCGTGTATCGCGCCGTCCCCGGCAGGCTGTGCAGGGGCTTTGATACATACGGCGATTCGGGCCATTTTGTCCTGCCTTTGTCGCTATTTCCAGCCGCGCTGGGAGGTGCATCACATTTTCCTCGTCTAAGTGCGCCAACTCCGTTAGACTGCGCCTCTATTCTTTCCCCTTTGCTCTGCTCCCCGGGGAAATCGTTGTTTTCTCTATAGGCCCGGATCCTGTGAGATGGCATCGGCTCAGCAGAGGAGCCCCACCACGATCTTTGGCGCCCCTATCCCTAGCAGGTAACTATGAGTTTTACTTCCCTCGGTCTGGCCGAACCCTTGTTGCGTGCCGTTGCCGAGCAAGGCTACGACACCCCGTCTCCCATTCAGCAACAAGCGATCCCGGCGGTACTGGCTGGCCGTGATCTGATGGCCGCCGCCCAGACCGGGACCGGCAAGACCGCAGGTTTTACCCTGCCGATGCTGCAGCGTCTGACTGAAAGCAAGCGCAAGGTTTCCCCGAATCGCATCCGTGCCCTGGTGCTGACCCCGACCCGCGAGCTGGCCGCCCAGGTGGGCGAGAGCGTGCGCAACTACGGCAAACACCTGCCGATCCGCAGCCACGTGGTATTCGGCGGCGTGAGCATCAACCCCCAGATGATGGCGACCCGCCGTGGTCTGGACGTGCTGGTGGCCTGCCCGGGCCGCCTGATGGATCTCTACAACCAGAACGCCGTCAAGTTCGATGAAGTGGAGATCCTGGTACTGGACGAAGCGGATCGCATGCTCGACATGGGCTTTATCCGCGACATCCGCCGTATTCTGGCCCTGCTGCCGAAGAAGCGCCAGAACCTGCTGTTCTCTGCCACCTTCGCCGACGAAATTCGCGAGCTGGCCACCGGTCTGCTGGACAACCCGGCGGTGATCGAAGTGACCCCGCGCAACAGCACCGCCGAGCGCATCGAGCAGCTGGTACACCCCTGTGACAAGGCCAACAAGATTGCCCTGCTGAGCCATCTGGTCACCAGCAACGACTGGCAGCAGGTGCTGGTGTTCACCCGTACCAAGCACATGGCCAACCGCGTTGCCGAGACCCTCGACAAGAACGGCGTCAGCGCCGCCGCCATCCACGGCAACAAGAGCCAGGGTGCCCGTACCCGTGCCCTGGCCGGTTTCAAGGATGGCAGCGTCAAGGTGCTGGTGGCGACCGACATCGCCGCCCGTGGTCTGGACATCGACAAACTGCCGCAGGTGGTCAACTTCGAGCTGCCGAACGTGGCGGAAGATTACGTGCACCGTATCGGCCGTACCGGTCGTGCCGGCGCCGCCGGTCACGCCATCTCCCTGGTCGCGGCCGATGAAGGCAAGCTCATCAAGGCCATCGAGCGGCTGACCAAGCAGAACATTCCGTGCGAGCAGGTGGCCGGTTTTGAAGCCTCCCGCGAGACCCTCGACAACATCGCCCGTGGCATCGGCGCGCCGCTTCGCAAAGAGCCGCGGGATCCGAGCGAGCAGCGCCGTGCGCCGCGTCCGCAAGGTCAGGGCCAGCGTCAGGGTGCCGGTCGTTCTGCCAACGGTGGCAATGGCGGCGGTAACCGCTCCGGCAACGGTGGCAAGCCCAAGCCCCAGGGCGGTCAGCGTCCGGAAGGCGGCGCCGGCAAACCGGCCCAGGCCCGTCGTCCGCGCCGCGCCAGCCACAACCAGTAAGCGGTCAGGGAGCCAGGCTCCCCCACTGTTCGGTTGATACAAAAAGCCCCGCCAATCTGGCGGGGCTTTTTTTGTCCTGGTAGACGCTATTCACCGTAGAGGCGGATTTCCAGCACATGGGTGATGGCCTCGCCGCTCCAGTGGTACTCCAGATGACGGGCGTGGTCCACCCGGCTGACCAGACGGGGGCGATAGAGCACGTGACAGTCGTGACCGGGGTGGCGCACCGAGCGGTAGTGGATGCCGTCCGCCCCGGCGACCTTCTGCTCCCGGGCGAAGGCCTGGGCGGGGCCGTAATCGGTGGCGTGATAGAGGGGGCCTGGCAGAAACGCCGGGCCCGTGATGTCGATGAGGCTGGCGCTGAACTGCGCCTGGATCACCCGCATCTGCACCTTCTGGGCCGGCTCCCGGGTGTACCCGAAGATCCGCTCCCTGTGGTAGACCGTCTCCTTGATGCCGGTGTCGAGGGAGGGGGCACAATAGTAGCCGCCAAAGTCCCCCGTGGTGAAACGGGCACCCTCGGGATTGAGGTGGGTGAAGGCGCCCATCACATAGCTGCCGCCGGGCAGCCCCACCAGCCAGTCTTCCCTGGGCACCCGCATCAGCTCGCCCGCCTCTTCCCTCAGCCTGTCGTTGGTCAGAGCCTCTACGGCCCAGACCGCCTCCAGCTCGTCGGCGGTAGCGACGTCTTCATAGAGGCAGATGGGGGGAAAGCGGCTCGGAATGATGCGATAGGCGCAGGCATTGTGGAAGGTGCGCAAGGGCAGGGAGGACATCAGGCCATCTCCCCGCGCCAGGCGTGCAGCCGGGTGGCCACTTCGTAAAGATCGGCCACCCGCCCACCCTGCATGACCTCCATCGCGCTGCGCCCGGCGAAGAAGGGGTGGCTGTTGGGCTTGCGCACCCAGCCATAGATGCTCTCATCCAGGCTGAACAGCAGCCGCAGGCTCTTGTGGATGTTGAGCAAATAGCTCATCCGCTCCTGGAGATCGGCGCTCAGCCGAATGCCGCCGCTGGCCTCCTTGTACTTGTTCAGGGTGGAGCGGGAGGTAATGCCAAGCAGCCTGAGCTGTTCATCCGTGCTGCACTGCCATTTGTCCATGATGCGAAACACCACGGGCAGGGCCTTGCTGGGATCGACGGCGGGCTGTTGCCGGGGGAGAGATGCGGTGGCGGCCATGTTGCCTCCCGGGTTGGCGTGCCAGACGGGCACGGGATCGTGGGTTGTCTGCTAAGCAGTGTAGGGCAGGGGCGCAGTCATGTACATATCTATACATGGTTGCACTCAAATGTTCATTATTGGATGGGTTTCGCGAGGAGGGGCGCGGGTCGGCCAAGTGAGCCCGTGCCAATGAAACGCCCCGCCAACTGGGTTGGCGGGGCGTGTCTCTTTGCGGCGTTTCTGTTTGTCGGGTCGGGGAGATCAGAGGGCGGGCAGCAGCCCCATGCTGACGCTGACCTGCACCCCGACGATCAGTACCCCCATGGCACCGGCCAGACCCAGGGCCAGTACGCCGCCTGGGACGCGGTAGTGGTCTGCCTCGGCCTGCTTGCGGCTCTGCCACACCAGGGCCACCGGCAGCAGCACCGCCAGCACCGCCAGCGCAATGGCGGCGTAACCCAGCGCCATGATGAAGCCTTGCGGGAAGTAGAGGGCGAACAGCAGGGGCGGCACGAAGGTGATGAGGCCGGTCTGGGTGCGGCCCTGCCAGTTGTCCTTGCGACGGGTCACCTTGGCCATGAAGTCGAACAGTCCCAGGGTCACCCCGAGGAAGGAGGTGGCCAGCGCCAGATCGGCGAACAGATGCATCGCCTGGTTGAAGGCGGGCCAGCTCACCAGGCCACCGACGTTGGCCAGCAGGCTGTCCAGGGCGCCGCCGGTCTGGATCAGGGATTGCTGGCCCAGCAGCCCCAGGATGGCGACCTGCCACAGCACGTAGAGCACGAGCGGCAAGGCGGAGCCCCACACGAAGACCCGGCGCAACTGCCTGGGGTTGTCCCCGAGGTAGAGCATGACGCTCGGGATGGAGCCGTGGAAGCCGAAGGAGGTGAAGATCACCGGCAGGCCCGCCAGCAACAAGCCTTCCCCGAGGGGCATGGAGAGCAGGTGCTGCCCCTGGGCGCGGGGCAGCAGCAGCGCCAGCACCGCCACCATGATCACCAGCTTCACGGTGAACATCAGGCGGTTGAGGTAATCCACCTGCCTGGTGCCGACGCACACCATGCCGCCAAACAGCAGGGTAAAGACCCAGGCCGCCTGCTCCTGGCCGAGGGGAAGGCCGGCATCGGCCAGTGCCTGGGCCAGCAGGCTGCTGCCGCCGCTGATGTAGGCGGAGGCCAGGGCGTAGAACAGCATCAGGATGCAGAAGGAGGCGATGCCCTTGCCCCAGGGGCCGAGCAGGTGATCCGCCAGCTGGTGCAGGTACCACTTGCCGGTGCTGAGGCTGGCTTCCACCTGCAGCATGGCGGTGAAGGCCATCAGGGCCCAGAGGCCGATCATCAGCATCAGGGTGGCGGGGCCGCCCAGGGACGAGGAGGCCAGCGGCAGGGCCAGCATGCCGGCGCCTATGGTGGTGCCGGCAATCAACAGGGTACAACCCAGGGTCTTGGTATTCATGTCATCCATCCGAAAGTGAGGGGCGCTGTTGCAAACAAGAGAGAGCCAGTTGGCTGTGTCGGGGGACGCCTCCGGGGAAAAGCCGGAGGCTAGCAATATCGGAGTGGAGACATCGTTACGAACAGCCGCAGGTTGTAAAACAGGGTTGCCACGTTAGCCGATTAAAATATCGAAAACAAGCGGGATTGAGCGAAGGTTCTACTGTGAAAGGCGCTTGTGTGGAAATAAATGATGACAGTTGTCTGGAGTGGATGGCGTAAAAACACGCAAAGGCGACCGTGGTCGCCTTCGGCACGTCCGTTTCGCGTCAGCGGCGGCGTTTGAGGGTACGGCTCACATAGTGCAGGCCGCTCTGGTAGTCGCCATTGACCGCCTTGAGGGCCAGCGTCAGGGCCTGGCTTGCCAGGGCGTCGTGCTGCTGGGGCAGGGAGTTGATGCCAAAGGGGAGGAAATCGAGCAGGCGGTCATCCCCGAAGGTAGCCATGGCGAGCTGGCTCATGTTGGCCTCCTGCTCCAGCAGGTAGTCGAGCACCCCCTCCATCAGGATGTAGGAGGTGGTGATCAGCGCCTCGGGCAGTTGGCCGAGCTGCTGATGGAGCGTCTTGATCAGGCGATACCCTTCGGTGCGCGAGAAGTGGGCCCCTTCACACAAGTGGCGGGTCGCACTGTGACTGGCAATGGCCTGTTCGAAGCCCGCTTTTCGTTCCTGACTGATCGTCAGTTCCGGCAGTGCAGTGATCAAGGCGATATGACCGATGGCCGGGGTGAGCAGGGAGGCGGTGAGGTCCAGGCTCGCCTTCTGGTTTTCACTCGCCACGGTGACGAAGTGCTCGGTGGCCATGGCACGGTCGATGGCGAGGATCTGCACGCCCCGGGACTGCTGCTCCAAGTAGAAGGGATCCGCCGGGGGGAGGCAGCTTGCCACCAGGAGCGCGTCCACATGGCGGCTCACCAGCATCCGGGCAAGCTCCTTTTCGGTGTCCGGATCGTCCTCCGAGCAGACGATGAGCAACTGATATCCCTGGGTGCGAGCCCCTTGCTCCAGGCGCTTGGCGAGCTTGGCGTAACTGGCGTTTTCGAGGTCGGGCAGGATGAAGCCGAGGGTGCGGGTCTGGCCGCCGCGCAGGGAGGCGGCGCGGCTGTCCGGCTGATAGTTGTGGGCATGGACCACGGCCATCACCTTGTCGCGGGTTGCCTGGCTGATGCGGTATTGATCGGCCTTGCCATTGATCACATAGCTGGCGGTGGTGCGAGAGACACCGGCCAGCGCGGCGATTTCATCCAGTTTCATCATGTTGGCTCTGTTTGAGTTGCAAGGCCCGCGCCGGTTCCTGGTTGGGGCGCCGAAAAGTGTGCGCGGGATCATATCATTGAAACGTACTTTCTGCGGGATCTTGAACAATGCGCTGAAACGATTCAGTCTGAGTGTAAGTGAAACGATTCAGCTTGTCAGTAACGGATGATTATCTGCACTTGGAAATGGGTTCCGGCTCACCAAAGCGAGAGATCACCGTCTATTGTCAGCAGGCAAGTTACCCGAAAATCGAGTTGAGTTGAGCCGGTACGCCGCGAGGTGAAGCCGGACCTGATGGAGAATCTCTATGTTGAAGTTGGCGCGACAGCAAATCCTGCTGGGACAATCGGTGACGACCAAGGCGGACGCCATCGCCCTGCTGGCAAGCAAACTGACCGACGCCGGTCTGGTTGAAGCAGGTTACGTGGACGGCATGCTGGCGCGGGAAGCGCAGCACGCCACCTATCTTGGCAGCGGTATCGCCATTCCCCACGGCACCACGGACACCCGTCATCTGGTGAAGAGCACCGGCGTCATGGTGGCCCAGTTCCCCCACGGCATCGAGTGGGACGAGGGGCAGATTGCCTACGTCGCCATCGGCATCGCCGCCAAGTCCGACGAGCACCTGGGGATCTTGCGCCAGCTCACCCACGTGCTGGGTGACGAGCAGGCTGCAGCCCAGCTCAAGGGGGCGACCGACGAAGAGACCATCATCAATATCCTGACTGGCGCGACTGCCGCCAAAGAGGTGCAATACCTGACCCTGGCGGACTTCCCGGCCGACGACCAGGACCAGTTGCTGCTGGGGGCTGCGGCCCGCGCCAAATCCGCAGGCTGGGGAGACGCCGCCATGGTGAGCGCCCTCCTGGCCAGCCAGCCTGTTCACCTGGGGGAGGGCATCTGGCTGGCCCGTGCGCAAGCGGCCCAGACCGGTTGGGTGCTGGCCACACCGAGCACCCCGCTGAACGTCGGTGAATTGCCGGTCAGCGCCCTGCTGCTGCTGTGCGCCGCAGATAGCGGCCATCTGCCGCAACTCGAGAATCTGGCCAAGCTGGCCGCAGCCGGCCAACTGGCCACCCTTTCTGGCAGCGATGGTCTTGCCATGTTGCAGGCGGGTCCGGCGAGCGGGCTGTCCGAGACCTTCACCATCATCAACCCCCACGGTCTGCACGCCCGTCCGGGCGCCATGCTGGTCAAGGTGGCCAAGGAGTATGAATCCGACATCCGCGTCGCCAACCTCGATGGCAGCGGTGAAGCCGTCTCTGCCAAGAGCCTGATGAAGGTGATCGGGCTTGGGGTCAAGTGCGGTCATCGTCTGGCGTTTCGCGCCGAAGGAGCGGATGCCGAAGCAGCCCTCAAGGGCATTGGCGAAGCCATTGCCGCGGGTCTTGGCGAGGGGGCGCACTGATGGACATAGTGACCATCACCCTTAACCCTGCGCTCGATCTCACCACCCGTCTGGAGGCCATGCACCCTGGCGAGGTCAATCTGGTGAGCGAGGCCAACTTGCGCGCCGCGGGCAAGGGGATCAACGTCGCCATGGTCTTGAAAGATCTCGGCCGTGACGTAGGCCTGACCGGCTGGCTCGGCGAGGGCAACCAGCAGAGCTTCGTCTCCCTGTTCGAGGAGCGTGCTCTTGCCGATCACTTCGTGCGCGTGGCGGGCGACACCCGGATCAACGTCAAGATCTCCGAACAATCCGGCCGGGTGACCGATCTCAATCTGCCGGGACTCGCCGTGCAGGAAGGTGATGTCAGCGCCCTGGAGGCGGCGCTGGAGCGACTGGCTCCCCACACCGACTGGTTCGTGCTGGCGGGCAGCCTGCCCAAAGGGGTGGCCCCCGATTACTGCGCGCGCCTCATTCGCCTGCTCAAGGCCAAGGGCAAGCAGGTGATCTTCGATTGCAGCGGCGCGGCGTTGAGCGAAGGGATCAAGGCGGCGCCGACCCTGGTCAAACCCAACCTGGAAGAGCTGAGCCAGTGGGCGGGTCGCCCCGTGAAGACCCTGAGCGAGCAGGCCGAGTGCGCCCGCGCGCTGCAGGCAAGCGGGATCCCCAACGTGGTGATCTCCAATGGTGCCGACGGCCTCATCTGGTTTGCACCGGATGCCACCTGGCAGGCGATTCCGCCGCGCATGGAGGTGGTCAGCACCGTGGGTGCCGGCGACTCCCTGGTGGCGGGCCTGGTCCATGGCATGAGCCTGGACTGGACGCCGGAGCAGACCCTGCGGCTGGCCACCGCCGTCTCGGCACTGGCGGTGAGCCAGGTCGCGGTCGGCTTCAACGATATCAATGTGCTCAAACCGTTACTCGAGCAGGTGCGCGTACAGCGTCTGGATGATCTGGCACCGACTCAACCCCAACCCCATTTGATGGCTAACTCAGGAGATGCCCAATGAAAGCAATTCTGGTTACGGCTTGCCCGGCGGGCATTGCCACCAGCTTTCTCGCTGCAAAACGGATAGAACAGCAGGCCAAACTGGCTGGCTGGGAGCTCACCCTCGACGTCGACTCCAGCGTGCAGCCCCGTCAGGTTCCCTCGAAAGAGCAGATTGCCGCCGCCGACCTGGTGCTGGTCGTTGCCAGCGCACCGGTGGATCTGGCCGCCTATGACGGCAAGTCGCTCTATCGGGGCGACATGGATCTGGCGCTCCAGGATCCCGCTGCCCTGCTGGAAACCGCGCGAAGCGGTGCCAGCGTCTATCGCCATGAGGCGGCACCTGTGGTTGCCAAACCGGCCAGCGGTGCCAAGCGCATCGTGGCGGTGACGGCCTGCCCGACCGGGGTGGCCCACACCTTCATGTCGGCCGAGGCCCTGGAGACCATGGCCAAGCAGCTGGGTCACCAGATCCGCGTCGAAACCCAGGGCTCGGTCGGTGCCCAGAATACCTTGACGGCGGACGAGATTGCCGCCGCCGATCTGGTGTTCCTCGCCACTGACATCGAGGTGGACATGGCGCGCTTTGACGGCAAGCCGGTCTATCGCACCAGCACGGGGGCTGCCCTGAAGAAAACCCGGGCCGAGCTCGACAAGGCCTGGACCGAGGCGAAGATCTATCGCCACAGCGGCGCGGCCGCGGTCAAGAAAGAGGAGAAGGCGGGCCCCTACAAGCACCTGCTGACCGGCGTCTCCTTCATGCTGCCCATGGTGGTGGCGGGGGGCCTTATCATCGCGCTCTCCTTCATCTTCGGCATTGAAGCGTTCAAGGAAGAGGGGACGCTGGCCGCGGCCCTGATGAAGATCGGTGGCGGCTCCGCCTTCGCCCTGATGATCCCGGTGCTGGCAGGCTACATCGCCTACTCCATCGCCGACCGTCCGGGTCTGGCGCCCGGCATGATCGCCGGTATGCTGGCAAGCTCGCTCGGCGCCGGTTTCCTTGGCGGCATCGTCGGCGGCTTCCTCGCCGGTTACAGCGCCAAGTTCCTGAGCGACAAGGTGCGCCTGCCGGTCACCCTGGAAGCCCTCAAGCCCATCCTCATCATTCCGCTCTTTGCCAGCCTGTTCACCGGTCTGGTGATGATCTACGTGGTGGGTGGCCCGGTGGCGGGCATCATGAACGCCATGACCGAGTTCCTCAACAACATGGGCTCTGCCAACGCCGTGCTGCTGGGTGTCATCATCGGCGCCATGATGTGCTTCGACATGGGTGGCCCGGTCAACAAGGCGGCTTATGCTTTCGGTGTCGGCCTGCTCGCCTCCAAGACCTATGCCCCCATGGCAGCGGTCATGGCCGCCGGCATGGTGCCTGCACTGGGGATGGGGATCGCGACCTTCCTGGCCAGCAGAAAGTTCATCAAGGCGGAGCAGGAAGCGGGCAAGGCCTCCTTCGTGCTGGGTCTGTGCTTCATCTCCGAGGGGGCCATCCCGTTTGCCGCCAAGGATCCCATGCGTGTCATCCCGGCCTGCATGGCGGGCGGCGCCCTGACCGGTGCGCTCTCCATGCTGTTCGGCTGCGAGCTGGTGGCACCCCACGGTGGTCTGTTCGTGCTCTTCATCCCGAACGCCATCAGCCATGTGATGATGTACATCCTGGCGATCGCGGCCGGTTCTCTGGTGACCGGGGTGGCCTACGCCATGCTCAAGCGTGGCGAGGAGCAGGCCAAGCTGGCGACCGCCTGAGAGCGTCACGGCGTGACACACCCTTCATGACAAGGCGGCCCTGGGGCCGCCTTTCTTGTTGAGGGGAGGGGCAACGTGGGATTTAAAAATCCCAGCCCGGCGGGGGCGGCGGATCGGCCGCCTCTGCGGCCTGCGCCTTGCGGCGAGCGGCCTCGACCCTGGCCTTGCGGCTGCGGCACAGGCGCATCACCTCCTGCTGCTGGGCAGGGGTCATGGCAAGCCAGTTGAAACGCTCCTCGCGACTTCGCAGGCATCCCTTGCAATACCCCTTGTTGTTCAGTTCGCAGACCCCGACACAGGGGCTCTGGAGCGGGAAGATTTCGAGCTGTTCCATCCATGACCTCTCACACCTTGTCACCTTGTTATAACCCAGAAGATCACGGCAGGAGAAATCCGTCGTCAGGGGCGTGAAGGCGTTTGCTTTCCCCGGGCAATTTTGGCATCTTCCCCGCCGTGCAAGACACTCGGTGTTATATGAGGACATATGAATAGACATGCGTACTGGTTGGCCGCCGCCGTGGTGGGGCTGGCCGGTTGTGCGGGCAACCCTGAACCGGTCAAGGTGCCCCAGAAGAAGGCGGAATCCGGATGTTTTCTGAACTGCGAGATCCCTGTGAATCTGGGCAAGCAGTATCTGGATGGTGCCCTGCCGGGGGATCTGGTGCGGGTGGAGCGGGTCAACAGCCGCGCCCGCGCCGATTACAGCAAGTTCGGTCCCCAGAGCCGGATGGTGATGGAACGCTCCGGCCGCATGGCGAGCCGCTATGGGGAGCTCTACCGTCAGCTCTCACGCTGGGTCGCCAATGGGGGCAATCCCGCCCATATCACCCAGTACGGCATCAGCCTGGCGCAGCTTGGCGGTGCCGACCGCATGGGCAACGTGCTCTTCACCGGCTACTACTCGCCGGTGCTGGAGGTGCGCCATCGCCCGGACGCCCAGTACAAGTATCCCATCTATGCCATGCCCAACTGCGGCGGCCGCTGCCCGAGCCGGGCCGAGATCCACCGGGGGGCGCTGGCCAACCGGGGGCTGGAGCTGGGCTACAGCAAGTCCCTCATCGACAACTTCCTGATGGACGTGCAGGGTTCCGGCTTCGTTCACTACGGCGATGACGACCGGTTGCAGTACCTCGGTTACAGCGGCAAGAACGGCCACGGCTATGTCAGCATTGGCCGGGTGCTCATCGACCGTGGCGAAGTGCCCAAGGAGCAGATGTCCATGAAGGCCATCAAGGAGTGGGCCAATCGTCAGCCGGAGGAGAGCGTGAAGGAGCTGGTGGAGCAGAACCCCTCCTATGTCTTCTTCGAGCGCCGTCCCACCAATGACGTGGTGGGGGCTGCCGGCATTCCGCTCTTGCCCATGGCGGCGGTGGCTGCCGACAAGACCCTGCTGCCGATGGGCACCCCCATCCTCGCGGAAGTGCCGCTGCTGGACAAAGCAGGCAACTGGACCGGCAAGCACCAGCTGCGCCTGCTGATTGCGCTGGATGTGGGGGGCGCGGTGAAGAAGGGGCACCTCGATCTCTACCACGGCATGGGGGAGAAAGCAGGTGTCGCGGCCGGTCATTACAAGCACTTTGGCCGGGTCTGGAAGCTGGGTCTGCACCACGGGCCGACTGCCGCTCCCTGGTTGTAATGCCCCCGGGTTGTAATGTAAGAGGGGCCATGGCCCCTCATTTCCCTCAAGAGACGGGAGATTCCCATGAAAAAAGCCGCCGGAGCAATCCGGCGGCTTTTTGTTTGCAGGGCAGATCTGGCGACAAGGGCCGTCAGCCCTTTCGGATATCGAGCTTGATGGCGCCCACCGGCTGGCAGCAGCAGGGGAGGCACTCCCCCTGGGAGACAAAGGCGAGCGGGACGGCGGCGTAGTGCACCTTGCCCGCCAGCAGCGGGGTGCGGCAGGCGCCGCAATAGCCGCTGCGGCACTGGAACTCCACGTGATGGCCGTGGCGCTCCAGGGTCTCCAGCACGCTCTCGCCGGGATGGGGGTGCAGCACACCGTCCAGGGTCTGTACCTGGGGGGCTTGCCCCTCCGGTGCCGTGGTGGCGGTATGCAGGGGCGCGTTCAGGGTGGCGGTGGCGTCACTCACGGACGTCGCTCTCCCGTATCATGGTCTGCCAGCAGAGGTCGCCTTGCATCACAGCTCGAAGTCACCCAGATCGTCGGCGTGCACTTCACTGTCTATCTGACCCACCAGATAGGAGCTTACTTCCACTTCCTGGGGCGCCACCTGCACGTTGTCGGAGGAGAGCCAGGTGTTGATCCAGGGGATGGGGTTCTGCTTGGTGCCGGCAAAGGCCGGTTGCAGGCCGACGGCCGCCATGCGCAGGTTGGTGATGTATTCCACGTACTGGCAGAGGATGTCCTTGTTCAGGCCGATCATGGAGCCGTCCTGGAACAGGTACTCGGCCCACTCCTTCTCCTGCAGGGCTGCTTCCTTGAACAGCTCGAAGCAGGCCTGCTCGCACTCGACGGCGATCTCCGCCATCTCGGGGTCGTCGTTGCCACTGCGCATCAGGTTCAGCATGTGCTGGGTGCCGGTCAGGTGCAGCGCTTCGTCACGGGCGATCATCTTGATGATCTTGGCATTGCCCTCCATCAGCTCGCGCTCGGCGAAGGCGAAGGAGCAGGCGAAGCTCACGTAGAAGCGGATTGCTTCGAGGGCGTTGACGCTCATCAGGCACAGGTAGAGCTTCTTCTTGAGCTCCCGCAGGCTGATAGTGACTTCGCGATCCCCGATCCGGTGGGTCCCCTCACCGTGCAGGTGATAGACGGAGGTGGCCTCGATGAGATCGTCATAGAAGTGGCTGATGGAGCCGGCGCGCTTCAAGATCTGCTCGTTGGTCACGATGTCGTCGAACACCTGGCCCGGGTTGTTGACGATGTTGCGGATGATGTGGGTGTAGGAGCGAGAGTGGATGGTCTCGGAGAAGGCCCAGGTCTCGATCCAGGTCTCCAGCTCCGGGATGGAGACCAGGGGCAGCAGGGCCACGTTGGGGCTGCGGCCCTGAATGGAATCCAGCAGGGTCTGGTACTTCAGGTTGGAGATGAAGATGTGCTGCTCGTGGGGCGGCAGAGCCTGGAAGTCGATGCGGTCGTGGGAGACGTCCACCTCTTCCGGGCGCCAGAAGAAGGAGAGCTGCTTCTCGATCAGCCGCTCGAAGATGTCGTGCTTTTGCTGATCATAACGGGCCACGTTGACCGACTGGCCGAAGAACATCGGCTCCTTGAGCTGATCGTTTTGGGTCTGGCAAAAAGTAGAGTAAGCCATGGTTCGAATGCCGTGAAATAGGGAAAACAGGAGGGCGGGAGCTTGATGCTCCCGCCCGGTTTATCAGTGCGTTTCGCGGTTAGATCTTGCAAGCCCCGCCAGCGCAGCCGTCATCTTGCAGATCGGTCTGGGTGTCGTCGGCACCATCACGGGTGTTGTGATAGTAGAGGGTCTTGAGACCGTATTTGTAGGCGGTCAGCAAGTCTTTGAGCAACTGCTTCATCGGCACCTTGTTGCCTTCGAAGCGGGCCGGGTCGTAGTTGGTGTTGGCGGAGATCGCCTGATCCACGAACTTCTGCATGATGCCGACCAGCTGCAGGTAACCGTCGACGCTCGGCTGTTTCCACAGCAGCTCGTACTGATCCTTCAGGCGATGATACTCCGGCACCACCTGCTTGAGGATGCCATCCTTGGAGGCTTTCACCGACACCAGGCCGCGGGGCGGCTCGATGCCGTTGGTGGCGTTGGAGATCTGGCTGGAGGTCTCGCTCGGCATCAGGGCGGTCAGGGTGGAGTTGCGCAGACCCACGGTCTTGATCTCTTCGCGCAAGGTTTCCCAGTCCAGGTGCAGGGGTTCATTGCACAGGGTGTCCAGATCCTTTTTATAGGTATCGATGGGCAGGATACCCTGGGCATAGGTGGTCTCGTTGAAGGCCGGGCAGGGACCGAACTCGCGGGCCAGTTGCACGGAGGCTTTCAGCAGGTAGTACTGGATCGCCTCGAAGGTGCGGTGGGTCAGGGCCAGACCGGAACCATCGGAGTAGCGGGCACCGTTTTTCGCCAGGTAGTAGGCGTAGTTGATGACGCCGATCCCCAGAGTACGGCGGTTCATGCTGCCCTTCTTGGCTGCCTTGAGCGGGTAGTCCTGATAGTCGAGCAGGGCGTCCAGAGCGCGCACGGCCAGTTCGGCCATCTCTTCCAGATCTTCCAGCTTCTCGATGGCGCCCAGGTTGAAGGCGGAGAGAGTGCACAGGGCAATCTCGCCATCCTCGTCATCCACGTTGTTGAGCGGCTTGGTGGGCAGCGCAATCTCGAGGCAGAGGTTGGACTGGCGCACCGGTGCCACGCTCGGGTCGAACGGGCTGTGGGTGTTGCAGTGATCCACGTTCTGGATGTAGATGCGACCGGTACCGGCGCGCTCCTGCATCATCAGGGAGAAGAGATCCACCGCCTTCAGGGTCTTCTTGCGAATGGCCGGATCCTGCTCGTACTTGACGTAGAGCGCTTCAAACTTGTCCTGGTCCGCGAAGAAGGCGTCATAGAGGCCAGGTGCATCGGACGGGGAGAACAAGGTGATATCGCCGCCCTTGATGAGGCGCTGGTACATCAGCTTGTTGATCTGCACGCCGTAGTCCATGTGACGGACCCGGTTCTCTTCCACGCCGCGGTTGTTCTTCAGTACCAGCAGGCTCTCCACCTCGGTGTGCCACAGCGGGTAGAACAGGGTGGCCGCACCGCCGCGCACGCCGCCCTGGGAGCAGCACTTCACCGCAGTCTGGAAGTATTTGTAGAAGGGGATGCAGCCGGTGTGGAAGGCTTCGCCGCCACGGATGGGGCTGCCCAGACCACGGATGCGACCAGCGTTGATGCCGATGCCGGCGCGCTGGGAAACGTAGCGCACGATGGCGCTGGCGGTGGCATTGATGGAATCCAGGCTGTCGTCGCACTCGATCAGCACGCAGGAGCTGAACTGACGGGTCGGGGTGCGCACGCCGCTCATGATCGGGGTCGGCAGCGAGATCTTGAAGGTCGAGACCGCATCATAGAAGCGCTTGATGTAGTCCAGACGGGTATCTTTCGGATACTTGGAGAAGAGGCAGGCCGCTACCAGGATGTAGAGGAACTGCGGGCTCTCGTAGATCTCGCCGGTGACGCGGTTCTGTACCAGGTACTTGCCTTCGAGCTGCTTGACCGCCGCGTAGGAGAAGTCCATGTCGCGCCAGTGATCGAGGTAGCCGTTCAGCTCCTCAAATTCCGCCTGGGTGTAGTCTTCCAGCAGGTGCTTGTCGTACTTGCCCATGTCCACCAGTCTGGCGACGTGCTGATACAGGTGGGGCGGCTCGAACTGGCCGTAGGCCTTCTTGCGCAGGTGGAAGATGGCCAGACGGGCAGCCATGTACTGGTAGTCCGGGCTTTGCTCGGAGATGAGGTCAGCAGCAGCCTTGATGATGGTCTCGTGGATGTCGGCGGTACGGATACCGTCATAGAACTGGATGTGGGACTTGAGCTCCACCTGGGAGACCGACACGTTGTCGAGCTTCTCGGCAGCCCAGTCGAGCACACGGTGAATTTTATCCAGATCGATGGGTTCTTTGTGTCCGTTACGCTTCGTCACAAACAAGTTCATTGGCTGATGACCCCTTTCATTGATACCTGCCGGTATCGGTTGATTCCCGAAAAGCCATCGCACAATGGCGCAACCCGGCTCCGTCTGTCGAGGGAAACTGGGCAGGGATTGTGCGATGAATCACAAGATGTAGTGTTATTTTTAATGCGAACTACAAGATAGTGAGGTCGATGCGGTAATGCAATCTGTGGATAACGCATTAGCTGTGGATAAATTGTGGGTGTCGGGACGGGAGTTAGTGGACGCTCACAGCGAACGGGTTTTCATGCGTCCGATCCGTCAAATGCAAGTCCGGCGATCGAAGATGGAAAATTAAAATAACTTTTTTTGCTTGCGAAAGCAGGGTGTTTTTACTAGCAAATCCGGCCTGCTCATCCCTTGTGCAATCAGGGTCAAAAGGTGTCCTGTTACGCCGTTCGGGGGGTTGCCAAGCCTGTAAAAAGAGGGATCGTCCGGGATCCCTCTGGTGTGCTGCGGGGGGAGCTGTGCGCCGGGGCCGATGCTCGCACTGCCATCGGGACATCATCAAAGTTGCCCCGCAGATCCACCTCTATCCGGATGCCTTGTCGGTCATGGGCAATGAACGTGTCAGCTCAGCTCGTAACGCAGCCAGTGGTGCAGGGCCTGCACGGTATCAAAGTGAAGATCGGCGCCCCAGAGGGCGGGATCCTCGTCATCATTGAGATAACCCCAGCCAGCCACCGCGGTACGCATGCCGGCATTGCGGCCAGCCTCGATGTCGCGCACGTGATCCCCCACATAGAGACACTGGCTGGCCGCGATGCCGAGGCGTTCGCAGGCAAAGAACATGGGGGCGGGGTCGGGCTTGCGCACCGGCAGGGTGTCGGCGCTCACGGTCACGCCGCAACTGGCGAGTTCGGGCAGGGCTGCCAGGAGCGGTTCGGTGAGAAAACCCGGCTTGTTGGTGACAATGCCCCAGGGCAGCTTTTTCTCGTCGAGCCACTCGATGAGATCCACCATGCCTTCATAGGGGCGGGTGCCGACGCAGAGGTTGGCGGCGTAGTAGTCGAGCAGGGCGGTGCGAAGGCGGGTGGCCCCCAGCTCCTCCAGCAGCTCGTCCCCAAGACCGGCCCTGAGCAGCCCGAGGGCCCCGTGGGAGGTGGTCTGGCGGATGATGTCGTCAGAGAGCGGAGCAAAGCCTTCGCTTATCAGCACGTGATTGACGGCGGCGCCAAGGTCTGGGGCGGTGTCGAGCAGGGTGCCGTCCAGATCAAACAGCACGCAGCCAAGGGGCATCGGGTGAGGTGTGCTCATCAGCCTTGCTCCGGGCGCTCGAACGCCACCATGTAGTTGACGTCGACATTCTTGCCGAGCTTGAAGCTGTTGGAGAGCGGGGCGTAGTGAACGCCACTCATGTCCCGCACCAGCAGGCCCGCCGCTTCCCCCATGCGACAGAGTTCGGCGGGAGTGATGAACTTCTTGTGATCGTGAGTGCCCTTGGGGACCATCTTCAACAGGTACTCGGCCCCGAGGATCATCATCAGATAGGCTTTGGGGTTGCGGTTGATGGTGGAGACGAACACCTTGCCCCCCGGCCGCACCAGGGTGGCGATGGCGCGCAGCACCGAGGCCGGGTCCGGCACGTGCTCCAGCATCTCCATGCAGGTAACCACGTCATACTGGCCAGGCGCTTCATCGGCGTGGGCTTCGGCTGTGATCTGGCGGTACTCGAGCTCCACACCTTGTTCCAGCGCGTGCAGGCGGGCGACGCCGAGGGGTTCCTTGCCCATGTCGATGCCGGTGACCCGGGCCCCCCGGCGGGCCATGCTCTCGGAGAGGATGCCGCCACCGCAGCCGATGTCGAGCACGCGCTTGCCAAACAGGCCGCCGCTCTTGTCGGTGATCCAGTCAAGGCGCACCGGGTTGATTTGATGCAGCGGCTTGAATTCGCCCTCCATGTCCCACCAGCGGGAGGCGATGGCTTCAAATTTGGCGATTTCTGTCAGATCGACATTGGCATCACTATTCATGTTTTGATGATCCTGTGGCAAGGCGCGCAGCGGGCTGGGCGCGCGCAATCTATTGTCCTGGCGCGCATTATAACGGACCGACCTCGTCGCACCAGCCCGATGTGCTCATCGGATTTGTGGCTTAATGTATTTGGCTCAGTGTGTTACCATGTCGCGCTGTTTAAGCCAAAGAACAACTAATTAGGGATTAAGGCTTTCTATGAGCGATCTGGCCAGAGAGATCACGCCGGTCAACATCGAAGAAGAGCTCAAGAGTTCCTATCTGGATTACGCCATGAGCGTGATCGTAGGACGAGCTCTGCCGGATGTGCGTGATGGCTTGAAACCGGTTCACCGCCGCGTTCTGTATGCAATGAACGAGCTGGGGAACGACTGGAACAAGCCCTACAAGAAATCGGCCCGTGTGGTCGGTGACGTAATCGGTAAATATCACCCGCACGGCGACAGCGCCGTGTATGACACCATCGTCCGCATGGCGCAGGATTTCTCCATGCGCTACATGCTGGTCGACGGTCAGGGCAACTTCGGTTCGGTGGACGGCGACAACGCCGCGGCCATGCGTTACACCGAAGTGCGGATGGCGCGCATCTCCCACGAGCTGCTGGCCGATCTGGACAAAGAGACCGTGGACTGGGTGCCGAACTACGACGGCACCGAGATGATCCCGGCTGTCATGCCCACCAAGGTCCCCACCTTGCTGGTCAACGGCTCCTCCGGTATCGCGGTGGGCATGGCGACCAACATCCCGCCTCACAACCTCACCGAGATTGTCAACGGCTGCCTGGCGCTGATCGAAAACGGCGACCTCACCATTGACGAGCTGATGACCCATGTCACCGGCCCGGATTTCCCCACCGGCGGCATCATCAACGGTCGTTCCGGCATCGTGCAGGCGTACCGTACCGGTCGCGGCTCCGTCTATGTGCGGGCCAAGGCTGAAGTGGAGGTGGACGAGAAGACCAGTCGCGAGACCATCATCGTCCACGAGATCCCCTATCAGGTGAACAAGGCTCGCCTGATCGAGAAGATCGCCGAGCTGGTCAAAGAGAAGAAGATCGAGGGCATCAGCGCCCTGCGCGATGAGTCCGACAAGGACGGCATGCGCATCGTCATCGAGATCAAGCGCGGCGAGTCCGGCGAGATTGTGCTGAACAATCTCTACAAACACACCCAGATGCAGACCACGTTCGGCATCAACATGGTGGCGCTGGACAACAACCAGCCCAAGGTGATGAACCTCAAAGAGATCCTGGATGCGTTCCTGCTGCACCGCCGTGAAGTGGTGACCCGCCGGACCGTGTTCGAGCTGCGCAAGGCGCGGGATCGGGCGCACATTCTGGAAGGGTTGGCGGTGGCATTGGCCAACATCGACCCCATCATCGAGCTCATTCGCCACAGTGCGACCCCGGCGGATGCGAAAGCCGCCCTGGTAGCCAAGGGCTGGGAGCTCGGCAACGTGGCCGCCATGCTGGAAAAAGCGGGCGACGACGCGGCGCGGCCCGAGTGGCTGGAGCCTGAGTTCGGCATCCGTGAAGGGCAGTACTTCCTGACCGAGATCCAGGCCCAGGCCATCCTTGATCTGCGTCTGCACAAGCTGACCGGCCTCGAGCACGAGAAGATCCTGGAAGAGTACCAATCTCTGCTGGATCTCATCGCCGAGCTGCTGCACATCCTGGCAAGCCCGGAACGCCTGATGGAAGTGATCCGTGACGAGCTGCTGGCCGTGCGCGAGCAGTACGGCGACGAGCGTCGCACCGAGATCAGCATGTCCAGTGCCGAGATCAACATCGAAGATCTGATCACCCCGGAAGACGTGGTCGTTACCTTGTCTCACCAGGGCTATGTGAAGTATCAGCCGCTCTCCGACTACGAGGCCCAACGCCGCGGTGGTCGTGGCAAGTCGGCCACCCGGATCAAGGAAGAGGACTTTGTGGAGCGTCTGCTGGTGGCCAACACCCACGACACCATTCTGTGCTTCTCCACCCGTGGCAAGGTCTACTGGCTCAAGGTGTATCAGCTGCCGGAAGCGTCCCGTGGCGCCCGCGGTCGTCCGATCATCAACCTGCTGCCGCTGGATGAGGGTGAGCGCATCACCGCCATCCTGCCGGTGAAAGAATATGACGCCGACAAGTATGTCTTCTTCGCCACCGCCAACGGCACCGTGAAGAAGACCAGCCTGTCTGACTTCAGCCGTCCGCTCTCCTCCGGTATCCGTGCCATCAACCTCAAAGAGGGTGATGAGCTGATCGGGGTGGACATCACCGATGGCAGCAACGAGATCATGCTGTTCTCCGATGCGGGCAAGGTGGTTCGCTTCGCGGAAGGCAGCGGTCGCGCCGATGCCGATGCCACTGACGAAGTCGACACCGACGACGACGCCGGCAACGATGATGATGGCAGTGACAACGGCGAAGGCACCGAAAGCAAGGGCACCTTCAAGGGCGTACGTCCCATGGGTCGTACCGCTGCCGGTGTGCGCGGCATCAAGCTGGGCGCCGGTGACAAGGTGGTCTCCCTCATCGTGCCCCGTGGCGATGGTGCCATCCTCACCGCCACCGAGAACGGCTACGGCAAGCGCACCGCGCTGGACGAGTACCCGACCAAGAGCCGGGGTACCCAGGGCGTCATCTCCATCAAGGTGGATGAGCGCAACGGCAAGGTGATCGATGCGATCCAGGTCGAAGATACCGACCAGATCATGCTGATCACCAACGGCGGTACCCTGGTTCGTACCCGGGTGTCCGAGGTGAGCGTCATCGGCCGCAACACCGGCGGTGTGCGTCTGATCCGTACCGGTGAAGACGAGACCGTGGTCGGCCTGCAGCGTGTTGCCGAGAGCGATGAAGAGGAAACCGAGGCCCTGGCTGTTGAAGGGGAGGTGTCTGAAGGCACCGACACCGCAGCGGACGCTGGCGCCGTCGATACCGGGGAGGCGAGCGACGAGTAATCGTCCCCCTTTGTCCGGTGCAAAAGAGCGACCTTGATGGTCGCTCTTTTTTTGTCCGCCTCACCGCAGGCTCTCCCCGTCCTTGTGCTTGCCCAGCAGCTCTCTTCTCTGGTGCCCGGCTCCGTCTGCCGTGCATGCAGCCCTGCCTGCCACGGCGTCATATTCCTGATATGCAGGGTTGACCCCATCGCATCAACATGATTCCTTCACTCGGCTGTCATGGCCCTGTCATGACTGCCAGCCATGCTGCCTGCGTTGAATGAGGCCACCACAGAGGCAGGCATCGCTTGCCAGGAGCACTGTTATGACGAGCTGGGTAATGTGGGAGATCTGGTGGAGCCGGATGTGGGGAGGGCAGGAGAAGGCGCGCCTTAGGGTGGATGAGGAGGAGGTGGCGCACGAGCCATCACGCCTGCCTGCGGAGCTGATTGCACAGCGCCATCCAGCGGGGAGCTGCCCGCCGAGACCACGGGGCTGACGGCGCTCAGAACAGACGCAACTGCTCGCCCGGGCGGATGAAGGCGGCTGTATTGAGTGCTACATGGCGCTTGCCCAGTTGCAGCCGCCTGCTGATCAGGCGAAAGCGCTGGGCGAGCAGGTCGGCAAACTGTCCTTCACCTCGCATGCGGCTGCCAAAGGTGGCGCTGTTGAGTGCGCCACCCCGGCTTGCCCGCAGCTGGTTGAGGATCGCCTCTTTCTGGCCGGGATAGTGCGTATCGAGCCAGTCGCAAAAGAGGGTGGTGAGCTCGTGGGGCAATCGCAGCAAGATGTAATCCGCACAGCCCGCCCCGGCGTCGACGGCGGCCTTGATGATCTGTTCCAGTTCAGGCTCGTTGAGCCTGGGGATCATGGGGGCGGCGAGCACGCCGACCGGCACACCGGCCTTGGCCAGTCGTTCGATCACCTTGATCCGCCCAACCCCCGTGCTGGCCCTGGGCTCCAGCTGTCGCCTCAGCGTCTCATTGAGGGTGGTGACCGACACCATCACCTGGCATAACCCTTCCCGGGCCAGCTCGGTCAGCAGATCGAGGTCGCGCAGGATCATGGCGCTCTTGGTGATGAGCCCTACCGGATGGCGATGAGCCAGCATCACCGTCAGGAGTTCGCGAGTCAGGCGATAGTGGTGCTCGATGGGTTGATAGGGATCGGTATTGGCCCCCAGCACGATGGTTTGTGGCTGATAGGCTGGCTTGGCAAACTCCCGTCGCAGCAGCTCGGCAGCATTGATTTTGGCAAACAGCTTGCTCTCGAAATCCAGCCCGGGGGAGAGCTCAAGGTAGGCGTGGCTGGGTCTGGCATAGCAGTAGATGCAGCCATGCTCGCACCCCTGATAGGGATTGATGGAGCGACCGAAGGGAAGATCCGGCGAATCGTTGTAGCTGATGATGCTGCGGGCGCTGATCTCCGTCACCTCGGTGCGGGGAGCGCTGGCGGCAAATGCCGCGTCCCAGTCGCTCTGACTCCAGCCGTCGTCAACAGGTTCGATTTGCGGGCCGCTGAAGCGGTGCTCGACATTGTGGTTCGCGCCTCGTCCTGCCATCACATCACCAATGCACTGTTTATATATACAGTTATTTTGCTGTGTAGCCCGTCAAACTGCAAGTTCGCAAAGAGCGACCCCATGAAAGAGGGTGAACCCAGGTGATCTCCTGCTTGATCTGTTGCTACATTTCGTTTACATAGACGAAATGCGAACCAGATCACGGAAAATGTCATGCAACCTACTATCGCCCGCTGGCTCTTCATCGCCCTCATTGCGCTGGTCATCTGGCGTCTGAGCCCGCTCTCCACTGAGCAGGAGCTGGCGGCGGCCAACCGCGCCTGGCGGACAGGGCACTTTGATGAGGCGACCCGGATCTGGACGCCGCTGGCGGAGCAGGGCCAGCCACGGGCACAGGCGCTGATGGGTTGGAGCCATGAAGTGGGGCAGGGGAGCGAGCAGGATATGGATCGCGCCATCCGACTCTATCGTCAGGCTGCGCAGGCGGGGGACGCTTTCGGCCAGTATCGGCTGGGAGAGGTCTATCTGCGCGGGGCCGGGGTGAAGCGGGATCTGCATGAGGCGTTTCGCTGGATGGAGCTGGCAGCCAGGAACGGTGATGTGCCCGCCATGCTGAAGGTGGGCATCCTGCACCTGATGGGGGTCAACGGGCGGGTTGAACTGGCCGAGGCGAAGCAGTGGCTCTATCAGGCCTCGCAAAAGGGCAACAAGATGGCACTCCAGGTGTTGCAGGAGATGGCGCTGGCCGAGGAGGGGCGCAGCGCCTTCGATTTCAATGGCCACTCTTTTCTGAACGCCAGCTAGGGATCAACGGCTGGCGGTGACTTTGCCGGGCGTCACGTCGGTGACATAGAGGGTACTGCGCTCGGCACTGTGGACGATGCTGCATACCTCCCGCTTGCAGCCATCGCCCAGGATCACCAGCTCACCGATATGGACGGGACAGTGAGTCGTGAGAAGGTGATCCGGATGAACCAGCTTTTCTGCATGCTCCGGAAATGAAATGTCGTAGGTGTACATCATGCTCTCCTTGCTTTGGCTGACGCCTCAATCTGGTACAGGGTATGGCAGCAGAAGGGCGCCCTCGCAAGTAGGACAGGTTGACACCCGCGCTTAGACGGTATGCAAAATCGCCAAGACAGCTTGTCTGGGTTGTCGCGTCTGATACAATCCCCCGCTGTACCTCTCAATGGATGGCCTTGCACACGCCATATGGTGTGCCACTGCCGTGTACCAACCGTATTGTGAACGGTGAAACTCGGGAGTGAACAGCTGGACATGAAAGGGTTTCTCCAACCTGCATGTGGCCTTTGGTAGGGGTCACCACTGTATAAGGAAACACCTAATGCCAATCATTACTCTGCCTGACGGCAGCCAACGTCAATTTGCCCACGCCGTTTCCGTTATGGATGTGGCCGCGGACATCGGTCCCGGTCTCGCCAAGGCGTGCATTGCCGGTCGGGTAAACGGTGAACTGGTGGATGCCTGCGAGCTGATCGAAGCCGATGCCTCCCTGGCCATCATCACCGCCAAAGACGAAGAAGGTCTGGACATTCTGCGCCACTCCTGTGCTCACCTGCTGGGTCATGCCATCAAGCAACTCTGGCCCCAGACCAAGATGGCCATCGGTCCCGTCATCGACAACGGTTTCTACTACGACATCGATCTCGACCGCACCCTGACCGACGAAGATCTGGCTGCCCTGGAAGAGCGCATGCTGGCGCTGGCCGCCAAGGATTACGACGTCATCAAGAAGAAGGTCTCCTGGCAGGAAGCGCGCGACGTGTTCGAAGCCCGTGGCGAGACCTACAAGGTCGAGATCCTGGATCAGAACATTGCCCGTGATGACCAGCCCGGTCTGTATCATCACGAAGAGTACATCGACATGTGTCGCGGCCCGCACGTGCCCAACATGCGTCATTGCCACCACTTCAAGTTGCAGAAGATGTCCGGCGCCTACTGGCGCGGCGACTCCAACAACAAGATGCTGCAGCGCATCTACGGCACCGCCTGGGCCGACAAGAAGCAGCTCAAGGCCTATCTGCAGCGTCTGGAAGAGGCCGCCAAGCGCGACCACCGCAAGATCGGCAAGCAGCTCGACCTGTACCACATGCAGGAAGAAGCGCCGGGCATGGTGTTCTGGCACAACGACGGCTGGACCATTTTCCGCGAGCTGGAAACCTTCATCCGTGGCAAGCTCAAAGAGTACGACTATCAGGAAGTGAAAGGCCCCTTCATGATGGATCGCGTGCTGTGGGAGCGTTCAGGTCACTGGGAGAAATACGCCCAGGCCATGTTCACCACCCAGTCCGAAAACCGCGAGTACGCCATCAAGCCGATGAACTGCCCGGGTCACGTGCAGATTTTCAACCAGGGTCTGAAATCCTACCGCGATCTGCCGTTGCGCATGGCCGAGTTCGGCTCCTGCCACCGCAACGAGCCGTCAGGCTCCCTGCACGGCCTGATGCGGGTACGGGGTTTCACCCAGGATGACGCCCACATCTTCTGTACCGAAGAGCAGATCATGGAAGAGGTGTCTGCGTGCATCCGCATGGTCTATGACGTCTACGGTACCTTCGGTTTCGAAAACATCGTGGTCAAGCTCTCGACCCGTCCGGAGCAGCGTATCGGCTCCGACGAAGCCTGGGATCGTGCCGAGGCCGCGCTGGCCGAGGCGTTGGAACTCAACGGCCTGAAGTACGACCTGCAACCGGGCGAGGGGGCTTT
Source organism: Aeromonas sp. S19(2024) (assembly GCF_041402625.1). Classification (NCBI taxonomy): domain Bacteria; kingdom Pseudomonadati; phylum Pseudomonadota; class Gammaproteobacteria; order Aeromonadales; family Aeromonadaceae; genus Aeromonas; species Aeromonas sp. S19(2024). The sequence goes on from NZ_JBGLQU010000008.1 coordinate 54,616, forward strand.
CTACGGTCCCAAGATCGAGTTCACCCTGCACGATTGCCTTGATCGTGCCTGGCAGTGTGGTACCGTGCAGCTCGACTTTGCCCTGCCGGGCCGTCTTGGCGCCACCTATGTGGGCGAAGACAACGAGCGCCACATCCCCGTGATGATCCACCGCGCCATTCTGGGCTCGCTGGAGCGCTTCATCGGGATCCTGACGGAAGAGTACGCCGGTCTGTTCCCGACCTGGCTGGCTCCGACCCAGGCCGTGGTCATGAATATCACGGATAACCAGGCCGATTATGCGGTGAAAGTTGCCAAGGCATTGAATGATGCGGGCCTTCGCGCAAAAGCGGACTTGAGAAATGAGAAGATTGGCTTTAAAATCCGCGAGCATACTTTGAAGCGAGTACCCTTCATGCTGGTCTGCGGCGACAAAGAAGTAGAAGCCGGCAAGATTGCAGTGCGTACTCGTAAAGGGGCTGACCTGGGCTCTTATCCTGTTGAAGAGCTGATTGCTCTGTTGACCCAGGAAGTTCAGACCCGCGGACAAAAGAAAGTGGAGGAATAAGCTATAAAAGGCGGAAAAAAACTGGGCAAGCAACCGCAAGCCCGCGCTCACCGGATCAATGAAGAGATCCGTCTGAAAGAAGTTCGTCTGACTGGTCTGGATGGTGAAGCCATTGGCATCACCTCCATCCAGGATGCCCTGAACTTGGCCCTTGAGGCCGGAGTGGATCTGGTCGAGATCAGTCCGAACGCTGAGCCGCCCGTTTGCCGGATCATGGATTACGGCAAATTCCTCTACGAAAAGAGCAAGACCACCAAAGAACAGAAGAAAAAGCAGAAAGTCGTCCAGGTCAAGGAAATCAAATTCCGTCCTGGCACAGACGAAGGCGACTATCAGGTAAAACTACGCAACCTGGTTCGCTTTCTGGAAGACGGGGACAAGGCAAAGGTCACTCTGCGCTTCCGTGGTCGTGAAATGGCCCACCAGGATCTTGGTATCAAGGTTCTCGAGCGCGTCAAGAACGATCTGGAAGAGCTGGCCGTAGTCGAATCGTTCCCGAAAGTCGAAGGCCGTCAAGCTGTGATGGTCCTCGCACCCAAGAAGAAATCTTAAGGCCCACAAGAAATTGACTCATGGGGCTGGCCCCATGAGTCGGTTCGCCTTGCGATTTTGTTGTCACTCACAATGCGGAGTATGAAATGCCGAAGATGAAAACCAACCGGGGCGCCGCAAAGCGCTTCAAGAAGACTGGCTCAGGTCGCTTCAAGTGCAAGCACAACCACCTGCGTCACATCCTGACCAAGAAGAGCAGCAAGCGTAAGCGTCAGCTGGGACCGAAGTTCTTTGTTTCCGCTGCCGACCACAAACGTGTTGTCGCTTGTCTGCCGTACGCATAAGGGGGGATGTGAAAAATGCCAAGAGTTAAACGTGGTGTGACCGCTCGCGCTCGTCACAAGAAAGTAATGAAAGCCGCCAAGGGTTACTACGGCGCCCGTTCCCGTGTCTACCGCGTAGCGGTACAAGCGGTAACCAAAGCTGGTCAGTATGCCTACCGTGACCGTCGCCAGAAGAAGCGTCAGTTCCGTCAACTGTGGATTGCACGTATCAACGCTGCAGCCCGTCAGAACGGCCTGTCCTACAGCCGTCTGATCGACGGTCTGAAGAAGGCTTCCATCGAGATCGATCGCAAGATCCTGTCCGATATCGCCGTTCACGACAAGCTGGCTTTCACCGCCCTGGTTGAAAAAGCTAAAGCAGCTCTGGTCTAATCCAGCTCTGTTATAAAAATAAAGGAGGCTCAGGCCTCCTTTTTTGTATCTGTAATTAGCTGTTTTATATGGATTTTTTGTTTTTAGTGTCCACATATTGCCCCATTTATTTGACTCGATGTCATCGGAGCCTGAGAGCCTGGTGGACGCATTGGCGGAAGGGGGGGGCACAGCCAGAATGGCCATGTTGCCTCGCTGACTCGTGATGTGTACTATGTACACCATGATGAATGCTCAGAGTGAGTGATGCGTGAGTCACGCGATTGAATTTATTGAGACGTCTATCTTCACCAGACAGATAAAAGCCTTAGCGACAGACGATGAGCTCAGAGCACTGCAAGTCGAGCTGATTGCCCAGCCAGAGAAAGGCGACTTGATCCAAGGTACTGGTGGCTTGCGAAAAGTTCGCATGGCAACAGGCCAGCAAGGGAAAAGCGGTAGTGCCAGGGTGATCTACTTCTTGGCAACCGTAGAGACGATTTACCTGGTACTGGCGTATGCGAAGAGTGAGAAAGAGAGTCTCACTGCTGCAGAAAAGGCAGAGCTGAAAAAATTGACCACGTTACTGAAAGGGGAGGTTTGATATGAACATGTTTGACGAACTGAAGGCTTCCCTGGAAGAGGCTGTCGAGATCAAGCAGGGTCGCGTAGAGCCTGCTGCACGGACCAAATACGAGGTCGCTGACGTCAAGGCCATCCGCCTGGCCCTCAAGGTATCGCAACAGGAGTTTGCTCAAGCACTGGGAACGAGTGTGGATACGGTCAAAAGCTGGGAAACCCGACGCCGCAATCCAACGGGATTGGCTGCCAAAGTGTTGGGGCTTATCCAGGATAAGCCAGACCTTTTTCGTGAGTTGGCGGCTCACTGACTTGGGTACCACGCAACTAGAAGAAGGCTCCATATATTGGGGCCTTCTTTTTGGTCAGCTGTTGAAGGACATAAAGAATCATCACTTTTTTGAGCTGTGTTATTTCTCTTTGCTGCTTTCTTTCGACGATTTATCTGGGGTGTCTTTGGGGACCATCCAAGTCACCTGTTCGACCTGATCGTGGCGCACGAGCTGAACTAATCCCCCTTTTAAGAGATAGGCACAGTGGACGGTATTGCACATGAGGCGGATATGTGGAATTTGATCTAGAAGAGGAGAATGAACTGTTGTGGTTTCCTTTGCAGTCAACTGACCGCGTTCTAACCTCTCTGCTTGTTCAGTGGCAGCCACTTTGCCCTCGCTGAAGCTATACATTACAAGTAAGAAAACAAGTAGCGACGGCACCACCAAAATCGCAAATCGGTCATAGATGATCTTAAACCAAGTAAACAAGAAGAAAAATCTTGGAGTAGGTACGCTCACTCTTCTACGGAGCATCTTTCGGAGTCTTATCTTTTGAGTTCTAGAAAGTGGCAATGTGCAGCGATGACAAAACCACGCTAATGCCAGACGTAGCTCAATCCAGAGGTACCACACTATAAACAAGAGCATTGCGAAGATAATGTAATCACCCGCAGGCCAGACATACACCCTGATAGCATCAAGCAACTGAAAATAACCCCAAGCTAGGGTGTAATCAGCAGGCCATGGAAATTCCAACGGATCCAGTCCATTAACAAAGCATTCGCCAAGGTGATACGCCATTCCGGTTATGTAGATCCCTGCGGTAATGAGCGGGATAGCTGCGAATATTATCGTCAGAAAGTCTGCTATCCTGGCTTGTGGTTCATCTGGTTGCGGTGACTGTCTCAAATGTTTAAGGTGCTGCCTTAACCAGCGCCAGCGTACCCAGTTAATCTCTTTTCTCTTCTTCATGTGTCCCTACGTAAGACATTGTGAGCTTCAAACATGTCCATCATTGTACCGTTCCTATGACGGATGAAAATGTGTGTGAGCGATTGGAATATATGGCGCGAGTCTTCAATTTTTCAGTTTCCAAAACATAACGGGGATCACTTAACCATATAAAAAAAATGGTTTTTAGTCATTTAGAAGTAAACCGACAGATCCTGCCCGATCATTCAAACAGTCACGAAAAGTTAGGCTAACCCAATATTTTCAATGGGTTACGCTCTCATCATTGTTACATTGCTCTCATCCAAACTGGAAATCTCTGCAAAAAAGATCCTTCCTTTCAGATCCTCATCACGCCGCAGATCCTTTGTCTGGCGGGCCCTGAGCCTATGGTTTTGCGGTAATCCACTTTTGCAAAAATTTTTCTTGATGAACCCCGCAGGCGGGAGCGGATGAGCGCGGATTCCGTGGCGCAGACGCGGCCGTGGGCGTTTCCGTGGGGCAACAGGAGGCTGTGAGTGTGCGCAGGCTTCACGTATGATGCAGCGCTGCCCGATGGCGCCTCTTCATGCGGCGCCCTTCCCTGGTCATGCTCAGGCGCTGTCAGGCAGACAAGAAGAAGGCCCCACATTGTGGGGCCTTCTTCGCTTGGCGAGTTACTCGATGATGGGGGAGAGGGAGCTGGCCAGTTGCTTGGCTTGTTGGCCATGTTCCGTCATGGCTGCACTGTTCCCTGGTGCGGGTCCGCTGCCGTGGGTATGGCCAGCCGTGGCGGCGGCCAGTTGCTCTACCACGTTCATCAGTTGCAGCAGCAGCCAGAAGATGTTCACGCTATCTGTCCCCACCCAGGAGCGGGGCGCTTCCAGGTGCTGCAGTTCGCCGGCGACCGCCCGGCGCAGTTGTCCCACCACCTCGACCAGATCCCCGGCCGTGGTCTGGCTCATATTGCCGAGGCTCCCCAAGGTGAGATCGTCCCCGGCGAGCAGCTCGATGGCCCCCAGCGCCTCGATGAGCTTGAACCCGCCAACCTCCTCGACGCTGTGCTGCGCCACCTGCAGCCGATGCTGGCCATGGTCCCCCAGGTAGTCATCGCTTTGGTGGTGCATATGCAGGGCCTGGTCGTGCAGGCGGCGGTCGGTGTGGCAGTAGAGGTTCCCCACGGTATCGATGCGGCTGAACACCTCGGCCCGTTGCTGCTGCAGTTGCTCGCCCGGGACGATATCGGGTAAAGCCCAGCCGCTGCCGAGCACGGTGCGGATAAAGGGCCGGTCGGCCCGACCGAAGGCGAACCCCAGCTCAACCAGGGTCCCCTCGATGGGGAACTGCAACAGGCCCTGCTCCTGCCCGCCGAACAGCACCGGGAGCGGTACAGTCCGATACAGTGGGGCAGCCTTGTCCGGCTGACCATCCTCGCCCAGCAGTTGCACATCCACCGCATAGCGTGGGCGAAAAGGATCATTGCGCTGGCCGGCAGTGGCCTGATCGCTCACTGCCTCGACCCGCCCGAACTTGGGCAGGTGCATCTTGTCAGCCAACTCCGGGAACTCGCCCTCCATCTTGCGCCGCTCCGGCGACTTCACCGGTTTGCCGGGTGTCGCCGTGGTCAGGGTCATTTCATCGCCCTTGAGACGTACCCGCATCACCCGCTTGCCGTTGATGATGGCCCCGGGCCGGATGGCCGGCACCGGCGACAGAGTGAGGGTGTCGCCTGCCTGGCGCCCTGACCAGGCGGGATCGAGCGTCACTTCTTTGCCATGCCAGCGGCTATGGACGTGGCTCCCCACGTAGATGGCGCCATCCGGTTGCTGGTACCAGACAAAATCCGGCACCTCGAAGGCGCGCCCGGCGTTATCGAGCAACTGATAGCCGGTGCCGGCGCTGGTGAAGTTGGGGATCGGTCGGTCGGTGTAGTCTGCCCCCTGGGGCAGCAGGAAGGTGAGCCCGCAGCGGTCGGTCAGCCAGGCCAGCAGGCCGCGCAGGGTGGCATGCTGCTGGCTGACGGGGAGGCGGGATCCCAGGGCACCGGCGAGCTCCCTGCACAACAGCTTGCTGGCACCGTTGGCGGCGGGCTGTACGTCGTACACGTAGCCCGTGAACCAGCGCCGCAAGTCGCCGTTATAGCCAGTGTCCAGGGTGAAGATCTGCCCCTTGAGAGCAGAGCCCCCGATGGTGAGGGCGGCACGGCCGCCGGCGTTGAGGTCCAGCACCAGATCATGGTCGATGAGGTGCATCGGCTGGCCGGCGAGGGTCAGTGAGGTGGTCAGTTTCATGCCAGCATGTCATCCATCGGTTGGAGTACGTAGCGCTCGAAGCTGCTGAGCTCTGGCGCTTCGTCCCCGGTTCCTTTGCTGCCGGGCTTGGCGGCGGTGGTGTTTGCAGTGCCCTGGCCCACGGTCGGGGCTTGCTTGGGCAGGCGCTGCTCGCGCTTCTCCGGCACTGAGTTGAATTCCTTCAAGGTGAACTGCACTTGCCAGGCGAGCAGCCCCTCCTGTTCGCTTGCGGTGATGCGCCCAGCGAACCTCGCCTGGCGCACCTTCACCGACTTGGCCAGCAGCGAGCCGACCCGGTAGATGTGGCGTTTGCCGCCGTTGCCCTTGGCATCGGCCAACTCAAACAGCCGGCTCAACATGCGCTCCTCCTTGAACGGGATAAGACCCGAGACGTCGAGCTCCTTGGCCTTCGCGCCTTGCTCGGCACTGCTGGTCGAGCTGGTCTGCCCGCTCTGGTCCTTGTCCTGAAACTGCATCGATGCGGACACCCGCATCGACTTCATGATGATGGGTTCGCCATCCAGGGTCAGCATGGCTTGGCTCATGGGGTCAACTCCTGCCAGAAAGTGAGTGGGGAGGGGGAAAGCAGCAGGGCAGCGACCGTCATGCTCATGCTGTGGTCGGGGGGCGTGCTCTGCCCGAGTTGGGTGGCGAGGCTCGCCGCATCCCCCTGGCCTTGCCAGTGCCAGAGCGTGCCGGACAGCTTGCCAAGTTCGGCCAGGGCGGTTGCCAGGGCATCGAGGCGGGCGGTGCGGCGCACGGCGAGCCCCTGCAGCTTGTCGATGGGGCTCTGGCTATCCCGGGAGAGGCTCTCCAGTTGCGCCAGCTCTGCGCCAAGTACCGCCCGGGCAGGGCGCAGCGGTGCCCAGCAAAGGGGCTCCCCAGCGCGCCAGCGTGGCACCCTGGCGGCGGTGGGCTGATGCATGGTGTCGTTGCTGGCCGTGAGGCGGCGCAGCGTGGCGCACCACTCCGGCAGTGGCAGCAGGGCGCAGAGGTGCGCCAACTGCCGGGCCAGGTCCTCGGCGCTGTTGCCGGTCACCAGCCAGGCGAGGGCATGCTGCTGCCCGCTGGGCAGGCGTGGGTCGGCGCCATCCTGCAGCTTGGCGGCCAGGGTCGCCACCGCGTTGGGGGCGGACAGATGATGCTGGTTGCCCTGTTGTTGGCCCACCCCGTGCAGGTAGGGGGTGACGGTAAGGCAGTGGCCATTCACCAGCAGCCGATCGAGATCGGCCCGAAGACCGGCCAAGCCCCCGGCCGCCTCGCTAAGCGGGTGGCGCCGATACTGGGTCAGCGCGGCCACTCCCTGCAGTCGGTCCATGGCGCTCGCCTGTCTCGCTGGAAGCTGCACCAGTACCTCCCAGGCGCGGGTGTGTATGCTGCCGGCACTGGCGGGCCAGCGCAGCGCCCCCTGTACCCAACTCATTGGGGCATCTCCGGCCAAGTGACCGAGCTTGGCCAGCCCTCGCTTTGCGGCAGGCGCATCAAGGCGATGCGATAGCGTTGCAGGGCTTCCAGCTTGGCCTGCTCTTGCGGGGTGGCCAGCTTCAGCTCTTTGGCGTCCTGCAGGGGCGCGATGTGCAGGGTGGCCTCAGCCTGCAGGGCATCGAGTTTGCGCTGCAGTTCGGCTTCGCACGGGAGGTACTCGGGCTGGGCCAGCGTGCGGATCTCGCCGAACTCGCCAAACATGGCGCGCACATAGAGCTCGCGCCCATGCTCGGCCGAGTCGTCCTTGCGGGCGGTAAAGGTGACGAACTGGCCGGGCAGGTGGGCAAAGGCCACCTCCATGTCCAGGCTATCCGGTTGACTGGTATAGGCGATGACGTTTTTGGCGGTGATGATCTCCATCAGGCAATCCTTATCCAGAGCGTGATGCGGGTATCGAAGGGGCCACCCGAGCCAACTGAGTAACCGAGGCATTTCCAGGTACCTGCCAGGCTGGCGCCATCCTGGTGCCGTTCCCCTGCCGAGGCGGGGACTAGGCTGGACCCAGACACCGTGGCGCCGATCCCCTTGGTCGCACCGGAGACGTTGGACGCCAACACATAGGTGCCCACCTGCCCGTAGCTGCTCGCGACAATGTCGGCGTTGCCCTGGGCCGCGGGGTGGGTGTGGGCTGATGGCGGCATGGTGCCGGGCTTGCCGGTAACTTCTCCCCAACTGGGCCAGCGCGATGCATAGGCCGGGATCCCGGTCAGTTGTGACCAGGGGTGCGAGTGGCTCGCTGCAGCCGCACCGAGCTCTGCCAGCGTGGGTTTGTTGCCGGTGTTGTAATCCCGGGTCCAGGGTGTCCAGGCACCGGTACTGTATTGCGCCCTGCGCCAGACCCGGCTGGAGTTGTAGACCAGGTAGGTCTGCTGGGGGCCAGCACCGTAGCTGACGATGAGTGCCCCCGCGCTGTTTTCCGGGTAATGGCGTGCGGGGGAGGTGTTGGCGTTGGCATGCTGGGCATACACCTTGGGTTCTTTCAGGGTGTCGAGGTCTTCGGTTCCCAGGTTGATGGGGTTTAGCCAAGAACCCGGGTGCGAGTGAGAGGTGGGAGATAGACCGTTCAGCGCTTGCTGCAGGCCTTCGACTTCCTGGATGGTCGGCTGATGTCCGGTATCGAAGATCTCGCGCCACGGGCTCCAGCTTAAAGTGTTCATGCTGTAGTTGCGCATGGTCAGCACGCCATCCCCGTCGTAAGGCCAGGCGACCTGGAGCAAGGCCTCTACCGAATAGATGCGCTTGGTCTCGCAGTAAAAATGCTTGCTTGCTGTAGGGGGGGCGTTTTGGCTGCGGGCCTTTTCGTATAACCCGAACTCCCCGGCAGCGCAGGTGTTCATATCCTTGTTGTAGGTGACGCCAAAGGCAGTCCCGTTGTTGCTCAACATGTCGCGGCGGGCTTTGTAGCCGCTGACATCGAGCTTGCTGGCGAGCGCTTGCGTTAATCCCACCACGTTATCCATCAGATGGCTGTGGCTGTTGTCCTTGACCTCCACCACGATGTTGACACCCTGGGCATCCTCAAGGATCCCTTTGCCAGTCACATCCCCGGAGAGCTCGATGGTGCGCTTGCGGCGCAGGTCGGTGACGCTGCCGTCGCTGTTGATGATGGCGACCTTGGCCACATGGTGCTGATTGCCGTTGCCGTCCACATAGTCGGTAAGGGCCGGCACGCTCAGGGTGAGGGTGAAGTGATTCACCCAGGCATTGAGCAGGGAGCCCGCCCGGTAGATGTCGAGCCAGAGCCCCACCGGCTTGGCACCTGGGGTGATTTTCCTGACCTCGTCGAGCTGGGCGCGCAGGCCGCCCACATAGGCCACCCCGGGCTGCACCTTGTAGACGCCGGATTCGTTCACCAGCTTGAAGCCGTCGCCGTAGAAGGTGGCCGGCCCGAAGAACTGCAGCGCCTGCAGGCGCAGGTCGTCGTCCATCCCGCGCAGGCGGGCGGCATAGTCAATCTGCCAGGTACTGGCGTCCACGTGAGTGGCGGTGGCCTCGCTTGCTCGGTCGTACTCCATCAGCATGGACTTGACCAGGCTGTTGCCGGTCTGGCCGGTGGCCTCATTGGTCTTGAGTTTGGTCTCCAGCCCCTTGTGCACAATCATCCCCACCATACCGCTGGCCTTGTTGATGAGGTACAGGGCATTGAAGCTGAAATCGCCGACAGTGGTGTCCATCACGATGGTGTAGGCCACCGCGTCGTTGTTGATGCGCCCGCGCTGATCGACAGCGCGGCGATGCACAATCTGGCCCGCCGGTGGCAAGCCAAGATCCGGGCTTATCGGTTTGTTCGGGTCCAGGCCCGGGATGTTGGCCAGCACGAACTCATCGAGCACCACCTGCGTCTGGTTGGCGAGGCTCGCCTGCAGGTAGCTGGCGAAAGCGTTGGTAATGATCTGGCTCATGGGGTCCTCTTGAGTGATGCGCCGAACACCTGCTGGTTCATGTCGATGCGACCGGTGCGCAGGGTGGCGGTGACCGGGTAAACCACCTGGAAGCGGTAGCGGCGGCAGGTGCGGCCATAGTGTTGGATGAGGGTTTCCATCAACTGCTGGTTGCTGGCGATGGCGCCGTCGGTCACCTCGATGGTGATGACGTCCCAGGGCGTGCCGGCCTGGCGTTCGTGGATGTCACACCAGCCGATGCCAAGGCGCTCGAAGATGCGCTTAAAGCCCGCCACTTCGCCGGCGTCCCGGGCGTTCACAAAGGCGAACCTGACCCGCTTGCGAAAGAGCTCAATCGGCTCGCCGTTGAAACGGGTGATGTCCCGCTCCCAGGCGAGCAGGGCCAGCAAAGACTCCGAGCAAGTCAGCGGGTCTTGCTGGGCCAGCGGCAGCAGCAACCAGCCCTTGAGCCGTTGCCAGAAGGCGTTGATGCCCTTTGCCAGGAAACCCGGCTCGGCATGGGCCGGGCTGATGGTGTAGCCATCTTCCCACCAGGGGGCGCTGGCATTGGGTAGCACTGGCGCCTGCCGCTCGTGCTCAAGGGGGGTCGGGTCAGTCATGCAGGGTCACCGTCAGCGTCTTCAATCGTGGGATGGCCAGCCCTGCGACGATGTCACTCTCGCCAAAGCGCAGGCTCTGGAGCTGCGGGAACTGGCTGTGCAGCTCGCGGGCAAGCTGGGAGAGCGAGAAGCGCGAGCGTGGCCAGGTGCGGGTGACGGCCGGGAAGTCTGCCGACTGGCGAAACGCCGCCCTGACCAGATTCTCGGCGCCGGCTTTGAGCGCGGCCTTTTGCTCGTCGCTGAGGTTGGCTTGCGGCCAGAGCGCCAGGGTGAGGCTGTGCTGGGTTTCAGGGATGCTCATCACGAAAAGATCATCCCCATGGCCATGGTTGCCCTGGCGGCCCACGTAGTCGTTGAGCTGGTTGATGAGGCTGGCCGGGGTGGCACCCACCTCCAGCAGGATGTAAGCGTTGGCGGTACCGGGTCCCCGCGGGGCGTCGTGCTCGAAGAAGATGTGATCGGCACGGATCCCCGCGACGCTCGCCAGCATGGATCGGTAAATCGCGTCGATGTGGTAGCGCCCCACCGCCGAAAACTGGTTCTGGATGCGCAGGCCGAGCGCGTCGTTGCTCTCGACGTCGCTGCCCTGGGTGGTGATCCACTCCTTGTCATCGTTGCGGGCCGAGAGGATGCCGGTCACCGGTTCGCTCAGCAGGTTGTAATATCCCGGGGCCAGGTTCCAGGCTGCGCCAGCGAGTTCGGCCTCGCATACCACCCGGGCCACCGCTTCCCCGGCGGGGCTCACCACCGCCTGCAGGGGGCGCAGGCGATAGATGGTGCCGTTGATGCGCTCGGTGGTGACCCAGATGTCGGCCGGGATGGTGACGGCATCGCTCGGGTTGGCTTTCACGAAATTGACCAGGCCCCGGGTCTTCTGGGCCGCCTTGCGGGTGAGATCCACATCCCAGGCCTTGAGGTCGAGATAGGCATCGGTGGCGGTCGCCGCAAAGGTGTTGGGCAGCACGTGGCCCGCCAGCAGGGTGCGGATAAGCCAGAGGGCCGGGCTGATGACCACGCCGCGCACCAGCCGCCAGAACGGACTCACGTCGCTGTCGTTGGTGATGAGGGAGCCAGCGGCCACCACCTCCTTTTTGAGCTCGGCCTCCATGGCCGCCTCGGTGGTCGGCACGCCGGCCTCGGCCAGCAGGGCCATAAAGTCCACGGTCGGGCGCAGGTTCACAGGGTTACCTCCAGTTCGCCGAATTCATAGGTGCGGGCAGTGACCAACACCCGGTCGGGGGCCTCTTCGCTGATGAAGATGGTGCCGGGTACCAGCCGCTCGTCGTCTTCAACCAGCAGCTCAATCTCGGTCATCACGTCGCTGCGCAGGGTCGGGCTGCGCTCGCCGATGAGCTTGCGGGCGAGTCCGGATTCCATGATGCGGTGCTTGATGTCCTGACCGATGCTGTGCCGGTCCTGGGTGGTGCGGGGCTGGCCGCCGGCATCGAGCTGCCAGGCGCCGTTCACCACCAGGATGTCGATGTACTTGGGTTCGCTCATCACTTGGTCTCCAGCCAGGCGTTTTCGGCTAGTTGCTCCGGGCTCATGGGGTTCTGGTTGGTGATGTGCACCTCGCCGATGTGCAGGGACTTGGCGGGCTTCTGGTTGGCAGCGCTCGCGGCCGCGTTGGCCTGGATCAACTGCTGGCCCAGTCCGCCCGTTGGCACCTTGCTCTGCTCCGGCTGACGGTAGCGGGCGAGGGGAGCGGTGATCGAGGCCTGTTGTTGCTCTGCCGCCATGGGGGCGCTGACCGTCCCCGGCATGACCGGGAGGGTCAGCGGGGTGAGCGCGGGCATCTGCAGGTCCGGCATGCCGCCGAGCTCGATATTGACCCCCGGGATCAGGTTGAGCTTCTCGATCAGCCAGTCCACCGCCCGCCCCAGCAACTGGAAGGGGCTCAGGTTGCCGAGTAGCTGCATGAAGCTGGCCCAGCCAGCGGCGGCTCCGTCGATCATGCTCTGGATGGCGTTGAACACGCCCGAATCCGCCAGGGTCTTCTTGAGGTCATCCCAGTAGTAGATGACCGCTGTGACAGCGCCGATCAGCAGCACTATCCCGGCAATGATCAGGCCGATGGGGTTGGCATACATGGCGATGTTGACGGCCAGTAGAATGGCGCGAAAGGCAACCAGTCCGGCCTTGAGCAGGTTGAGCGGGGCGATCAGAAGCGACCAGGCGATGCCGAGCCCGAGAGTGGTCATCTTCGCCAGCCCGGCGAGCAGCAGCCAGGCACCGGTCACCATGCTAAGGCCCACGATGGCGAGCAGGGCATAGCTCACCACCCTAGTGAGGTTCGGGAAGAGGTAGGTCCAGCGCAGCACGGTGTCGGCCCCATCGGCAAAGACCCCGACCACCTTGTTGATGGCCGGTAGCACCACCCCAAAGGCGGCGGCCCGGATGGCGTACCATCCTTGCGTCACCCGCTCCCACTGGTCGGTCATAGAGGCGGCCATCTGCTCGGCCTTGCCCATGCCGTGGGTGTTGGCCAGGGCATTGATGTTGGTGGAAAGGGCCTTGGTGTTGGTCATCAGAAGTTTGACCATGGCCACCGCCTCATCCGAGCCAAACGCCTTTTTGAGCTCGTCCCCCTCGGCCACGCTCAGGGTCTCGCCATAGCGGGCCTTGAGTTTGTCGAGGATGGTGAGCACCGGCAGCATGTTGCCCGCCGCGTCGGTGAACTTCATGCCGAGCGCCTTCTGGGCACTGCCCACCCCGGCCAGGAACGCCTTGAACTTGGTCCCGGCTTCGCCGCCGCCCATGGTGGCCTGCAGTTGGCCCAGCACAGCGAACTGCTCATCCATCGACACCCCGGCCGCCGTGGCGTTGGCACCGATGGCCCCAAAGGCATCGGCCATGCCCTGACCGGTAGTCTTGAACAGTTGCACCGCGAGCGCCGTCTTGCCGGCCACATCCTCCACCCAGTTGGCCTTGCCCATTCTCTTGGCCTGCTGCTCGAAGATACCGTACATGGTGCCCATGTAGTTGGTGATGGTGGCGGTGTCGGCCTTGGTGGCCTTTGCAAGGACGGTCGAGGCGCGGGTGAAGGCGGGCAACTCGTTGCCCTCCAGCCCGGCGATGGCGGACTGGATGTCGTAGGAGGAGCGGACAATCTCCGTGGCCGAGTTGCCATACTGCACGGACAGCTTGAGGGCTTCGCGGCCGAGCGCGCCGAGCACGTCCTTTTGCACATCGAGGGAGGCCACCTCGGAGAGGGCCCTGTCCATCTCGATGGCGGGCCCCAGGGCCGCCTGCACCGCCAGCCCGCCGGCGGCCAGGGTGGTGGCCCCCATGGCCATGTTGCTCCAGCCCTGGCGGCCCGCCTTGCTGACCTTGTCCATCTGGGCATTGATGCCAGCAAGGGGCTTGGTGACCTGGTCAACCAGGGCCACCTGCATCATCAATTTTTCCATCCAGGCCATCAGTCGTTACCCGTTTAGTGCTTTGGCAATGCCCTCGGCCACGGCGGCGGCGTTGGACTCTCGGTGCTGTTTGTCTAACCAGATGGCGCGAGCCAGGCTGTCGAGATCGTCCTCTTCGTGGGGCAGGTAGTAGCGCCGCAGCGCCAGCACCTGCTCCAGTTGGTTGCGCTCGATGGCCTCGGCGCGCGCGGTCAGTTTTTTACGGTGATCTCCAGGGTGGGGGCGAACTGCTCGTTAATGGCTCCCGCCAACTGCAGGGCGGCGCCCGGGCGCTTGAGCAGCTCGTCCAGCGCGGCCTTGCTCTCCTGGCAGACGATCTTCTTGAGGTAGTTGTGGGCCGGCGCCACCTTGTCGCTCGGCATCATGTCGTTGATGAAGCCGTTGTAGGCGGTCATGGTCGGTTCAAAGCTGATGTCGGTACCGGCCACAGTCAGGGTCAGGGTCTTGCTCATGGGGTCGTGTCCTCTTGGGTTATCCAGTGGTTCAGGGTGGTGATCTGGGTTTGGCAGCGGCGCAGCGCCATCTGCAGGGTGGGGATAAACCGCACGGCGTCGCCGTAGGTGCTCCCCGTGAATTCAGGCTCCGGGCAGTGGGGCACCAGTCCCGGCGGCGGCAGCCGCTTGACCACCCGGGTTTGCACCACGGTTGTGGGCTGGCTGGAGCAGGCGCAGAGCGCCAGCAGGCAAAGGCTCGCGAGCGCAATCCGGACGGCCCGCCGGCGGTGTGGCCAGGGCTTGTTGCAGGTCATTGGCTGTCTTCCTGTTCTGGTTGTCGAGTTCGGCCAACGCCGCGTTCTGATGGGCGAGCAGTTGGCGCAGGGCGCTGTCTTCTTGTCGCAGCGTCTTGAGCACACTGCCCATCTGGTCGTTGGCCTCTCGCAGGGTGGCAATGGTCTCGTTGGCGGTGGCGAGCTCCCGGGTGCGCTGGGTGAGCCGCTCCCCCTGAGCAAACAGCAAGCAGCCGATCACCAACCCGATCAGGGTCGGCAACAACCGGATGAGCGTGCTCATGCCAGCACCCCGCCAAACTCGGTGAACTTGGCCAGCAGATCCGCCAGCTTGTGCTCGCGCTGGCCGTAGCCTGCGCCGGGCAGGCTGGCCCAGATGTTGGCGCACTTGCTGATCGCCTGTGGAATACGTCCCTTGATCACGTCATCCAGTGCCTTGCGCTCACGGATAAGCTGGATAGCCCAGGTGTCCTGGGAGACGGGGCCAAAGTCCGGTAGGCCGAGCAACAGTTGGTAATGCCGCCAATGCCTGGACAAATGCTGGTAGCGCCCGGCTGCAGTGCTGACCAGTCCTGGGCGGACGATGACAGACACATTGGGATGGGTGCTGTAATCGCCGAAGAACCCGGCCGGGTTGACCAGCTTGTTGTAACCATCGTCGCCCAGCCCCTTGGTGCCCTCGGCATAGGCGATCAGGTCGAGAAAGGCGGCCATCTGGGGATGGCAGTCACTGCGCGGCATTGTTGTCCTCCTTCTTGCTAAACATCAGGGCCGCCCTGTCGCGGATGATGTCGATCCCAAGCAGCCCCACCACGCCGCCTAGGAAGGGGGTGGCCTCCTGGGGGATCCCGAGCAGGTGGGTCCCGGTGGCGGCCGCCAGGGTGATAAGGCCGCACAGCAGGGATTCAATCAGCCGGCGGCGACCCCGCCCACCGGCGTAGGTGATGCGCAGGAAGGCGATGGCCAGCGCCAGCAGGGCCCCATAGACGGCGGGCCAGTTGTCCATCAGCCAGGCCAGCAGGGCGGTGGCGAGGGTCGGGTCTTTGTGAGGCATGTGGTTCATGTCCGTAGCTCTGGTTAGCGGGCCAACCGTTCAAGGCGGGTCTGGCAGGGGGCGCACAGGCGTACCCCCGGCACATGGCGGCGGCGTCCCTCGGGGATGTCGTCGTCGCACTCTTCGCACTGGTGCAGGCTCTCCCCCTGGTAGTGCCCCTTGCCCACCTGGTTGGCCAGTTGGACCGCCAGCATGCGGGCGGCGTGGTGGTTGGCGCGGTCGATGTCGTCCAAGCGTCCCTCCTTAACCCAGCAGGTGGCGGGTGTCTTCCTTGGAGAGGTAAGGCACGCCGTTGAGGTGAACGAAGTCGGGGGAGGTCACAAAGCCTTTCACCTTGTGCACGCTCTTGCTGCCCCCCTTGGGATCGATGTCGAGCAGGTCGGAGACCAGCAGCTTCACCCCGAATGCCTCCACCTTCATGGTCTCGGTGCCGGTGTCGGCGTAGAACAGCACATCGTCCGGCTCCATCCCGCGCCAGCTCCCCGCCCGTTTGGCGGCGTCGGCCAATTGCGAGAAGTTCTTGGTATCGAGCTCGAACTCCAGCTCGGCGGCGACATCGCCATCGACGAAGCCATCCGGGATCCCCCGGGTTTGTGCCACGGCGCTGTTGTCGGTGATGGAGAGGCTGGCCTTTTCGACGTGGACCATGGCCCCCAGGAGGGTGGTGTCAAAGCTGGCACCAGAAATTCGACGGGTCATGGGTTAGCTCTCCCCATTGTTGAGGCTCAAATCGAGCATGATGTTGACGGTGATCCCCTTGGGGCAGTCCACGGTACGCACCACCACAAACACCGAGACCAGGTTCTTGGCGACCCACTGGATGCGGATGTCGCCATCCTGGGGGGAGGCGATGTCGCCCGGGAACGGCTGGCCGTTGATGGTGGTGGCCTTGGCCATCTCGCGCAGATCCTTGCCGAAGTAGGTGATGGCGGCGGCGGTGCTGCCCGGGGTGGAGTTGAACGAGCGATCCCCGATGCGGGCGATGGCGCGCAGGCGCATCCGGCGCGCCACTTTGTAGGCAATACGCAGGTTTTCGATCACCTGGTAGTCGCCACCCTCGGCGTCCAGGGTGCGGCCATCGGCCCAGTAGATCCCGTCATAGTCCGGGTACCACATCGGCACCGAGTAACGGTTCTGCTCCAGGGTCTGCAGGGTGGCCAGTGGCAGCGGGATCCCGTCCTTGTCCACCGGCTTGTTGCCAAGGCCCACCAGGGCGCCGGTCTTCACCCGGCAGGGGCTGTCGGCGATGCTCACCGCCCGGTTGCACAGGCGGCCCGCATAGGCGCCGGCCAGGGTTGGCCAAAGCTGCGGGATCAGGGAAACCGAGCTCGCCGCGATGCCATCCTGCAGGGTGGCCAGCTCGGCCTCGTAAGTGGACCAGTCCTGTTCGTCGGCGATGGCCGGTACGGCCAGCAGCATGAACTGCCAGCGCCCCCATTTGGCGATCAGCTCCTGGTTGAGGGCGTGGGCGGCGTTGATGGCCGCCTGGTCCCACTCTTGCCCCAGCACCACGACCCCCTCAAAGGACTGGGTCTGCTGGGCGTCGCGGGCCGCGTCCAGCCAGGGCTTGTCGGTGGGCAGCACATAGGCCGCCGCCGACCAGTTCTGGCCGGCGTTATCGCGGGCGGCCAGCAGGTTGGCCTTGAGCTCGCTGTCCGCGGTACCGAGCAACTGATCGAAGTCAGATTGAGCGTTGAGGGAGAGCAGCTTGCCGGTGTTGCTGGCAGCGCTGCCGATGAACAGCAGGTGGCGCTCGACCTCGGTCACGGGCCCCTGCATCTGGTTCAAGTTGTTGATCTGTACGTAAGGCCACATGCCGTTATTTCCCCTTCATGTCTTGCTTGTTGACGTCCCATCCGTAATCGATGCTCTGCAGGGCGCGGGCGAAGGCCTGTTGCCGCTGCCTGGCATTGGCGCCCAGGAACGGGCGCGCCGGCAGATGGATTTCCCAGCTCTCGGCCGCCGGTTCGTCCTTGAGCTTCTTGATGAGCAACCCCGCCTGGGCGTAGTTGAGGTGGCCGGTTATCCAGCCGAGCGAGGCCGAGCGGTATGAGCGCTTGCGCTGACCGGGGCGCTTGAACCCGAGCTCCCGCAACTTGCGGGCCTGGGCCTTGGTGGCCTGCTTCTGCTTGCCGCCTTCACTGGGGGCGATGCGTCGGCGACTGGCGGCCGTCACCTTGTAGGTGTGCCCCTTCTGGTGGGTGTTGGCGATGACCCCGGCGTGGGCGCTCATGGTGCCTTTCTTGAACCCAACCTCGGCCACGTCCTGGCGCGGCTCGTGGATCACCAGCAGCTTGGGCAGGCCGCGCAACATCTTGCGTTTGCCCCGCTTGCGAGGGGCCCAGGCATTGCCGTTGGGATCTTGCTGCTGGCGTACGTGACGGGTGGCCAGCTTCTTCATCTCGTTGGCGGCGCGCCATACCAGGCGCTTGCGCTGCTTGGGCGGCAGGGCCAGCAGGTTGAGCTGGTCTTTGCCGCGACGGGTGTCCAGGGTGATGGTGATCATGAGAGGCCACCCACCTGGTGATCGCCGGTATCACCCACGTTCAGGTCAATCTGTTCGGCCACCCAGATGTCATAGGGGGCCACGTTCCAGCGCTTGCCGAGCCAGTTGATGGGCCCTTGCGGGTGCTCGATGAGGCGCAGCGGCTCGGCGAAGGGGAGCTGGATCTCGAGATCGGCGGTCTGCTCGTCGTTCGGGGTGACGGCGTACTCGGGATCGGGCAGGTCGAGCTGCGCGCGGACCTCGTCGTGCTCCTGCACCCAAGCGGCGACGGCCGCCAGCAGGATGGCCGGATCCAGCTCCCGAAACGGCAGTTGCTCGATGGTGAACACCGCCTGATAGGTGAGCCAGGCCACATCCACCCCGGTGGGCCCCATGTTCCTGGGTTCGAGCTTGATGGTGCCGTTCTCCATCCAGCTATCCAGGCGCTTGTGACACTTGGCCGGCAGTACCCGCAGCAACTCGGCGTGGAGCGCCTGCAGGAAGTAGCCCTGGGCCTGCTGCTCGTTCATATCAGCGACACTCCCGCCCGGTGCTTGCCCTTGATGCTGCGCACCAGTTGCTGGCTCTCGGCCAGCAACTGGGCGCGCTGGTCCGGGGATCGCTCCACCTGGTTGTTGGCGGTGGCCCGCTCGGTGACGCTGGCGAACTCCGGCAGCAAGGCCGCCTTGGCCCTGGCGAAGACGGCGGCCAGATACTGTTCGGTCAGGGCATTGGTGCCACCTTCCAAGCTGGGCCCCGGCACGGCGGCTGCACTGGCATAACCCTTGTCCTGAAGGGCGGCCTGGTGGCTGGCGAGCTGCTGGTTTATTTCAGAGACGGCGGCCAGCAAGGCGGCGCCTGTGGTCTGCTGGTCCAGATCGGCAGGCAGGGCACGGCGGCGCTCAAAGTCGGCGACGGCCACATCCGGCCAGAACCCGTCATTGCGGATGGTGGCGGCGCTATAGTCGATGTCCTTGCCTGCAAACATGGCTTGCCTCGCTGGTTAAATGGGTGCACCCCTGAAGCCACGCAATTGCCGCTGAGTTAGCCAGAGGCTGCTCATGGCATTCGCGCCGGGGTGCGACGGCGCGGAGAGTCGGTTCGTTATTCGGGATTGAGCGCCCGCAGGCGCATGGCAATCTTCTGGCGCAAGGTGCCGACGCCCACCTTGCCGTGCAGCTGGTCGGCCTGGGCCAGCCAGTGATCGGCCTGCTCCAGGGTGGCGCTGTCCCCCACGGCGCTCGGGCGGGGCTGGCCGTCGTGGTCGCGCAGCAGCAGGCAACCCGCGGCCTTGAACCACTTGGCCGTCAGCCGCTCGTTGAGGCGCCAGTCATTGCGCACCTTATCGAAAACCCGGGAGAACCAGGGCTCGACGGCATGTCCCTCGGCCGCCTGTTTCTCGGCCCACTCCAGCACGGTGTCGGCTACGAAGTGGGCCCAGTCGCGCTTGATGTTGGTCGGGGTGCGTTGGCCCTGGGCGATGGCGAGATCCGCCCAGGCGATGCCGGCGTCGAAGTCGCCCACATCGAAGGCCCAGATGATGAGGCGCTGGAAGAGCTCGTTCTGATAGGGCTGGCCGGACTCGCTGACGGCGGCCAGATAGCGCTCCACATAGGGGCGGTACTTGGGCATCAATTCGTCGCGCTTCATGTTCACCCGGTCGCCGATGCGGGCCAGCTTGCGCAACCGGACCATGTCCTGCTCCAGGGCAATCAGCTGCAGGTGCAGGCTGTCGGCCACCGCGCCGGTGGCGACGCCTGAGCTGGCGGCCTGCTGGGCCCCCTGCACGGCGTGAACCCGCTGCTTGTGGCGTTGACCGGGTGAGCTCATGACTTAGGCCTCGGGGGCTGCCGGTGCGGCACCGATCTCGATGTCGGCCTCTTCAAAACCGCCATAGGCCAAGTGCTCGCCGAGGGCATAGCCTTCCATGCGCCAGTACTGGTTATCGAAGCACTTCTTGTCCTGGTTATCGTCCGCCTTGCGCTTGCGGGTGCCGCGCTGGGTGTAGATGTGCAGGTTGTCCAGGGTGGTGACCACCATCCGCTTGCCCGGGAAGAAGGGCGGGATGTAGGCACGGCGCCCGGCGATGGACTCGGCCAGCTTCTGGGCGGCGATCTGCTCGCTCGGCTTGGTGGCCTCGCTGTAGAGCTTGGCCTGGGCGGCGGCGACCAGATCGGTACCGACCAGCACTACCAGACGCGGGTCCTGGCGGAACAGGGGATCGATGGTGGTGTTGATGAGGTCGGAGGCCATCTCGTCCAGGGTCTTGTAATCCCCCTTGCCGTCCGGGTCGAAGTAGATCTTCTTGCCGGCCTCGGCCTTGATGATCTGGCTGCCGTCGTTCCACTCGCGGGCGATTTGGTGCCAGCCTTTGTTGACGTCTTCACCCAGCGGGTGTTCGGCGGGATCGGTATCGGCGGCCGCTTCCACGCCGTTCCAGCCGACCCGCAGCATGTCAAGGGCAAACGCCTTGTTGATGAAATCGCCTACCAGGCGCAGGAACTCGCCCTCGCTGCCGGCGTTGGCCCAGACGCACAGGGTCGCCCAGTCCAGAGAGGCACACGAATCGGTCTCGGTCAGCTCGTAGGTGTTGCCATCGACGCCGATCTTGCCGTTGAAGCGGCCGTTCTTTTTACGGCCGGTGAACAGCTTGCCGATGCCAACTTGCACCACCTGACCCTTGATCTGGTCTACGTCCAGACAGGTGATGAGGCCGAGGAACTCGACGGAGGCGAGCAGGGCGGCGCGCAGGCCGGTTTCCACCGGGCCGGTGACGCTGAACTGTTTGGCCAGGGCGTTGACGGGGATGCCATAGGCCTTGGCCAGGGCATTGCTGTATTGCTCCAGGCGCTGCATGGCCTGGACGGTAAGGGTCTGGCTCACGGTCGCTCCTTAATAGACTGCAGGGGTATCGTCACCGCCGAGGGCGCCCGGGCGCTGGCCCGGCTTCTCGACGGAGAACTGGTCGATCTGGCCTTTCAGCTCGCCGAACTTGTCGGTCAGGCTGGCGAGGGTCTGCTCCAGCTTGCTGAACTGCTCGGTGGTGATGCCGGGCTTCTCTTCCCCCTTGTCGGGTTCGGTGGTTGTGGTGGCGGGTTGCTCGGGCGCGGGGTGGGTGCCCAGCTTGGCGCTGAAGCCATCGATCTTGGTGCCAAGGCCATTGAGGGCCCCCAGCATCTGATCGAACTGTTCTTTGGTCATTTCCTCATCCTCGGGTTGGCTGGGGGTAGGTTGGGGGGCTTGCTCGCCGTGGCTGGCCAGGAAGCTGAAAAACTTGGCGATCAGGCCGTCGGCCTTCTCGTGCTTGGGCAGCTTGAACATGGAGAGATCCAGCGGCTCGCTGGTGCCGATGACCTGCCCCTTGTTGCTGTTGCTGAACTTGAGATGGGTGGTGCCTGTGCTGGCAGGCTGGTCGGTGACGCCGAGGCCCAGCAGGTAGGTGCGGCCCAGATCGGCGAAGTTCTCGAAGGGCTCGATGGAGCAGAACTGATACTGGCCGCTCTGGTTCCAGTAGATGAGATCCCGATTCGGGCAGAGGATAGCGAACAGCTTGAGCTTGCCATCCACCTCTTCGGTCTTGAGGGCCTGCACGGTGCCGTAGCTGGACCAGCGATCGTGATCGGGCCAGATGACGGCGGTGTAATAGGTCGGGTCGTAGGTCTCGGCCATGTCGGTGAGCCAGTCGCGGGTAATGTCCCGCCCGTCCACCGCTTTGCCTTCGGTGGCGATACAGACCCAGCCAGTTCTCAAGGTTGATTCGTTCATGCCTGCTCCCAAGTGATGCGGGCTCAGGCTATCGGGTCGGCAAGGGGGTTTCACGCTATGGTGTTCGGCGGGATTCGGATCCAGCAGGAAATCCGAATTGCTCAGAACATCAGTGGGATAAGTGGGGGGAGGGGGCTGGTTATGATGGCGCCATCATTCACCGGATGGAGGCGCAGTGGCGTACCCCGAAGAGATTCGCAATGCGGCGAAGGGACTCTACCTTAAACGATGGACACCCCAGGAGATCAAGGACGAACTGGGGCTCAACTCCTGTCGCATCATCTACTACTGGGCCGAAAAGCTCGGCTGGCGTGACCTGCTGACCGAAGAGGCAGTGGAGGATGCCATCGCTCGCCGTGTGCAGGTGTTGCTGCATCGTGAGAAGAAAACCCCGGGCGAGCAGGAGGAGCTGGACCGACTTATCGGCCACCATGTCAGCCTCAAAGAGAAGGCGCTCAAGTGGGCGGAGCGTGAGCAGGCCCTCAAGGCCCAGCGAGCAGAGGGGAATGAACCCGGGCCCAGCTGTGGCAAGCGTGAGCAAAGCCGCCAGGCAGGCGGCAGTCGCAAGGGCGGCAAGAAGGCCAAGAACGAGATCGGCCACCTGACCGAGGCCGACTTCACCGAGTGGCTGGGCACCCTGTTTGGCTATCAGTTGCGGGTGCGGGAGGCCAAGAACGACCCGGCACTGCCGCGCACCCGCAACATCCTCAAGTCCCGCCAGATCGGCATGACCTACTACTTCGCCGGCGAGGCGCTGGAAGATGCCATTCTGACCGGCGGCAACCAGATATTCCTGTCAGCCACCCGGGCCCAGGCGGAGGTGTTCCGCTCCTACATCTGCAAGATTGCCCAGACCTTCCTGGGTGTCACCCTGACCGGCAACCCCATTGTGCTGTCGAACGGGGCCGAGCTGCATTTCTGCTCTACCAACTCCAACAGCGCCCAATCCCGCTCCGGTAACGTCTACATCGACGAATACTTCTGGATCCCCAACTTCGAGAAGCTCTCGGACGTGGCCAGTGCCATGGCGACCCAGAGCCACTGGCGCAAGACCTACTTCTCGACCCCGTCGAGCAAGGTGCACGAGGCGTACCGCTTCTGGACCGGGGATCGCTGGAAGGGACAGCGCCCGAGCCGGGTGGCCATCGACTTCCCGGGAGAAGATGAGCTGCGCGACGGCGGCCGCGTCTGTCCGGACAGGCAATGGCGTTACGTCATCACCATCGAGGACGCCATTCTGCTTGGCTGCCACCTCATCGACATCGAGGAGCTGAAAGACGAGTACCCGGAGGAGGTGTTCGACAGGCTCTACATGTGCCGCTTTATCGACGATGCCCTGTCGGTGTTCAAGTTCCAGGACATGGAGCGGGCCGGGGTGGACCCCACCCGGTGGGAGGACTACAAGCCCGGGCGGCCTGACCCGTTCGGCCGGCGCGAGGTGTGGATGGGCTACGACCCGAGCCGCACCCGCGACAATGCCACCCTGGTGGTGGTCGCCCCGCCCACCGTCGCTGGCGAGCGCTTCCGGGTGCTGGAAAAGCACTACTGGCGCGGGCTCAACTTCCAGTTCCAGGCGCAGGAGATCACCCGCATCGCCAAGAAATTCCGGGTCACGTACCTCGGGGTCGATGTCTCCGGCATCGGCGCCGGGGTGTTTGACCTCTTGAAGCCCGTCTTTAAAGGGGTGTGCCACCCCATCAACTACAGCATCGAGAGCAAGTCGCGACTGGTGCTCAAGATGATCGACGTGGTGGAGGCGAATCGCATCGAGTGGGACAGCTCGGATCGGGACATCCCGCTCGCCTTCCTCGCCATCAAGCGCAGCACCACCGGCGGTGGCCAGATGACGTTTCGGGCCGCCCGGGACAACGTGACCGGACACGCCGACGTGTTTTTTGCCATCGCCCACGCCGTGGCGAATGAGCCGCTAGATACCTACCGCAAACGCAAATCCACCTGGGCAACCAGCCAGGAGAGAAAGGCAGCATGACCAAGCGACAGAAACAACAACCGGCCCAGGCGGCCACCTCACTCAACCGCAGCGCCGTGGCCTTCAGCATGCCAGAGGCCATCGACCCCACGGCCTGGATGACCGATTACACTGGGGTGTTCTACAACCCCTACGGCGAATATTACCAGCCGCCTATCGAGCGCAAGGGGTTGGCCAAGGTGGCCAGGGCCAACGCCCACCATGGGGCCATCCTGATGGCAAGGCGCAATATGGTGGCGGGGCGCTTCACCAACCAGCGCGCCACCATCACGGCGTTCGTGCACAACTACCTGCAGTTCGGGGATGCGGGCCTGCTTAAAATTCGCAATGGGTTTGGCCAGGTGGTAGGGCTGCACCCGCTCTCAAGCGTCTACCTGCGCCGGCGCGAGGATGGCTGTTTTGTCTACCTGCAGCAGGGCAAGCCGAACCTGATTTACCACCCGGAGGATGTCATCTGGCTGGCTCAGTACGATCCCGAGCAGCAGGTTTATGGCATGCCCGATTACCTGGGCGGCCTGCAGTCGGCCCTGCTTAACCAAGATGCCACCCTGTTTCGGCGCAAATACTTCCTCAACGGTGCCCATATGGGGTTCATCTTCTATGCCACCGACCCGAATATGGACGACGACACCGAGGAGGAGATGAAGGAGATGATCGCGAGCAGCAAGGGGGTGGGGAATTTCCGCTCGATGTTCGTGAACATACCGGACGGCAAGCCTGATGGCATCAAGCTCATTCCGGTGGGGGACATTGCAACCAAGGATGAGTTCGCGGCTATTAAGGGGATCACCGCCCAGGATGTGCTGACATCCCACCGCTTCCCGG
Source organism: Aeromonas sp. S19(2024) (assembly GCF_041402625.1). NCBI lineage: Bacteria > Pseudomonadati > Pseudomonadota > Gammaproteobacteria > Aeromonadales > Aeromonadaceae > Aeromonas > Aeromonas sp. S19(2024). The sequence continues at coordinate 79,176 of NZ_JBGLQU010000008.1, forward strand.
CGGCGCTGGCCGGCATCATTCCGACCAATGGCGGGGGAGGGCTAGGGGATCCCGAGAAGTACGATGCCACCTATGCCCGTAACGAGGTGTTGCCGCTGTGCGACCTTATCCAGGATGCCATCAACAGCGCGGGACTCCCTCGCTCCCTCTGGGTCGATTTTCGGGAGAATATCGGTTCAACTGTATAAACAAACAGTGTCTGCTGTGGCAAGATAGGCTGTTGATTTGGATAGAAAAGGGGGCGTAATGCGGGTTTATTGCAAAGTGTGTGGCCAGCGGGGCCGCATTACCAAGACCAACCGACTGAGCGATGATGTCTCGGATCTCTACTGCCAGTGCACCGATGCCGAGTGTGGACACAGCTGGGTGGCCACCCTGTCGTTCGCCCACACCCTAAGCCCCTCGGCCAAGACTACCAACCAGCTGGTGCTTAGCTTGATAGGAGCGCTAACACCAGAGGGACGGCAATTGGTGCTGCAAGGACTGAGTGGATCGTAACAAGCTGGAAGTCAGAGTCGCAGACGCATGGAATCCGTCACTGAATATCTATCAACTGTCAGATCTGACAGGGCAGGCGGCATAGGCGAGACTACAGTTACAAGGACCTTATGAGTCGCTAAAACGGCGTAAGAGAGGCCTCCTCACCGAGGGGGCTTTGTTTTGCCTGGCGTTCAGCGCCCTGACGCCCCGGGGCGGCGGCCCCTCAGCACCCAGCGCGCGCAGTCAAGACCCCGCCTCGCCTGCCCGCTTTATGTGTCGATTTCAATGCAGGTGAACGATTGGGGAAGGGGAGCGGCGCCCCGCGCCAGCACTGGCCGCTCCCGGGATGCCGGATCCTTTCCGCGATCCTTCATATTCCTTCAGATCTATTCATTTAGCTATGAACTGGCCTACATCGATTTGTGTGGTGAAAATGGATTAAAATTGGTTTCATAGATTTACTATTTGGGGAGTCGAACTATTCTGGCTATTCCTTTTGGTATATGTACTGTCGCGTTTTGTTCTGCCTTCCAAAATAATCTAAACTCATTCTGCCATGAATCCTCTATAGACTTTAAAAAATGGTTTCTTTCATGGTTTTCTGTATATTCGCAGTTCTTTGCAATACATTCTTGTTTTAGTTTTCTACTTATGTGGTTTTTTAATTTGTTAATGCTCAATATTTCAACGCATGCCTTTTTATTTAGTTTTTTTGCAATCGCAGGGTCAAAATGATTGCAGAATGATAATATCAGTCCGTCATCATGATAATAATTTGCGTTCCGTATATTTGGGATTCGAAAGCCGTTACCAATGCAACCTGTCATTGTAAGGTCCCTAACCTCTTCAAAATAGAATCCATGATTTTTTAATTTGTCAATAGGGTATTCTCCTTCATGAATTAGATTCTCATCAGGCGTGTATATTCCATCTCTTTTTGTACTGATGTACTTGCTTGCAAGGAAAATTGGAATGCTGCCACCATTGACCCATGGATGGCAATAAGAATATTCACTCAGATAAAGGAACTTACTCATTGTGTTTAGCCCTTTTTATATTTTTAGGAGGTAGTAAAAAATATATTTTACCTTGGCGTTGTTTTTATATTGGAGTGGCAGACTAGCGCAAATGATATGTATCGGTCTATTAAATTTGCATTCTTTAAGTACACCTTGTGTTGTCGCATTATGTTGGATGAAATAAATTGAACCTCATCACGCTTTTCATCTTTCATCGTGAGAGTATTGGTATTTACAGAGATGCTACACCTAGTACAGGAAACCTGACCTCATTGTCTATGGAGCCAAACGCCGCACGGTGATCCGCTTTTTGCGGCTTGCTATACTGTGTTTTTATACAGTAACACAGAGATTGCCAGCATGTTTGCTCAACCCGCCCCTGATGCTCCCTTGTTGGAGCTGCCCCTGTTCCTCTCCCCGGTGGCCTGCGGCTTTCCGTCGCCGGCGCAGGACTACACCGAGCAGACCATCGACCTCAACCAGTTGTGTGTGACCCACCCGGCGGCCACCTACTTCGTGCGGGCGGCCGGTGACAGCATGGTCGACCACGGGATCCGCGATGGCGACTTGCTGGTCGTCGACCGCAGCCGCAAGGCGCGTCACGGTAGCGTGGTGGTCGCCGCGGTGGATGGCGAGTTCACGGTGAAGAAATTGCAGCTTGAGCCCACTGTCGCCTTGCTCCCTGGCAACCGGGCCTATCGCCCCATCCATTTCAACGATGGGCAGGAGCTGGAAATCTTCGGGGTGGTGGCCTTTGTCGTGCACCAGGTGGACAGCCCATGAACAAGCGCTGCGCCGTTGCCCTTGTCGACGTGAACAACTTCTACGCCAGTTGCGAGCGGCTGTTTCGCCCCGACTTGAAGGGGCGGCCCATCGTGGTGCTCTCCAACAACGATGGCTGTGTGGTAGCCCGTTCGGCGGAGACCAAGGCGCTCGGCATCAAGATGGGGGTGCCGTACTTCCAGATCCGCCAATTCTTCGAGGCCATGGGCGGGGTCTGGTTCTCCAGCAACTACGCACTCTATGGCGACATGTCGAACCGGGTGATGACCATTCTGGAGGGGATGGCCCCGGCGGTGGAGGTCTACAGCATCGACGAGGCCTTCATCGAACTGAGCGAGTCCTGGGCGGGCGACCTGGTGGCCTATGGCCGCCAGATTCGCGAGCGGGTGCAGCAGTGGACGGGGTTGACCGTGGGGGTCGGCATCGGCCCCACCAAGACCCTCGCCAAGCTCGCCAACTATGCCGCCAAGAAGTGGCCCGCCACCGGTGGTGTGGTGGATCTGCGGGATGAAGCGCGGCGCGCCCGGCTGATGGCGATCACCCCGGTGGACGAGATATGGGGCATTGGCAGGCGGCTCACCGCCAAGCTGGAGGCCCAGGGCATCAAGACCGTGGCCGACCTGGTCGCTGCCGACCCCAAGGCGCTGCGGCGCCGCTATGGCGTGGTGGTCGAGCGCACGGTGCAGGAGCTGCGGGGGATCCCCTGCGCCGAGCTGGAGCAAGAGGCCCAGGCCAAGCAGCAGATCATCTGCTCGCGCTCGTTTGGCGAGCGCATCACCCAGATAGGCCCCATGCACCAGGCGCTGGCCGGCTACATGGAGCGGGCCGCCGAGAAGCTGCGGGGGGAGGGGATGTGCTGCCGGCACGTGACCCTATTTATTCGCACCAGCCCGTTCAGCGACCGGGAGCCCTATTACGGCAACCAGGTGAGCACCAAGCTGGCCACGCCCACCCACGACACCCGGGCCCTGTTGGCCCTGATCCCGGAACTGCTCCCCCGCATCTGGCGTGATGAGCAGCGATACCAGAAAGGGGGCGTCATGCTGGCCGACTTCACCCCCGCCAGCATGCAGCAGGGCGACCTGTTCGCCGCACAGCAGCAATCCCAGCGCAGCGAGGCGCTGATGCAGGTCATCGACAAGATCAACCAGGGGCGGTTGGGGAAGGTCTACTTCGCGGCCCGCGGCCGCGACACTCGGGAGTGGATGATGAAGCGGGAGCAGTTAAGCCCCCGCTATACCACTGCGCTCGGCGAGCTGCCGATAGTGAAGTGAGCTAATTGATGTATAAATTTAACAGTGCAGGTGCTCAGAGTATGGCCGTAGCTATGTGAATACTTGGTCTTTTCTCTCAACCAGAACCACGAACTAGTTGGTTCTGCACTTTGCATCTAATGGGTTGTCGTTCGCACCGAGCTTAGAGCTTTAGCGATCTTCAATTAGAGCGGATGCAGGCTCTAATCTTCAAGAACAACGATCCCTTTACCTGCATTTGCAAGCTGTAGAAGCTCAAACTGAGGTTTGTGGGCTAAACCAGTTAACGTGAGACGTGCACCACTAGCTTTAGCTGCATTTACTAGCTGTAGAAGCTCAAATTGTGGTTTTTGAGATGCATTAAATGTAAATCCCGCTCCAGCATTCAGAAGTTGCAGGAGTTCAAACTGTGGCTTGTTTCCGAAACTCACGACTCTCTCCTAAGTTATTACGTTCAAAAGTAGTAAAGATGAAGATGAAAATTATCTGATAACTAATAAGATGTCTGTATGAACCAACCTAAATAGCAATATGGCACACATAAACTTATTAACTATCATATTACTAGCGTGCTGAAACTGTCTAGACGTATTCGATTAACTTGATCTTTTGACGTAACCTTTGTTTTAGTACGAAAAGTGAACGGTGCGAACGAGGGAAAGTTACACCAAAGCTTATCTTCATGGTCCTGTCAGGACTGTACTGGATGTGACTGGTATTCCTTGAGTTGACGGTGGTCAGCCACTACTTGGTGCAGAGCTGGCTGGTATGTTGGGTTGAGCTGTTCGGCTACGCCCGGGTTGGTGCGGTCTATGAAGCTGCCCGGTGCGATAAAGAGGGTGCGGCCGGTGACGGCGCACCGGATGGTACCGCTCTGGTCGATGGCCACAGGGGTTTGCCCCTCCACAATGTGGCGTCTACCCGCTTGGCGGCCATCGGCTGTGAGTACCAGTATAGTGTGGCGGTTTGACTTGGCCTGAAACGGGTTCGGCACCTCGGCGGCGATGGCCGGCAGAGCCAGCTGTGTGGGACGAGGGTGGCGACGGCGCAAAATGGCGCAGGCCACGGACTGTTGTTTGCCCTTGAGCATCCCTACCCACTGGCTTATCTCGTTGGCTGGCCAGCGCTGCTGGAGAATACAGGTCACCCGATTATCCAGGCGGCGGTACTCTTCTCGGCTGACGGTCTGTGTGTTGTTCATACCCACTCCTCGCTGTAGTCGTTCTGTTCTTGTAGCCACTCCGAGGTGTCCAGCTTCTCCAGTTCTGCCCACATGTGTGACTGATATGGCTCCGGCAGCATCTCAATCCAGCGGAATGCGCCGGCATGGCCCTGTGCTTGGTAGACCTGGCCGCAAAGCTCAACCAGCATCGGCCAGTCCTCATCGCCTTCCGGCTGCGCGTATTCATCCGGCTGGCCCTGTTCGGCTGGCCGCTGGCCCTCTGGCTGCCAATCCGGCTCGCTCGGGATTGCTCTAGCCGACTGCACCTGTCCGTTCTCAAGCCAAAGGGTGAAACCGTCCGCGATGACACTGGCACCAACCCGCAATCGGTCGATGGAGAAGGGCGATAACCCCCATTGTTCCCTCATGATCTGGTCTGCGAAGGCATCAGGATCCGGCCGCGTACAGTTATTGTCAGAGCTCCAAGGTGCCGGGCTGTCGCCCGTCTTAACCCCAACCCCCCAAGCCGAACCCTCGGCGGCCTTGGTGGCTTCGAAGGTACCGGCAGGCACTACTTCCCACCCGGTTAAACGGGTGCGTACACCCAGGCGGGCGGTGTGCAGGCCCATCAGGCGCTTGATGTCTTCGCCGTAAGCGTTGGCCTGCTCCTCGATGAGGTGGGCCAACTTGATGGGGTGTTCGGCCCTGGTCGCCAGGGCGCCGCCCATGGCCTGCAGGTAGCAGCGGAAGATGCCGTTATCCGCGGCAAAACGGGCGGCCTCAAAGCGCGGGTCTTGCAGCACGGGCTTGGGTGGGCCCACCAGATCGCCGTGCTTCTTGGCGTTGCTGATGCGGCGCAGTTCGCGCCAGACCCCGACAGGGGCGCCGCCGATCTGCTGAAATGTGCGGATTCCCCACCAGCTGGCCCAAGCGCATGCATGCTGGGCCCCTTGATCAGCCGGAGTGTCAGACTCCTGATCACCATCCACATGCTCACCGTCGATGTTCTTGGCAATATAGGCGGCGATGTAGCCGGTGGCATCGCCCTTGGCCGGGTCTATCTCTTTCCAGTCAAAGCGGGGAGTGATGTCGGTGAAGGGCGGGCGCCCCTGGATATCGCGCACCAGCTCTTGATGATCATCGGTGAGGGCATAGCGTTGCAGGGTGCTGATCACTCGCCATTTGTTGGCAGGGCGCATAAAGAGCAGCATGTGCCAGTGCGGGGTGCCATCGTGATGTGGCTCGCACACCCGAAAGCCGTAGACGGGGGTATCTGCCCGCTTGAGAGCGGCCCGAGTCAGGCTCCATAGCTTGGCCAGATAAGCGCAGGTTTCCCGCGGCGTTGCCCCTTCATAGCGTTTGTTCTCTACGGTCTTGCCGTCGTGTTTCTGTGTCCAGGCATGAAAGCGGGAAGGTGCCGTCCAGGTGAAGAAGACCCCCACATGCCCTTGCTCTTCGGCGTAATCCTCAAAGCCGCGCATCCGCACCATCATCTCGTTGCGGCGGTTGACCGGGTTGGCGTTGCTGGCCTCCCAACAATCCTTCATCGAGATCACCAGGTCATGCTGGGTGTTCATTACCTCCGACTCGGCCAACCAGCGCATCATGGCCCGCTTGCGCTCACGCACTACCTTCATGGTGGCGTTCGACACATACGCCGACACCCCCTTGCGCACCTTGCCGAGCACGATGTTGATGTGCTCCTGCAGTCTGTCCCAGGTGCGGTTGATCCGCTTTTCCCACCACTTGGCAGAGAGCAGGCGCACCATCACGCTCAGGATCCAGTTATCACGCACCTCCTCGGTTTTGAATTCGGGCAACTCCCCTATAAAGCCCCACTGGTCGGCAGGCTGGCGGATGGCTTCCCATGTCAGCAGCAGATCCGGCTCATCGCCGGCTTTGATGCCCTGCTCGATGTTGTGCCAGATGGCGGCCGTCTGGTTGGCGAACTGATGCGCCACCCGCTTGCGGCTCTCTTCATCGCGCAGGGCCTGCGGGTCCACTGGCAGGGCCTGGATAAGGCCGCGCACCAGCTTGGTCCGCTCACGAAGCCAGATGTTGCCATTGCGGGCATGGCGGGTGCTGCCATCTTTGCGGCGTCGCACGTATTGCTTGAACAGGGTCTGGCTGAGCTGGGGGGAGAGGCCATCGAGAACTTGCACGGCCCACGCCAGATCAGATTGGCCGGGGACGCCAACGAAAGCGGCGTCAAGATTGACGCCGGGCAGAGCATTGGAAAGGGTATCGATGCGCTGCCGCAGTGTCCTTTTCGACAGCGGCAGCCGGGTGGTTGTTCGACTCATTGGATGGCGGTACCAGATAACAAGCTGATGCGGGATTGGCAGCCTTGGATGCGCTGCTGCGCATGGGCTTTCATGCGGCGGGCTGCCGCACACTGGCGCAGTAACAGCGTAATGCTTGCCCGGGGTCGTGCAGGCAGCTGGCGCACCTTGACCAGCTCCCGTTGATAAAGACGCAGCCGCGCTGCGTCTTCCCGATAGGTCTCTTGCCAGCGGTGCATCAGGCTGGCCAGCTCCTGCTGCAGGTGATGGGTCACTGGATCACCTCACCTTGTCCGTGCAGCGGGGCGCACTCGCGCCACCACTCGCCAATCTCCCGGGCCAGGGCGGTTTCACCCTGACCCAGCGCCAGCCAATAGACGGATCGCACGGCCCCGAGTGCCAGCAGCTCCCGGGCGATGTCTCTATCCCCCCGGGCTTCACCACCGGCGGCGATAAACTCGGCGCGGGCTGCCAGCCAGTGAGTGACCAGCGGGCCATGAGTCGGGGCCATGGCTGGCCCCTCTTCGTCATCGTCCTCACCGCTGTCGTCATCCAGCAGGGCGGCCGGATTGCAGGTGGCGACCAGTTGGAGCTGGATGTATTGCTGGCCGGAGTAAATCCCGCCCAGGGCGATGCGGTTATCTTCGGCATTGGCTGCGAACATGTCGGCCAGCAGCCCTTCGACGAGCTTGGGGGCCTGACGGGCAATCTTGATGGCGTCGCTCATGGGCAGGCCCTCCGGTTCAAGGTGACAAAGAGCTGGTGCCAGCCTTGGCTGGTTTTGCCCTGTGCACGCAGGTTGCGCCCTTCCGACCCGCGCAAACGCACACGGGTTAATCTGGCGAGGTTAAGGGGCAGCTCTGCCGCCCGGGCCAGTGCCTCCTGTTCCGATATGGGATGAAAAATCCGGCTCATGCCTGCACCTCCGGCGTGGCGATGCCAGTCAGCAACCAGTCGCAGTGGTGTTTCAGATCCGGGTGATTGGCGATCAGCAGGAACAGACCGCCGCCGATCTCGCGGTATCCCAGCTCATAGTTCTTGAGCGTGGTGGCTGGAATGCCGAGCTGATCGGCAAACTTGGGGCGGCTCAGCTTCAACTGCTCCCGCAACTGGCGCAGGCGCTTGGCCGCATGGTGGTTGAGCTGGTTGATCTGGGTTGGTTGGGTGTGCATGGTCAGGCTCCTTGTGAAAGAGTGCAGGGATTGATGCGGCTGAACAGAGAAGCCCAAGCCAGTGCGGTGGTGCGTTCCATAAGCGCAATCCCGTCAGGGTGTTGGCTAAGACGGGTGCCATAGCGGCCCGTCAGCTTGCGTTGCTGGATGCGAAGGTTGCGCAGGGCGCAGGGGATCGCTAAAGTTGCCATGTCGACTTCCTCATACGTTGTTGATAGAGGCCCGCTTGGAGTTGCAGCTCCGTTATGCGGGCTTTTTACTGCCCGATAGGGCGCGGGCCTTGCCCAGTCATCTGGCTTGCCGCCAGCACGGCGCGCTTCAAGCGAAGCTTTGCCGCTCTCTCTTTCTTCTCCCTCTCGATATCTCCGATGGATCTGGTGTTCAGTGCCGGATGCCAGACTTTGCTGTCACAACCGCCGTGAAAGGCTTTCTGATACTCCAGCGCGATCACCGCCAGCCTGATCGCCTCACGGTGTGCATGGGGCAGGGCTGACAGGGTGGCGGTCATCAGTTCGCCCCGTGGCTGGCGGGCAATGGCACAGATGGCCGCTTTCTTGGTCTGGCTCAGTGCCAGCCAGTCGTTATCCAGACTTGAGCGTGTCTTGCTGAACAGCTCGCGCAACAGCAGGCAGCCGGCGGTATTCATGGCGAGCTGTTCGGTGGGCGTCAGGCCCGCCAAATTGCGTTGTTCATGTTCAATGCGTTGCATGGTGGTTTCCCCTTCACATGGTCGCGGCCTGCATCAGGATGTCTGATGCGCAGGCCAGGGCGGGCACCGCCTGAAAGCGGGCCTCGATGTCGTGGATCAAGATGGCGAGCGATCCCATTGCCGAGGTGGCCACGCTCACCAGGGTGTTGCGCTCCGAGCGGGTGATCCGGCCGCGGTCGGTCAGCTCCAGCGCGCGTTGGCCAATGCTGGCAATCTTGGCGTTCAGATCGATGGCCTGATGGGGCAGGGAAGGGGCCCGTTCTGCCTGGGGAATGGCAACGGCCGTCAAGCCACAGCCAAACAGGGCGCCATCGAACAGGGTTTCATCGCCCTCACTCGCCTGGGTGATGGCAATCAGCTCGGCCACTGTCAGTTCATGGGGCTGATCGGGGTTTAACTTGTTGCGCAGGAGCTGCGGATTCATGCCAGCCCGCTGGGCTATCTCGGCCATGTTGTGACTGGCGGCAAAGCGTTGGCAGGCGCTGATCCAGTGCGGATGTTTGCTGGCGTATTCGGTAAACATGCGAACGTCTCCTTGACCCGTTATGGTGTTGGCAGGTTCACGCGAGCGTCATGGTGACGTAGCGCTCGGCCTGATAACGGGCCTGCAGGAACAGGGCGTAAAGGTTAACCTCGCGAGGCGCGCCCGGGCCGTCTTGCAAGATGGGCAACTGGCCGCGGTCTGCGCGCTTTTTAACGGCCCCAATCGTTAAGCCCTGACGCTTGGCGTACTCCTCCAGGCTTTCGCTGACGCGATTGCCAAAGGGGTAATCAAGCGGCAACTGGCTCACATCGCTGGGGATACGGATGGGTTTGGTTCGAGTAACCATGATGAATCCTTCTCAGGGGGTTCAAACACAGGGGGTGGGTTGTTGCGGGGTGCTGTGCGCGCCGGCTTTCAATTTGCCGCCGGTCAGCACCTCGATCTGGTAGGCGCGGCCTTGTGGGATGGTTTCGCTCCACTTGCTGACAGCAACATGGGAAATACCAAGAGCTTTGGCAGTCGCTGTAACGGTGCCGAAGTGTTCAAGAACAGCACTTTTTTGCATTTTCAAATCCTCCATAACGTCACCTAAGTGTCGGTGATGGCTAAAGGTAACTTATGGGTCGAGAGGGGGTCAAGTGGTTTCGTTGCTTTAGTTACCTTGCTGGGTGGTAACTTAGGTTTATGGAAACTATCAATGACCGCATATCAGCGCGCAGACGTGCGCAGAAAATGAGCCAAGACGAGCTGGCTAAGCGAATCGGGATAACCCGGGTGTCGATTAGCAAGTGGGAGTCGGGACTTAACCAGCCAAAAGGCCGCTATCTCAATGATCTAGCGGCAGCGCTGGGGGTAACTGTTGACTGGCTTTTGACTGGAGACGGGGAGGCGAGGGGACAGCCTGCACCAGAAGTGATGCCTGGATATCACAACGTCGAACCGGCCGTGATCCCGCAAGGTACGCGCGTGCCTGTGCTGAGCTATGTTCAGGCCGGCCACTGGCACGAGATGTGTGAACAGGCCACGGCCTTCGATGGCAACGTCGAGTATGTGACGGCGGGGGTCGATGTCGGTCCTTGTGGTTTCGGCCTCTGGTTGCGTGGCCAGTCGATGGAACCCTTCTTTAAAGAAGGCGACCTCATCATCGTTGACCCCGACGAAGCGCCCCAACCAGGGGATTTTGTCGTGGCCAGGAACGGCAGTGAAGAGGCCACCTTCAAGAAGTACCGGCCCCGCGGCATCGACGAGAGCGGGCAAGAGGTGTTTGAACTGGTCCCCCTCAATGACGATTTCCCCACCATGCATTCCGACCGACAACACATCCAGATCATCGGCGTGATGGTAGAACACAGGTCATATAGAAAAAGACAAACAGGGCGCTAATGCGCCCTGTTTTACTATTTGAACTCAGGTTAGGAGAACTGATGACTAAGTTGCCTCATCCAGTCGTAATTGCTGCCATTGACAAATTAGCCAAAAGTTTGTCGCCACAGTCAGGTATTCTGCACCCGATCGACCGCTCTAAAGCGATAGGGTTGTTTTATGCCTTGCTTGATAAGCGATATAGCTATGAACATCACCATATCTTCGATCGACTTGTAGAGCATGGCTGGCCAATCGAGCGCGCTAGCGAAGTTGCAGATTTAGCTGAACTGTGCAGCATCGATGGGTATGTAAAAGAAGACCCGCCCCTGGGGTGGGGCGAGCGAGTAGTCAAAAATATTATCTCTGAACTAGCAGAAGATAACGCTTAACTACGGATGTCTTTCTTCGAGATGGAGATGCTACATTGTTCAACAAAGATAAACATATCATGTTGGAATGCTTCAGCATCTCCCCACTCATCGGAAAATTCTTTGTCTGTAGTCGCTCGTTGAAAGTCGACGACTGCTAGCCATAGCTTCTCAAGGATAGATAGTTTGCTTTTTTCATGTAGAACTTTACCCCTGAGGGTTCTGAATTGCTCCATATTGGTGCCCCTAGTCAGTAATCCTTTACCAATAATATCATTAAAGATATTCAGCATGAATTTATTGTTTGTTCGAAAATGTAAATACAAAGTCATAAAACGAAATCACAAAGACTGCAGACTCTTTTCTGGGCGGATTAGCAGAGGGATATAATGTCAAAAGAAATAGACGTTGAGTGGAAAAATAGTGTCGAAATAGATGGTGTTAGCTATTGCCCTGATCATCTTGATAGAGCAAAGTACGCCCTATTTTTGACTAGTTTCTTGAACGCTCAAGACTTGAGTAAACCTTATGTTTTGAATTTGAATTCAGGGTGGGGTACGGGTAAAACATACTTCTTAAAACGCTGGGCAGAGGATCTAAAGAGACGACATCCAGTTGTTTATATAGATGCCTGGAAGGATGATCATTCAGATGATCCCTTCATGACTGTCGTTTCCGCTATCATTTCATCTTTACGTGAGCTAACTGATAAACCTGAAGATTCATTTCTCTCGAAGAGTTGTGAAAATGGTTGGTCACTCCTAAAGGCTATGGGCCCCATGATGGTGGGAGCAGCGGCAAAGAAATATCTTGGAAAAGATTTAGATGAACTATTATCTTTCAATGAAGAAAATTCAGTTGATATAAGTAAAGAAGTTGGTGATGCTGCAGCGAAAATGGCTCAATTCTTGATATCTTCTCATGAAAAAAAGAGTGCATCAGTTAAAGCTTTAAAGTTGGATATTCTTGGGTGGATAGGTTCTGTTGTTGGACAAGGGGACGGAACCATCAATAAGCCTACATTTGTTATTATTGATGAATTGGATCGATGCAGACCAAGCTATGCTGTAGAAATGCTTGAAGCGATTAAGCATATCTTTGATATTCCGGGTGTGTTTTTTATTATTGCAACTGATACAGAACAACTTCAGCATGCAATCAAAGTGGTCTATGGAGGTGGGTTTGATGCTCAAACATATTTGTCACGTTTCTTTGATTCACGCTTTAGTTTGCGTCAACCCTCTCTAAGAGGACTTATAGAAACTCATTGTAATATTGATGCGTTATCAAACTCTTTTCTTGGAAAGCAGCAAATTCAAATATGGCCAAAGTCTGAAGATCCGTTAGCTAACGTAATTTCAGTTCTCGATGCATTCAAGCTATCACCGAGAAGAGCTATACATATAGTTAATGGGATTGTTTCATCAATCCATTATATGAAGAGAGGAAGTAATTTCGACATAATTTACCTGACAATACTACATTGTATGAGGGGATGTGATTTCGATTTGTATAATAAAGTTTCAGGGATTGCTAATGTCGGTGAATTTAATATTTTCTTCAAAGAAAAAAGTTATGTCAAATCAAATGTTGAAATAATAGTACAGTGTGATGTAATTCAGCCTGTGATAATGAATGTAAAGGTAAGTAAATATTTTGAATCAATCTTTGTCAATTTAAGTGGCGTGTTTTCCGGCACGTATGAAACAAAGCTATTTTCAAATCAAAATGAAAGTTCCATGATTAAAGAAATAGAGCGCATTGCCACTTTAAATAAAACCAGTGATTTCAGCAATGAAGTTTTTCACATAAAAGCAATGCAGGCTGATTATATAAAAAGAGGGGTGCATAAAAAAGAAAAAGGATATTATCTTGACTTGGTTGAGTTGTCAGCATCATTTGATTAGTTTGGGAGACTATTATAAGTAACGGGTTAATGGTAATGAATAACAGAAGAATGTTCCTCATCTCCAGCTTTCCGTTGTTTAGCGCGGTCTAAGTTAAACACTGCTAACCATCATCAAATGCTGTATAAAACCACAGTGTTTTGATGGGGGGTGATGACAGTGAGAGTGCAATGGTCGGGTTCGGTGTCGATGTGCGGTCCACGGGGATGGGAAAGCGCCTTCCTATATAAGGAGGGGCGATGAGCATCAAGTCCACGCCCGAGGGGTACCTGGTCGATATCCGCCCGCAGGGGAGGGAAGGCAAGCGGATCCGCAAGCGCTTCAAGACCAAGTCCGAGGCCCAGCAGTTCGAGCGTTGGGTGATCGCCACCGAGCACAACAAAGAGTGGGTAGATCGCCCGGCAGACAACCGGCCACTCTCCGAGCTTATCGAGCTCTGGTGGCACTACCATGGCCAGACCCTCAAAGCAGGGGAGGCGGTGCGCAAGAAACTCCACAATATCGATGCCGCGTTGCGCCACCCGTTGGCAAGACAGGTGACCCGGGCACTGTTCTCCGAGTATCGGGCGCAGCGTCTGCAAGCTGGTCGCCAACCCAAGACGGTGAACCGCGAACAGGAGATGCTGGGCGGGGTGTTCTCGGTGCTCACCGATCTCGGCCATTACCATCATGAGCACCCGCTCAAAGAGATGAAGAAGGTCAAACTGGTCGAGCGGTCGATGGGCTACCTGACCCAGGACGAAATCAACGACGTGCTGGCGGCGCTTTCGGGGGATAACCTGAAGGTGGTCAAACTCTGCCTGGCCACGGGGGCGCGCTGGAGCGAGGCGGCCAATCTGCGCCGCGAGGAGGTACTGGCCAGCCGGGTGACCTACATCAACACCAAGAATGGCAAGAACCGCACCGTGCCGATCTCTGCCGAACTGTGCCAAGAGATAACGAATGGGGTGAACCGGGGACCGCTGTTTCGTGATCTCGACTATCTGCTGGTGCGTGACGTGCTCAAGGCCGTGGCGCCGGATCTGCCAGCAGGGCAGGCGGTGCATGTGTTCCGGCACACTTTTGCATCACACTTCATGATGTCCGGGGGCAACATCCTCGCGTTGCAAAAAATTCTGGGCCATCACAACATCCAGCAGACGATGACCTATGCCCACTTTGCACCGGACTATCTGAGCGATGCGGTGCGCTTCAACCCGCTGGAAAACCCGCTCCCGGCCGCATGATGAAGTGTCCACAAATTGCCCCAAACAGGGTCGTCACGGGGCTTTTGATGTACTCTCAAGTCGCTCGTAACTCTTTGATATTTATCTATGTTGTTGTTTTCATTAGACATGAAAAGGGGGCTCAGGCCTCCTTTTTTGTTGCTCATTTTTGAGCGTTGGCAGGTAGCATGCCAGGTTCATGAATGCTTTATCCTTCCATATGCCAACAAACTAGAACAAACGACGCTTGTCTCAATCCTGTTGCATCTGGCTTGTGGCTTTTCCATATAACAAAATGATTTGCAGGGAGAAAAGCCCGTCATAACTATGGTCAGCCAAGGGGCTTTTTTTGTATTATTCCCCTCTTGACCTTATTTAGCCTAAAGGCTCCTGTTCCGGGAGTGGTGACGAGGAAGACATGCAACAGCTTGAAGAAGTAGTCGGCCAGGCCAAGGCCGAAATTGAGGGCGTAAGCGACATCGCCGCCCTCGACGAAATCCGGGTCAAATATCTGGGTAAAAAGGGCTTTTTTACCGAGCAGATGAAGGGACTGGGCGCCCTGTCCGCTGAAGAGCGTCCCGCAGCGGGCGCCGTGATCAACCAGGCCAAACAGCAGGTTCAGGATGCCCTGAACGCGCGTCGTGAAGCCCTCGAAATCGCCGTGCTGAACCAGAAGCTGGCCGCCGAGACCATCGACGTCAGCCTGCCGGGCCGCCGCATCGAGAATGGCGGTCTGCACCCGGTGACCCGTACCATCGAGCGCATCGAGCGCCTGTTTGGCGAGATGGGCTTCAAGGTTGCCCGTGGTCCCGAGATTGAAGATGGCTTCCACAACTTCGATGCGCTGAATATCCCGGCTCACCACCCGGCGCGTACCGATCACGACACCTTCTACTTCAATCCTGATCTGATGCTGCGTACCCACACCTCGGGCGTGCAGATCCGCACCATGGAACATCAGCAGCCGCCGATCCGCATCATCGCGCCGGGCCGCGTCTATCGTAACGACTACGACATGACCCACACCCCGATGTTCCACCAGGTCGAAGGCCTGCTGGTCGACGAGCATGCCAGCTTCACCGAGCTGAAAGGCATCCTGCACGACTTCCTGCGCAACTACTTCGAGGAAGACTTGACCATTCGCTTCCGTCCTTCCTATTTCCCGTTCACCGAGCCGAGCGCCGAAGTGGACGTGATGGGCAAGAACGGCAAGTGGCTGGAAGTGCTGGGCTGCGGCATGGTGCACCCGAACGTGCTGCGTTCGGTCGGCATCGATCCGGAAAAATACTCCGGCTTTGCCTTCGGCATGGGCGTTGAGCGCCTGACCATGCTGCGTTACGGGGTCAACGACCTGCGTGCCTTCTTCGAAAACGACCTGCGCTTCCTCAAGCAGTTCAAGTAAGGGCGAGAGAACATGAAATTCAGTAAATCCTGGGTGATGGAGTGGGTCCGCACCGAGTTGAGTGACAATGCACTGGCCGAGCAGATCACCATGGCCGGTCTGGAAGTGGACGCCGTGGAAGCGGTGGCCGGCCAGTTCAACAATGTGGTGGTGGGTGAAGTGGTCGAGTGCGCCCAGCACCCGGACGCCGACAAACTGCGGGTGACCAAGGTCAACGTGGGCGAGGCCGAGCTGCTGGACATCGTCTGCGGTGCGCCGAACTGCCGTGCCGGCCTCAAAGTGTGCGTGGCCAAGGTCGGGGCGACCCTGCCGGGTGATTTCACCATCAAGAAAGCCAAGCTGCGCGGCCAGCCGTCCCACGGCATGCTCTGCTCCTTCAGCGAGCTGGGCATCGACGTCGAGGCTGATGGCATCATCGAGCTGCCGCTGGATGCCCCCATCGGGGCCGATATCCGTGAATACCTCGCGCTCAACGACGTCAGCATCGATGTGGATCTGACCCCGAACCGTGCCGATTGCCTGGGCATCGCAGGGCTTGCCCGTGAAATCGGCGTGCTCAACAGCGTGGACGTGGTCGAGCCGACTTGGGCGCCAGCTGCTGCCACCTGTGATGCCACCTTCCCGATCCGGGTTGAAGCGCCGGCAGATTGCCCCCGTTATCTCGGCCGCGTCATCAAGGGGCTGAACCTGCACGCCCAGAGCCCGCTCTGGATGCAGGAGAAGCTGCGCCGTGGCGGTATTCGTTCCATCGACGCTATTGTCGACATCACCAACTACCTGCTGCTGGAATACGGCCAGCCGATGCACGCCTTCGACCTGGCGACGCTTGAAGGGGAACTGGTGGTGCGCCGCGCCAAGGCCGACGAGCCCATGACCCTGCTCGATGGCAACGAGGTGAAGCTCAAAGAGACCACGCTCGTGATTGCCGACGCCAAAGGCCCTGCCTGCATGGCCGGTATCTTCGGCGGTGATCGCACCGGTGTCTCCGAGACCACCACCGACATCCTGCTGGAGTGCGCCTTCTTCGCGCCGCTCTCCATCACCGGCCGTGCCCGTGCCTACGGTCTGCATACCGATTCTTCCCACCGCTTCGAGCGCGGGGTGGATCCCGAGCTGCAGGCCAAGGTGATGGATCGTGCCACCCGTCTGCTGCTGGACATCTGCGGCGGTGAAGCGGGTCCGGTCATCGAAGTCAAATCCGATCCCCATCTGCCCAAGGCTGCCCCCATCAAGCTGCGCCGCACCAAGCTCGACAAGGTGATCGGCATCAGCGTGGCGGATGCGCAGGTGGTCGAAATTCTGACTCGTCTGGGCATGCAGGTAACCGTGGATACTGACGGCTGGACCGCGCTGGCTCCCTCCTGGCGTTTCGACATTGCCATCGAGGAAGACCTCATCGAGGAAGTGGCCCGCATCTACGGCTACAACAACATACCGAATCTCAAACCCGCCGCATCCCTCGCGATGGTGGAGCAGGCTGAAGGGCAGGTGACCCTGAAGCGGGTGCGCGACCTGCTGGTTGACCGCGGTTTCCAGGAAGCGATCACCTACAGCTTCGTGGATCCCAAGACCCAGCAAACCCTGTTCCCGCAGAGCGATGCCATCGTGCTGCCGAACCCGATCTCGGTCGAGATGTCCGCCATGCGCGTCTCTCTGTTCCCGGGTTTGGTGCAGGCGGTGGTCTACAACCAGAACCGTCAGCAGCCGCGCGTGCGCCTGTTCGAGCAGGGCCTGCGTTTCATCAAGGACGAGAATGCCGAGAACGGCATCCGTCAGGAGCCCATGCTTGCCGGCATCATCACCGGCAACCAGGGGGACGAGCACTGGGATGTCAAGGCCCGTCCCGTCGACTTCTTCGATCTGAAGGGTGACCTGGAAGCGGTACTGGATCTGACTGCAGAAGGGGCTACCTTCACCTTCGAGCGCACCGAGCACAGTGCCCTGCATCCGGGCCAGAGCGCAGCCATTCTGCGCAATGGCGTCGTGATCGGCCACATCGGCGTGATCCACCCGAGCCTCGAGAAGAAGCTGGGGCTCAAGAGCCGCGCTGTCATGTTCGAGCTGGAGCTGGACAAACTGACGCCGGCCAAGGTGCCGGTTGCTGCCGAAGTATCCAAGTTCCCGGCCAACCGTCGCGACATCGCCGTGGTGGTTGACAGACAGATCCTGGCAGGCGACGTTCTGGCAGTAATTAAAAAAGTTGGCGGAAATCAGTTAGTTGGAATAAACTTGTTCGACGTATACCAGGGCGCTGGTATGGCAGAGGACAAGAAGAGCCTGGCCATCAGCCTGGTGTTGCAAGACACCCAGCGCACCCTGGAGGAGAAAGAGATCGCCGAGACCGTGGACAATGTCGTGCGGGCCCTCGGTGAAGAGTTGAATGCATCCTTGAGGGATTGATCTATGGCGCTTACCAAAGCCGACATTGCAGAGCACCTGTTCACCCAGCTCGGGATGAGCAAGCGTGAAGCCAAAGATATGGTGGAAGCCTTCTTTGAGGAGATCAGACAGGCGCTCGAGCGTGGCGAACAGGTCAAGATTTCCGGCTTCGGTAACTTCGATCTTCGCGAGAAGAACCAGCGTCCCGGACGCAACCCCAAGACGGGGGAGGATATTCCCATCAGCGCCCGTCGTGTGGTGACCTTCCGGCCCGGCCAGAAGCTCAAGGCCAGGGTAGAAAATGTTGAACCCAACGAGTGACAAAAAGCCAGGCAATCGCCTGGCTTTTCCGTTCCGATGATAAAAATCCTTCTGTTGTCCGGCGCGCTGCTGGCCTTGCCACTGCGTGCCGCCATACTCCCGCTGTCACCGGATGCCCAGGCTTATGCCGATTCGCTCACCGGACTGACCTTCTGTTACCCGGCCCTGCAACGTCCTCCCTATCTGGAGGCGGAGGGGGGCTTGCTCATCGATCGCATGACGCGGTTGGCAGAGCTGTTGCCGGTACCGGTGCATGTCGAGAAGCGGCCGAGCTGGGCAGCCGTGACGCAGGATCTGCTGAACGGGCGCTGCGATCTCATTCCTCACGTCGGGCCTGCCCGGTCGAACTCGAGCGATACCGTCTTGAGCCGGGCCATGATGGAAGCGGAGTCCGCCATCCTCTATCGGGGTGAGCTCGATCATGCGCAGTTTCTGGTGTCACCCATCTGGCAGGCCCAGGAGACCCTGAAGCGTCTCTATCCTGGTTCATCCCAGCAACTGCTGACCGATGCCGAGAACTGGTATGGTGCCCTGGTGGCCGGCAAGGGCAGCGCCTATCTCGGCGATTATCTGCAACTGCGCTACCTGATGCGGGAATTCCCGGATGAAGGGCTGCGCCTTCGCCGTCTTCGCAGCGACGATCTGGTCATCAGCTACCGGCTGATGATGCGCAACCAGCCCGAGTTGCTGGAGCTGGTGGATACGGCCATCCGCTATTTGCCGCCGGGCAGTCTCTACCGGGATCTGGGCAAGTATCTGCCTCAGGGTGAGCAAGATGTGAATCCCCTGCATTTTACCGACAAGGAGCAGGCCTGGCTGGTCGGCAAGGCCCACACCATCAAGATGGTGGCGGATCCCGGTTTCATGCCATACAGCGGCGTCAACCAGCAGGGAGAGCTCATTGGCTGGAGTGCGGACGTCTTGCGGGAAGTGAGTCGGCAGACGGGACTGCGCTTCGAGCTGGTGCCCGCCGCTAGCCGGGAGGAGGCGTTGGCATTGCTGCGCAGTGGCGATGCCGCCATGATGGTCGGGCTGATGGAGTCCGCCGCCCTGAACAAGGAGTTCGACTTCACCAGGATGGTGGCGACCAGCCGCTATGCCCTGGTCAGTCGCAGCAAGAGGGGGCCTGTCTCCCTCGCGGACGTCAGTGGCAAGGTGGTGGTCCCGAGAATGCTCTATGCTCCCGGCCTGCTTGCCCGGTTCGGCCAGCATGAGTGGGAGGTGACCGACAACCTGCTGCAGGGATTGGCGGCGGTGCGGCATGGGGATGCCCAGGCCATGCTAGCGGAGTTGTATCAGCTCCAATATCCCTTTAGAAACAACCAGTTGAGCGAGCTGACCATCACCGAATTGCCGGAGCGTTTCGGCCTCGGCTTTGCCATCCGGCCGGAACAGGCCAGCCTGGCGGGGGTGCTGGATCAGAGCCTGATGACCCTCAATGATCGGCAGGTGGACGATCTGGTGCAACGTTGGCGCCGCCTGGTGGTCAACCAGCAGGAGGGGGTCAGCTATGGTTTCTGGCTTGGCTCCGTGTTGCTTGCACTGCTGATCAGCATGGCGGTGATCTGGTCAGTCTGGCGATCCCGCCAGCAACTGGCCCAGGAGGCCCGCGAGCGTCACAAGGTAGAGCAGGCGCTGGCGCTGGAAAGCAAGTTCAGGGAGTCTCTCTTCCAGGCGCTCCCCGTTCCTGTGTTCTTGCGCAATGACAAGGGGGAGGTGATCAAGCGCAACAAGCGGGCCAAGCGCATGGAGGCGCGCTACGCCGCCGATCTGGTGCTGCCCGCGCCCCAGTTGCAGGGCGCCGAAGGGGAGCTGGCGCTGCACGAGCAGGTCTACTCCTATGCCCAGATCCCTTTGCGACTGGGGCCCCAGGCACCGGCAGGGGATCTTATCGCCCTCTCCGACATCAGCGCCCTGCGCGAGCGTACCCGCCTGCTGCGTCAGGCAGAGCGGCGCCTGCGCGCCCTCACCAATACGGTGCCCGGTGTGGTGCTGCAATTCACCCTGCTGGGGGGAGCCATCACCCGGGTGGAGTTTGTGAGCCGGGGCAGTCACGAGCTGCTGGGGCTGGCGAGCCAGCAGATCCGGGTCAATCCCAACGAGACCCTGACCCGCATCTCCCATCAGGACAGGCGCGAGATGCGAGCCCCCATGCTGGCCATGCTGCAAGCCGGGCGACCGTTCTCCCATCTGCTGCGCTATCAGCACCCCGCCAAGGGAACCCGCTGGCTGCAATTTTCCGGCAGGGGGCGCCGTCAGGGAGAGGGGTGGCGGATCTACGGGGTGGTGCAGGATGTGACGGCCAGGGTGGAGCAGGAGCACTCCCTGCAACTTTCCCACGAGCAGGCACAGCAGGCCGTGCTTGCCAAAGGGCGCTTCTTGGCCGCCGTGAGCCACGAGATCCGCACCCCCATGAACGCCATGCTCGGCTTGCTGGAGTGGCTCGAGCAGACCGGACTCAATGCAGAGCAGGCCTCGGCTCTGGCCCATGTCAGACAGGCGGGCAATGAACTGCTCGGACTGCTCAACGATGTGCTCGACTTCAGCCGCAACGAGACGCGTCAGTTGCGCCTCTCCGTACAGCCCACGGATCTGGTGGAGCTGTGCGAGCACGTGGCGGCGGTGCACTGGTCCAAGGCGCGATCCCGCCATCTGCAACTGCGCCTGGCGCTCGACCCGGCGCTGCCCGCCTTGATGGAACTCGATCCCCACCGGGTGCAACAGGTGCTGCACAACCTGCTCTCCAACGCCATCAAGTTCAGCGAGCGGGGAGAGGTGGTGCTCTGGGCCCGGCGACAAGGGGAGTGGATTGTGTGCGGGGTAGACGACGAGGGGCCCGGGATCAGTGCCGAGCTGTTGCCCCGGTTGTTCCTGCCCTTCGAACAAGGGGAGGAGCCTGGCCAGCCCAGAGCTCAGGGAACCGGGCTTGGGCTGGCCATCTGCCGCCAGCTGATGGAACAGATGGGGGGCGAGATCCGGGTCGAGCCTCTGGCTCGCGGGGGTAGCCGTTTTCTCTGCTCGTTGCCCCTCAGGCATGCGCAGGAGAAGGCGCCCTGGCAACCGCGCGTCAAGACGGTCTCCCTGCAACTGTTGCCCGGGGAGCTCGAATATATGCGGGCCTGGCTCGCAGCTTTTGGCGTGGCCGAGGATCCGGCGGCACCTTGCCTTGGGGCCATGCAGGACGATGGGGGCTTGCGCGCCTGGTACTGGCAGGGGGAACCCTGGATCCCGGGCTCCGTGGTCAGCCTGCTGCAACCCAGACTCGTCCGTGGCGCTGAGGAGATCACGGACCTGCCGGGGGCAGGCAGGCGGGTGCTGCTGGTGGAAGATCATGAGGTGAACAGAATGCTGATCAGCATGCAGCTGGGTCAGCTGGGGGCCCGGGTATTGAGCGCGGCCAATGGCCGTCTGGCACTGGAGATCCTGCAATCGGAGTCGGTGGATCTGGTGCTGACGGACCTGCAGATGCCGGTGATGGACGGCGCCGAGCTCTGCAGGCAATTGCACGCCGATGAACGCTGGCAGCATCTACCCGTCTACGTGATCACCGCGGATCTCAGCGAGCAGGCGGCGCAGCGACTGGCGGAATGCGGCTGTCAGGGCCATCTGGACAAACCCGTCTTGCTCAGGGATCTGGCCGTACTGCTTCGTACCGTCTTTGGCCCCCATGACGGGGGGAAGGCACCGCAGCCAACGGCAGCCCTTTCCCTGCCCGTCTCCCTCAGCCCGGCCCTCGTTGACATCTATCTGGCATCGGTTCACCAGGATCTGGCCGACATTGAGCGGTGTGTCACACAAGGGGACCAGAAGGCCCTCAATACGGCTTTACACAAGATGAAGGGGGCCGCCAAAATGGTGGGGGCTACCCCCCTGGTAGAGGTGATCGACCGTTGGCAGGAGTCCCCCGGACATCCCCTTGGAGTCGCCTTGAGGCAGTGCGTGGAAGAGGTCTGCCGACAACTGGGCGAGAGAGCATGACATGATCATCACAGATGAAGAGTTGATGGCCTTGCTGGAGTCTGATGACAGCCAGGAGCCAACGTTTTACCCGGTCAGCGTCTATGCCCTGGACGCTGTCTCCCATCAGGCGGTCAAGGGGGCGGGCCTTCCGGCCTATGCCAATCTGCACCGCACCCGACCCGATGCCGGCTGGCAATGGGAAGGGCTGTTTGCCGCCGGGGCCATCGCCCTGTTTGATCCTGCCTCTCATCAGGGGGCCGACTATCTGCCTCATCTGCTGGCTCCCGGGGCGGGGATCTATCGCCTCAGCGATCCCTGGCTCGAGGGGTTGCAGGCACGGGAGCAGGGGTGGCGTGCCTGGCTTGCCCAGTGTCAGATCCTGCTGCTCGAAGATCACCCCTTCCAGGGAGCCTGTATTCAGCAGGAGATCCAGGGACTGGGGTTGCCCTGCCACTGGGTTCAGGATGGCGAAGGGTGCCTCAAGGCGCTGGAAGAGGGGGGCGTGAGATTGCTTATCTGTGATCTCAGCCTGGCGGAGCAGGATGCCATCAGCCTGCTGATGAGCCATCCCCAGTATCGCCACAGCGGTCTGCCCATCATCCTGCTCTCCGCTCATGATCAGACCCTGATAGACGGCGCCCGGCGTCTCCTGCACGATGCGGGTTTCAACGTGCTGGCCGCCCTGGCCAAGCCGCTGCAAAGCGACGATCTGCTGCGTCTGCTCAAGATGCTCTATCTTGGCCCCCAGCGTCAGCGCAGGCTGGGCGGGCTCAAGCGCACCGTGCGTAGCTGGCAGGGAGAGGCGAGAGGACAGCTTGGGCTGCTGGCAGATGCGGCCTCCTGCACGCTGCCGATCTGGCTGAGCCTGAGCGGCCTTTCCCCTCACTGGGAGCCGCTCAAGCTCTGGCTCGAGCAGCATGGGCGAGAAGCAAGCGAGCTGACCCTGGTCATCCACCGACGGGATCACCTGCTGAGCCAGGCAGACCGTTTTGCCCTGGTGCTGCAGGCGAGCCTCGCGGGGGCCAGACTCGCGCTGCTGCTCGATCATGCCCAGCACCTGCCGTTTGATCTCATCGAGCGTCTGCCGTTGCAATCCCTGCTGCTCGGGCAACACCTGCTGCCCGAGCTGGAGGCGATGGCTGCCGACTCCTTGCTGGCCCGCTTCATCCAGCGCTCCCGGGAGCTTGGCATCGCGCTCTACCTCGACGACCCCTTCAACCTGCAGGATGCCACCCAGTGGCAGGATCGCGGCGTGGCAGGGCGCTGGTGAATGGCTCGCTATCTTTGCTGGCCGCTCGATGAGCCGCGCTTGTGGCAGGGAATGTCGGGTTGGACGGCTCCCGCCTCACGGGCCGCCCTGCCGATGACGATGGTGGTGGGGGGGTTGACTTGCCGCTTGCAGGAGCTGGCGGGCAGCGACCCGAAGCGAATAAGCGCGGCTTATGACGCCCTGAGCGAGCAGAGCGTCTATTTGCGCTTCATGCGGGCCAAGCAGCCTGCGACGGCCGAGCAGCTCGCCTTCTTTCTCGACTACCCCAGAGAACCCCAGATAGGATTGCTGCTGACCGACGAGCAGGGGGCGCCGCTTGCCATGGCCCAGTCCGTTCGCCGGCGCCTGCACCCGGACAGGGCCGAGTTCTCCTGCATCGTCGCGGATCATTTTCAGCATCGCGGCGCCGGGCGTCGCATCCTGCTGGCGCTTGCGCGGCTGGCATACGGGGAGGGGATCCGGGAGTGGACGGCGGAAGTGCTCGGCCAGAATCGCCCCATGCTGGCTCTGCTCAAGGGGCTCGGGTTGCCACTTACCCTGGTGACAGGACGGGAGATGGTCTTTGCCAGGCTGGATCTCGCGCCCATGGCGAGCTTTGTGTTCCCATCGGCCTAAGACCAAGGGCGAATGGGCCGCTTCTTGCTCCTGTGCTAAGGTCAGCCTGTTACCCGTTGGAGGAGAACAACCATGGTGCAGTCAGCCAAACATATCGTGATCCTCACCGGTGCCGGCATCTCGGCCGAATCCGGTATCAAGACCTTCCGGGCCTGTGATGGCCTGTGGGAAGAGCACAGGGTGGAGGACGTGGCCACCCCTGAAGGCTATGCGCGGGATCCCGAACTGGTACAACGTTTCTACAATGCGCGGCGCCATCAGTTGCAGCGCGCCGAGATCCACCCCAATCCGGCCCACTATGCATTGGCCCGTCTGGAGCGCCTGCTGCCGGGGCGCGTCACCCTGGTCACCCAGAACATCGACAACCTGCACGAGAGTGCCGGCAGCAAGAACCTCATCCACATGCACGGCGAGTTGCTCAAGGCCCGCTGCCCGGGCTCGGGTCAGGTGATCGAGTGGCGCGGGGATCTCCATCAGGAAGAGCTGTGTTCCTGCTGCCAGTTTCCCCACCCGCTGCGCCCCCATGTGGTCTGGTTCGGGGAGATGCCCCTCGGGCTTGACCGCATCTACTCGGCCCTGGCCCAGTGCGATCTCTTCATCTCCATCGGGACCTCCGGGGCGGTCTACCCTGCCGCCGGATTCGTCCATGAGGCCGGCCTGAACGGTGCCCATACGGTGGAGCTCAATCTGGAGCCGAGCGAAGTGGGCAGCCAGTTTGATGAAAAACGTTATGGTCCGGCTTCCTTGCTGGTGCCCGCTTTTGTGGATGAACTCCTGCAAAGTTGCGGTGTGCATCAGCCTCTCACCGTCGAGGGACATAACTGGATGGAGATGCGGGGTCCATAACTATTGATTTTTCACACAGTTGCATTGACCCACTGAAATCGCCACACTGACACCTAGCTTCAAGATGCAGCTGGCACAACATGTCATGAACTTTCCAACGCGCGGGATGGCCTCGCTCCTGCTGGTGCTTTTCTCGTTCGGTACCCAGGCTTCCTCCTCTTCGCTATTGCAACTGATCCTGCCGGACAAGCGGGAAATCACCCTGGATGAGGCGGCGTTGGCCGCCTTGCCACAAGTGGAGTTCGAGACGGCGACGCCCTGGACCCTCGGCACTCACCGCTATCGTGGCCCGACCCTGAAGAGCGTGCTGGCGGCGCAGCAGGTGGATAGTGCCAGCGCCATCGATGTCGCCGCACTCAATGGCTACCAGCAGCGGGTCGATCTCTCCCTGTTTGCCAAGGTGCCGCTGACCCTGGTGCGTTACCAGGATGACAAACCGCTCACCCGTCGCAATAAAGGGCCGCTCTGGCTGCTGGTCCCCCTCTCGGCCCATCCCGACATGGATGTGTCCGCCATCCACAACAACATGGTCTGGCAGGTGATCCGCATCGAGGTTGTCCCGTGACGCGACGCCAGCGAGATAACCTGCTGCTTGCAGCCCTTTCCCTGCTGTTTCTCTTCTCGTCCCTCTGGGGGCTGCTGCTGCAGAGTCGGCACGAGCAGCTCGTTGACATGTTCTACCGCAACACCCACTGGAACATCAGCCAGGTAATGCAGGAGTCCCAGCGATTTCTCTATGATGTGCGCCTCTACCGTGCCGGGGCGCTCGACATGGCGGCCCTGAGCCTGGGTTACGACCTGCTGTGGAACCGGCTGGATGTGTTCCTGATCAGTACCGAGACCGCCGATGCGCGAGCGAGGCATGGGTTGGGGGAGGTGCTTGAACGGCTCTTTGACGAACTCAAGGCGCTGGATCCCCAGATGCAGTCCGGGGAGCTGAAGAGGGGGAAAGCCCTCGATCTTGCCCTCGTCCGGCTGACCGGCTTGACCCATCAGGTGGAGCAGATTGGGGATCAGATCCTCTCCGGCCAGGAGCGGGAAGCCTCCCTCAACCAGTTGCGGCAGAGCCTGTTCTGGATCCAGATTTGGCAGTTGATCCTGCTGGTGATGGGCTGTGTGCTGGTCTTTGCCCTCATTCGAACCAATCTGCAGAATCGTCGCCTCTCCCTGCTCGATCCCATGACCCGGCTTGGCAACCGCCGGGCCTTGCAGGGGCAGCTCAGGCAATCCCTGCTGCAAGATCGAGTCCAGGCGCTGGCGGTGCTGGATCTGAAGCGGTTCAAGCAGGTCAATGATCTGCTCGGATACCAGGTTGGTGATCGCCTGTTGCAGGCCGTTGCGGCCCGGTTGCGTCAGGCATGCCCCGGCCGTGCGTACCGGCTGGGGGGCGATGAGTTCGCCGTGGTGCTGGACGACGAAGAGGGAGATCTCGATGCCCGCATGGCCGCCATGGTGAGCCTGTTGCAGTTTGAGTTCGTGACCCGGGAAAGCAGCTTTGATCTGGCGTGTCGCTTCGGAGTGGCCAGGTGCGAGGGTGGCGAGGATGCCGATGAACTATTGGAGCAGGCCATATTGGCATTGAACGAGGCCAAGCGTGAGGGGAACACCTTGGTGTGGTATCAGAGTGCGATGAAGGCTGACCTCCATATGGCCCAGCGGCAGCTGCACCAACTGCGGGAATGGCTGGCGGGGGCCGCCCCTTCACCCCTGGAGACCCTCTGCGAGCCGATGAGAGACGAGCAGGGCGTGCCGGTGACGGCGGTCAGCCTGCGCTGGCGGGTGAGCCAGCAGCCCTGTGATGTGGGCTGGATGCAGGAGCGTGGTGTCCTTGGGCCCGTGATGGCACGATGGCTGACAGAAGAGCCATGCAGTGGCACCTTGCTGGTAAGGCTTCATCAGCCTGCCCAGCTGGCCCCTCTGCTGGCGAGCCTGCCCCCCTTGCCACAGAGGAGGCTGATTCTGGCATTGCCTGCGCTGATACCGGATGCCACCCTGCTTGAGAAGATGCGCGAGTGTGGCTGCATGCTGGCGCTGAGCGAGCTTGGCAGCAGCGCCCCCGAACTGCTGCAGGCGGGCTGGCCAATTCGCTACTGGCTGCCAGCACCCTCCGGGTACGAGGCGCTGCTCCAGCCGTTGGCAACGGCGCTGGGGCTGCTGCGCCTGGCTCCCCGGGGAGAGGCGCAGCAAGAAGATGATTTCAAGCTGAGTTGAGTGGTGGCTTATGCAGTCTCGGGGCCGATGCCAAGGAGACAATACACAGAAGGGCGGCTCATGGCCGCCCTTCTGCTGCTTGCTGGCACTTAAACTGGTTTGCTGTCCAGTGAGGAAAAGGGAGCGCAGGAGTGTCTGATCACCAGGTCCGGATCCACGGTGATCATGCGGTTCGCGATAGGCTCGCCGTTGATGCGCGCCAGCAGCCGGGTGACGGCGAGGCGGCCCAGCTCCTCTTTCGGTTGATTGACCGTGGTGAGCGGGGGGGACATGAACTGGGCCAGCGCCACGTTGTCATAGCCGACGATGGAGAGATCGCGGGGGATCACCAGCCCTGCCTGATGGGCGGCACTGATGACCCCCATGGCCATCATGTCGTTGCAGACAAACAACGCGGTGGGGCGCTCTGGCAGTGCCAGCAGGCGGGTCATGGCGGCGGCGCCGCTGGCGCAGTCAAAGTCTCCCTCCTGGATCCAGCCCGGATTGACGGTGAGTCCGGCCTCCTGCATCGCCTGCTCGAAACCCGCCTGGCGCTGGTTGGCCGGGGCGCGGCTGTGGGGGCCCGTGATGCAACCGATGGCAGTGTGACCCAGCCCCAGCAGATGGCGGGTTGCCAGGTAGCCGCCACGATGGGAGTTGTCGGCGATGAGATCCACCTCGCCGTTCTCCATGCCCCAGTCCATCACCACGACCGGCAGGCTCTTGAGCCAGTCGAGCTGGTTGAACACCTCCTGCTGCCCTTCACTGCACATGATGAGCAGGCCGTCGACCCGTTTCCTGAGCATCATCTTGAGGTAGGAGAGCGCGGTCTCGGCCTGTCCTTCGGTGTTGCCCAGCATCAGATTGTAACCCTGCTCGAAGCAGTAGCGCTCCACCCCGCGCACCACCTCGGCGAAGAAGGGGTTGCTGGAGGTGGTAACCAGCATGCCGATGCTGTTGGTCTCCTTTACCTTGAGGCTGCGGGCCACCAGGCTCGGGGCATAGTTGAGATCGCGCATGGCCGCGAAGACCCGCTCCCGGGTCTCTTCGGCCACGAAGCGGGTCTCGTTGATGACGTGGGAGACGGTGGTGGTCGACACCCCCGCCAGCGCGGCCACCTCCTTGATATTGGCCATCAGTGCCCCTGCGCAGTCTGTTCAAGGAGGAAGGTATCGACCTCCTGCTTGCTCGGGATGGAGCTCTGGGCACCAAACCGGGTGACGGAGAGTGCCGCCGCCCCGTGGGCAAAGCGCACGGCTGCGTCAAAGTCGGCGCCGGCGAGCTCGGCCGCCAGGAAGGCGCCGTTGAAGGTATCCCCGGCCGCCGTGGTATCCACCGCCTTGACCCGAAAACCCGGCATGAGCGCCTGTTGCTGCCCCTTGCTGCAATAGACCCCTTGAGACCCCAGGGTGATCATCACCTCACCGATGCCCATCTGGTGGAAGCGGGCGGCAGCCTCCCGGGCGCTCGCTTCGTCCGTCACCTTGACGCCGGTCAGCAGCTCGGCCTCGGTCTGGTTGGGGGTGATGAGGTCCACCAGCGCCAGCAGATCCCTTGAGAGCGGGCGTGCGGGGGCGGGGTTGAGCACCACCCGGGTGCCGTGGGCACGAGCCAGACGGGCCGCTTCCTGCACGCTCTCCAGCGGCACTTCCAGTTGCAGCAGCAGGGTGTGGGCGGCGGCGATGATCGCCTCGTGACCTTGCACCACGGCCGGGGTGAGGGCGCCGTTGGCTTCGGCGGAGATGCCGATGCTGTTCTCCCCCTCGTCGCTCACATAGATGATGGCGATGCCGGTGGGGAGCCTGGGGTCGAGTTCGACGGCGCTGACATCGATGCCGTCGTTGGCAAACCCGGTTTTCATCTGGTGGCCGATGGCATCATCACCGATGCGGGCGATGAAGGAGACAGGGGCGCCGAGGCGGGCGGCGGCCACCGCCTGATTGGCACCCTTGCCGCCGGGAACGACCTGATAGCTGTGGCCGGTCAGGGTTTCACCGGGGCGGGGAAAGTGGGGGACGCGCAGCACATGATCCGCATTCACGCTGCCGAGGACTACGAGACGATTCATTCCTATCACCCTTGGTTGAGTACATCCTGGTCTGGGTGGGCCCAGACCAGGTGGCACTGGCGGAAAAAGAGAGGGGAGGCGAACCTCCCCCCTACAACTTACTTGTTGACGATTTGCAGCGGTACCGGGATGGATTTTTCCACCGGTTGACCCTTGAGCACCTTGTCGGCGGTTTCCACGCCGATGGCGCCGATGAGGGCGGGCTGCTGGGCCACGGTGGCGGCCAGTTTACCCTTGGCCACGGCGGCTTTGCCATCGTCGGTGCCGTCAAAGCCCACGATCATCACCTCTTTGCCGGCGGCCTGCACGGCGCGGATGGCACCCAGCGCCATCTCGTCGTTCTGGGCGAACACCGCCTGCACGGTCGGATGGGCGGCCAGCAGGTTCTCCATGACGTTCAGACCCTTGGTGCGGTCAAAGTCGGCGGGCTGGGAGGCCAGCACCTGCAGCTTGTTGGCGGTGACCGCCAGGGCGAAGCCTTCGCCGCGATCACGGGCGGCGGAGGTGCCGGCGATCCCTTCCAGCTGGATCACCTTGGCACCGCTGCCCAGCTTCTCGGCGATGAAGTCGCCAGCCAGCTTGCCACCGGCCACGTTGTCAGAGGCGATGTGAGCCTTGACGTCACCCTGGGCTGCGCCGCGGTCCAGGGTCAGCACCGGGATGTTCGCCTTGTTGGCCAGGCGAATGGCGTTGCCCACCGCTTCGGAGTCGGTCGGGTTGATCAGGATGGCGTTGACCTTGCGCACGGTGAGATCTTCCACGTTGGAGAGCTCCTTGGCCGGGTCGTTCTGGGAGTCCAGCACCACCAGCTCGTAGCCAAGCTCCTTGGCCTTGGCTTCGGCGCCCTCCTTCATGGTGACGAAGAAGGGGTTGTTGAGGGTGGAGACCACCATCGCCAGGGTGTGATCCGCGGCCTGGGCGGTGCCCAGCACGGACATGATGGCGGCAGCGAGCAGGGTATTGAGCTTTTTCATCATTTCATTCCTTGTGTGTGGCGTGGCTTGTTAACGGTTGCTTTTGTTATCGATCATCACGGCAAGCAAAATCACGCTGGCCTTGGCGATCATCTGGTAATAGGAGCTGACGTCGAGCAGGTTGAGGGCATTGTTGAGGAAGCCGATGATGAGGGCACCGATCAGGGTACCCATGATACGGCCCTTGCCCCCCATCAGGCTGGTGCCCCCCAGCACCACGGCGGCGATGGCATCCAGCTCGTACCCCATGCCGGCAGTGGGCTGGGCGGAGGAGAGGCGGGATGTGACGATGAGCCCGGCCAGTGCCGACAGCATGCCGCACAGACCATACACCGCGAGCTTGACCCGAGCC
The DNA here is from genome assembly GCF_041402625.1 of Aeromonas sp. S19(2024). Lineage (NCBI taxonomy): Bacteria > Pseudomonadati > Pseudomonadota > Gammaproteobacteria > Aeromonadales > Aeromonadaceae > Aeromonas > Aeromonas sp. S19(2024). Next base: position 109,742 of record NZ_JBGLQU010000008.1, read on the forward strand.
ACATTGATACCGGAGAGGCGGGTGGCCGATTCGTTGCCGCCGAGGGCATAGATGTAACGGCCCAGGCGAGTGTGGTTGAGCAGGTACCAGGCCAGCAGGAAGACGATGGCCATCAGCCAGATGGGCACCGGCAGGCCCAGCAGGTAGCCGGTCCCGAGCCAGGCGAAGTGATCGGCGCCGTCACTGAAGCCGGTGGAAATGGGGCGCCCCTCGGTGTAGACCATGGTGACGCCGCGCAGGGCGGTCATGGTGACCAGGGTGGCGATGAAGGCCTGTACCTTGCCCTTGGCGATGATGAGGCCGCTGATGCTGCCAAGCAGAGCGCCCGCACCCAGGGTGAGGGGGATCACCAGGCCGATGGGCAGCTCCATGGCCACCATGGTGGCGGCCAGGGCGCCGCACAGGGCGAGTACCGAGCCGACCGACAGATCGATGCCGGCGGTGAGGATGACCAGCGTCATGCCGACCGCCATGATGGCGTTGACCGATGTCTGGCGCAGGATGTTGAGCAGGTTGTCGGCGGTGAAGAAGTTGGGGCTCAGGAAGGAGACCACGCCGATCAGCACCAGCAGCGCGACTAGGGACTTGTTCTCGATCCACCAGGCCTTGCTCATGACGCCGCGGCGGGAAAGGGTTTGGGTTGTCATTGTGCTGCCTCTTGCTCTGCTTGCCACTGTTTACCGACTGCCGCTGCCATCAGCTTCTCCTGATTGGCATCGCGGGTGTTGAATTCTGCGCTGATGCGCCCTTCGTGCATCACCAGGATGCGATCACTCATGCCGAGCACTTCCGGCATTTCGGAGGAGACCAGGATGATGCTCATCCCCTCCTTCTTGAACTGGTTGATGAGCTGGTAGATCTCCTTCTTGGCGCCGACATCGACGCCGCGGGTCGGCTCATCCAGGATCAGCACCTTGGGCCGGGTCAGCAGCCCCTTGGCGATGGCCACCTTCTGCTGGTTGCCGCCGGAGAGCAGTTTTATCAGCTGATCCTGACTCGGGGTCTTGATGTTGAACAGACGCACATAGTCCCCTACCGCCTGGCGCTCGGCCTTGCCGTCAATCTTGCCGCCACGAATGAACTCGCCGAGGGCGCACAGGCTCATGTTTTCGCGCACCGACAGCTCCAGCACCAGGCCGTCGCCCTTGCGATCCTCGGAGATATAGGCGATGCCGGCGGCCAGACCATCGGCCGGGCTTCTGGGTACCAGGGCATGGCCATCCACCGTCACCTGGCCAGCGCTGATGGGGCTGGCACCGTAGATGAGCTTCATCAGCTCGGTGCGGCCGGAACCCATCAGGCCGCTGAAGCCCAGAATTTCCCCCTGACGCAGGGAGAAGCTCACCCCGCGCACGCCGGGGCCGGCCAGATCCTTGACCTGCAGGCTGACCGGGCCGAGCTCGCGCACCAGGCGCGGGTACTGCTCTTCCAGCCGACGGCCCACCATCATCTCGATGATCCTGTCTTCGTCGAGATCGCTCACCGCCTGCTCGCCGATCCACTTGCCATCCCGCAGCACGGTGACCCGATCGCAGATCTCGAAGATCTCTTTCAGGCGGTGGGAGATATAGACGATGCCGCAGCCCTGCTCGCGCAGTTCGCGAATGACGGTGAAGAGCTGCTCGGTTTCGGTGTCGGTGAGGGCATCGGTGGGCTCGTCCATGATGATGACGCTGGCATCGAACGACAGCGCCTTGGCGATCTCCACCATCTGCTGTTCACCGATGGAGAGATCCCCTAGTCGGGTATCCGGGCCGTGCTTGACGCCAAGCCGTGCCAGCAGACCGCTGGCACGCTCACGCAACTGCTTGTGGTCGATGCTGCCAAAACGGGTACGGGGTTCGCGGCCGAGGAAGATGTTGGCGGCAATCGACAATTCCGGCAGCAGGTTCAGCTCCTGGTGGATGATGCTGATCCCCTGATCCTGGGAGTCGCGGGGGCCCTTGAAGTGAACCGGCTGGCCGCGATAGCTGATGCTGCCCGAATCGGCCTGGTAGATGCCGGTCAGCACCTTCATCAGGGTCGACTTGCCAGCGCCATTTTCGCCGAGCAGGGCCATCACCTGGCCCGGATAAACCCGAAGACCCGCGTCGTCGAGGGCGCGTACCCCGGGGAAGGTCTTGACGATCCCGGTCAGCTCCAGAATGGGTGAGAGGGGGGAGGTTGTGCTCATTTGCAGCTTCCTTGAAGAGGCTTAAAACGCCACACCGGCGCAGAGGATCAGGTTGGCGTAGGGAGTCACCTCGCCGCTACGCACGATAGCCTTGCTCTGGCGGGAGCGGGTTTTGAACTCCTCATGCAGGCAGTACTCGATGGTGATGGGTTTGCCTTGAGCCGCGGCGTGCACCTCCAGCTGATCCACCAGCGCCTGATGGGTGGCGGGGCTGATCGCCTTGATCTCGCTTGCCATGATCACCTTCTCCACCACCAGGTCGGTGAGCAAGGCGGTCAGTACGGTTTCAAGGCTGGGGGTGCCCGCCATCAGCGCCAGATCGATGCGCTCCGGCCCCGTCGGAATGGGCAGGCCCGCATCGCAGACGGTGATCTCGTCGGTGTGGCCCATCTGCGCGACCAGCGCGCTTAAGGGAGCATTGAGCAGCTTGCCTCGTTTCATACAGCACCTCGGCGGCCTGGGACCGCATATGGATATTGAGTTGGGCAATCGGTTACGCAACCGGTTGCGTCATTAGGGCGAAAGATAGGTGTTAACCGTTAACGGGTCTAGGCAGTGATGACGAAAATGTGAAAACGATCTCAGTGACAGGGCAATTTCAGAAGAAACGGGTGCCAGAAGAGCACCCGTCTGAGAGGCGTCGCCGGATGTTGCCCGTACAAAAAGGCGTACCCGGCGCGAGGAGATCAGAGGGCGAGCGCCGCCTGCACTGCGGGGCGGGCCAGCATGCGCTGATAGTGATCCGCCACCTTGGGAAACTCGCTGATGGCCACCCCGTCGCTCTCGAGCCAGCCTGCAATCACGAAGAGGTAGATGTCGGCCAGGCTGAAGCGCTCCCCCAGTACCCAGGGGCCGGCCAGATAGTGGCGCTCAATCTGGTCAAAGCCATCGCGCATGTTCTGGGGCATCTTGGCCTGCATGGCAGCCATGGCCTGTTCATCGTCGGCCCAGCGGCCGGGACGGCGTCCGTGGGCATGGGCGACATGGACGGTGGAGACGAGGAAACTGTGTACCTCCTGCATCCTGGCCAGGAGGAAGGGGTCATCCAATGGGGCCAGCCCGGCGTTAGGAAAACGCTGGGCCACGTAGAGCAGCAGGGCCGGTGTTTCGGTCAGCACGCCATGCTCCGTCACCAGTGCCGGGACTCGCCCCTTGGGATTGATGGCGAGGTAGTCGGGGCTGCGCTGTTCGCCAGCGGCCAGATCCAGGCGCTTGACAAGGTGAGGGGCACCGGCCTCCACCAGAGCGATGCGTACCGCCATGGCACAGGTACCGGGGGCAAGATAGAGCGTCAGTTCGGACATGACCGTTTTCCTTGTGTGAGAGAGAAGAGCCAGTGGACATCTCGTCCGCCAGCGCGCGCCATCATCCTACTCCCGTTGGACAGAGGGGCCAAGGGTGAGGGGAACCTCATCAAGAAGGGCTGCAAGGCCTTTGGTATCAATGGCTTTCTGAACGGAAGATAACAGGAAAAACGGCTACGCATGCCGGTTCAAACCGCTATAATGTGCCACCTTGGATCAGTCGTCAGTGAATGTTGGACAGTCAATTGAGTAATAGAATGCGGATCGGTGGAACCCTCGAACAGTCCCTCAGCCAGGGATATCGTCTGGACCTGCAAGGGGTGTTGAAAGAGGGGTGGCAACAGACTCGTCGCACCGGTTTCGGATTGGCGCTGGCCATCGCCGGGGTCATGGCAATCTGGATCCTGCTGAGCAATACCTTGCTGACACCTTATGTCGCCCGTGAAGGAGGGGATATGGATATGGCCCTGATCCTGAGCCTGCTGGTCACGGTGATCATGTCACCCATGACCTCCTCCCTCGACATGCTGGGGTTGCAGCAGTCGGTGGGGGTGCGCGCCCGGCCGAGCCAGGTATTCGACTTCTTCCGCCACTTCCTGCGCCTGGGCAGCCTGAGTCTGCTCGGCAGCCTCATCACCAGCCTGTTTGGCCCCCTGTTCGAGCTGCTGGGCGTGCCGGTGATGCTGGCCTTCATCCCTTCCGCCCTGGTGGGCATGGGGCTGGTGTTTACCGTGCCCCTGGTGCTGGAGCGCGGTCTTTCCCCGGCTCAGGCCATTCTGGTCTCCCTCAAGCTCTTTGCCCGGGGCTGGCCCAGCATAGTGCTGCTGCACGGGGTCATGCTGGCACTCTTCTTCCTGGCGCTCATCCCCATGGGGCTGGGACTTATCTGGGTGGCGCCGCTCTACTTCAACTGCAAGGGCATTCTCTACCGGGATCTGTGTGGGGTGGCAGTCGAAGTGACCGAGGTTGCCAGTGGCAACGACGGGCAGGGCCCGGATCATTTCAACGCATAACGGGATACCAGGGGATCAGCCGGTGTCGACCCGCCCGGAACATGATGCAAAAGGATGGCATATGAACAAGCGATACGGGATGGCGGCGCTCCTGCTGGTACCCATGCTGGGACAGGCTGAGCCGTCCCTTGAACTCGACTACGGCACCTTCTACAGCCAGATGAAGACCTTCGCCAAGGGGGAATTTGGCCACGCCAGACTGGGCTTTTATCTGGCCAGTCAACAGAACGGTCGGCGCTGCGGGCTCACCTCGGCCCGGGTCTCGACCCCGGACAGGGATGTGCCCGCCGAGGTCACGGTGGATGGCGAACTGCGTCTGCCCTATGACGATGATCTCAACCTCGACAAGGCGATCGTGGTGGTGGGGCTCACCGAGGCCCACGCCGCCTGCGATCTGTCGGTACAGGTGATGGCCGACGCCCCCGCCACACCCGAGGTGCCGCTGGCCGAGCTCGTCTCGCGCCAGCAGCAGATGCAGCGATTGCTCGACAAGATGGCCGGCATGGTCGGCCAGTATTTCCTGCCCAAGATGGAAGGGGTGAGGATCTCCATGGTGGCGCCCACAGGCACAGCCTACCTTGTGGAGGGAGCCCGTCAGGAGGCCGTCTCCTGGCAGCAGGGGCAACTGCTGCTCAGCAATGCGCAGCTGAAGGGGTTTGCCCAGGGCAAGCTGCAACTGCAAGGGGAGATCCTGCGCCTGACCCCCTGGCTGCACAAGGGGTAGCGACCCGAGTCCGCAGATTGCCAGAATGAAAAAAGGAGCGCCTGGCGCTCCTTTTCTGTGGGTGACGGGGCTTAGCGCACCTCAATCACGTCCAGCATGTCCATCTCGTCGATGTCCAGCAGCGGCGCCTTGGGCAGCTCGGGCGGATCAAATGCCTTGTCGCCACCGTCGATGATGCCGGAGTCGCGGTTGATGCTCTTGAAGTCAAACAGCTGGTGATCGAGCAGGTGGCTCGGGATCACGTCCTGAATGGCGGTGAACATGGTCTCGAGACGGCCCGGGAAGCGGCGATCCCACTCCTGCATCATCTGCTTGATGGCCTGGCGCTGCAGGTTCTCCTGGGAGCCGCACAGGTTGCAGGGGATGATGGGGAAGGCCTTGACCTCGGCATAGCGCACCAGGTCTTTCTCCTTGCAGTAGGCCAGGGGGCGGATCACCACGTTCTTGCCATCGTCGCTCACCAGCTTGGGGGGCATGGATTTGAGCTTGCCACCGTAGAACATGTTGAGGAACAGAGTCTCGAGGATGTCGTCACGGTGATGGCCAAGGGCGATCTTGGTGCAACCCAGCTCCTGGGCGGTGCGATACAGAATGCCACGGCGCAGGCGGGAGCAGAGCGCGCAGGTGGTCTTGCCCTCTGGTACCTTCTCCTTGACGATGGAGTAGGTATCTTCTTCCACGATCTTGAAGTCGATGCCGAGGGTGCTCAGGTATTCAGGCAGCACGTGCTCGGGGAAGCCGGGTTGTTTCTGATCCAGGTTGACGGCCACCAGATCGAAATGGATGGGGGCGCTGGCCTTCAGGCTCATCAGGATGTCGAGCATGGCAAAGCTGTCCTTGCCGCCAGACAGGCAGACCATGATCTTGTCACCCTCTTCAATCATGTTGAAGTCGGCGATGGCCTGGCCCACGTTGCGCCGCAGGCGTTTCTGCAGCTTGTTGAAACTGTATTTCTCTTTGGCGTTAAGCTCTTCTAGCATGGCCTCAAACCCGGGACAAAAATAAGCGGCTTATTATAGCCATGTCCCGGGGGAGGGCAAGAAACGCTTATGCAGGATGACGCCTGTCATCCACAGGGCAGCTGTAATCGTCGGGTTTGAGGATGAGAATGTCGCAGTTGAGCCTGTCCACCACGTGCTCGGCGGTGTTGCCAAGCAGGGCGGCAGAGAGGCCGGTACGGCCGACGCATCCCATGATCATCAGGGTGGCATTCAGTTCGTCCGCCATGTCCGGCAGCACCTCCTCCGGCAAGCCTTCCGCCACCTTGGTCCACATGTGGTTGATGCCGAACTGATCGGCATGTTCCCGCAGCAGATCTTCATGGTGTTTGCGAATGGCATCGTTGTAGGCGTTGGGATCGAACTCTGGCAGTTCGATGGCGACATTGACCGGAGTGCCCGGGTAGGTGTTGACCAGATAGAGACTGGCACCAAGCAGCTCGGCGATGGCGATCCCCTCGCGGGTGATCCGCTCGTTGAGCACCTTCTGCTCCTTGTCATCGCTCGAGCAGTTGATGGCGGCAATCAGGTTGCCCCCCCGTTGCCAGTGCCCTTCTTTTACCAGCAGAACCGGACAGGGGCATTTGCGCAGCAGGTGCCAGTCGGTGGGGGTAAAGATGAAGGTTTGCAGGAAGGAGTGCTTGTGAGTCGCCTTGACGACCAGATCGTGACGCTGCTCCAGCACTTCCTGAATGACGCACTCGAAGGGACGGTTGTGCCAGAGCACTTTCACCTCGCATTCCAGCCCTCTGGCCCGATAGGGGGTGAGGATCTCGTCGAGCCACTCCCGACGCTGGGCGATGACACCATGGCGCATCTCTTCCCGCTCGTCTGCCGAGAGCATGGCGGTCATCTCGTAAGAGAAGTCGTAAATCGTCAGGAGCAGGGTCAGCTGGGCGCCCTCATCCAGCTCGGCGACCTTGACCGTGCGCTCGAGCGCGATCTGGCGCTCCTCCTCGGGATTGATCACCACCAGAATGTTTCGGTACTTGACCATGTTCTCCTCCTTGGCAAAAAGGCCAATGATGGCAACTCTTTAGCTATTACAGCTTAGTCCAAGGGGGGAGACGGGAAGGTGTGCCGGATCAAATTTCAGGGTGATCCGATCCGGCAAAAAGGGAATAAACGGGGATTAACCGCAGGGAGGACGAGTGGCTCCGGCCATGACGCCCAAGGCAACGTTGTCCAGTACAGTAATGTATTTGCCTTTGACGCTGATGAGACCGGATTTCTGGAAACGGCCCAGCAGGCGGCTGATGGTCTCGACGGTGAGACCGAGGTAGTTGCCGATGTCCCCACGGGTCATGGAGAGGCGGAACTCCTTGGCGGAGAAGCCGCGCTCGGAGAAACGAACCGAGAGATTGTGCAGGAAGGCAGCGAGGCGCTCTTCGGCGTTCTTTTTGGAGAGCAGCAGTATCATCTCCTGGTCGCCCATGATCTCGTTGCTCATCAGCCGCATGATCTGCTGGCGCAGTTTGGGCATCTTGCCAGAGAGGTCGTCGAGCACATCGAACGGGATCTCGCACACCATGGCGGTTTCCAGCGCCTGGGCGAAGGAGGGGTGTGCCTGCTTGTGGATGGCGTCGAAACCGACCAGATCACCGGCGAGGTGGAAGGCAGTGATCTGTTCGTCACCCTGTTCGGTGATGGTGTATGACTTGATGGTCCCGGAACGTATGGCATAGAGCGACTTGAGCTCATCGCCGGCCTTGAACAACTCTTCACCCTTCTGGATCGGCTTTTTGCGCTCGATGATGCTGTCGAGCTGATCGAGCTCGTTGTCGTTCAGGGTGAAGGGGATGCAGAGCTGGCTGATGCTGCAATCCTGGCAATGAATTGCACAGCCACCGCTCTGAATACGTCTGCCAGGTTTCTTGTCCGGGATCATAGGCTCAAATGAATAATTGATTTATATCAAACAAGTTTACCACCATCTCATCCGTTTTGGATAGGGTTTCAAAAGGACGCCATCCCGATCCAGAGGGTGTGGATCCCGTAGGCAATAAGCAGCAAGGCGCCCCCAAGGCGCAGGCTGCGCAGGGTGAGCCAGTAGCGCAATCGGTCTGCCAGCCCCCCCAGCGCAAACAGAGTCGGCAGGGTGCCGAGGCCGAAAAAGAGCATGATGAGTGCCCCGCCACTTGCGGAGCCTGCGGCAGCGCTCCAGGTCAGCATGGAGTAGACGAGGCCGCAAGGGAGCCAGCCCCAGACCATGCCAAAGGGGAGGGCCTGCCAGGCTGATGTAAACGGGAGAAACCTGCCTGCCAGCGGCTTGATGAGAGGCCAGAACTTCGCACCGATGCGCTCGAGCAGCAAGACGCCATGCCACCAGCCAGCCAAGTAGAGGCCGAGCGCTATCATCAGCAGGGCGGCGATGAAGCGAAGCCCTGCCAGGGCGTGTTTGCCAGCGCCTATCTCCGTGGTGGTGGCGAGCAAACCACCCACCAGCGCGCCCGCCAGCACATAGCTCAGGATGCGCCCCAGGTTGTAGTTGAGCAGATAACCGAGTCGGCCCCAAAAATGCTGCTTCTCGGCAGGTATGGCCATGGAGAGCGCTGCGGACACGCCGCCGCACATGCCGATACAGTGGCCGGCACCGGCAAGCCCGACCAGCAGGGCGCCCATGAGGTCAAGGCTGCTGGTCATGAGGCTTGCTTTCCTGTTCTGCTTGTTGTTCAGGGGAGGGCAAGGGGCGCTGCTCCTCGTCAAACAGGATGTTGGAGCCCTGCCTGTCGAGATCCTCGAACTGCTCGGAGCGGATGGCCCAGAAGAAGACGGCTCCTGCAATGACAACGAACAGGATGGCGATGGGGATAAGGACGAAGATGATGTTCATGGCGCGGACCCTGTGGTGAAAGGGGGATGATAACCCGGCGAGGCAAGAGGTGCCGCCACCCGGGAGGATGCCAGATGGCTGCTCACCGGTTGAGCCGCATGGAGTTGGTGACCACGATGAGGGAGCTCAGGGACATGCCAGCAGCCGCCAGATAAGGGGGGAGCCAGCCACTTGCCGCCAGCGGCAGCACAAGCAGGTTGTAGCCGATGGACCAGGCAAAGTTCTCCTTGATGATCTTGCGAGTGCGCAGGGCCAGGGCCCGGGCGGCCAGCAGACGGGAGAGATCGTCGGCCAGCAGGATGGCGTCGGCACTGTTCTTGGCCAGATCCGTGCCCCCCGCCATGGCAAAGGACGCGTGGGCGCCAGCCAGCACAGGGGCGTCGTTGATGCCATCTCCCACCATGATGCTGATATCCCCGGCCGCTTCCCGGGCCTTGAGATAGGCCAGCTTGCCGTCCGGGGTGACCCCTTTTACCAGCTCATCGACCCCCAGCTCGCGGGCCAGCATGTCCGCCTGGTCCGAACCGTCGCCGGTGAGAATGGTGGTTTGCAGGCCTGCCTCCTTGAAGGCCTGGATCAGTGCACCGGCATCGGGGCGCAGCGTGTCGGCCAGGATGAAACGGGCCAGCAGTCCGTGTTCATCGGCCAGATAGATGGTCAGCCCTTGAGCGGCATTCTCTTCTTGCGCCAGTTCGAGCCAGCGTGCACTGCCGATGCGGTAATGCTTGCCCTCAATCACTCCCTGCACGCCGTGGCCGATGACGGGGGTGACGTCGCTGGCGGCGAACGGCACCCCGTCCGCCAGTGGTTTGCTTCGAAACGCACGGGCGATGGGATGCTCGGAGTAGGTCTCCAGGGCCTGGGCGAGGGCGAGGCAGCGGGCTGCGTCGAGCTCGCCGAGGGGCTGGGTGCTCACCAGGCTGATGTTGCCCGTGGTCAGGGTCCCCGTCTTGTCCATCACGATGCGGTTGGCCCGGGTCAGAATGTCCAGCACGTGGCCGCGGCGCAGCAGGATGCCGCTGCGGGTCAGGTTGGCAGTGGCCGAGGTCAGTGCGGTCGGGGTGGCCAGCGAGAGGGCGCAGGGGCAGGTCGCCACCAGCACCGCCAGGGTGACCCAGAAGGCCCGCTCGGGCTGATGAAAATGCCAGAAGGTCCAGACCCCGGCCGCAATGATCAGGAGCACCAGGATAAAGTGGCGCGACAGCACGTCCGCCAGCTGGGCGATGGCGGGCTTGTCGTCCAGAGCATGATCCTGCAGGCGCATGATCTGGGCCAGGCGCGACTCTTCAATGGAATGGCTGACCCGGATCTCCAGGGGGGCATCGGTGTTGATGGTGCCTGCATAGACGGGATCTCCGGCCTGTTTGAGCAGAGGCAACTGTTCGCCAGTCAGCATGGATTCGTTGAGGCTGGCCTGGCCCAGGGTGACGATGCCGTCTGCCGGCAGGGTGGCCCCCGCAAGTACCCGCACCCTGTCTCCGACTCGCAGCGTCTTGGCGGCCACCTCGTGTTCGCCGTCATCATCGATGCGGGTCGCCATGATGGGCACCAGGCGCGCCAGGTTGGAGCTCGACTCCGACGCCTTGCGCCTCGCTCGCAGTTCCAGCAGACGGCCCAACAGCAGGAAGAAGACGAACATGGTGATGGAGTCGTAATAGACCTCACCCGTGTTGAAGACCGTGGCCCAGATGGAGGCGACGAAGGCGCCGATCAGTGCCAGCGACACCGACACATCCATGGAGAGGTGCCCCTGCTTCAGGCTGCGCCATGCCCCCACGTAAAAAGGCTGGGCCGAGTAGATCATGATGGGGGTGGAGAGCAGAAGGCTTATCCACTTGAAGTAGATCATGAACTCCTCTTCCACGCTGATGAAGAGGTCCATGTAGAGTGCCACGGCGCACATCATCACCTGCATGGAGCCAAGGCCGGCCAGCGCCATGCGGAACATGTAGCTGCGCACCTCTTTGGCGTAGAGCGCTTCCTGCTGATGAGTCTGGAAGGGATAGGCGCGATAGCCGACCCTGGCAAAGCCCTTGAGAATGTCGCTCAAAGAGAGCTGGGCCGGATCCCACTTGATGCGGGCGCGATGGGTGGTGGTATTGACGTTGATGTAACGCAGACCGCGCAGGGTCATCAGGTGCCGCTCGATGAGCCAGGCACAGGCGGCGCAGGTCAAACCTTCCACCGTCAGCTGGATCTCGCGCGTCGTTTCGCGACCCGTACCGGTGTCGGTGACGAACTCCTGCTGCACCTCCGCCAGATCGTAGTGGGTGAGGGCGGCGAGCTCTTCGGGCACCAGTTCCCCCTTGATGCCGGGAGCGGTGCGGTGTTCGTAATAACTGGCGAGGCCGCATTCGAGAATGGTCTGTGCCACGGCCTGACAGCCAGGGCAACACATCGGCTGAACGATGCCTTTGATCTCGAGAGTAAAGTTACTGCCAGTGGGAACCGGTTCACCACAGTGAAAACAGCCGGTCATGGTGATCATCCCTCTTTGATGCAGCCCTGCAGGCCGGGTCGGGGAGAAGGGCGGCTGACCGGCGTGCCGATCACCCTGCCTTCGTGATTCAACGTCCCTTGGGATCGAGCTCAATCGCTGCCTGAGTCGGCAGTTGTGCCGTCTCCTGGAGGCGCCATTCATGGTTGAAGGCATCGACCCGCACGTGCCACTTGCCGGTGAGGGGCTTGTCGAGCATCAGGCGATAGACTCCCTTGCCATCGGCCGTCAGCAGATGTTCGCTGTCCAGGCCCGCCAACGTGGGATGAAACAGGGAGAGGTGCAGTGCCTGCCCGAGGGGGAAATCCCCGGACAGTGGATTTAACGTCAGCTCCTTGTCGCTGACATTGAGGGCGATACGGATGCCGAGCGCCTCGGCGCGATCGAACTTGCTGAGATCCTGGTTAATCTCCTTGCCCTGCTTGTAGTAGTCCTCCGCCACCAGGTTGACCCCATCCTTGCTGGCAATGATGGCGGTGGCGATGCTGCCTACCACGGCGGCGCAGGGGAGGGCGATGATGAACCAGGGCCAGAATTGGCGATACCAGGGTTGAGTCATGATGCTACCGAAACAAATGGTTAACGAAATGGCGGTAATTCAGCCAACACAAGATAACAAAAAGCCTCGAAGAGTCGAGGCTTTTTGCTGATTAATCACGTGCTTATCACATGTTACTGCTGATTTTGCCGATCGTTGTGGGACAAGCTGTAAACGTAGGAAGCGAGCAGATGTACCTTGTCTTCCCCCAGAATGTCCTTCCAAGCCGGCATCACGCCGTGGCGCCCGTGGGTGATGGTCTGTTCGACCACCTGACGGGAGCCGCCATAGAGCCAGATGTTGTTGGTGAGATCCGGTGCGCCGAAGGCGATGCCGCCCTTGGCATCCGGACCGTGGCAGGCGGCGCACATGGCAAAGCGTGCCTCCCCTTTCTTGGCTTCCACCAGATCAACCTTGCGACCGGAGAGGCTCAACACATAGGAGGCAACCTCCTTCACCCCGTCCTGACCCAGGATCTCGCCCCAGGCGGCCATGATCCCCTGACGACCGCCCATGATGGTGGTCTTGATCTGGTCGGGGGCGCCGCCCCACTGCCATTCGCTGTCGGTCAGGTTCGGGAAACCGCGACCACCGCGGGCATCGGAGCCATGACACTGGGAACAGTTTTGCAGGAACAAGCGCTGACCCACCTTCAGGGCTTCCGGATCCTTGGCGATCTCGGTGATCTCCTTGTAGCTCTTGCCGTCAGCCTGATAGGTCAGCTCGCGGAACTTGGCGCCGTAGATCTCGTCGGCCTTGGCGAGTTCCCGGTCGTATTCCACCGCGCGTCCTTCGGCCTTGGCAGACTCGGCCGCCGCCTTGGACTCGGCCAGGGAACGCACATCCTGGTTGGAGCTCTGCCAGCCCAGCAGACCCTTGAAGTTGCCAAGGCCCGGGAAGGCGAGCAGGTAGATGAGCCCGGTGACGATGAAGAAGAGGAACATATAGGACCACCACTTCGGCAGGGGATTGTTGATCTCCTCGATGCCGTCGAAGGTGTGACCCATGGGTTTGCCCTCTTCGGCCCCCATCTTGTCCTTCATGCACCAGGCCAGCAGCAGGAAGCAGCCGAGAATGGTGCCAAGGCTTATGACGGTCACAAAAATGCTAAACAGAGTGCTCATTATTGCTTCGCTCCTGCGTTCTTGTTATCAGCACTGGGTTGCTCGTCATCGGCAAAAACCAGGTTGGCGGCCTCGTCGAAAGAAGCCTTGCGGCGCTTGCTGTAGGCCCAGACGATGATGCCAATCATGATGACCATCAGCAGCAGGGTGTACAGGCCGCGAAATGTGCCGTAATCCATATCCCGACTCCTTATTTCAGGGCATGGCCCAGTGATTGCAGATAGGCGATCAGCGCATCCAGCTCGGTCTTGCCCTTGACGGCCTCACCGGCGCCAGCGATGTCGGCATCGGTATAGGGCACGCCGAAGTGATCCCGGAACAGAGCCAGCTTCTTGCCAGTCAACTCGCCGCTCAGCACATTGGTCTCGAGCCAGGGGAAGGCCGGCATGTTGGACTCGGGCACCACGTCACGCGGGTTGATGAGGTGGGCGCGATGCCAGTCATCGGAGTAGCGGCCGCCGACCCGGGCCAGATCCGGGCCGGTACGCTTGGAGCCCCACAGGAAGGGGTGCTCCCAGACGCTCTCGCCGGCAACCGAGTAGTGGCCGTAGCGTTCGGTCTCGGCGCGGAACGGGCGGATCATCTGGCTGTGGCAGACGGTGCAGCCTTCGCGGATGTAGATGTCGCGTCCTTCCATCTGCAGGGCGGTGTAGGGCTTGAGGCCCTCCACCGGCTCGTTGGTCTGCTTCTGGAAGAACAGGGGGGTGATTTCCACCAGGCCCCCCAGGCTGATGGCGAAGATGATGCCAATCACCAGCATGGGGACGCTTTTTTCAAAAATCTCGTGACGGTTGTTGTTGCTCATGCTTTAAACCCCTTCAAATCAGGCTGGCTGTGCGACGGGTTCCAGGGAACCCTTGGGCGCAGTGACGGTGCGGTAGGCGTTGTAGGCCATCAGCAGCATGCCGGTGACGAAGAAGCAGCCACCCAGGAAGCGCACGAAGTAGAAGGGATAGGAAGCTTGCAGCGCCTCCACGAAGCTGTAGGTCAGGGTGCCGTCGTCGTTGACCGCACGCCACATCAGGCCCTGCATCACACCGGAAATCCACATGGCGACGATATAGAGCACGGTGCCCACGGTGGCCAGCCAGAAGTGGACGTTGATGAGCTTGATGCTGTACATGCGCCCCTGCCCGAACAGGTTCGGGATCAGGTGGTAGACGGCACCGATGGACACCATGGCAACCCAGCCCAAGGCACCGGAATGAACGTGACCGATAGTCCAGTCGGTGTAGTGGGAGAGGGCGTTGACGGTCTTGATCGCCATCATTGGGCCTTCGAAGGTCGACATGCCGTAGAACGACAGGGAGACGATCAGGAAGCGTAGGATGGGGTCATAACGCAGTTTGTGCCAGGCACCCGAGAGGGTCATGATGCCATTGATCATGCCGCCCCAGGAGGGCACGAACAGGATGAGGGACATCACCATGCCCAGCGACTGGGCCCAGTCAGGCAGGGCGGTATAGTGCAGGTGGTGCGGACCGGCCCAGATATAGAGGGAGATCAGCGCCCAGAAGTGCACGATGGAGAGGCGGTAGGAGTAGACGGGGCGACCCGCCTGCTTGGGCACGAAATAGTACATCATGCCAAGGAAGCCCGCCGTCAGCAGGAAGCCCACCGCGTTGTGGCCATACCACCACTGCACCATGGCATCCATGGCACCGGAGTACATGGAGTAGGACTTCATGCCGGAGAGCGGCACTTCCATGTTGTTGACGATGTGCAGCACGGCCACCGTGATGATGAAGGCACCGAAGAACCAGTTCGCCACATAGATGTGGGAGGTGGTGCGCTTGACCAGGGTGCCGAAGAAGACGATGGCATAGCTCACCCAGACCACGGCGATGGCGATGTCGATGGGCCACTCCAGCTCGGCGTACTCTTTGGAGGTGGTGTACCCAAGCGGCAGTGAGATGGCTGCAGACAGAATGATCGCCTGCCAGCCCCAGAACACGAAGGAGGCGAGGGGACCACCAAACAGTCGGACCTGACAGGTGCGCTGCACCACGTAGAAGGAGGTGGCCATCAGGGCGCTGCAACCAAATGCGAAGATGACCGCATTGGTATGCAGGGGACGCAGACGGCTGTACGTCAGCCAGGGGGTGTCGAAGTTGAGGGCAGGCCAGATCAGCTGGGCTGCAATCAATACACCCACCGACATGCCGACGATACCCCAGACAATCGTCATGACGGTGAACTGGCGCACAACGGTATAGTTGTACTCAGGGTGGTTTGTTGTATGGCTCATCGTTGTATTCCGCTTCCGATGCTGTTGTTTGTGTTGCCCGGTGTCCTGGGCCATTTTCACCCCGGTTTTGCAAAATCCTCTCGTTAACATCTGTTAATAAAAGGAAAAGCAAAAGGTGGTTAAATGAAAATCCATTGAGAATGATACTGAAGTGACCGGTAAAATAACAGTACAAACAGTGATATATTTGGCTCCAGCGGGTCTCATGTCCGCCAGTTTTTACCTTGCGCCAGATCACGAAAATTACATTTTCAAAGTACCTTACAGAGCTGTTTTTTCATGAAAGAGAGACTCACTTCACGCAAAATCGTCCACCTGTCCATGGTGCTGGTCATTTTGCTCTCCCTGATGGCCTATCGAACCTGGTTTTCAGGCACTGGAAGCGACCATGCAGAGGGCACCAATGTTCAGATTTGTGATCTGTCCCACAGCCCCTGCCGCCTCATCGTCGGAGATCGCCCGCTGACGGTCAGCATCGATGGCTTGCCGATCCGCCCTGAACATGACTTTGTCCTGCGCCTTCAAGGGGGTGTGCCGGCCATCACGCCGGTCAAGGCCTGGCTCGAGGGCAAGGATATGTTCATGGGGCTCATCCCCGTGCTGTTTGAACCCAGCCAAACGGGGTGGCGAGGGGTGACCCAGGTGGGAAGTTGTACGACCGAGGCGATGGACTGGCTCCTGACCATCGAGTGGAGCAATGGCCAGCGCCATCAACTGACGTTGGGCGCGGCACGTTGAACGGACTCTCATCGGGCCCCAGGAGGGGGGATAATTGAAAATTGATTTGAAATTTTCAGGCAGGACGGTACCTTGCATTGATTATCAAGGAGTGAAGTTCATTTAATCATGATTGAAAAACAAGCATTTTATCGCACGCTCAACCAGCAGGCCCAGGCATTGCTGGAGGGCGAACCCGACATGATCGCCACCCTGGCAAACCTGTCTGCACTGCTCAATCAGGAACTGGCTGACATCAACTGGGTTGGTTTCTACCTGCTGCAGGGCGAGACCCTGGTGCTCGGCCCGTTCCAGGGCAAGCCGGCCTGTGTGCGCATCCCGGTCGGGCGCGGCGTCTGTGGCACTGCGGTTGCCGAGGGCAAGACCCAGCTGGTGGACGACGTGCACCAGTTCGCGGGGCACATTGCGTGCGACGGTGCCAGCAACTCGGAAATCGTGATCCCGCTGCGCCGTGGCGGGGAGATCATCGGGGTGCTGGACATCGACAGTCCAATCTTTAACCGCTTTGACGAGCAGGACCGGATTGGCCTCGAAGAAACGGTGCAAATTTTGGAAAGCATGCTCTAAGTCATTGCTAGATGGTTCGCAAAAGGTCCCAAGCTCTCTATAATGGGGCCTTTGTTGTGTTCGGGCATGCCCGTGCGTCTATATGAAAGCCAAGGTTATACATGGAAAACACTGAAAAGCTGAAGAACAGTAAAGAGATCGTCGCCTACCTGGTCGAGAAATTCCCGGCCTGCTTCATCGCTGAAGGAGAGGCCAAGCCACTCAAGATTGGCATCTTCCAGGATCTGGCCGCGCGTCTTGCTGATGACGAGAGAGTCTCCAAGACCATGCTGCGCTCTGCTCTGCGTCAATACACCTCCAGCTGGCGTTACCTGCATGGCCTCAAGGCTGGCCAGGCCCGTGTCGATCTGGACGGCAACCCGGGCGAGCTGCTCACCGAAGAGCACATCGAGCATGCCAAACAGGCGCTCAAGGAGAGCAAGGAACGTGTCTTTGCCAGCCGCCGCACCAATACCAAGGAGAAGGAAGACAAGCCCAAGCAGCCGCGTCGCAACGCGCCGCGCAAGGCTGACGCTCCCCGCTCCGACAAGCCCAAGTCCGCCCCTGCTCCCAAGGCTGCACCGGTCGCCGATGCGCCGCTGGTGAAAGTGGATGCCGCTACCCTGAAAGTCGAGCAGGGCGTGCGCGTCGTGCTGGGCAAGTCCCCTGTGCCTGCGACCATCAAGGAAGTGACCAAGGATGACGTACAGGTTCAATTGCAGACCGGCATGATGTTGCGGGTCAAGTTCGAGCATCTGGTTCTCTAAGGAGACGAATGTTGAAGCATGGCGTGATTCGTTTTTCACTCGTTGCCTGTAGCCTGGCGCTTGCCGGGCTCGCACAGGCCATCGAGCCGGTGCTCAAGGAAAGTGATTTGCCTGTGTTGGCTCAAGAGAGCCAACATGCTACGGCCAGCAAGCGAATTGCCAATCTGTTTACCCGCTCCCACTACAAACAGTTCAAGCTGGACGACGCCTTTTCCTCCGTGATCTTTGACAAGTATCTGGAGAATCTGGACTACAGCCGCAACCTGTTTCTGGCCTCTGACATCAGCCGTTTTGAGAAATATCGTACCGGTTTTGACACCGACCTCGAGCGAGGGCGACTGGCTCCGGCCTACGAGATGTTCAACCTGAGTCAGCAGCGGCGGTACGAGCGGTTCGAATACGCCCTCAAACTGCTCGACACTCCCTTCGATTTTACCCAGAAAGACAATTACGTCTTCGATCGGGAAGGGGCTCCCTGGCCCAAGGATGAAGCCGAGCTCAACGAGCTGTGGCGTCAGCGGGTCAAGTTCGATGCCCTGAGCCTCAAGCTCAGCGGTAAGGAGTGGCCCGAGATCAAGGAGCTGCTTGGCAAGCGTTACAACAACGCCATCAAGCGGATGTCCCAGACCGAGAGCGAGGACGTGTTCCAGCTCTTCATGAACTCCTTCGCCCGCGCCATCGAGCCGCACACCAGCTATCTGTCTCCGCGCAGCGCCGATCGGTTCAACACCGAGATGAACCTCTCGCTGGAGGGGATTGGGGCCGTGCTGCAGGCGGAAGATGACTTTACCGTCATCCGCTCCCTGGTGCCAGGCGGCCCGGCGGCCAAGTCCAATCACCTGAAACCCGATGACAAGATCACCGGGGTGGGGCAGGACGACGGAAAGATTGTGGATGTCATTGGCTGGCGTCTTGACGACGTGGTCGAGCTCATCAAGGGGCCCAAGGGCAGCAAGGTGAAGCTGGAGATCCAGCGCGGCAAGGGTGCAACCGCCAAGACCGAGCTGGTGGAGCTGGTGCGTGACAAGGTGCGTCTGGAAGACAGAGCCGCCAAGTCCAAGGTGATCACCGCCGAGGGCAAGAAGATCGGCGTGCTCGAGATCCCGAGCTTCTACGTCAACCTGCACGACGACGTGATCAAGGAGATCTCCAGCCTTAACAAGCAGAAGATCGACGGCCTCATCGTCGATCTGCGCGGCAACGGCGGCGGTGCCCTGACGGAAGCCTCCGCCCTGAGCGGTCTCTTCTTCGCCAGCGGCCCCGTGGTGCAGATCCGTGATCACATGGGTCGCATCACCGTCAACGGCGACGACGACGGCAATGTCTACTACGGTGGCCCCATGTCGGTGATGATCGACCGCTACAGCGCCTCGGCCTCCGAGATCTTCGCCGCCGCCATGCAGGATTACGGCCGTGCGCTGATCCTCGGCGAAAACTCGTTCGGCAAGGGGACGGTGCAGCAGCATCGCAGCCTCGCAAAGGTCTATGACTTCTACGAGCAGCCGCTGGGTCACGTGCAGTACACCATCGCCAAGTTCTACCGTATCGATGGCGGCAGTACCCAGAACAAGGGGGTTGCACCCGATATCGCCTTCCCGACCGCAGTGGCGCCGGGTGAGACGGGGGAGAGCCGCGAGTTCAACGCCTTGCCCTGGGACAAGATTGCCTCGGCCAGCTACGAGCGACTGGGGGACTTCTCCAGCCTGCTGCCCAAGCTGAAAGCGGCCCACGAGGCACGGATCACCAAGGATCCGGAATTTGCCTATGTGCTGCAGGACATCAAGGAGTATCAGGCGGACAAGGACAAGAAGTCGGTCTCCCTGAACGAAGCCGAGCGGCTGGCTGAACAGGCCAAACAGGACGAGAAGGCGCTGGCGCGAGCCAACGAGCGGCTGACCCGTCTTGGCAAGCCGACGGTGAAGAGCCTGGATGAACTGCCGACCGATTTCGAGGCACCTGACGAATACCAGGTGGAAGCGGCCAACATCACGGCGGATCTGGCCACCCTCAGCAAGAAGAGCTGATGCTGGCAACGAAATGACAAGGGCGACTCGGGTCGCCCTTTCTTTTGCCTGAATGCAAACTATTTGACCCTGTCCGAGCCTTGTGACAGCCTCTGACACGTCAATAACAAAGCGTGGAAGCACACAATAATGACTGAACAACCTCAGGCCATGACGGCCAAATATCGCCAGGATTACCAGGCTCCCCTCTATTGGTGTGACAGCCTGGATCTCGATTTTCAGCTGCAAGAGCCCCTGACCCGGGTCACCGCCATCTCCCGTTTGCGTCGCAGCGGCGATCACAACGAGCCCCTGGTGCTGGACGGCGAGGGGCTTGACCTTGTCAGTGTCAGTGTGGATGGCGTGCCCTATCAGCAATACGAGCAGGGAGAGAGCAGCCTGACTCTGTTCAACCTGCCGGCCGAGTGCGTGCTGACCGTGGTCACCGACATTGATCCCGCCGCCAACACGGCGCTGGAGGGGCTCTACAAATCCGGCGATGCCTATTGCACCCAGTGCGAGGCCGAGGGCTTTCGTCGTATCACCTATTACATGGACAGGCCGGACATCCTGGCCCGTTACAGTACCCGCATCACCGCCGACAAGGCCAAGTACCCCTATCTGCTCTCCAATGGCAACAAGGTCGCGAGCGGCGATCTGGACGACGGTCGCCATTTCGTGCAGTGGCAGGATCCCTTCCCCAAACCGAGTTACCTGTTTGCCCTGGTGGCCGGTGACTTCGATGTGGAACGCAACCACTTCATTACCAAAAGCGGCCGCCAGGTGGCGCTCGAGATCTTCGTGGACAAGGGCAACCTGGACCGCGCCGGTTTCGCCATGGAGAGCCTCATCAACTCCATGCGCTGGGACGAGCAGCGTTTCGGCCTCGAGTATGACCTCGACATCTACATGATCGTGGCGGTGGACTTCTTCAACATGGGGGCCATGGAGAACAAGGGGCTCAACATCTTCAACTCCAAGTTCGTGTTGGCCAACCCGGCCACTGCCACCGATGCGGACTACCACGGCATCGAGCGGGTGATCGGTCACGAATATTTCCACAACTGGACCGGCAACCGCGTCACCTGCCGCGACTGGTTCCAGTTAAGCCTCAAAGAGGGGCTGACGGTGTTCCGGGATCAGGAGTTCTCCTCCGATCTGGGGTCGCGCGGCGTCAACCGCATCAACAACGTGCGCACCGTGCGCGGTCCGCAGTTTGCCGAAGATGCCGGCCCCATGGCCCACCCCATCCGCCCGGATGTGGTGATCGAGATGAACAACTTCTACACCCTGACCGTCTACGAGAAGGGCTCTGAAGTGATCCGAATGATGCACACCCTGCTGGGGGAGGACGCCTTCCAGGCGGGCATGCGACTCTACTTCGAGCGTCACGACGGCTCTGCCGCCACCTGCGACGACTTCGTGCAGGCGATGGAGGATGCCTCCGGGGTGGATCTCGCTCGCTTCCGCCGCTGGTACAGCCAGTCCGGTACCCCCGAGCTCACCGTGACCGACGAGTACGATGCCGAAAGTGGTGTTTATCGTCTGTTCGTGAGCCAGCACACGCCGCCGACCCAGGATCAGCCACAAAAGCTGCCGCTGCATATCCCCCTCGACATCGAGCTCTACGATGCACAGGGTGCCGTCATCCCGCTGCAATACCAGGGCAAGGCCATCGGCAATGTGCTGGACGTGCTGGAAGCACAGCAGACTTTCGAATTCGACCAGGTGCCGGTCAGACCGGTTCCCTCCCTGCTGCGGGACTTCTCCGCCCCGGTCAAGCTGCACTATGACTATAGCGACGAGGCCCTGGCCTTCCTGATGCGCCATGCCCGCAACGAGTTTGCCCGCTGGGATGCAGCGCAGATGCTGGTCAACAAGGCGGTGATCGACGGGGTGGCCCGGGTCCAGCACGGGCAGGGGGTTGAGCTCTCCCGCACCCTGCTGGCGGCCTTTGTCGCCATTCTGGACGAGGCTGCACTGGATCCCGCCCTCAAGGCAGAGATCCTGGCCCTGCCGGGAGAGGCGACCCTGGCCGAGCTGTTCGAGGTGGCCGACATCGACGCCATCCACCAGGTGCGCAACGGGATCCAGACCGCATTGGCCCACGCCTTCGGCGACCGCCTGCTGGCGTGCTACGAGAGCCTGCGTCTGCCGGCTTATCAGGTGGTCCATGCCGACATGGCCAAGCGGGCCCTCAAGGGTGTGGTGCTGGGTTATCTGGCGGCGCTGGATGCCGCGAAGGCCGATACCCTGGTGCGCGAGCAGTACGGGGCTGCCGACAACATGACCGACACCCTGGCGGCGCTCCAGGTGGCCAACAGCCATCTGCTGCCGTGCCGCGCCGCGCTCTTGGCCGACTTCGAAGGCAAGTGGGCCCACGACGGCCTGGTACTGGACAACTGGCTGCGGCTGGTGGGGGCTAAGCCGGCCAAGGATGTGCTCGATGACGTGAAGCAGGCGATGGCGCACCCGACCTTCAGCATCCGCAACCCGAACCGGCTACGGGCGCTCATCGGCAGCTTCGCCATGAGCAACCAGGTGCAGTTCCACGCCGCCGATGGCAGCGGCTATCGCTTCCTGACCGATCTCTTGATCGAACTCAACGAGGTCAATCCCCAGGTGGCGTCCCGCCTCATCACCCCGCTTATCCAGTTCAAGCGGCTCGATGAGGGGCGCAAGGCGCTGGTTCGCGCCGAGCTGACCCGCCTGGCCAACCTGGACGGGCTGGCGCGGGATCTGTTCGAGAAGGTGAGCAAGGCGCTGGCACAGTAAGCGTCACGACGGCGGGCAGGGGAGTCTGGCTCTCCTGCCCGTTTTTCATGGATGACCAGGAGGTGACATGAGGCAATACACTTTTCGGCTCTCCCTTGGCCGCGACGAGATCATGTTGATGTACCAGGGGCAGGTGAACCGCCTGGTGGTACGTACCGAGCAGGGTCTGACCCTGGAGCTGGGGTTGGAGAAAATCCGGCGTTTTGTGTCGGAGAGCGGCGTTCACGGCTACTTTCGACTGAAAACCCAGGACGATCATCGCTTCATTTCCCTGGAACGCATAAATTAACAAAACTTGAACATCAATCCGGGTAAATATCTGCTTTAAGTCACTATCTATCCGGTAAATGGCGCGGCATCCAGTGCGATTTTCTGAATTTTGCCAACTTGGCAAAATTTATCACAACCCAAGCCGTGATCTGCCCCTTGTTTTTAACATCCCGTTATCACCTTTGCTCGCCTTCCTTGATCCAAGCCATTACACTTCGCTGCAACTCTGTACCGGTGGGCATCCTGGGTGGATGTCGCCGTGTCTGTGATGTCGTCCGATAAGGAAACTAGCAATGGCATTGAAAGACGCCCCTACCTCCGTTCTGCTCGAAAACGTTCTCAGTCTGATCCACCAGAAATTGCCGAAAAACAGTGCCTCCCTGGTCGAATGTTTCGTTGCCAAGTTCTACGGCAACATGGCCAGTACTGATCTGCATGACCGCAATGACAGCGATCTCTATGGCGCCGCCCTCAGTCTGTGGAATGCCCTCAACCACCGTACCGGCATCGAGCCCTATATCCGGGTCTACAACCCCGAGCTGACCCGCCACGGATGGCAGTCTCCCCATACCATCGTCGAGATCATCCTGCAGGATTCCCCCTTCCTGGTGGACTCCATCCGCATGGCGCTCAAGCGTCTCAATATCACCGCCCACATGATGCTGCACCAGCCGCTGCACCTGATCCGCGGCGAAGGCGGCAAGATTGGCGCCATCCTGGATCTGGACAACACCGCAGAGCAGACCTCGGTGGAAACCGCCTTCCTCATCGAAATCGATCACCTGACCGGTGAAGAGGAGATGGACGCCCTGACTGCCGAGCTCAACTCGGTGGCGCGGGAAGTGGCCCTGGCGGTGGGAGACTGGCAGCCCATGC
This sequence comes from Aeromonas sp. S19(2024), assembly GCF_041402625.1. NCBI lineage: Bacteria > Pseudomonadati > Pseudomonadota > Gammaproteobacteria > Aeromonadales > Aeromonadaceae > Aeromonas > Aeromonas sp. S19(2024). The sequence goes on from NZ_JBGLQU010000008.1 coordinate 133,169, forward strand.
TGGCGCGCCTGAACGAGATCATCGAGGAGCTGCCCAAACGCAAGAACCCGGTCAGCCAGGCCGAGGTGGACTCCTGCGTCGCCTTCCTCAAATGGGTGGCCGCCCACAACTTCACCCTGATGGGTTATCGTCGCTACGACGTCAAGGCGGTGGAGGGAGATCACGAGATCCTGCCGCAGCCCGAGTCCAGCCTGGGGCTGATGAAGAACTCCATCAAGGACGAAGGCCAGCGCCTCGGCACCATGCCCGCCAGCGCCCGTCACGCGGCCCTCAGTTCCGACTTGCTGATCCTCACCAAGTCCAACAGCAAGTCCCGGGTGCATCGTCCGGCCTATGTGGACTACATCGGCATCAAGCGTTTCGACGAGCACGGCAAGGTGGTGGGAGAGGATCGCTTCATCGGCCTGTATGCCTCCTCCATCTACAACACCAGTGCGACCCAGATCCCCCTCATCAGCCACCGCCTCGAGCGCATCATGGCTGCCTCCGGCTTTGAATCGGGCTCCCATGCCTACAAGGCGCTGCTGAACGTGCTGGAAACCTACCCGCGCGATGAGCTGATCCAGGCCCGTGAAGAGGAGCTGCTGGCCACCGGTCTCGGGGTGCTGGAGATGCAGGAGCGGGACATGCTGCGCCTGTTCGTGCGCCGCGACGTCTACGGCCGCTTCTTCTCCTGCATGGTCTATGTCACCAAGGAGCGCTACAACACGGCGCTGCGGGTCAAGACCCAGCAGATTTTGCAGAAATATTTTGGCAGCAGCATCGATGTGGAGTTCAACGTCTACTTCACCGAGGGTGTGCTGGCACGGACCCACTACATAGTGCGGGTCAACAACAACAACGTGGATGTGGATGTGAACGAAGTACAGAACAACCTGATTGAAGCGGCCCGCAGCTGGGATGACCGCCTGGATTCCGTGCTGCTTTCCCACTATGGCGAGGCCCGCGGCAACGAGCTGCGCCGCCGTTTCAGCACCGCCTTCCCCCGCGCCTACAAGGAAGATGTGCTGCCGGGCTCTGCCGTCGCGGACATCATGGCCCTGGATGGATTGAGCGAGGCCGAGCCGCTTGGCATGCTGTTCTACCGCGCCCAGGAGGAGGAGAACGATCGCCGGGTACGCCTCAAGCTGTTCCACCGAAGCGAACCCATCCACCTCTCCGACGTCCTGCCCATGCTGGAAAACATGGGGCTGCGCGTCATCGGCGAGACCCCGTATCAGGTACGGACCCCCACCGGCGAGGTGTTCTGGATCCTCGATTTCTCCATGCTGCTGCGCGGTGAGCAACCGTTCGATCTGGAGCAGAGCCAGCAGCGCTTCCAGCAGGCCTTCGCCGCCATCTGGAGCAAGACCCTGGAAGATGACGGCTTCAACCGTCTGGTGCTGGGGGCCGGCCTCACCGGTCGTCAGGTATCCGTGCTGCGGGCCTATGCCAAATACATGCGCCAGACCGGCGTCTCCTTCAGCCAGTCCTATATCGAGGAGACCCTGACCCGTTATCCGGATATCGCAGAGCTGCTGTTCACCCTGTTCGAACAGCGCCTGGATCCGGCCATCAAGCAGGATGCCAAGGTGCAGGCCAAGCTGCACGAGGAGCTTGCGGCCAAGCTGGATCAGGTCGCCAACCTGGATGACGATCGCATCATTCGCCGCTATGTGGAGATGATCGACGCTACCCTGCGCACCAACTACTACCAGCTGGACAAGGCGGGCAACATCAAGCCCTACATCTCCTTCAAGCTGGCCCCCTCCAGCATCACCGACATGCCGCTGCCGCTGCCGAAGTTCGAGATCTTCGTCTACTCCCCGCGAGTGGAAGGGGTACACCTGCGCTGGGGCAAGGTGGCCCGTGGCGGCCTGCGCTGGTCCGATCGCAAGGAGGACTTCCGCACCGAAGTGCTGGGTCTGGTGAAAGCCCAGCAGGTGAAGAACACCGTCATCGTGCCGGTGGGCGCCAAGGGCGGCTTCTATTGCAAGCAGATGCCGGCAGGCGCCCCCCGTGCCGTCATCCAGGAGGAGGGCAAGGCCTGCTACCGTCTGTTCATCCGCGGCCTGCTCGACGTGACCGACAACATCATTGGCGGCGAGGTGATCCCGCCAAAATCCGTGGTGCGTCACGACGAGGATGATTATTACCTGGTCGTGGCCGCCGACAAGGGCACCGCCACCTTCTCCGACATCGCCAACGAGATAAGCCTCGAATACGGCCACTGGCTCGGCGATGCGTTTGCCTCCGGCGGCTCGGTCGGCTATGACCACAAGAAGATGGGCATCACCGCCCGCGGCGCCTGGGAATCGGTCAAGCGCCACTTCCGTGAGATTGGCATCAACTGCCAGACCACCGACTTCACCTGCGTGGGGATAGGCGACATGGCCGGCGACGTGTTCGGCAACGGCATGCTGCTCTCCGAGCACATCCAGCTGGTGGGCGCCTTCAACCACATGCACATCTTCGTCGACCCGACCCCGGATGCGGCCGGGAGCTTCGTCGAGCGCAAGCGCCTGTTCGAGCTGCCCGGCTCCAGCTGGGATGACTACAACCGTGAGCTCATCTCCAAGGGGGGCGGCATCTTCCTGCGCTCTGCCAAGTCCATCAAGCTGAGCCCGGAAATGCAGACCCTGCTCGGCACCGACAAGAGCGGCATGGCCCCGAACGAGCTGATCAAGGCGCTGCTCTGCCTGAACGTCGACCTGCTCTGGAACGGCGGCATCGGCACCTATGTGAAGAGCGCCCGCGAGAGCGACGCCGATGTCGGGGATCGCAGCAACGACGTGCTGCGGGTCAATGGTCGTGACCTGCGTGCCCGCATCGTGGGCGAGGGTGGCAACCTGGGCTTCACCCAGCTTGGCCGGGTGGAGTATGCCAGTCAGGGTGGTCGCATCAACACCGACTTCACCGACAACGTGGGCGGGGTGGATTGCTCCGACAACGAGGTCAACATCAAGATCCTGCTGAACCAATTGGTGGCGGCCGGTGACCTGACCCTCAAGCAGCGCAACCAGATGCTCTACGAGATGACGGATGCGGTGGCCCAGGTGGTCATCACCAACGCCTATCGCCAGTCCCAGTCCATCTCGGTGACCGCTTTCCGTGGTGCCGAGCAGCTGAAAGAGCAGCAACGCTTCATCCAGGGGCTGGAGCGCGAAGGCAAGCTGGACCGTGCCCTGGAGTTCCTGCCCTCCGACGAGGAGCTCTCCGAGCGGATGGCGGCAGGGCAGGGGCTGACCCGTCCCGAGCTGGCGGTGCTGGTGGCTTACGGCAAGATGGTGCTCAAAGAGCAGCTCAACTGCCCGGAAGTGACCGACGAGCCCTTCCTCGCCAACATGCTGGTCACCAGCTTCCCGACCCAGTTGCAGCAGCAATTTGGCGCGGCCCTGGCCCAGCATCCGCTGCGAGGCGAGATCATCGCGACCCGGGTGGCCAACATGCTGGTCAACGACATGGGGCTCAACTTCGCCAGCCGGATGAAGGACGAGACCGGTGCCTCGGTGGCGGAAGTGGCCTGCTGCTTCGCCATGGCCCGGGAAGTGTTCGGCCTCGGCGCCCTGTGGCGTGACATCGAAGGGTGTGACAACGGGGTGGATGCCCAGACCCAGCTCGAGCTGATGTTCTACAGCCGCCGCATCGTGCGCCGCGCCACCCGCTGGTTCCTGCGCGCCCGCAACCGCAGCTGGAGCATCGGCGAGAACATCGCCTTCTTCCGCCCGGCCTTCGAGACCCTGAGTCAGCACCTTTACGAGGTAATGGACGAGAGCGAAGTGGCCGAACACAGCCAGGCGGTCGCCGCCCTGGTGGAGAAACAGGTGCCGGAGGCCATCGCCCGTCGCGTGGCCCACATGAGCAGCCTCTTCTCCTGCCTGGATCTGGCGCAGATTGCCGCGGAGCACAAGACCGACATCCTGCGGGTTGCCAACGTCTACTATCGCCTGGGCGCCAAGCTGGATCTGCACTGGTTCCTCGAGCAGATCAACCATCAGCCGGTGGGCAACCACTGGCAGGCGATGGCGCGGGCTTCCTTCCGCGAAGATCTGGACTGGCAGCAACGCAGCCTCACCTCCGTGGTACTGGAAGGGTGCAAAGAGCAGGGGGAATGCGCTACCATACTGGCCGACTGGATTTCGGAGCATGAGCAACTCTTGTCCCGTTGGACCCACATGTTGGCCGACTTCAAGACCACGAGCACGCACGAGTTCGCCAAGTTCTCGGTGGCCTTGCGAGAGTTGAACCTGCTCCAGTTGAATTGCCGAACCTCGGCATAACCCCAAAAGCCCCGGCCAGTTGCCGGGGCTTTTTTTAAGGAGCAAGCATGCTGTACCCACTCGCCAGGCATTTCCTGTTCAAACTCAATCCGGAGCAGGCTCACGATCTCTCCATCAAATATTTGCCCCGCCTTCTCGGTACCCCGCTTGATTGTTTCTTCCGCCACTCTCTGCCCAAACGCCCCGTCACCGTCATGGGGCTTAATTTTGCCAATCCGGTGGGGTTGGCCGCCGGTCTGGATAAAGACGGGGAGTGCATCGATGCCTTCGGCGCCATGGGGTTCGGTTTCATCGAGGTCGGTACCGTGACCCCCAGACCCCAGAGCGGCAATGACAAGCCTCGTCTCTTCCGGGTGATCCCGGCCAAGGGGATCATCAATCGCATGGGATTCAACAACAAGGGCGTCGATCACCTGGTGGCCAAGGTGAAAGAGGCCAAATATCAGGGGGTGATCGGCATCAATATCGGCAAGAACAAGGACACCCCCATCGAGCAGGGCAAGGATGATTACCTTCTCTGCATGGACAAGGTGTATGACCACGCCGGTTATATTGCGGTCAATATTTCCTCGCCAAACACCCCGGGTCTGCGTCAATTGCAATATGGCGATGCACTGGATGAACTGCTGGCCGCATTGAAACAGCGCCAACAGGAGCTGGCCGAGAAATATAAAAAGTATGTGCCGCTGGCCGTGAAAATTGCCCCGGATCTGTCACTCGATGAAATAGAGCAGGTAGCCGCCTCTTTGATCAAGAACCGTATTGACGGTGTCATTGCCACCAATACCACTCTGGAGCGGGAAATGATATATGACATGCCCCATGCCGCAGAGGCCGGCGGGCTCAGCGGCCGCCCGCTCCAGCACAAGAGCACCGAGGTGATCCGCCACCTGGCCAAGGCCCTCGACGGCGCCCTGCCCATTATCGGTGTGGGTGGTATCGACAGCGCCATGGCGGCTCGGGAAAAACTGGCGGCGGGTGCCAGTCTTGTCCAGATTTACAGCGGCTTTATTTATAAAGGGCCGAGTCTGGTCAAAGAGATCGTTACCCATATTTAAAAAATAACCGGTTGCCCTTATTTAACGTTGCTCAAATTCTCGACATGGAATAAAGTCGAGGGACGGCTTAGATAAGGGCACCACCATGTGTATTCAACCCAATGACAATTGGCAGTGGCATTATGACGCTCAGGATGATCGCCTGATGCTGGATTTGTCCGATCGCATGATATTTGCCACCGAATATAAAGGTCGGCAACTTGTTCCCTGTTCTTTCACCACCCAGCCTTTTTGTGTGGATGATGCCGCCCTCTATTACCAGTTGATGGACAAGGCCGCTGAACTCGACTGGAGTACGCCCCACCAGGTCCAGCTGGTCCTCAATGCCATCGCCGTCAGCCGTTTTTATAAACCCCTGATGCCGCAAAGCTGGTTCTTTCATGAACAGCAGGCTCATGTTTTTCCGGATATGGGATCCCTGGTATGGATGGATACGCCCCACGGTCGGGGGGAATTCATGGTCATCGAAGCCGGCGATCAGGCGAGCGTGTGCCTGAACCTGACCGACGAGCTGGTGCTGACCAACAGCAAGACGCTGCCGCGCTTTGCCGTGATCAAGGTGATGAATAACCGGATGCAAGCCAGAGTCCGGGCACAGACACAATATCGGGAAGTGGGCTGACGACGGGGCCGTTATATGGCGACGAATAAGTCCGTTATAGGCCTGCTATATTGGTCTGATATTTAAGCGCTCAGTCTCTCTCTTGTTCCATTATTTGTCTGTTTACTTCGTCGGTCGTCACGACCGTTTTCTGCCCGGTCCGGGCAAGATTTTCGAATTCTTTACGAATGTGATGGTAGACAGCTGCCAGCCAAGAGCGGGATCCTGTCGCCCGCAAGGGGGAGGGGAGAGTTTGCCGCGCCTCTTGCCGTTTATATGGCGCCTTTGTCCAAGGTTCGAGTGCCGAGCGCGGGCCGATAAGGTATAATGCGGCACTATTTTTATGGCATCCCCGTGAGCGTGATGAAAGAATTTTTTGCAACCTGCCCCAAAGGGCTGGAAAACCTGCTGGCCGTCGAGCTGACCAATCTGGGTGCGGAGCAGGTCCGTGAGACCGTGGCCGGCGTCCACTTCAAGGGCGAACTGGCCATCGGCTACAAGGCCTGTCTGTGGAGCCGCTTTGCCTCCCGAATCGTGCTGGTGCTCTCCGAGTTCCAGATGAACGACGATCTGGACCTCTACCTCGGGGCCCATACCATTCCCTGGGAGGAGCACTTCTCCGGTACCGCCACCATCGCGGTGGACTTTACCGGTACCAACGCCTCCATTCGCAATACCCAGTACGGCGCCCTGAAGATCAAGGACGCCATCGTCGATCGCTTCACCAAGCGCGGTCACGTGCGCCCGGATGTGGACAAGAAGTCCCCGGACATTCGCATCATGGCGCACCTTGGCAAAGGCAAGGCCAATATCACGCTGGACTTGTCAGGCCCGGCGCTGCACCAGCGCTTCTATCGCCAGGGCACCGGCGAGGCGCCCCTCAAAGAGAACCTGGCTGCGGCCATGATTGCCCGCAGCGGCTGGGCCGGCGAGCCCATGATGGACCCCATGTGCGGCTCCGGTACCCTGCTGATTGAAGCGGCCTTCATCGCTGCCGACATGGCGCCTGCGCTGCGCCGTGAGCGCTTCGGTTTCGATCGCTGGCTGCAACACGATGGTGAACTGTGGCAGAGTCTGATGATGGAAGCCCAGGTGCGTGCCAAGCGCGGCATGCAGCGCTGCGAGGTGAAACTGTTCGGTTGCGATGCGGATACCCGGGTCCTGATGAAGGCCCGTGACAATGCCAAGGCCGCCGGCGTGGCCCATCTCATTACCTTCAAGCAGGCCGATGTCACCAAGCTGGAAAATCCGCTGCCGATGCCGGCTGTGGAAGGAGAGAGCCGTCAGGTCGGCATGCTTATCTCCAACCCGCCCTATGGCGAGCGTCTCGGTGAATTCCCGGCGTTGCTGGAAGTGCATCAGGCCCTTGGCGATGCCCTGCGCCGCGGCTTCCAGGGGTGGAAGATCACCATTCTCTCCGCCTCTCCCGAACTCCTGAGCTGCCTGCGCTTGCGTGCCGACAAGCAGTATCGCCTGTTCAACGGCGCCCTCGAGTGCCAGCTGCGCAACTATCAGATCGCCCTCGATGCCGTTGCTTCCCAGAAAGAGGTGGCCCAGGACTTTGCCAACCGTCTGCGCAAGAATCTGAAGACCCTCGAGAAATGGGCGAGCAAGGAGAACCTCGATTGCTACCGCCTCTATGACGCGGACTTGCCGGAGTACAACGCTGCCATCGACCGCTATCAGGATTATCTGGTGGTGCAGGAGTACGCGGCGCCCAAGGACATTCCCGCCCAGAAGACCCGCCAGCGTCTGCTGGACATGGTGCAGGCCGCCATCAAGGTGACCGGCATGGACGGCGAGAAGGTGATCCTGAAGGTGCGCGAGCGCCAGGAAGGCAAACAGCAGTACCAGAAGCTCTCCGAAGAGCAGCACCGGATGGAAGTGCAGGAGTATGGTGCTCGCCTCTGGGTCAACCTCTACGACTATCTGGACACCGGCCTCTTCCTCGACCACCGCCAGACCCGCCGCATGCTGGGCCAGATGGCAAAGGGCAAGCGCTTCCTGAACCTCTTCGCCTATACCGGCAGTGCCACCGTGCACGCGGGGCTCGGCGGCGCCCGCGAAACCACCACGGTGGACATGTCGCGCACCTACCTCAACTGGGCCCAGGACAACATGCGCCTCAACTCGTTGGTGGGCCGTGAGCACAAGTTCGTGCAGGCGGATTGTCTGAAGTGGTTGTCGGAAGCCGACGAGCAGTACGACCTCATCTTCATCGATCCGCCCACCTTCTCCAACTCCAAGCGGATGGACGAGAGCTTCGACGTGCAGCGGGATCACCTGCTGTTGATGCAGCACCTCAAGCGCCTGCTCGCGGCGGACGGCACCCTGGTGTTCTCCAACAACAAGCGCCACTTCAAGATGGACTTGGCCGGCCTTGACGCCATCGGTCTCAAGGCGCAGAACATCACGAACAAGACCCGGCCCAAGGACTTCGAGCGCAACCAGCATATCCACAACTGCTGGATCATCACTCACGCCGAGGCACAAGGCTGATGCTGACCCTGTTTCACACCGACGGCTGCCACCTGTGCGAACAGGCGTGGACGCTGGTGGAACAGGCCGGGATGGCCGCGCAGACCCGCCGCTGCGACATCCTGGAGGAGGAGGCCTGGCTCGAGGCTTACCGGGTGCGCATCCCGGTGCTGCAAGACAGTGCCGGCCGGGAGCTGGGCTGGCCTTTCACCCTGGGAGAGCTGCAAGGCTGGCTGGCACAGGGGTGAGCAGGATTTGACGACAAAACGGGGGCAGACTCACGCTGCCGCCCGTTTTTTCATAAGCAACAAGGAACAAACATGGCTCTTTTGACATTGCACGGCGCGTCCCTGTCGTTCAGTGATTTTCCGCTGCTCGACCATGCCGAGCTCACCATAGAGCGGGGCGAGCGCCTCTGTCTGGTGGGTCGCAACGGGGCGGGCAAGTCCACCCTGATGAAGGTGATTGCCAGCGAACTGCCGCTGGACGACGGCCGTCTGGTGTTGCAACAAGATTTGAAAGTGACCCGCCTCGAGCAGGATCCGCCCGCCTCGAGCGAGATCACCGTGTTCGATTACGCCGCAGAAGGGCTGGCCGGGGTAGGGGAGCTGCTCAAGCAGTACCATCATGTCTCCCACGCCCTGGCGCACGACCCTTCCGATGCCAACATTCGCACCATGAGCCAGTTGCAGGAGCAGCTCGACTATCAGAACGGCTGGCAGTACGAGACCCGCATCAATCAGGTGCTGACCCTGCTTGATCTCGACCCTGATGTGACGCTCGACAGTCTGTCTGGCGGCTGGCTGCGCAAGGTGGCTCTGGCCCGCGCCCTGGCGTGTGACCCGGATCTGTTGCTGCTGGACGAGCCGACCAACCACCTGGACATCGATGCCATCAACTGGCTGGAAGAGTTCCTCAAGGACTTTCGCGGCGCCATCGTCTTCATCTCCCACGACCGGGAGTTCATCCACAAGCTGGCGACCCGGATCATCGATCTCGATCGCGGCGTGATCACCTCCTGGCCCGGCAACTATGACGAATATCTGCAAGGCAAGGAGGAGTGGCTGCGGGTCGAGGAGCTGAAAAACGCCGAGTTCGACCGCAAGCTGGCCCAGGAAGAGGTATGGGTGCGCCAGGGTATCAAGGCGCGTCGTACCCGCAACGAGGGACGGGTGCGGGCCCTCAAGGCGATGCGCATGGAGCGCACCCAGCGCCGGGAACTGCAGGGCAAGGCCAAGCTGCAACTGGACGAGGCGGGCCGCTCCGGCAAGCTGGTGTTCGAGACCGAGGGGCTGGGGCTGGACTTTGGTGATCGCACCCTGTTCCAGGGACTGGATCTGCAGGTGCTGCGCGGGGACAAGATTGCCCTGGTGGGCCCCAACGGCTGCGGCAAGTCGACCCTGATCAAGCTGCTGATGGGCCAGCTCGAGGCGAGCCGTGGCTCGGTGCGCCAGGGGACCAACCTGGAAGTGGCCTACTTCGATCAATATCGTGAGCAGCTCGACCCCGAGAAGACGGTGGTGGACAACGTGGGGGAGGGCAAGCAGGAGGTGATGGTTCGCGGCCGCTCCCGCCACATCCTTGGCTACCTGCAGGACTTCCTGTTCGAGCCCAAGCGGGCGCGCACCCCGGTCAAGGCCTTGTCAGGGGGCGAGAAAAACCGTCTACTGTTGGCCAAACTCTTCCTCAAGCCCAGTAACTTGTTGATTCTGGATGAACCAACCAACGACCTGGATGTCGAAACGCTGGAATTGCTGGAAGAGCTGCTCACCGATTACCCGGGCACCCTGCTGCTGGTCAGCCACGATCGCCGTTTCATCGACAATACCGTGACCGGCTGCTGGCTGTTTGAAGGGGATGGACGGATCAGCGATTATGTCGGGGGCTACGCCGACATGATGGCCACACGAGCCCTGCAGGCCGCCCAACAGACGGCCAAGGCGACCCAGATCAAGGTGGCAGAGCCTGTCGCGTCGGCAGCGGAGCCTGCGAAAAAAACACGAAAACTCTCTTACAAGTTGCAACTGGAGCTGGATAATCTGCCAGCCCGGCTGGAACAGTTGGAAATGGAACTCGATGCCCTGCAGGCCGAGATTAACCACCCCGGTTTCTTCTCTCTGCCAGCAGAGCAGACCCAGCCCAAACTGGATGCATTGAATGCGGCAGAGGCCGCATTGGAACACGCCTTCTCCCGTTGGGAGGAGTTGGAAGCGTTGAAACATCAAGACTAAGGAAGTAGATGAAAAAGCAATTATCCATGCTGGCCATCCTGGTCGGCGCCAGCCTCAACGCGCAGGCGGCACAAAGCTCCTTTTTCACCATCGTCGATGACGAAGTCAAAGGCTATGCCAGCGGGATCAGCGGCGATGCCAACGGCCTCATCGGGCTCAACACCAAGAACAACATGGCGGAATACTTCTCCACCGTGCGGTTTGCCGACTTCCTGGTCGATCGTTTCCGTTTCGAGCAGGGTTGCATGCTCTCCAACTCGGTCTGCAACTCCTTCTGGAGCGACAACTCGGGCTTTGCCTACCAGTGGCGTCGCGACTTCCTGGACAAGGTGGATCAACGCAGCAACCTGGGCTACGTGACCAGCTCCGAGGTCGATGGCCTGGTGACGGCCCTCGGGGATGTCCCGGAGGATCGGGTCGGTTACAAGATGAATGGCAAGCTGCGCACCGCCTTTGCCGTGGTCAATGACGGCAACCCGGTCGAGCTCAAGGATGCGGCCAGCACCCACGGCCTGAGCGTACCCACCTCCATCAAGAAGCTGGACAACGGTCAGTATCTGGTGACCGGTACCGCGGCCAGCGACAAGTATCGCCACAAGGTGGGCGGTGACTTCTACAAGTGGTGTTTCGAGACGGGCAATGACAGCCAGTACGGTGACTTCCGCTACTGCCCCGGGGTCGATACCCAGGCGAGCTTCTGGCTGCTCAACAGCTCGGGCGGGTTCAACAAGCTGATGCAGGCCGGCACCTATGGCCATCAGCGTGACGAGGTGCTGCAAACCGCCTCTGCACTGGGCGTGGCCAAGTACAACGGCACCCTCTACGGCGTGGGCTACAGCTCCACCGGCGAGGTGGGCACCGGTGATCTGGATGGTCGTAACCTCGCCAGCTACTGGACCCTGGATACGGCTGCCGGCACCGTGGGCACCACCAAGATCATCCCGCTGCCGGATGGCGAGCCTGGCAAGGACGATGCCAAGCTGCAACACAGCTGGGCCGTGGCCGTCAACGACAACGGCTACGTGATCGGCAACCAGCGCTATCGCATCAACAAGGGACAGAACCGCCCGGTGGAGATGTTCCTGTTCAACCTGAGCAAGCCGGGTACGGCGGCCAGCCTTCCTCTCCAGGACAAGCCGGTCTCGGGGGCAGGCTCGGAAGCGGCCGCCATCAACGATCACAACATGGTGGTTGGCTGGCGCGACTCCCGTCACCAGACCCAACCGGTGGTCAATGGCACCAACCGCATGCAGGAAGCCTTCCTGCTGAACGCGGCCGCCCCGGCCAACAGCTGGTATCTGAACGATCTCATCTGTGGCAAGGATGACGCCGGCAACAAGCTGTGTGCCCAGAACGGCAAGTACTATCACATCGCTTACGCCAGCGGCATCAGCAGCGACGGCACCATTGCCGCGACGGCGTATCGCTATGACAGCGAGAGCGACCTCAACAAACGCGCCAACGCCACCGTGGTCGCCGTCAAACTGACGCCGGCCGTGGCGGATTATCAGGGCAATGCCCCGGCCAGCTATGTGGTCAGTAACGCCCCGGTCAACAACCAGACCGGTCAGGATGGTGGCGAGGGCGGTGGCGGCAGCCTGTTCTGGTTGACTCTGCTGGCGCTGCCCTTTGCCTGGCTGCGTCGCTATCAGCGATAAATAAGTGTCATCAAAAATTAATGCAGTTCAGTATCTTGTGTCACAACCCCTGAATAGCATGGAATTTTTTGTTTGACCCTGCCTCCCCCCTGGGGTAAAGATGAAGGCGACCGGTGAAAAACTGGTCGCTTTTTTTGTTCCACGAAGAGGGTCGTAGATGATGAAGAGACAGAAACGGGACCGTCTGGAGAGAGCTCGCGCTCGTGGTTATCAGGCTGGCGTAGTCGGCAAACAGAAAGAAGCGTGTCCGTACCAGTGCCTGGATGCCAGGGGCCATTGGCTTGGTGGTTGGCGCGATGCCATGGAAGGGCGAGGCTCAGGCCTCTTCATGAAGTAACCGATACTTCATCACTCATTACAAAAGGAAAGGGGCCATCGTGGCCCCTTTACGTTGTCTCTGCTCACCCAGGAGCAGGATCAGAATGCGGTGGTGTCTTTGAACAGGCCCACTTTCAGATCGGTGGCGCTGTAGATGGGGCGACCATCCACTTCCACGACGCCATCGGCAATGCCCATGACCAGTTTGCGGTTGATGACGCGCTTGAAGGTGATTTTGTAGGTGACCTTCTTGGCTGTCGGCAGGATCTGGCCGGTGAACTTGACTTCACCGACACCCAGCGCACGTCCCTTGCCAGGACCCCCTTTCCAGCCCAGGAAGAAGCCGACCAGTTGCCACATGGCATCCAGGCCCAGGCAGCCAGGCATGACGGGATCGCCGGGGAAGTGGCAGTCGAAGAACCAGAGATCCGGCGTGATATCGAGTTCAGCCAGGATTTCACCCTTGCCGTGCTCGCCGCCATGGTCGTTAATCTTGACGATGCGATCCATCATCAGCATGTTGGGGGCGGGCAGCTGGCTGTTACCTTCACCAAATAATTCGCCACGGCTGCAGGCAAGCAGCTCTTCACGGGTAAAGGACTCTTTGCCTTGTTCGCACAGGGAGAGGCGGGGATCAGTGGTGTCGTTATCTAGGGTCACGCTGTTTATCCTTCATATGGGTCAAAGCCGGGCCAATTTAGCTTACAGATGTTCGCTAAACAACTCCGATCACTTCATTTAACGGCCAAGCAGCCGATCCAGCAGGCTGCGCAGCAGGCCGCCACTCTTGGTTGCCGTGCCATTGAGTTCGTCCAGTCTCTCCTGGATGCGACCAAACAGGGTATCCGGCATGTCCGGTTCGCCAGCAACGCAGCCGGTGAGCAGCTCGATAGCCTCTTCCACGTGATCCACCGGGTGGATGTGGAACTGGCCGGCCTCTACTGCCGCGATCACTTCATCAGAGAGGTTGAGCTGCTGGGCGTTGGTGCCGGGCAGCAGAATGCCTTGCTTGCCGGTGAGGCCGTGGATCTTGCACACCCGGAAGAAGCCCTCAATCTTCTCGTTCACGCCGCCAACGGCCTGCACATTGCCGAACTGGTCGACCGCACCGGTCACAGCGAAGTGCTGGTAGATGGGCTGGCGGGCGAGGGCAGAGAGCAGGGCACACAGGCCGGTCAGGGAAGCGCTGTCACCATCGATCTCGTGGTATGACTGCTCGAACACCAGGTTGGCCGAGAGCGGCGAGGGGTTCTCTGCGCCGAACTTGTTGGAGAGGTAACCGTGGATGATCATCATGGCTTTGGCGTGAATGTGCCCGGCGAGCTCCGCCTTGCGCTCGATGTCAGCCACATCGCCATCCCCGAGGTGGACGGTCGCGGTGAGGCGTACCGGCTCCCCGAAGTCATAGGGATGGCCGGCCACCTGGATGACGGAAAGGCCGTTGATCTGGCCAACCTCTTCACCGTCGGTCTGCAGCAGGATCTGGCCGTCGATAACACCCTGATCCGATTGCTCCACCAGATAGTTGAGGCGGTAATCCTGCTCTTCCAGGGCGAGCAGGATATGTTCGTCAGTGACGCAGGTCGCTTCCAGCTCGCGGGCCAGGCTGTCGGCCATGCGCATGATGGCGCCGAGCTGTACCTCGGAGAGGGATAGCCACTCCTGGTGGTCACACAGGCGGCTGGCATGGCGACAGAGGGCGAGGAGGGCACTTGGCGTGAAATCCAGCAGCGCCCAGCGCGCTCGCAGCCAGGCGAGATATTGCAGGAAGGCGGGGAGATCTTCCTCGATGTTCACTTCGGAGACCAGATCGGCACGCAGGAAGATGCGCTCCGCCATGTCCCTGTCCAGCATCTGGAATTCCGCCACGTCCAGCCTGTCACCGACCAGGATCAACTTGAACCGGATGGGGGTCGCTTCCGGGGTGAAGAACGGTGTCAGCGTCTTGCCTTCCTGATAGGCATTCCAGTCCAGCTCGCCTTTTTGCATGGCGTTTTTGAGCTTGAACCAGAGATGAGGCTGATCCAGCAGCTCATCGAGCTGAAGTATCAGGTAACCACCGTTGGCTTCCCGCAGCAGACCAGGTTCCAAAAGGTGCTGATTGGCGTAGACGGAGCCTTGTTCCGTCTGATAGTTGATAGAGCCGAACAAGGTATCCCAGTTCAGGTCACGGCCGTAGACGACAGGGGCTTGCTGATCCTCATGATGGATCAGCAGGTTGATGAGCACCGGGTGCTGGAACTCGAGGCCCTGGGCGACATGGGCGGCCAGATCGGAGAGGAAATCCACGATCTTGGGGTCATTGTTCTGTTTGCGGATGATCCGGGTGACCAGCCGCTCGGCGTCGAGATGGTGGCTCATCAGCTTGAGCAGCTCACCGACCATTTCGCAGAACTCGAAACCCGAGCCCGGTTGCAGGCGCAGCCAGATGGGCTTGAAAGGGTTGTTGAGATTCTCGGTATAACAGAGATCGAACAGGTCGCCATCCTTGCCATTCGAAGAGGCGATCAGGGTCTGGCAGACATTCTCGTAATCTGCACCGGGGAAACCGTTGAGGATCATGACCGGGCAGTCACCATCAAAACTGGCCAGCCGTTTGATACCCGAAATCGCTCTGGGTTGCAGGGCGGCAAACGGAATGGGGTCGAGTTCGCCAAGTGTGGGGAACTGCTCAATCGAGAAAGCGGGTTTTAATTGTTCTGATGTTAATTCAGCCACTTAAGACATCCGGTCGGGGATAGGATCAATTGCCACCATTATACACAGTTCGGTTGAGGGTGACAGAATACCAAGATACTTAATTTAACATAATATACATTATGCGCGGTATGGTCAGGCCCGCTCAGTGGAGACAGAAACACAGCCGCCGCAAGGGCTACCGCCGTGCCAGCTCCTTTTGAATACTTCGCCAGGATATCGTACCAAGCCTGTTTCAGCTCGGGATCGGTCTCTCTGACAGCCGCAAGGCTTATTAGCACTTCTTTGACGTCTAGGCCGATTTCCTCGGCAATCTTTTTTGCAGTCTCATCAGTGAGTTGCGCTTTGCCTTTGGTCAAACGTGAGACGTGAGATTGTGTAAAGCCAAGCTCTACAGCGACTTCCTGAAACTGGGTGAACTTTTTGGCTCTCATGTAGGCCTGGATCAGCGTTTTAGAGTCCATTTGCCTTAACTCCTCAGTTTATCAATGGCCGTATCATAACCATTTTGCGGTCAAAAAGGCCCGTTGAAACTTACTTGGGAAATTGATCAAATGCACTTGCCTACTAACTCAAGTGATTGATCTATGACCCACTCTAGCCCACAAAACCAGGATCTGCCCGCGCTCATTGAGCGCAAGGTCTATTGGCAGGCAGAGCCGACTGGCGATTACTCCGCCTGCATCGCGGGTCAGGTCGAGATGTTCCGCGACCTGCATGAGCTGCGGGTCTATCTGTCGATGACGTACCCCGATACCGTGTTCGAACTGGTAGAAGTCACCGAGGACACCTGGCGCGGCTTCTATGACCAGGGAGTGTTTTTCGATGACTGGTCATAGCTCCGTGATGCCGATAAATGGGGTTATCGGCAACAAAACCCTGATCGACTATCTGTCCTTCACCTGGGCACCGACTGAGTTGATCCAGATGAAGGAGCTTGCCAAGCAAGGTGCGCTCTTGAAGGCTGTCCCGCGCTTCGATACCAACGTGAAGGCCCTGCAAGCGGCCATTTCTGAACCCCCTGTCGAGGGGCTGCGTTATCTCTGGAAGCGTCCGGTTGGCTTCGCTCCCCTCACCCGTTTTGACAAGGTGACAGAACGCCTGTGCAGCAAGGCCGAACGGCTGGGGGTCTCCCCTACCCCAGCGGTTGAATATGACAAGACCACTGAGCGGTTAAGCCTCCATGGGGTGCCTAAGTCCCCTGCCCCTGTCGTGACGCTATCCATGACCGAAATGATGGAGCGTGCTTTGCATTCCGGTTACAAGGCCCGTGCCGACATTCGTAAGGAGTTGAAGGCGGTCTGCACTGCCCTGCTCAAGTTCTCCGAGTTCGAGGTTGTCGAGGGTGCCAAGTATTGGGAAGCCTACAACGACTTGATCGATTGCTACGGCGTCCAGTTCCTGGATGCCCTCTGCTGCAACGAGCTGGAGCTGTGGTTAGAGGAGCTGAATACCCGCATTGGTGTCCCCATCCCCGAGCCGCGCTTCACGATGCGCCCTCGCCGCTCTGGCCTGCACGGTTACGCCAATTCGGCTGACCTGCTGTGTGACGGCATCCCCTGCGGCCTGATTGGCTGGGGTGCGGCAAACCATGGTTGCATGGTGAGTTTTTCCGGTGTGGGTTGCGCCGCCCTGGATTTCCAGGCTTTGCATGACGTTATCTCTCACATTCCAGGCGTGCGCATCACACGGGTGGATCTCGCCCTGGATGACTACAGCGGCGAGCACATCACCTACCAGGGGGCCATTGCCGGCGCGGAAGCCGGCGAGTTCCATCCCCAGCGGGGCCGCGCTCCGTCCTGGATGAAGATTGAATCGGGCGAGTTCGTGATCACCGAGGTTGCCAAGGGCATCGCCAAGCGCTTTGGTATGGTGCCGACCAAGGGCTGCTCGTTCTACGTGGGCAGCCGCATCAACGGAAAGTGCGCCCGGGTATACGAAAAGGGCAAGCAGATGCAGTCGGCAGAGTATCCGAATTGGGTACGCGCCGAAGGCGAGCTGCACAATAAGGACCGCATTATCCCGCTGGACGTCCTGGTAAACCCAGACCCCTATTTTGCGGGGATGTATCCGCAATTTGATAAGTGGCTGGCTGCTATCCAGGAAGCGGAAATAAAGCCTGTCAGACTGACCACCTTTAAAAATAAGTTCAAAACATCCAGGGACAATGCCGTATTTAATATGTCCCGCATGGCGGGTCGCCTTGTTAATTGGTTAGCGAACATCGAGGGATTATCGCCTGAGAAGATTGTTAACCAATTAACTGCGCACCTGGAAGAAAGTGATATTCCGGCGCGATTAAGAATGCCGCTCCCTCCTGACTTGGACGAGCTGCCTGTATTTTCGACCTAACCAAGGTTCTTCAACGAGGTAATAACTATGTCTATTTTGTCCAGTGTGCTGGTCACTCGCGTGACCCATGGCTACGGTGTTTCTCGCAAGTCTGGCGCTCCGGTGCCTTATGACTTTGCCCAAGTGGAATATCTGGCTCCTGCAAACAACGTCAACAAGCCGGAGTGCAATATCAACTCCTGGGGCTATGAGGTTCGCCAGTTGTCCCTGCGCAATGATGCGCCGACTATCAAGGAAATGGCTGATTGCCCC
>NZ_JBGLQU010000009.1:0-150631 GCF_041402625.1 Aeromonas sp. S19(2024)
TTCAATTTAAGTTTGGTTGCCACTCTTTGTTACCAAGGAGTTGGCGGCTCAATGAATTGCTGAATTAACTGCTGCAACTTTCGTTGCTTTGGTCACTTCATCAGACATTGAAAATCAAAAATTGTTTTTGATGCTCGATGCTGTGAGTGCCCACACAGATTGCTTGATTCAAATTGTTAAAGAGCGACGCAGCTTTTGGCTGCTGCGGGAGTGGCATTCTACTCAACCGCCTTCTCGAGTCAAGCCTTATTTTCACAGGCTTTTTCGAGGCACCGACTGGCTTGTTTGCGTTGCCGCTTGCCCTGTCGATGGAGGCGCATTATAGAGACATAGATCACATTGGCAAGCTCTCATCGCAATAAAATTGCAAAAAAATGCCAATTATTAGTTATTCATATCAAGAACACAGTTTTTATACAGACTTACCCACAGGACAAGTCAAAAAAGGGCTCATTCTGCACCCTATTACCTCCCGTTCCTCTCTGCCCGTCTCCTGTTCGAAGGGTTGCTGACCATATCAATCCATATATAAAGGAAGAGAATCACAAAGTGACGCTCAGACCAGTCCTGCCTCAGCAACCCAGGCAGCGATCAGCTCGGCTGCCGCCATGGAGCGGCAGCCCGATATACTCTGCCCGGCCCAGAGTGGCGAGAAACCGCGGTCACCCGCCTTTTCGGCTGCGGCACGCAACGGAGCCAATGCGCCGCTGGCATACGGGAAGTCAGGCGGCAACGCCGAAAGAGGGCCGAGTTCCCGCATCAAGCGGTTGACTATCCCCCGCGCCGGACGGCCGCTGAACAGATTGGTCAGTGCGGTGTGTTGGCCATGCCTCCCCTGCAGCGCCGCACGGTGCAGGGGCGAGGTCGTCGCCTCGTGGCAACAGAGGAACGCCGTTCCCACCTGCACGGCGCTCGCCCCCAGAGCAAGGGCGGCTCTGATGCCCTTCCCATCCACGATGCCTCCTGCAGCGATGACCGGGATCGCTACTGCCGCCACTACCTGTGGCAGAAGGGTAAAGGTGCCCTGCTGCAAGCTGAGATCCTCACTCAGGAAGTGACCGCGATGGCCACCCGCCTCCAGCCCCTGGGCGATGACGGCATCGGCTCCGTGGTCGGCAAGCCACTGCGCTTCTGCCACCGTGGTGGCGCTGACAAACACTTTTGCGCCTGTGGCTTTTACCTGGGCAAGCAATTCGGGCTCGGGCAAGCCGAAGTGGAAACTGACCACGGCAGGTCTGAACTCTGCAAGCAGGGCCGCATGCTCGTCATTGAAGGGGGCCCGAGAGGGGGCTCGCGACGGCGCAGCGGCATCCACCCCGAACTCGGCGTAATAGGGTAACAGTACCTGGCGCCAGCGCTGCTCCGCTGCCGGTTCCGGCTCGTGCTGCCGATGGCAAAAAAAGTTGATGTTGTATGGGCCCGGCCCGCTGGCGGCGAGGCGGCTCAGCTCCTGGCGCAGCTCGGCACCACTCAGCATGGCGGCAGGCAGGGAGCCCAGTGCCCCCGCACTGGTCGCCGCCATAGCCAGGGCGCTGTCCTGCACGCCCGCCATGGGGGCCTGAATGACGGGATAGCGCATCCCCAGTTCGGCAAAGAGCGTCATATGATGGTTTCCTGTTTCTGATGGTGAGTCTGGCTGTGCGCCAGAGGCGGGTTGAGTCGGCAGAGCGCACCTGACATGCTGGCACGTCGTCTGGCGATATCGCCTGTCCAGTTCCCGGCCAGACATCCTGTCTTGGCTTTCATCCATCAGGCTCCTTGAGGTTCATTGCACATCGGGCCCGCGAAGGGCCCGAACGTGAGGTGTCAACGCACGCTGCGCAGCAGGAAGTCCGGCTGGCCACAGGAGCGGCGCTCCCGCTTCTGCATCTCGTCGGAGCAGGGAACGGCATCCGTCCCCTGCTTGTTGATGCAGATGTAGATCTCCCGCAGGAAACGGCCCCCATCGGCGCAGGCCACCGTGATGTTATCAGGGGCCAGCCACTCGTTGGCGCTCGCCAGATCGGCCTTGAGCTGGAAGCTGTTTTTGCGCAGCGGCTCTTCCGGCGATTGATAGGCGGCCGGGATCTTCACCTTCTGGCGCAGATCGCTGGCCAATTGGTGAAATGCCTCCTGGCTCAGCCCGGAACAGGTGCCGTGCTTCTCCCATTCATGGCGATAGAGGAAGCGGCTGGGGTAGAGCCCGGCAAACTGCTGCTCCATGTCCGCATCCAGCCGCTCGCGGGTGCAGCTGGCGGGGTAGCCGCGCTGATACTGGGGCCAGAGCCCATGCAGCACGAACCCCAGCTTGCGGGCGCACTGCTCCCGATCCCCTGGCTTGATGGCGCAATGCTCGGGCGACCAGGAGAGTGCCATGGCGTAATAGTCAAACTCCCCCGCATAGCCTTTGCCCTGGGCGGCGGAGATCCACAACAGCGACCCCACCAGCCATACCATGACCTGCTTCATCTCTCGTTCCCCCTCATCTCTTTGCACCCGGTGGCGCCCCATTTTACGCCCTCATGCTCCCATAACAGGGAGTCAAAGAACAATCGCTCAAAATGGCCTTACTCACTATGGGTCAGACCAGTAAAAGGTTTCCCCTGCCGGATCAGAGGCGTAAGCTGGCTCTCCGGCGGGCCTTCATGACGCGCCACGTTTCCCCGATTTCATCAGCAACAGGACGTAACATGATCCGCAAGAATCCCTCAGGTCACCTGCCCGTTATCGACGAATCCGCCTATATCGACAAGACCGCCATCATCTGTGGCAAGGTGATCATCAAGGAGAACGTGTTTGTCGGCCCCTATGCCGTGATCCGCGCAGACGAAGTGGACGAGAGTGGTGACATGGAACCCATCGTCATCGGCGCCAACTCCAACATTCAGGATGGCGTCGTCATCCACTCCAAATCCGGCGCTGCCGTCACCATCGGCGAGTTCAGCTCCATCGCCCACCGCAGCATCGTCCACGGCCCCTGCGAAGTGGGTAACCGGGTCTTCATCGGCTTCAACAGCGTGCTGTTCAACTGCCACATCGGCGAAGGGTCCGTGGTGCGCCACAACTCCGTGGTCGATGGCTGCGATATTCCCCCCGGCTTCTATGTCCCCTCCACCACCCGCATCAACCAGCAGAGCGATCTGGCGCAGATCCCGCGCGTCACCGTGGACGCCACCGAGTTCTCCGAGGATGTGGCTCACACCAACATCGACCTGGTCAGGGGTTACAAGGCGCTCTCCAACGAGTTTTGATCCGGCGAGCGGTTCACGACACACAACGGGCGCCACGGCGCCCGTTGTCACAACTGTAAAGAGGGCGAAAAGAGGGTGTAAAGGTAGTTGAGCCGGGCGCACGCGTCGCGTTTGATGGGGGCGTTCCCATCAATGGAGTCATCATCATGTCACGCTATCCTGTCGCCCTTGCCCTGCTGCTGGGCACCACGCTCCTTCATGCAGGCGAGATGCCGCCCCCGATGGGCGCCCGCCAGGGAGGTCCCATGACACCGCCCCCCTCCGTGCTCTATCACGCCAGCAAGCAGGGTGCGGATCCCCAGGCCCTGGTCCAGGCGCTGTCCAAAAACATTGATGCCGCCAAGCAGGATACCCGCTACGAGGTCACGGTCAGCGTACGCGAACTGCCGCCCCAGCCACTCAAACCCCAGCCCGCCGGTGCGCCGCTCAAGGGGCAGTGAGATGAGTCTGCACCGCCCTTCACTCTGGCTGCTTGCCATGGCCATCGCCCTGCCCGCCATGGCGGGTCCGGGGAACATGAGCAGACCGGGCGGATGGGAGAGCCCTGCCCCGCAGTACGGCCATGGGGCTGGTCCCGGCTTCGGCCACCGCGTCGACCGGCTGCCGGGAGGGGTGGAAACCTTGCTGCTGGCCGGGCTCACCTACTATGTGCTCGACGGCATCTTCTACCGCCGGCAGGAGAACCACTATGTGGTGGTCTCCCCACCTCCTCAGGTCCTGGTGGTGGCAGAGACAGGGCTCATCCCCCTGGATCTGGATGGCCGCCGCTATTACGTCAGGGAGGGTCACTACTACCTGCGAGAAATAGACGGGCGCTACACCGAGGTGCCGCCGCCAGCGGCGCTGCGCTGAATCGCACGGAGGAACAGATACGAGCAGGGGGCCTTGGCCCCCTCTTTCATTACCGGGGTGTTTACCCCACTCGGGTCTGAGCCGCGTACCTCAAGACGGGTCATGCAGGGGCAGCGTCATGGTCACTCTCAGCCCCCCCTGTGCGCGATTGCGCGCCTGGATGGTACCGCCCTGCAGAATCACCGCCTTGCGGGCGATGGCGAGCCCGAGCCCGTAGCCCTTGCCCATGCGGGGTGAGCCGATGCGCACGAAGGGGTCGAAGATCCCCGCCAGCTTCCCCTCCTCCACCCCGGGCCCCCGATCGGCGATGGAGAGCTGCACCTCCTGGCCCAGGCGCAGCAAGCGAACATTCACCATCTGGCCCGACTGCGAGAAACGCAGGGCGTTGCGCACCACGTTCTCCACGGCACGGCGCACCAGCTCGGCATGCCCCAGCAGGAGACAACCCTCCTCCAGCGCCGCCTCGAGCCCTATCTCGACCCCGGATTGCTGGGCTTCGAACCTGGCATCCTGGACGACGGTCTCCACCAGCGCCAGCAGGTCGTAGTGGCTCTGCTCAAGCCCGTGGCCCTGCTCGGCACGGGAGAGGGTCAGCAGCTCCCCTATCATCCTGTCCATCCGCTCCGTCTCGAGCCGGATCCGCGCCAGGGCGTTGCTCGCCTTCTCCGGGCGCTGCTCCGCCAGGCCGATGGCCATCTGGATGCGGGCCAGGGGGGATCGCAGCTCGTGGGAGACGTCGTGAAGCAGCTGCTCGCGCCCCTCGACCAGTTGCTGCAACCGCTCCACCATGAGATCGAACTCCTTCGCCACCTCCGTCAGCTCGTCCCGGCGCCAGCGCAGAGCGGGCCAGAGTCTGACCCCCAGATCCCCTCTGGCTACCCGATCGAAGCTGCGCCGCAGGGCGTTCATGGGCCGGGTCAGGTGCCAGGCGAACAGAATGCTGAACAAGAGCCCCCCCAGGCCGCCAATCCAGAGCATGGGCGGGGGAATGTTGAGCCAGGAGAGGGGGCCGGGAGCCGGCCCGCCGGGGAGGACGCGCGGGTCCACTCTGGTCTGCAGCAGATAGGTCTGCCCGTCGCTGGCAATCACGGTGCGTGTCAGCACGCTGCCCGGGCCAGGTTCCCCGGAGGCTGTCAACCTGGATGCCCGGGGCGCTGGCCGGGGAGGCGCATCGGAGACATCGAGGAGTGTTATCTGCAGCAACGGCGGCGACATGGCCTGGCTCAATGCCGTCGCAGCCTCGATTCCCCCCTTTGCCAGCACGGCTGCCGCCATCTCCAGATGCTGGCTCGCCAACTGCTGGGCCAGGTGCTCTTCCGGGGGGTCACGCTCGGCACGAAAACCGAGCCAGAGCAGTTGGCTGACCAGCACGATGGCCAGCCAGAAGCCCAGCAGAATCTTCCAGAACAAACGTCCCTTGAGGATCACCGTATCTTGTACCCTATGCTGCGCACCGTCTCTATGGTGACGGCCTCCCCCGCCTTCTGCTGCAGTTTCTGCCTCAGGTTGCAGATGTGCACATCGACGCTGCGATCATAGGCCTCCCGCGGGCGCCCTACCCCTTGCAGGGAGAGGGTGTCCTTGGTGACCACCTGCTCCGGTGCTCGCACCAGCAACACCAGCATGTTGAACTCGGTGGCGGTCAGCTCCAGCGGCTCCCCCTGCCAGAGGCAGACCCGGTTGGCCGGGGTGACCGTCAGATCCCCCAGGATGAGGGCATCCGGCGAGGGGGTTGCGCTCCCCCCCTCGTTGACCCGCCGCAGAACGGCCCGCAGCCGGGCCACCAGCTCCCTGGGGTAGCAGGGTTTGGGCACATAGTCATCGGCCCCCATCTCCAGTCCCACCACTCGATCCACGTTGTCCCCCTTGGCGGTCAGCATGATGATCGGCAGGCGGCTGCGCTGGCGCACCTGGCGCAGCACCTCGGTGCCGCTCAAGTCGGGCAGCATCACATCCAGCAGCAGGGCGCTGTAACGGCCGGAGAGGGCATGGTGCACACCTTCCCCTCCGGTCAGCACCTGGGTGGTATCAAACCCTTCTCCCCCCAGGTATTCACTCAACATGGCGCCCAGTTCGGCATCGTCATCCACCAGCAGGATCTTCATATGCGGTCTCCCTTGTCGGCGGCCATTTTCGCCGCTTGCCACGCACTTGGCAGCCATTTTTACGAAACCCTTACGCTTGGCGCAAAGAGCCTTAACCCGGCTCTGGGGTAGAGTGCCGCCGTGATCGTCATTCAGGATACAGGTTGTCATGCCCACGTTCTCCCCTCGTCTCTTCTGGCTGCTGCCCCTGTGCGCCCTCGCCCTGTTGCTGGCCTGGCGCCCCCAAGCCAAGGCACCCGCCAGCGACTACATCACCGCCAGTACCGAGACCCGGGATCTGGAGCAGCTCATCATGGCGGACGGCACCCTGAAGGCGCGCAAGCAAGTGAGCGTGGGCGCCCAGGTATCGGGCCAGATCAAGAAACTGCACGTGACTCTGGGGCAGGAGGTCAAACAGGGGGATCTGCTGGTCGAGATCGACGATCTGCCCCAGCAGAACGCCCTCAAGGATGCCCTGGCCCAGCGCGACAACCTCCAGGCCCAGCTGGATTCCAAAGAGGCCACCCTTCGCAATGCTCGCCTCGCATACCAGCGCCAGCAGCAGATCGTCGCAAGAGGTCTTGGCAGCACGGCCGACCATGACAGCGCCAAGGCGACCCTGGACGAGACCCTGGCCGATATCCGGGCCCTCAACGCCCAGCGGGTGCAGGCCGAGATCGCGGTGGACACAGCCCGGGTCAACCTGGGGTATACCCGGATCCTGGCCCCCCTCTCCGGTACCGTGGTGGCCATGCCGGTGGAGGAGGGGCAGACCCTCAACGCCAGCCAGAGCACCCCTACCCTGCTCAAGATTGCCCAGCTCGACACCATGACGGTGGAGGCCAGGATCTCCGAAGCCGACGTCATCAACGTCCGGGTCGGCATGCCGGTCTATTTCACCATTCTTGGCAACAGCCAGCGCCGCTTCGAGGGATCCCTGCGGGCCATCGAGCCCGCCCCCGACACCATCAATGACGACGACACCACCAGCAGCAGCGACAGCAGCGCCATCTATTATCACGGCCTGTTCGAGGTGCCCAACCAGGACGGTCAGCTCAGGATCAGCATGACGGCCCAGGTCTATCTGGTGGTCGCCCGGCTCAAAGATGCGCTGGTGATCCCGGCCATCGCCCTGCAGGGGGATCGGGTCAGGGTGATCGACGACGGAGGCCGGATCAGCCTGCGCCGGGTCAAGGTCGGCCTGAACAACAAGGTGGATGCCCAGATCCTGTCGGGCCTGAGCACCGGTGAGCGGGTCATCGTCAGCGAAGTGAGCGCAGGCCAGAGCAACGCCGCCGGGGGCATGCCGCCCCCCATGGGGATGTGACCATGGGCGCCTTGTTGCAACTGCGGGGCATCCGCCGCCACTTCGGAGAGGGTGAGCGCACCGTCACCGTGCTCGATGGCATCGATCTGGCGATCGCCCGTGGAGAGATGGTGGCCATCGTCGGCGCTTCGGGCTCCGGCAAATCCACCCTGATGAACCTTCTGGGCTGCCTGGATCAGCCGAGCGAGGGGGCCTATCTGGTGGCCGGGCGCGACACTGCCACCCTCAGCCGGGACGAGCTCGCCGCCCTGCGCCGGGAGCACTTCGGCTTCATTTTCCAGCGTTATCACTTGCTGGCGGATCTCGATGCCCGCACCAATGTGGAGGTACCCGCCCTCTACGCCGGTCTGGATCCGGCCGAGCGACGCCAGCGGGCCGAGGCCCTGCTGACCCGCTTCGGCCTCGCCAGCCGGCTCGAACACAAGCCAAGCCAGCTCTCCGGCGGCCAGCAGCAGCGGGTCAGCATCGCCCGGGCCCTCATCAACGGCGGCGAGGTGATCCTGGCCGACGAGCCGACCGGGGCCCTCGACAGCCAGAGCGGCGCCGAGGTGATGGCGAGCCTTCAAGCTCTGCATCGCCAGGGCCACACCCTGGTGATCGTCACCCACGACATGGACATCGCCCGCCACGCCGAGCGGATCATCGAACTGAAAGATGGCCGGGTGATCGCCGATCGCCGCACGCGCGAGCCACAGGCCTTTCCCCAGGCGACCCAGGCCGCCACCAAGACGTCCGCCAAGGGGAAGACCCCGCTGATGGCGGGGCTCGGGAATGCCCTGCAGATGGCCCTCAAGGCCATGGTTGCCCAGCGTCTGCGCACCTTTCTCACCATGCTCGGCATCATCATAGGTATCGCCTCGGTGGTGACCGTGGTGGCCCTCGGGCAGGGCTCCCGGGAGCGAGTGCTGGAGAACATCAACGCCATGGGCACCAGCACCCTGGAGGTGTTCCCCGGCCGCGGCTTCGGGGACATGCGCTCCGCTACCATACAGACGTTGCGGATCGGGGACGCCGAGGCCATCACCCGGCTGGACTACGTGCACAGCGTCACCCCCAGCCTCAGCACCAGCGCCCCCCTGCGCCTTGGCAGCACCGCCGTCTCCGGCACCATCAACGGCGTCGGCGCCCAGTTCTTCCAGGTCAGGGGCTATCGCCTGGCCCAGGGCATGGGCTTTGATCGCCAGAGCGAGGAGAGCCTGGCCCAGGAGGTGGTGATCGACGAGCACACCCGGGACAAGCTGTTCGCCCCGACCCAGTCCCCCCTGGGCCAGGTGATCCTGCTGGGGGATCTGCCCTGCCGGGTGATCGGGGTCGCCATCAAGAACCAGAGCGGCTTTGGCAGCGACGAGACCCTCAACGTCTGGATCCCTCATACCACCGCCATGAGCCGCCTGCTGGGGCAGAGCCATCTGCGCAGCATCAGCGTGCGGGTGCGGGACGAGGTGAGCCTGGACGCCGCCCAGGACGGCATCAGCCGCCTGCTCACCCTGCGCCACGGCAGCCAGGACTTCTTCCTGCTCAACACCGACAGCATCCGCCAGACCATCAGCCAGACCAGCGCCACCCTGACCACGCTGATCGCTCTCATCGCCCTCATTTCCCTGATCGTCGGGGGCATAGGGGTTATGAACATCATGCTGGTCTCGGTCACCGAGCGCACCCGGGAGATAGGGGTGCGGATGGCGGTCGGCGCCCGGACCCGGGATATCCAGCAGCAGTTCCTCATTGAAGCCGTGCTGATCTGCCTGCTGGGGGGCGTGCTCGGCATCGCCCTCTCCCTGGTGCTGGGCCAACTGTTCGACCACTTCAGCAGCGGCGTCCGGATGAGCTACTCCCTTGCAGCCATGGGGGTGGCCTGCCTTTGCGCCAGCCTGATCGGGGTAATATTCGGCTTCGCCCCGGCCCGCCGGGCCGCCAGACTGGATCCCATCCACGCACTGGAGCGCGAATAGCCCGCATTGACGCCGGGGTGACGCCACTCACCCCGACACCGGATCAGGGGCCGATGCCCGGCCCCGCCACCAAGCCTGAACGCCCGCACTTCTTCCCTGAATGCGCGGGTTCTTTGACCGGGTCCCGTACCCGGTCTTTTTTTGTCTCCCGCCCGCCACACCCACAAAAAAAGCCGCCCGAAGGCGGCTTTTTTCATCACGGGCCAGTCGGTTACCCCGGGCCATCAGGCGCCGATGATGCCGCCATCGTCCCGGGTGATCCGCAACACAGCGGAGCGGGGAATGGCGGTGCCGCCGTCCGGGAAATGGGAGGGCGCCCCCTCCTCACCCGGGTGCTGCACCCCGACGAACAGGGTGCGCCAGTCAGGCGTGAAGGTGAGGCCCGTTATTTCGCAGGCCACAGGGCCGGTCAGGAAGCGGCGCACCTCGCCGCTCGCGGGATCGGCGCACAGCATCTGGTTGTTGCCCATGCCGGCAAACTGCTTCTCGTTGGAGTAATCGCCGTCGGTCTGGATCCAGAGCCGCCCCGCCTCGTCGAAGCCGATGCCGTCCGGGCTGTTGAACATGTTGTCCGGATGGATGTTGGCACTGCCCGCCATCAGCCCCTCCTTGTGCACGCCAGGGTTGCCCGCCAGCAGGAAGAGATCCCACTCGAAGCTGTCGCTCCCGTGATCGTCCCCCATCGGGCGCCAGCGGATGATCTGGCCATAGGGGTTCTCGGCCCTGGGGTTGGCGCCATCGAGAGGTTGGTTCTCCTTGAGGCCGCGGTTCTTGTTGTTGGTCAGGGTGCAGTAGACCTCGGCTCTGTGGGGATGCACGGCCACCCACTCGGGCCTGTCCATGGTGGTGGCGCCGAGCCGGGTCGCCGCCTCCCGGGCGAAGATGAGCACCTCCCCCTGATCGGCGAAGCCGTTCTCCCGGGTCAAGCCGTGCTGGCCGTGCACCAGGGGCAGCCACTGGCCAGTACCCTTGAGCTCCCCCTCCCTGGCCTCGAAGCGAGCCACATAGAGGGTGCCCTCATCCAGCAGATCCCGGTTCGCAGGATCGTTGCCCGGCGCCACCTTGTTCTTCGAGACGAAGCGGTAGATGTGCTCCCCCCGCTCGTCGTCGCCGAGGTAGACCACGGCGCGGCCATCCTGGTTGATGGTGAAGGCCGCATTCTCATGCTTGAAGCGGCCAAGGGCGGTACGCTTCTTCGGGGTGGAGGCGGGATCGCGGGGATCGATTTCCACCACCCAGCCGAAGCGGTGCGGCTCCTGGGGATGCTTCGCGAGATCGAAGCGCTCGTCGAACCTGTGCCAGCCAAAGCCCGCATCCTCGGCGGCCAGGCCGTAGCGGGCGGCGCGCTGGTCCAGCTCCGGCTTGCCCTCGCTGCCGAAGTAGCCGTTGAAGTTCTCCTCGCAGGTGAGGTAGGTGCCCCAGGGGGTCTGGCCATTGGCGCAGTTGTTGAAGGTGCCAAGGGCGGTGCGCCCCTCGGGATCGGCCTGGGTCTTGAGCAGGGCATGGCCCGCCGCCGGGCCGCTCAATGTCATGGGGGTCGTGGCGGTGATGCGGCGGTTGAGGGCCCCCTTGGGGTTGGCCTGCCACTTGCCATCGATGCGCACCAGCTCCACCAGGGAAACCCCGTGGGCCGCCTGGGCCTTGGCGACAGCCTCTGCACTGAGGGTCTTGCCACCATCTTCAAACAGGTATTCGTAGTTGGTGTATTCGTTGTTGACGGCGAGCAGGGCGCGATCCGGGCCCAGGGAGAAGAAGCTCATGCCGTCGTTGTTGTCGCCAAACTGGCGGGCCTGGGCCTTGGCGTCATTGCCCTGGGCAAAGGCGGGGGCATCGGGGAAGAGGGCATCTCCCCAGGCGATCAGCACCTCGGCCTTGTAGCCGGGCGGCACCACTATGGTGTCGGCCACCGAGGCGGGCACGGCCTGGAAGCCAAGCAGCGGCCGGGTGGCGGCAGCCACGGCCTGGGCCACGGGGCTCGCGGCAAAGAAGGCCACCATGCTGGCGGCGCCCACCCCTTTGAGGAAGCCACGGCGGCTCAGGCCCGCCTCGATGAGGCGGTTGAATGCCGGCTCCTGCTCGCGGGGGTGGTTGGCACTGTCTTTCTCGTCAAAACGGCTCATCGGCTTTTCCTTGTTATCTCGGCGCAATCATTGCGTCATCACGGCGTCCGGCCACAGCATGGCAGCGCTTTATTAAACGAGGATGACAAATGATGAGATAACCGGCTGGCCCGGCAAGACGCCACCGCCAACGACAAGGGGCGGTGGACACCAGTCCCACCGCCCCAAGAGACACATCGCCGACAGAAGCTCTCCCCTCTATCTAGCCGCACGTCTTCAGACTGCTATGCCCGTTTGTACCGGATAGCGCCCGATGGCAACGTCTAGTTGCACTTCTTCAGACTGATATGCCAGTTGGCGCCGGATTGCACCTGATGTTTGGCGGCGAAGCTGTCCATGTTCAGCGCCACCGACACCTGCAACAGGCTGTTGAGGTAGACCAGGGGCTGGCCCTCCGGCACATCGCCAAAGCTGCTGACGTAGGGGGCCTTGCCCTCGTATTTCAGCGCATCCCCTTCGCTGATCCTGATGCAGGCGTTGTCCCCCTTGTGGATACCCGCCTTGGTCAGCAGGCTGTCGTCGATATTGGTCCAGACGTTGCCGTACTGCACGTCCAGGATCGGAATGGTGCCCTTGAGGGTACCGTCTTGCTCGGCCACCGCGGGCTGATAGGGGATGGTCACCACCTCGGCGGGCAGCAGAGGCCCCACCTGCTCGAAGCTGATGGCACCGGAGGCGAGGCGCGCGCCGGTGTAGGCGTAGACGTCGCGGCCGTGGAAGGTGTAGGACTTCTCGGAGCCCTTGAGGCGGTTGGTTTTCTCGTCTATCTGGCGCACCGCCTCGATGCCGAAGTGCTCCGCCACCAGGGTCAGGGTGCCGTTGTCCGGGCTGACGATGTAGTGGCCGCTCCTGGTCTTGAGTACCACCGACTTTCGTTCGGTGCCGACACCGGGGTCCACCACGCTGACGAAGACGGTGCCCGCGGGCCAGTATTGCAGGGTCTGATAGAGGCGGTAGGAGGCTTCCCAGATGTTGTAGGCCGGGATCTCGTGGGTCAGGTCATGGAGCGGCAGGGTGCGGTCCACCCCGAAGGCGACCCCCTTCATGGCCGAGACGGCGCCATCCTTGAGACCGAAGTCGGTCTGGAACACCAGGGCCTCGTTGGCAAGGGCACTCGCCCCCACCAGAGAAAGGGCGAGCACGAGGGCGCGGGGGACGATACGAATATCCATGTCAGGGCTCCTTTAAAGACGTTTGGACGTCCAGATTGCCACTCATGGCGATCTTTGCAACCCCTGATGCCCGAATGGGGGGCGAAATGACTCGCCAATCCGCCCCGTGCGGGTGTATCCATGGGGCATCCAACGCCGGGAGCACATCAGATGACCAGAGAGCATCACGACACCATTTTGCTGAGCCTGGGCAATACCCGAAGCCAGGTCGTGCTCACCGCGGCCGATGGCACCAGCCAGACATTTGCATTGACACTGGGGCTCGATGCCCTGACCCCGGGACCCTTTCGCCGGGATCCGCCGACGCCCCTGGAGCTTGAGCAGGCCATCATGGTGGTGGAGGATGTGCTGATGCCCCTCGCGGCACGGATCCCTCCCCACCCCGTGCTGCACCTGCAAAGCCCGGAGCCCCTGGCCGAGGTGCTCGGCAACCGGGTGCAGAGCCGGGAAAACATAGAGCGGTTGTTCGGCCAGCTTGCCGCCATGGTGGAGGGGGATCCCCTGGCATCGGCCCAGTTGCCGAGGGAGAGGCGCATCGCCGCCGCCCTGCTGATCCTGCGGGAGTGGATGCACCACCTGGATGCCGGGAGCGTCGTCCTGGTCGATGGGTGATGCCTTGTCACACAGCGGGTTCGAAGCGCCGCCGAGACACCGCCCAGGCCAGCCCCAGGCTTGTCAGGGTGCTGCCGACGAAGAGCAGATCCAGCGCGACGCCAAGACCGGCCCCGTCGCTCACCCAGCCCAGCAACACGGGTACCCAGTTCGCCACATAGGCGATCACATAGAAGAGGGAGAGCAGCCGCGCGTGGCTGGCCGGGGGCGCGATGCGATTGATCAGGGTCGCACTGCCCACGAACACGGCCCCCTGGGCATAGCCCGCCACCAGCAGCCCGAGTCCCGCCAGCCAGCTGGGCAGGCCGTGAACGGCCCCGGCAAAGAGCAGCACGCACAGCGCCAGGGCCAGCACGCCGCTTTGCAGGGTATGGCGGGCATCGAGGCGACGGGCCCAGAGCTGGCAAAGCCCGGAGAAGACCAGATAGGCCGCGACAAGATAGCCGAACAGCCCCAGATCCGTCATGCCCAGCATCTCGCTCACCACCTTGGGACCCATGGCCAGCAAGCTGGCCGCCACCGCCCAGGCGGTGAAGAGCGCCAGGGCGCAAAGAAAGAACCCGGCCCCCGTGGCCCTGAGCCCCTCTCCCAGGGATCCGCCACCCTGCCCGCTCGGGGCGGCCTCCGTCGCCCTCGCCCCTTTGGGCCAGCTCAACACCAGCCCCCCGATGGCGCAGCCCGCCATCCCCAGGATCAGCAGAAACGGCAGCGTGGTCGGGTAGAGATCCTGCTGCAGCGCCAGCCCGCTGAACACGGGGCCAAGGGCCAGTCCGGCGGTGAAAGACAATGTGGCGCTCAGCGCCGCCCGCTTGCCCCCATCCCTGGGGCCAAAACGCAGCAGCGCCACATTGGCGGCACCGGTCAGGCTGCCCGTGCCAATCCCGGCCAGCAGCCGCGCCAGCAAAAGGGCCCAGAAGCTGTCGGCCAGGGAGAAGAGCAGGGCCCCGCCCCCGACCGCCACCAGGGCAGGCAGGATCAGGGTGCGCAGATCCGCCACGCGTCCTGCCAGGTTGCCCACCCCGAACAAGGCGATGAGCACGCCCCCCGCATAGCCGCCATAGATGAGGCTGAGGCCGAGATCGCTCAGAGCCAGCGCCGCCTGGTAATGGGGATAGAGCGGGGTAGGCACGCTG
This sequence comes from Aeromonas sp. S19(2024), assembly GCF_041402625.1. NCBI lineage: Bacteria > Pseudomonadati > Pseudomonadota > Gammaproteobacteria > Aeromonadales > Aeromonadaceae > Aeromonas > Aeromonas sp. S19(2024). The sequence continues at coordinate 14,483 of NZ_JBGLQU010000009.1, forward strand.
CTGTTGAGCAGGGCCGACATCAGGGCGAGGGAGAGAAACCAGCGCAGACGAGGATGGACAACCTGACCTGGCTCGCAAGCCGGAACGCTTGAGACAGACATGGACACTCCAGTGGCAGACAAATGAAACCGCAATCGGGAGCGACATCATAGCGATCCCGCCCACCCCGGACTGCGGCAGTTCTGCATCACGCCGACTCAATCCTGCATCACGTCGGGGTGGCGCGCGCCCTTGGCCGGGGAGCCGCAGGCACGCACCGGACCCGGTCTATCCCCTTGTGCTGCCATCCCCGCTGGCATCTAATATTGCGGCGCCAATCGGGCGTTCTGCTTGAGTGAGGAGCAAGCATGATCAACTGGGACGATGCCCGCTTCTTCCTGGCCCTGGCACGGCGGGGCAGCCTGCGGCAGGCCGGACTCGAGCTCGGGGTGGATCAGGCCACCGTCGGGCGGCGGATCACCCTGCTCGAGCAGCAGCTGGGGGCCAAGCTGTTTATCCGCACCCCCAGACACTATCGCCCCAGCCCCCTGGGGGAAGCGCTGCTGCCCCAGGCTGAGGCCATGGCGCAGGCGGCCCTGGCCATGATGCGCACCGCGAGCCTGGGGGAGCTGGAAGGGGAGCTTTGCATCGCCACCACGGATACCCTGGCCCAGGGCTTCGTGCTGCCCGCGTTCACCCTGCTGCGCCAGCGCCACCCCGGTATCCGCCTCAAGTTGCTGACCGCCGTCAGCGTGAGCGACATCCCCAATCAGGAGGCGGATCTCGCCATTCGCAGCGTGCGCCCCGAGCAGGGAGATCTCGTGGTCAAACGGCTCGCCACCATCAAGATGGGGCTCTACGCCTCTCCCGACTACCTGGCCAGACGGGGCACGCCCCGTTCGGGTCAGGCACTGCAAGAGCACGACCTGCTGCTCTTTCCCAAAGAGCTGGTGGCCCGTCACTGGCTGAGTCTGTGCGGCGAACCGCTCCACGAACCCAACGTGGTCCTGCAGAGCAATGCCCAGCTGGTGCTGATGGCCGCCGCCCGGCAGGGACTCGGCATCGCCCTGCTCTCCACCTTCCTCGCCGAGGAGGATCCCGCCCTGGTGCGCCTGCTGCCTGACCAGCACGATCCCATCGACATCTGGATGGTGCTGCACCCGGATGTGCAGAAGACGGGCCGCATGCGCGCCCTGGTTGCAGCCCTGGAGGAGGTGTTCCAGCCCCTGCAACAGACCCAGCCCTCCGCCACCCCCTGTCAAACGCACAGGGATTGAGCGGGTATGCCCCCCATACGGGGCACTTTCTTCGCAACGAACCATGTTAGAGTCCGCCGCTGTTTTTTCCTTTGATAACGGGGCCTTACATGAAGAAGTTTGTTGTTTCATCCAGTGTCATCCTGATGGCGGGCTTGCTGACAGCCTGTGCGAGCGAGTCGTCGCGCACCCTGGAGGTACCCAAGGTTGCCTCCTATCAGAGCCACTATCAGGGCGCACGCAGCCCCATCGCCGTCGGCAAGTTCGACAACCGTTCCAGCTACATGCGTGGCATCTTCTCCGACGGCGTGGACCGGCTGGGCAACCAGGCGAAAACCGTGCTGATCACCCACCTGCAGCAGACCGGCCGCTTCAGCGTGCTGGATCGCGACAACATGGCGGAGATCCAGGCCGAAGCCGGGATCAAGCAACAGGCTCAGCAACTCAAGGGCGCCGACTACGTGGTCACCGGCGACGTCACCGAGTTTGGTCGCAAGGAAGTCGGTGATCATCAGCTGTTTGGCATCCTGGGTCGCGGCAAGTCACAGATCGCCTATGCCAAGGTCAACCTGAACATCGTCAACGTCACCACCTCGGAAGTGGTCTTCTCTTCCCAGGGTGCCGGGGAGTACGAACTCTCCAACCGCGAGATCGTCGGCTTCGGCGGCACCGCCAGCTACGACTCCACCCTGAACGGCAAGGTGCTGGATCTCGCCATCCGCGAGGCCGTCAACAATCTGGTGAACGGCATCGAGACCGGTGCCTGGCGCCCGGCCCAATGAGGAGAGACGAGATGACGCTGTTCCGTCCTTCCCTGCTGCTGGTCAGCGGCCTGCTGCTGAGCGCCTGCGCCCAGGGGCCGCAGACGCTCTACAACTGGGATCAATATCAGGGGGTGGTTTACCAGCACATGCAGGGTGACGACACCGGGGTCGAAGCGCAGATAGATGCGCTGGAGAAAAACCAGCAAGAAGCGAGCGCCAAGGGGCAGGCTGTGCCACCGGGCTTTCACGCTCACCTCGGCATGCTGTACGCCCAGCTCGGCAAGGATGCCCAGACTCGCGAGCAGTTCGAAACCGAGAAGCGCCTCTTCCCCGAATCGGCCCCCTTCATGAACTTCCTGATGTCCAACAAGAAGGGAGAGACCCAATGACTCTGCGCCCCCTCCTTGCCCTCACGCTGGGTGCCCTCCTCCTGGGCGGCTGCGCACAGGGCCCCGGCTACGACTACAGCAACTTCAAGGAGAGCAGACCGACCTCTATTCTGGTGCTGCCGCCGGTGAATCACTCGCCGGACATCAAGGCGGGCCCCAGCCTGCAATCCCAGATCACCTATCCGCTCGCCGAGTCCGGCTATTACGTGCTGCCGGTAGCGGTCACCAACGAGACGTTCCGGCAGAACGGCGTGACCGAGCCCGCCGACATCCAGGCGCTGCCCATCAAGAAGCTCCACGAGATCTACGGAGCCGATACCGCCCTCTACCTCGACATCAAGGAGTACGGCACCAGCTATCTGGTCATCTCCAGCGAGACAGTGGTCACCGCCAGTGCCCGCCTGGTGGATCTGCGCACCGGCAAGCTGCTGTGGGAAGGCAGTGCCAGCGCCAGCAGTGCCGAGCAGCAGGGCAATTCGGGGGGCGACCTCATCGGCATGCTGGTGGTGGCGGTGGTCAATCAGATTGCCAACACCCTTACCGACAAGGGTCATGAAATCGCCGGTATCACCAGCCTCAGGCTGCTCAGTGCCGACATGCCCAACGGCATCCTCCATGGCCCCCGCTCGCCGAAATACCAGGCTCGCTAAGGCGCCCGTCACAGTCCACACAAGAGGGCGCCATGCCCTCTTGTTTCAGTCGCCCCCCCTTTCCCCTGCCTGACATCGCATGACGCCTCATCGTCTATCTTTTTGATATTGTTGGCTCATTCTTGCGCATGCCGGGTGACGACCCACCAACTTCATCTGGTGATGCCCGGCAAAATCAGTTACAAGAATGCCCTCTGTCACCATGGACGAGTTCACTGCATGGCTGGATCACTGTTGCGTATCATCCCCCGTCAATGGCTCTACCGGTTTGGCTGGCTATGTCTGGCTCTGACAGGGCTCGGGCTGGTAGCCAACTACACCTACTTCGTCATCAGGCACGACATGGCGCTCATTACCGCCAAGCAAGCCAACCTGTTCGAGGTGTTCTATCAGCGGGCCCGCATCCTGGCGCCAGAGAAACTGGCTGACTTCATCGACAACAGCAGCATCAAGATGCCCATCTTCAGCGAGAACGGGGATGCGGCGGCCTATGCCTATGGCTATGATCTCCCCACCCTGAAGCGCCTGGCGGTCATTCCCGTGTTGCCCCCGGCCAACCAGATGCTCCTCGGCTACCTGTACGTCATCTCCAACCCCGAGGTCCTCAACCTCTACGCCTTCTATGACGATCGCCGCCTGCTTGGCATGGTCGCCAACAAGGGGATGCTGCCGAGCCAGCTGCTCCCGGTCAACACCGACCTCAATGACATCGAGCCCTGGACCCACTTTTTCGGTTGCGCCTCCTTCGCCTCCACCCATGTCCCCTGCAGCACGGATGAAGCCTGGGTATCCGAGATCTACACCGACACCTTCACCGGACTGAATACCATCACCCTCTACTTCCCCTTCGTCTATTACGAGCCCGCCATCAAGGACTACCGCTATGGACTCAAGGGCATCGACATCGCCGTCGACCGGGCGTTCAAGGATGTGCTGCACCCCTTCGAGAGCCTCAATCCGACCCGGACCGTCCTCTCCTTCGAAGAGGTCGAGCCCTGCCGCCCGTTCCACCTCTGCCTGAGCACGCCGCTGATGCGCACTCAGGCAGGCAATGATCTCTACCTCAAGTGGTCATACAGTTACGGCGATTTCATCCGCTCCGTGCTCTACGGGGCGGCCTTCAAGCTCTATCTCATCATCCTGCTGCTGATCATGCTGACGGGGCGCAGCCTGGTTACCCGTCTGCGCATCCTGGCCCAGACCGACCACCTGACCCGGCTGCCACGCCGTGACATCCTCAATCAGGCGCTGCTGCGGGAGCACGACTACCTGATGATCCTCGACATCGACAACTTCAAGTCCGTCAACGACACCCATGGTCACGGGGTGGGTGACCTGGCGCTCGTCGCCTTCGCCAATCACCTCAAGACCAATATCCGCAAGGGCGATGTCGCCATTCGCTGGGGCGGGGAAGAGTTCATCGTGCTGTTCAAGGGGATGGACGATGACAAAATGATGCATCACTCCGCCGCCCGCCTGCTGGAGCGGCCATTGCGCATCCCCGAGCTGCCCGCCCCCATCACCTTCTCCGCCGGAGTAACCCGCATTCGCGATTACCTGACGGTGGCCGAGGCGGTGCAACTGGCCGACGACCTGCTCTATCACGTCAAGCAGCACGGCAAGCGCAATATCGCCTATTACCAGGGGCAAACCATCCGCCTTGTCCGCGATCCTGGTGACAATTCAGCCCCCTGAGCGGCCCGGCTTCTGCCGCTCCCCTGCTATCTGTTACCATCCCGGCCACGCTGATTGTTTCCGCCCCGGCCACGGGGCGGGATAACCCCATACTGGTGCCCTATGTCCATTGCCTCTTTCGCCGAACTGGCCCTCTCCCCCCGCTTGCAGCAAACCCTGACCGAGCTTGGCTACGCCGCCCCCACCCCGGTGCAGGCCAGCGCCATCCCCCTGATCCTCGCGGGGCGGGATCTGATGGCGGGCGCCCAGACCGGCACCGGCAAGACCGCCGCCTTCGTGCTGCCGCTGCTGGAGCAGTTGCTGCAACACCCGACGAGCGATGCCCCCCGCCCCATCCGCGCCCTGGTGCTGGTGCCGACCCGCGAGCTGGCGGTGCAGGTTGCCGAGAGCGTCACTCGCTACGCCAGGGGCACCACTCTCACCAGCACGCTGGTCTACGGCGGGGTGAGCATCGCCGCACAGGTGGAGGCGCTGAACGCCGGGGTGGATATCCTCATCGCCACCCCGGGCCGCCTGCTCGATCACCTGCGCCAGGGGGCGCTCACGCTGGCCGAACTGCGCCATCTGGTGTTTGACGAGGCGGACAGGATGCTCGACATGGGCTTTATGGACGAGATCCAGGCGCTGTTGAAGCAAATCCCGGCGGATCGCCAGACCCTGCTGTTCTCGGCCACCTGCGATGACAACCTGTTTGCCCTCTGCAAGATACTGCTGCGCGACCCGGCGCTGGTGGAAGTGGCAGCGCGCAACACCACGGCGGCCGAGGTGGAGCAGCGGGTCTATGCGGTGGACAGCGATCGCAAGGTGGCGCTGGTCGAGCACATGCTGACCGTGAAGGGCTGGGCGCCGGCGCTGATCTTCAGTCGCACTCGCCAGGGGGCCGACAAGCTGGCCCAGCAGCTTGGCAAGGGGGGCATCAATGCGCTCGCCTTCCACGGGGATCTGTCACAGAGCGCGCGGGAAAACGTGCTGCTGGCGTTTCGCGCCGGCACCTTGCAGGCCCTGGTGGCCACCGACGTGGCGGCTCGCGGCCTCGATATCAGCGAGCTCAACCATGTGATCAATCTGGAGTTCCCCCATCAGCCCGAGGATTACGTCCACCGCATCGGGCGCACCGGCCGCGCCGGCAACAAGGGGCTCGCCATCACCCTGTTCAGCCCGGAAGATGCGCCCCTGCTGGAAAAAGTCGAAGCCGTGCTCGATACCCGCCTGCCCCAGCAGTGGTTCCCGGGCTTTGAGCCGGATCTCACCCGCTTCGACCCCGAGCCGCGCCGCGCCAGCAAGGGCGCCCAGAAGCAGAAGGCCAGAAAGCAGGCCCTCGCGGGCAACAAGGGCGGCAAGGGACGAAAATCCTGACACGACTGTTTGCTGGGGCAGCCATGCGCCTGCCCCAGCATCACCCCTCTCCAGACCCAGGCCTGTGGGGTGACGCCAACCGCTTTCCTGCCCCCCTGTTCTGCTCCGCGCCCCCCTGCTCAGTCCGCTTGCCCTGACCCGGCGACCCTTTGCCACACTCTGCTACAAAAGAGGTAGTCAGGGGGCACACTTTCGCCACAAAGCAGGCGTGCAATGAAGGCATGGACAAGGAGGACATCATGAAACCCGCATCCCTCGTCTGGGCCCTGCCCCTGACCCTCACCCTGCTCTGGCTCGCTGGCCTCACCCAGTGGCCCGCCAGCGTCTGGCCCTGGCGCCACGAACTGCTGATCCTGACCGGTCTGATTGGCCTTGGCGCCATGACCCTCTCTTTGCTGCTCGCCCTGCGCCTGCCCAGGCTCGAAGCCTGGTGCGGCGGGCTGGATCGCATGTTGCACCTGCACCGCAGCAGCGCCCTCTGGGCCACCGGCACCCTGGTGGCCCACTGGCTGCTGGTGGAAGCCCCCAAGTGGGCTGTCGCCGCCGACTGGCTGACCCGGCCGGCGCGCCGCGGAGCTGGTGCTGGTGCTGGTGCTGGTGCTGGTGCTGGTGCTGGTGCTGGTGCTGGCAACGATGCCCTCTGGCACAGCTTCGGCAATACCCTGGGGGAATGGAGTTTCTATCTGCTGCTGGCGCTGGTGGTGGTAAGCCTGCTGGCGGTGGTGCGCTACGAGCGCTTCAAGGTGGTTCACCGGCTGGCCCCGGTCATCTATCTGATGGGCTGGCTGCACGGGCTCTGCCTGCTGCCGCGCATCGGCGCCCTGACCCCGGTCGGCCTGACCCTGCTTATCGGTGGCGGGCTAGGTGCTCTGGGGGCGCTCTACTCCCTGTTTGGCCGGGTGGGCCGGGACGCGCGCCGCCAGGGAGCGGTCAGCACCCTCACCCCTCTGGACGAGCGCACCCTGGAGATCCGGGTTGGCCTCACAGCCCCCCTGCACGGCTATCGCCCGGGGCAGTTCGCCTTCTTCGACTTTGCCGGGCGCGGCGAGCCCCACCCCTACACCCTGGTCGATGTCTCGGCAGACTGCCGCACCCTCACCCTGGCGGTGCGCGCCCTCGGGGATCACACCCGCTGGCTGCACAGCTACCTCAAGGTGGGGGATGCGGTGATCGTGACCGGCCCCTATGGCGCCTTCGCCCTGCCGGATCCGGCCCCCGCGCTCTGGGTGGGCGCCGGTATCGGCATCACCCCCTTCGTCGCCTGGCTGGAGGCCCTGGTGCGCCGTGGTGAACAACGCCCCGGCACCACCTTGCTGCAATGCGCTCCCAGCGCCGAGGCCGCCCCCTATCACAGTCGGCTGGCCGATCTGTGCCGCCGGGTCGGGATCGACTACCGGCTGCATCTGGAGTCCGAGCGCGGCCGGCTGGATCTGGCCGCCCTGGGCGAGCGCCAGCACACCCCGGTGTGGTTCTGCGGCCCCGAGCCCATGGCCCACACCCTGGATGCCCATCTGGCCACCCCGCTGCACCGGGAGCTGTTTCGCTTTCGCTGACGGGCCAACCGGCGCAGCCAGCCATCGGCTGCGCCGTTTTTCTCGGTGCGGGGCGCAGGCGGGCCGGCAAACAGCAAGATTGTCCAAGCGAGAGGCACACCCTTGGGGCTAGATTAGGGGGGCAGTCTGGTACAGGAGGGAAAGATGGCGCAGGACAACCAGTTCATATTCGCACACAGTCAGCACCTGGCGAGCCTGACTGCGCTGCGTGTCAACATGACGGAATTTCGCTACGACCGTCACGCCCACGAGGAGTACTCCTTCGGGGTCACTCTGGCCGGGCGGCAGAACTTCTTCTGCCACGGCGGAGCCCACTCCAGCCCGGCAGGCAGCGTCATCCAGTTCAATCCCGGGGATGTCCACGACGGCCATGCCGGTGACAACGCCAGCCTCGACTACACCATGCTCTACATTCCGCCCCACGAACTCACCCCGCTGTTTGCCGATGCCGCGGGCGAGCGGGCAATGGGGACCTACCGGTTGTTGCAGCCCCTGGTGCGCGATGAGGCGCTGAGCGCCTGCATCCTCGAGCTGGCCCAGGCGGTGCGCGGCCAGGCCGACAGCATAGAGCAGGAGTTTGCCCTCTATCGCCTCGCTACCCGGGTGATGCAGCAGGCGGGACGTTTTGAGCCCAATGGCCGGGTGAGCCGCATCGATCGCCTCCTGTTGCAGGCCAGGGACTTTATCCACGCCCACTTCCAGCAGGATATCTCCCTGGCCGACATCAGCGCGGCGGCCAACATCTCCAAGTACCACTTCCTGCGGCTGTTTCGCCAGCAGCTTGGCATCACCCCCCATCAATACGTGATCAACTGCCGCATCAATGCCGCCCGGCGCGCCCTGGCCGCCGGAGAGTCGGCGCAGGATCTGGTGTACCGCTACGGTTTCACTGATCTCAGTCACCTCAACCGTCGCTTCAAGCGCATCTATGGCATGACCCCCACCCAATACAGCGCCAGCCTGATCCGCTGAGCCCAAGGAACACCCCATGATTGAGCTTCTCGCCTATGCCATCGGCATCATGTATACCCCAGGCCCCGTCAACCTCATCGGCCTCAATGCAGGCCTGGGCGGCCGCACCCGCGCCTCCCTTGGCTTCTTCCTCGGGGTCGGCTTGGCGATGTTCGTGCTCTTGCTGCTGTTTGGCTGGGCGGGCACCCGCCTGGTGCGGGAAGATACCCTGATCTATGTCAGCCTGGTGGGGTGCCTCTATATCGCCTATCTCGCCATCAAGATCGCCAGCGACAGCGGCGAGCTCGGTGCCAGCGAGGCGCCTGCCCGCCCTCTGGGGGTGCGCAGCGGCTTCATCATCCAGCTGCTCAACCCCAAGGCCATGATCGCCACCCTGCCCATCACCAGCATCCAGTTCCCGGCAGCCCAGATCCACGGCTGGAGCCTGCTGCCCTGGTCCCTGCTGCTCGGCCTGCTGGCCGCCGGCGCCCCCGGCAGCTACTCGATGGCTGGCAGCCTCATCGGACGTCATCTTCAACATCCTCGCTGGTTCAGGTACTTCAACCTGCTGATGGCCGCCCTGCTGCTCTACAGCGCCATCGCCCTGGCCTACCAGCATGTCTACCTGCCGTTGGCCGGCTGAACCGGCGAAGCGTCCCATCAAGAACCCCGGTGAAACACCCACCTATGCCGGGGTGTCTCCTTCGCCGAGCAGACACAGGCCCGGCGCCGGCCTTGCCCGGGTCATTTTCTCCATGAGCCGGCTATCCTCACGGGGTCTTGTGCCCGAAGTGACGCTACCCATGGTTCGCTTCGGTACCAGAGGCAGACCCCTTCCCTCATCGGCGTCAACGCAGCAATACGACGCCATGACCAAAACCCTCATTCGGATATTGATGCAGGTTGAATGAATCAATATCATCTTGCGGCCCCTGGTCATGGATAAGAATGTTGTATGTCCTTTGATAAAAAGCACGGTGAGTTCATCTTCAATGTGCAGGAACACCTGGTCACCTGCGAGCTGATCGGCCCTTTCAATGAAGAGGGTATGCTGGCGTGGATTGCACAGATAAAGTCCGTGGTGAACAGCCTGGACGGTAAGCGTTTCTGCGCCCTGGTGGACCATCGTCAGCATCAGGGGGTGGTGCTCTCCGCCCTGCCCCATCTTCAGGATATTTATGGGTGGCTCGCCCAGAAGAACCTGGTGGCCATCGCCTCCCTCTATTCGGCCAAGGTGCTCCATCACATCGCCCTCTCCTGCCTCTCCCTCACCCACCCGGGCCACATCCAGGCATTCAACGACCCCCAAGAGGCCCTTGCCTGGCTGGATGCCCAATATCGGGCGCAGTAGCCAGCCCGGTCTGGCGTGAGGCTCACTATGTCGCGCACTAGCCAATCCGGCCTGTGTTGATGCGCACTGTGCCGTGACGTCACCGGCCCGCTCTGGTTAAAAAGACCGGTACCAACTCCCTCAGGTGCCACGTCCGGCAGCAACCGATGGCAGAGCCCCCAGCGGCAGCAAATGAGTGTCCGTCTGGAGCGCCGCAGCCTGGGCGACTAGCTGCCCCGGCACGGCAGCATCTCGTTCAAGGGCCATCCCCGCCGCCCGCACGCTGCCACCCCAGAAACTCGCCATCAGCACCACGGCTCCGGCCAATGTGCACTTCATCCAACCTTTCATCATCTTGCTCCCTCGAACCAATCGCCCCCTCGCCACCCCTGTGGCAAGCCGGGCCTTTTAAGCAGTGGGCAGAAGATACGGGGGATTTGTGAGGGGAAAATGAGGTTGTGTGAAGTCTGGGGGAAGTCAGGGGAAAGTCCGGAAAAATCAGCAGCGAGTCACGACAAAGATGGCGGTGGGCAATGCGAGGAATAAAGAGTTCTCAAGGCTAAACCCATGCCATCACCACATTGGTGTAGGGACGATTAGCGCAGCGTAATCGTCCGCATACCGCCACGCACCGGCTCATGACAAGACCGACAGGAAACTTTGGACAACTGCGGACTCTCGGCCACCACCTCTTCGCGATCGTCCGAATACGCCTCGCTATTCTAACAGACAGCCCTCTTGCCCTAACCCCAACAATACCTCATTATGGCTACAACGCTCATTTGAATATCGATACAGGAGTATTGTTAATGTACAGACATCAAATGTTTCTGGAAAAGTTAGGTGTCATATCAAGACTTCCTGATTCCATCATTAGTTGAATTTTTCAATTGAAATAATATTTAACTGTTCCTTAGAAGGTGCAGAAGTTACTTAGGTAGACTGGACAGATTAATTACTAAGATGCTAAGGCTGGCTCTTAAATTATATATCTAATGCTGAATGGATTAGCTTTATGCAAACAGAAAACCCATACAAAAATAACATTTGCCTAAAAATAGACTTTCAAAAAAACTCTGAAAAGCCTCAGCGTGTTTTTGACTCGATGAGCCTGCTAATTAGTAGCATTGAAGAGTTTCACGAAAGTGTCTTACAAGCTGTAGATACAGAAATCAGACCATTACTCCTACTATCTGATATTAATGAAGGGTCCATAAAATCGTGGCTCACTATCAACATAGATGGTGACATACCAAACGAAAAACAAAGTAAATTCATTGATTTCATGAACTATTGCACAGAACGATTAATCGACTTCATAAAAGACAAAGATACTATAAAAAATGTAGATGAATTAGACCCTCTTATAGATGAACTTCATTGGAAGGCCGATGAACTTAATCTGGAAGAGTTTCCAAATGTCTTCGACCTTAACAGATATAGATTGTTAAAAGCTTATACTTCCATCAGTGATGCATCAGAAAAATTAAATGCCAAAGATAATATATATGTTTTAGCAAATGAGCACACTGTAAAGCTAAATAAGATGTTTAAACTTACAAAAGATGACATCGACCTATTAATAGTAGATTCAACTCGAAGCAATATAACAAAAGAAACACTGATTATTAAAAAAGCCGACTTTATTGGCAATTCCATGTGGGATTTCATTAAGGGAAAAACAAAAATATCAGCTAAGATGCGCGTTCCTGAATGGTTAACTGAATTTCATAATCGGAAAGTATTAGTGGCACCTGGAGATGGTTTGTTATGTGACTTAGTTACCATTGTTTTCTATGACAAATATGACAAACCAATAGAGACAAAGTATGAAGTTATCAAGGTACATAACCCTGTAGAAATGCGTCTTTATAAGCAGGGGAACTTTGACTATGAAGAATAACGTCTATTCAAATGCAAGAATAACATTACTCTCTGAGTATTTGTTTATACTTTTGCCATTTATTGTTATTGGGATGGTAAAATTATACAAATCAAGCATGGGTGATTTTTTTGCTGCCGCAGACTGGAGCTTTGCATCAGCTATTTTATTTGGTCAGGCAATAGTAAAAATTGTTAGCGCCGGCGTAATTAACAAAAGCTCTGCATCACCTAAAATAGTCTTGATAGTTACACTACTTTTTATCATGGGAGTTTCCCCATGCTTAATTCTTATTGCTATCATTTTATTAAATAATGCCAACTCAATTTATATTATGGCTATCCAAATCATTCTCTACATTGTTGCAACATCAATATTCTTTTGGATTGGTTCCGCTGCACATGTAATGATCGATGAAGTAGTTAATCAGAAGAAAGAAAACCCACCCGCATAACGGATGGGTTTGCTTTTCTTATTGCCGGTAAATCCCAAGAAATTTAACTCACAACAGCAATCACCCCAACGGCGGCGTCCGTGGCGGCACCATACGCTTGCTGCCGGTGGACTCGAAGGCCGAGGCGACGCGCAGCAGGTTGTTGTCGTCATAGGCGCGACCGGCGAAGGTCAGGCCAACCGGCATGCCGATATCGGCCATCACCCCCATGGGGACGGTGACGGTCGGCACGCCGAGGTGGCGAATGGCGAGGTTGCCGTTGGCAACCCAGATGCCGTTGCTCCAGGCGATATCGGCGGAGGCCGGATTTATGTCCGCATCGGCCGGGGCGACGTCGGCGACGGTGGGGAACAGCACGGCGTCGAGCTTGAGCCCGTCCATCCAGTCCTCCAGATCCAGCTTGCGGGTCTGCTCCAGACCGCGCAGGCCGTCCGGCACAGAGGCAATCTCGTTAAAGCGCTTGAGGCCGCGCTTGGCCATATTGACGTACTCGTCCATGCCCGCCGCCAGATCCCCCTCGCGGTTCGGCAAGGTGCCCGGATCATGGGGGAAGATCTTCGGCCCATCGACATCCGCCAGCTTGTTCAACTTGGGATCGCCATTGGCACGCAGGAAGTCGTCGAACGCCCAGCCGGAGAGCTCCCACAGCTCGTCGTTGAGAAACTCCGGGCTCACGATGCCGCGATTGAACACGGTCGGCGCGCCGGGTCTGTCCCCTTCGCAGTTGGATACCAGCGGGAAATCCACTTCGATGACCTCGGCGCCCGCGGCTTCCAGCGCCTTGCGCGCCTCTTCCCAGAGGGCGATCACGGTCTCGCGGGTATGAATACGCTGACCGGTCGGGCCGCCGATACCGGGGTTGTCGCTGGTGCCGGCCAGTTCATCCTTGTTGATAAACATGCGCGGCACGCCGAGGCGCTTGCCCTTGAGGGCATCGGCCTTGGCAGCCAGATCCAGATAGGAAGCCGGACGCACTTCAGAAGCCTTGGGCAGCTGCACCCAGGGTTGCAGGCGCCACAGATCGCCACGGGTGTCGGCATCGTCGGCGACCACTACGTCGAGCACTTCCAGCAGATCGGCCATGGTGCGGGCATAGGGCACCACCACATCCATGGTCGGGGTCAGGGGCCAGTTGCCACGCACCGAAATCACGCCACGGGACGGAGTGTAGGCACATAGGCCGTTGTTGGAGGCAGGGCCCCGGCCGCTCGACCAGGTCTCTTCCGCCAGACCAAAGGCGGCGAAGCTCGCGGCGGTGGCAGTACCGGCCCCGTTGGAGGAGCCGGAGGCAAAGGGCGCGGTCAGGTAGTCGGCGTTGTAGGGGCTCTCGGCACGGCCATAGACACCGCGCTGCATGCCGCCATTGGCCATGGGGGGCATATTGGTTTTGCCAAGGCAGATGGCACCGGCGGCGCGCAGGCGCTCAACGGTAAAGGCATCGCGCTGGGCCACCAGATCCTTGAAGGCCGGGCTGCCGGAGGCGGCGGTCAGCCCCTTGACCAGATAGCTGTCTTTGGCGGTGTAGGGGATGCCGTCGAGCGGGCTCAGGGTCTCGCCACGGGCGCGGCGGGCATCGGAAGCTTCGGCTTCTTTCAGCGCATCGGGATTGGCGACCACCACGGCATTGAGTTTGGTGGCAGTCTCGGGGCCGTCATAGGCGGCGATCCGGGCCTGATAGGCCTCGACCAGTTCGACCGCGGTGGTGCGGCCTGATTCGAGCGCATCGCGCAGCTCGGCAATGGAAACCTCGGTCACTTCGATCATGGGGATCTCCTGTAAAAGGGTGACTGTTTGTCATGATGATCGCCGCATCGGCGCCTGCGACCATCACATTATCAAGAGATAAAACCCCACTGAGTGGGGTTTTGAATACCAACCTCGGCTGGCTTGGAACAGGTTCTTACTTGCCAGAAGGAATTTGCTGAGTAATGCAGTGGATATTGCCACCCCCCAGCAGGATCTCCCGGGCCGGTACGCCGACGACCTTATGCTCCGGGAAGATCTCTTCCAGAATGCGCTGGGCTTCGCCGTCGGTGGCGGCATCCAGCAGCGGGTAGACAATGCGATCGTTGGTGATAAGGAAGTTCACGTAGGAACCGGCCAGACGGCCTTCTGCCTCGCGCGGCACACCGCTGCCGCTCTCGACGCCGGCAGACTCCTCCTCTGTGCAGTAGAGCGGGCCCGGCTGGGGCAGCTTCCACACTTTCAGCTTGCGACCCTTGGCGTCGACCGCCGCTTCCAGCACCTTGAGGGCGGCCAGGGAGCGGGCGTACTGGGGATCTGTCTCATCGTCAGTCCAGTGCAGGGCCACTTCACCCGGACGCACGAAGCAGCACATGTTGTCGATGTGGCCGTCGGTTTCGTCCATGTAGACCCCTTCGTCCAGCCAGATAAAGCTGGTGACGCCCAGATAGTCGCGCAGGTGAGCTTCGATCTGCTCTTTGGTCAGGTGCGGGTTGCGGTTTTCGTTGAGCAGGCACTCGGCGGTGGTCAGGCAGGTGCCTTCGCCATCCACATGAATGGAGCCCCCTTCCAGAATGAGCGGCGCGTCGTAACGATCCATACCGTGCTGTTCCAGCATCCGGGCAGCGACCTCTTCATCCTGGTTCCACGGGTAGTAGAGACCCCCCTTGTGACCGCCCCAGGCGTTGAAGCCCCAGTCCACCCCACGGCACTCGCCTGCGGCGTTGGTGACGATGGTAGGACCTGTGTCGCGGGCCCAGCAGTCATCGCTGGCCATCTCGACCAGGGTAACGTGGGCGGGCATGATGCCACGGGCCTGCTCCATAAACTGGGCCGGCACCCCCATAAAGACCGGCGTCGCGCCACCGATGGCATCCGCCACCTTGGCGAAGGTGGCCTGGGCGAAGCGACCAGCTTCCCGCCAGTTGTCCGGGCGGAACGGCCAGATCATCCAGACGGCCTGCTGGTGAGCCCACTCGGCGGGCATGGTGAAGCCGTCGGTGGCCGGCGTGGAATTCATGGTCTTGATGCTCATCGCAAGGCTCCTTGCATGGATTGAGGCCCCCGATTTGCTTGGGAACCCTGAAAAAATAAGAGTGGGTCGCAGTGTAAGAAGTTGCGCGCCCATCCATCAAATGAATAGGATTAATTGTCCCATAAACACGGCGAATAATCCCCCCATGAAACTGCACCAGCTCGACCTCAATCTGCTGCTCGCCTTTGACGCCCTGATGACGCAAGGGAGCGTGACCCGCGCCGCCGAATCGCTCTTTATCAGCCAGCCCGCCATGAGCCACTCCCTCGGCCGGTTGCGGGCCTTTCTCGGCGACCCGCTGCTGGTGCGCACGCCCCAGGGGATGTTGCCGACTCCCCGGGCCCAGCGCCTGCATCTGGGGGTGCAGCAGGCGCTGCGGCTGCTGGAGCAGCAACTCTGGGAGGAGGACGAGTTCGCGCCGCGTCAGTCGAAGCGCCGCTTCGTGCTCTGCACCACGGATTACGTGGAGTGCGTGCTGATCCCGCCCCTTATCCAGCGCCTCAGGAAACTGGCGCCGGGCGTCACCATCGAGATCCGCATCCTGCGCGATACCCTGCCCGAAGCCGAGCTGGCGAGCGGCGAAATCGACCTGGTGCTGGGGTTTGACGAGTACATGCAGGTGCCGGGGTATCTGGGCAAGGAGACCTGGCTCACCGAACCCCTGGCCGGGCTGGTGCGCGCCACCCTGGAGCTGGAGGAGGAGCGCATCACCCTCGACCAGCTAATCGAGATGCCCCATGTGTTCCACTCGCCGCTCGGCACCTCGGAGGCGAGCCTCGACCGCTATTTGCAGAGCCTGGGCCATAGCCGCACCATCTCGGTCAACAGCCAGAGCTATATGTCCGCCGCCGCCATCGTGAGCCAGAGCGACCACCTCTTGGTACTGCCCAGCATGGTGGCCGAGCTGCTCGCCAGCCACTGGCCGCTGAAAAGCCTGCCCCTGCCCGACGACGTGCCGGACTATCACCTCAACTGCGTCTGGCACCCGGTCCACGCCCAGCAACCGGCCTTGATCTGGTTGAAGGCATTGATGAAGGACCTGGTGAGTCCGGGCTAAGCGGCTGCGGCTGGCATACCAAAGCAGCATGCGCAGCAGCCGGCCCAGGTGTGGCTCAAGCATCTGATGAAAGAGCTGGTGACTCCTGAATAACCCGACGGCGTGTGACTCCCCCCCTCATCCCCAACCCTTCTCCCGCAAGGGGAGAAGGGAGCGGATCTGCGCCACTGGCAGCATCGCAAACAACCTGTCTGCTAGGGCGGAATACATCCCACCAGCACATCGACCTGTCGATTCATCAGTTCATCAGTTCATCAGTTCATCAGTTCATCAGTTCACGATGGCCCCGAGATGACCAACAAGATGACAACTGTCACTCGATCTGTCCCCTCTCCCTCTGGGAGAGGGCCAGGGTGAGGGGAAGCAACCCACTCAGTCACCAGACCGGGGAATGGCTATATCTAATAGGGTCAAACAGCTCTGGATAGGCACCATGAGAACCCATCCGTTTGCCAAGCGCATGAGGCGAGAAGCCACCCTTGCCGAACAGAAGCTGTGGCTGCAATTGCGCGACCGCCGTCTGGCCGGGGTGAAATTCCGTCGCCAGATGCCCATCGGGCCCTACATTGTCGATTTCATCTCGCTTGAGCAGAGGTTGATCATCGAGGTCGATGGATCGCAGCACAACGAACCGGCAGGGCGGCAACATGATGGCGCAAGAACGGCCTACCTCAATCAGCAAGGCTTTCGGGTGATCAGGGTGTGGAATAACGATGTGTTGAGTCGGATGGAGGCCGTACTGGCCCATATTTGGCTCTCATTGCGCTGAGCAGAGCCCTCCCCCTCATCCCCAACTCTTCTCCCATTCTTTTGTAAATGAGCGGGAGAAGGGGGCAAAATCCCTGCTGCGAGGGGCATCCCCAGCAACAACAAAGGCTCCCGCGGGAGCCTTTGTTGTTTACATCTTCGCCATCACGCCCGCAGGGCGCTCATCATCCGGGCGACGACACCGGCCAGCAGAGGGCGGTCGGGGTGACACTGGGCGAAGGTGACCAGTCCCTGGATATGGACCTGCAAGAAGGCGGTCAGGGTGGGGATGTCCCCCTCTTTTGCCAGCTCGCCCTGCGCCTTTGCCAGGGCCAGCTGCCCGGCCAGATCCTGTTCCAGCTCGCCGTAGATGGCCTTGAAGCGAAGGTGCAGCTCCTCGTCCTGCTCCGCCAGCTCCATCAGGGTGCGGGTCAGCAGGCAGGAGCCCTGCAGGGCATCGTCCACCACCTGCTCGAGGAAGGCGTGCAGCCCCGCCAGCGGGCTGGGCTGTGCCAGGCAGCGGCGGCGCAGGGCCCCCTTCTCTGCCACATAGTGATCGACCGCCGCCAGCAGCAGGCCGCGCTTGTTGCCAAAGGCGGCATAGAGGCTGCCGGGGTGCAGGCCGGTTGCGGCCACCAGCTCCTGCATGGTGGTCTTGGCATAGCCTTTGGCGCGAAAGGCTTCCATGGCGTTTCGCAAGACGGCATCCCGATCGTATTCGGCGCTGCGCATGGGGTCTCCGGTGGCAAGGTCCCGCGGGACGGAAAAAACAGGGCGGCAAGTTTACCCCAGCCTCCCCCGTCAATCCATGTTGAATGCTTGCTCAAAAAATACTTGCACACAAACCAAAAAACGTCTTGAATGCCCGTTCAAGAATCACTCCCTCAGGACAGACGATCATGAATACCCTGTTTCAGCCCTATCGCCTCAACGACACCCTCACCCTCGCGAACCGTTTCATGATGGCCCCCCTCACCCGCTGCATGGCGGGCCCGGGTCTGGTGCCCACCGAACAGATGGCCGCCTACTACGGCCGCCGCGCCGACATCGGCCTCATCATCTCCGAAGCCACCATCATCCGTCCGGACGGGCAGGGCTACCCCAATACTCCGGGGCTCTACAGCGCCGAACAGATCGCCGGCTGGAAGAAAGTGACCAGCGCCGTGCATGCCAACGGTGGCAAGATCTTCGCCCAGCTGTGGCACGTGGGCCGTCTCTCCCACCCCTTCTTCCACCACGCCGAAGTGCTGGCCCCCTCCGCCATCGCCCATGAGGGCACGGTGCCGCGCATGCGCGAGCTGGTCTATCAGGTACCCCGCGCCCTGACCGGGAGCGAAATCGCCCAGCTGGTCGAGGATTACGCCCAGGCCGCCGCCAACGCCATCGAGGCGGGCTTTGACGGGGTGGAGATCCACGGTGCCAACGGCTACCTCATCGATCAGTTCCTGCACCACGCCAGCAACCTGCGCACCGACAACTACGGCGGCAGCCCCGAGAACATGAGCCGCTTCGCGCTGGAGGTGGTGGATGCCATCGCCGCCCGCATTGGCGGGGATCGCACCGGCCTTCGTCTCTCCCCCGGCGCCTATGTGCACCTGGAGGGGGATGCCCGGGATCGCGCCGTGTTCGACCACCTGCTGGCCGAGCTGAACCAGCGTACTCTGGCCTATCTGCACCTGGGTATCTTCGATGACAGCCTCACCTTCGACTACCTGGACGGCCGCGCCTCCGACTACCTGCGTGCCCGCTACGACGGCCACCTGGTGGGGGTGGGCAACTACAGCGCCGAGACCGCGCTCGAGGCCATCGAGGCGGACCGCTTCGACCTCGTCGCCATCGGTCGCCCCCTCATCGCCAACCCGGACTACCTCGCCAAGGTGAAACAGGGCGACGCCCTGGTGCCCTATGCCGACACCATGCTGGCGGAACTGGTCTAACCCTCGCCGGCGCCTTGCCTGACCAAGGATGGGATCCGCGCCCCCGCGCGGGTTTCCAATGTTTGGGCCCTCTCCCGGGCCCTTTTTTCTGCCTGTCTTTCGCCCTTTTTCACGTAAATGGTTGTCATCAACAACCAAAAGATGGTATTGGTTGCGCATAACAACCAAATGCCACCACAAGGAGACAACCCCATGGATCCCCGCCCCCTGCGCGCCCTGTCGAGGGAACTGGTACGCGAACTCGGCATGCTCTCCCAGCAGTGCGGCTCGCTGGCCCTGAGCCCCCTGGAGGCCCACCTGCTCATCGAGCTGGAGAACGGTCCCGCCACCAACCAGCAGCTTGCCGAGCGCCTTCGCATCGACAAGTCCAACGCCAGCCGCCCCCTGGCCCGCCTCGCCGAACGGGAGCTTATCGCCTGGCAACCCCACCCCTCGGACGGGCGCAGCAAGGAGGCGAGCCTCACCGCGCCGGGCAAGGCACAGCTTGAGGAGCTGCACCGGCAGATGGACGAGACCATGGCGGGGGCCCTGGTCCAGCTCTCCCCCGCCGAGTGCGAGCAGATCTGGGAGGGCATGCGGCTCTATCGCAGCGCCCTCTCCCGCGCCCGCCGCCAACAGGGGTTCGTCATCCGCCCCATCACCCCAGCCGACAATCCCCGGATCGCCGCCGTGGTGCGCTCCGTCTCCGCCGAATACGGCCTCACCGCCGACAAGGGGTACGGGGTGGCGGATCCCAACCTCGATTTTCTCCACGAGACCTATCAGGGGGAGCGCAGCCGCTACTGGGTGATTGAGGGGCCGGACGGCACCATTCTTGGCGGGGGCGGCATAGCGCCGCTGGCGGGGGCACCGGATGTGTGCGAGCTGCAGAAGATGTACTTCCTGCCCGCCCTGCGGGGGCTGGGGCTGGGACGGCGGCTGGTCTTGCAGGCGCTGGCCGAGGCCCGCGCCCTGGGTTACCAGCGCTGCTATCTGGAGACCACCGCCGTGCTGCGGGAAGCCACCGCCCTCTATGAATCCCTGGGCTTCGAACACCTGCCGGGGCCCCTTGGCTGCACGGGCCACGACGCCTGCGAGATCTGCATGGTGCTGGCGCTCGACTAGCTCAAACAACAACAAGGGGCCCATGGCCCCTTGTTGTTTCATCTGTCGCCCCCTGATCAGCCAGCGCGCTGCTCCAGGGTCCCAGCAGGCCGGGAAAGCGGTCGCTTGGCCCAGACCCCGGCCAGCAGCGAGCCGGACAGGTTGTGCCAGACCGAGAAGAGGGTGCCAGCCATGGCCGAGGCGGGAGTGAAGAATTTCATGGCCAGCGCCGTGGCTAGGCCAGAATTCTGCAACCCCACTTCGAAGGCCACGGTGCGGCAGATCCGCTCCTCAAAGCCCAGCCAGCGACTGACCCAGTAGCCCGCCGCAATGCCGATGCCGTTGTGCAGGATCACCGCCAGCGCCACGATGGGGCCGATGCTGGCGAACTGCCCTGCGTTGAGGGCGACCACGATGGCGATGATCATGACGATGGCGGCCATGGAGACGAGCGGCAGCACGGGCTCGATACGTGCCGTCAGGGAGTGGAGGAAGACATTGGCAACCACCCCGAACACCACGGGGATCAGCACTATCTTCACCAGGCTCAGCAGCATGTCCAGCACCGGCACGTCGACGCTCTTGCCAGCCAGCAGCTGCACCAGCAGGGGGGTGACGAGCACCCCGAGCAGGGTGGAGAGAGCTGTCATGGTGATGGAGAGAGCCACATCGCCCTTGGCCAGATAGCACATCACGTTGGAAGAGGTGCCACCGGCGACGCTGCCCACCAGCACCATGCCCACGGTCAGCTCGGCATCAAAACCCAGCAACAGGCTGACCAGCAGGGCGGCCAGCGGCATCACGCTGAACTGCAATACCAGCCCAAGGCCGATGGCCTTCTTGTTGCGCACCACGTCGAGGAAGTTCTGGGGTTTGAGGGTCAGCCCCATGGCCAGCATGATGATGGTCAGCAGCGGCACTATCTGGCCCTTGAGGCCGACGAAGGGCTCGGGCTGCCAGTAGGCCAGCAGGGAAAACAGCAGGGCCCAAAGTGGGAAGAGGTGGGTGATGCGTCCAAGCATGGTGTACTCCTTGTTATTGTCCAGACGCGGGCAGACCAGGGGATGCCCGCAGGGAACTTTCTCTTATACCAGCTTTGTCGCCGGCAGGCCCGTGTCGCGGCGCTCAGGAAGGGAAATAGAACCAGGCGGTCTGGATAAGACCCTCCTTCACCTCGAACACCGCCACGCTTTCGATGGGCTCGGGGGAAAGGCCATGGATCAGCTCGTGATCAAACACCTTGTTGCCCAAGACGGTGCGTGACAGCAGCTCGGCCTTGAGCAGCGGGTTGTTGAATCTGTGCTCCGCATAGAAGGCCCGCAGCGCCCCCTTGCCGACTGTGCTCGGCGTCTCGGTCGGCATGCGATAGCCTTTGAAATCCGGGGCAAAGCAGGCCACGAAGGCATCGAGATCGTGGGCATTGTAGGCGGCAAACTGCGCCTCTACGGGTTGGGTGACGGACATGTCTCTCTCCATGGGTGAAATTTAAATCACTTATCATGAATCTTCATTCAACCATCAAGCCCCGGATGGGGATCGCCGCCCCTTCCAATGAAACGCCCCATAACAAAAAACCCCGCCGAAGCGGGGTCTCTCTGGTCATCAGCCACCCGCTGGGTGCGGGCAGGGTGATCAGTGTTCGCGGGTCTGGCGGAAGTGAACGTCCGGGTGACGCTCCTGGGCCAGGCGCAGGTTGACCATGGTCGGCGCGATGTAGGTGAGGTTGTCACCCCCATCGAGGGCCAGGTTGACCTCGTTCTTGCGCTTGAACTCCTCGAACTTCTTGACGTCGGTCCCTTCCACCCAGCGGGCGGTGGCGACGTTGACCGCCTCGTAGATGGCCTCGACGTTGTACTCGCTCTTCAGACGAGAAACCACCACGTCGAACTGCAGCACACCGACCGCACCGACGATGAGGTCGTTGCTGATGAGCGGACGGAACACCTGCACCGCCCCCTCTTCGGAGAGCTGCACCAGCCCCTTGAGCAGTTGCTTCTGCTTGAGGGGGTCACGCAGGCGGATGCGGCGGAACAGTTCCGGTGCGAAGTTCGGGATGCCGGTGAACTTGAGATCCTCCCCCTGGGTGAAGGTGTCGCCGATCTGGATGGTGCCGTGGTTGTGCAGACCGATGATGTCGCCGGCACAGGCCTCGACCGCCTGTTCACGGTCACCGGCCATGAAGGTGACGGCGTCGGAGATGTTCACGTCCTTGCCGATGCGCACGTGGCGCATCTTCATGCCCTTGCTGTAAGTACCTGACACGATACGCATAAAGGCGATACGGTCGCGGTGTTTCGGGTCCATGTTCGCCTGGATCTTGAACACGAAACCGGAGAACTTCTCCTCGGTCGCCACCACTTCGCGGCTCTCGGCCTTGCGCGGCATGGGGGCAGGCGCCCAGTCGGTCAGGCCGTCCAGCATGTGGTCGACGCCGAAGTTGCCGAGGGCGGTCCCGAAGAAGACCGGGGTCATCTCGCCGGCGATGAAGGCATCGTGATCGAACTCGGGAGAGGCGCCCTGCACCAGCTCCAGCTCGCCACGCAGCTGGGCCGCCAGATCGTCGCCGATGGCGGCATCCAGCTCGGGGTTGTTCAACCCCTTGACCACCCGCTTCTCCTGGATGGTGTGGCCCTGACCGCTCTGATACAGGTAGGTCTCGTCCTTGTAGAGGTGATAGACCCCCTTGAAAGATTTGCCACAGCCGATGGGCCAGGTGATGGGGGCGCACATGATGTTGAGCTCGCGCTCCACCTCGTCCATGACCTCCATCGGGTCGCGCACTTCGCGGTCCAGCTTGTTCATGAAGGTGAGGATGGGGGTGTCGCGCAGCCGGGTCACTTCCATCAGCTTGCGGGTCCGGTCTTCAACACCCTTGGCGGCGTCGATGACCATCAGGCAGCAGTCGACCGCCGTGAGGGTACGGTAGGTATCTTCGGAGAAGTCCTCGTGACCCGGGGTGTCGAGCAGGTTGACCAGGCAGTCGGCGTAGGGAAACTGCATCACGGAAGTGGTGATGGAGATACCGCGCTGCTTCTCCATCTCCATCCAGTCGGATTTGGCGTGCTGGCCCGAGCCACGGCCCTTGACGGTACCGGCGCGCTGAATGGCCTGTCCGAACAGCAGGACCTTTTCGGTGATGGTGGTTTTACCCGCATCCGGGTGCGAGATGATCGCAAAAGTGCGTCTCTTGGAGACTTCACTCAGAAATTCAGCTGACATAATTCGACGTTCTTCTATTGAGCGGCGGCCTGGAGCCACCGTGGGAAAAATGCGGGACAGCACCTTGGAATCAGGGCGCCCATGCAGACAACGACACCACGCGGGCGGGTCAGTGACCGCCGGTGGAGACAGGAGAAGCGCGTTGCATTACATGGGTCTGGCCCCGGATCAAAGCAAAATTGCGCGGCATTATACCCGCGCGAGTGAAAAATACCCAGCCCGCTATCACGGGGGCCCGGGGTCGGCCTCACCGGGCCGTCATCACCCGGTTGCGCCCCGCCAGCTTGGCCTCGTACATGGCCTCGTCGGCCCGGCGCACCAGCTCGCCCAGGTTGTCATCCTCGGGTTTGTACTGGGCGCAGCCGATGCTGATGCGGATGGGGTGATTCGCAGGCACCCCCTCAATCTCGAGACGGGCGACGGCCTGGCGGATCCGCTCCGCCACCTCGACGGCCTCGTTCAGGAGGGTATCCGGCAGCAGCACCAGAAACTCCTCGCCGCCGTTGCGCCCCACCCTGTCGAGGCTGCGCAACTGCTCCTCGATGCACTGGGCCACGGCGGTGAGCACCCTGTCACCCACGTGGTGGCCCAGCTGGTCGTTCACCTTCTTGAAGTGATCCACATCCAGCAGCAGCACGCACAGGGGTTTGCCCTCCTCCCGCGCCTGGGTGAACCATTTGCGCCCCTTGGCCTGGATCTGGCGCCGGTTGTGGATGCCGGTCAGTTCGTCCGTCATGGCGAGGCGCTGCATCTTGCGGGTGCGCCCGCGCTGATGCACCACCAGGGTACCCATCACCACCAGCAGCAGGGCCACCACCAGGTATTGCCAGTAGCGCCGCTCCTGCAACTGCTTGAGTTTCTCCGCCTGCAACTGCTGCTGGGACCTGAGGGTCTGGTTTTCCAGCTCCTTGCGGGCGAGATCGAACTCGAAACGCATCTGCAAGGAGCGCTGTTCCCGCAATCTGAGCTCGAGGGCCTGGCGGGTCTCGACATAGGTCTTGAGGCTGGTGAGGGCCGACTGGATATGCCCCTGACGCTCCAGCACCCGGGCCCGTGTCTCATGCACCCGGGCTAGGAAGCGCAGGTTCTGCTCCCGGGTAAAGATGGGCTCGGCCTCGTCAAGGTGCCGCAGCGCCTCGCCGGGTCGGTTCAGGGCCTCGCCGGGTCGGTTCAGGGCCTCGAGGACCTCGGCCATGACGAGGTGCCAGTGGCCCAGGGTGACGCTGTCCGCCCCCTCCCCCTGATGAAGGGAGGCTGCCGCCTGATCGAGCTTGGTCATGGCCTGGTCCGGCTTGCCCTGTTTCTGCAGGATGGTGGCCAGCTCGATCCGGCTCCAGGCCAGGACCCCTTCCTGGTTTGACCCCAGATAGTAACGCTCCGCTTCCGCCATCAGGGGCAGCGCCTTGTCGTACTCTTCGGTGTCGATGTAGAGGAGCCCCTGCTGGCTGTGAATGTCCACCAGGTACTCCTCGACCCCGAGCTGCCGGTAGTCGTGCTCCAGCTCCTTGAAATAGCTCTCGGCCCGCTCATAGAGCCCCATCCTGCGATAGGCATTGGCAATATTGGCGAGCACCTCGCGCCCCTTGGCCTCCAGCCCGAGCGCCTCGTATCGCTGGTGGGCATCGATGAGATCCATCAGCCCCTCCGCCAGCTCCCCCTGGTAGGAGTACATCTCCCCCCGCAGGCTCAGGATGTCGGCACGCTGACGCTCATCCCCGAGTCGGCGAGCCAGGGTCAGGGCGGCGTCGTAATCCTCCCCGGCCCCGGCCATGTTGCCGAGCAGTTGCCGGTGATACCCGCGGCAGGCGAGCAACCCCACCTCGGTGACCCTGTCCTTGCGGGCACGGGCCTGCGCCAGCCCCTGCTCGGCAAACGCCACCGCGCGACGAAACTCCTCGTCCCGTTCACTCGGCTGGGCCCAGCACTGCAGCCGGGCAAGGCGGCCCTGCACCTCGGGCGGATAGTGTGCCTGTCCGGCAATCAGGGCGGCGACGCGCTCGCGAAACACCTGCACCGGCATCGTCGACTCTTCCAGTCGCTGCAACGCCAGTTGCAACTCGTACCCAGCCAGTGGCGTCGCCTGGGCCAGGGCAACCCCCAGCAACAGACCACCTCCCATCAGGATCTTCATGCGGACATTTTCTCCTCTTCACTGGCCGGACGCCGCGCTCACCGCTGTCATCATATCCCCACAGACTCTGGGCGCACAGCCGCCAGAGAGTGAGAAAACGCCTCATATCGAACGAGAGCCTCCCCTATCCCTTCTTTACAGAAGGAGAGAGTGCATCGACTATATATGCTTTCGAACAGGGGAAGGGATGAGGAATGACCTACGAGGAGCTGAGGGAGGCTTACGACAGGTTGTTGCTGGAGAACGAGCGTCTCAAACGCATCGCGGATGACGCGCGGGAGAAGCTGGACGCAGCCATGGATGGCACCGGCCTGTGCATCTGGCAGAACCATGTGCCCACCGGCAAACTCATCATCTTCAACCGGCGCTGGGGCTCCATGCTCGGTTACCAGCCCAAGGAGCTGTCGGCCCACTTCGACGTCTGGCGCGCCCACCTGCACCCGGAGGACAGGGAGCAGGTGCTGCAGGCCTTCTTCGACCATCTGGAGGGCAAGAGCCCGTTTTATCAGGCGATGCACCGCATGATCGCCAAGGATGGCAAGACCACCTGGGTGCTGGACCGGGGCCGGGTGGTGGAGCGGGATGATCAGGGCAACCCCGTCCGGGTGATGGGCACCCACATCGACATCACCCACGAGAAGGAGTACGAGCAGCAGCTCGCCCAGCTTGCCCACCGGGATCCCCTCACCGGCCTGTTCAACCGCACCGCGCTGCACCGCCACTTTCCCGGGGAGTACCAGGCCATCTGTTTCATCGATCTCGATGACTTCAAGCTGGTGAACGACAACCTGGGCCACCGGGCAGGTGACGAACTGCTGGTCTCCCTTGCCCAGCGCCTTCGCCACTGCTGCGGCGAGGAGGTACGGCTGGGGCGCATCGGCGGGGACGAGTTCGTGCTGCTGCTGCCCTGGGCGTGCGACGATCCCCGCACCAGCCACCTCGCCCGCCAGTGCATCGATGCCATCGCCACCCCCTTCGAGCTGCCCAACGGGGACGCCTCGGTGGGGCTGAGCATGGGAATTGCGGCCATCCGGCCCCAGGACGATTTCGGCGCGGCGCTGGCCCGGGCGGATCAGGCCATGTACAGGGTCAAGCGCAGCGGCAAGCGGGGTTTTTATATTGCCCAGCCAAGCGGTCAGCCGCTGCTGGATCAGGAGCAGGTCAACGAACGGGGCCTCTACCACAGGCCCACTCTCTGAGCCTGAGCACCCTCAATGGCGCTGCCAGCGCCGCAGCAGTCGTCCACGCAGGCCGCAATCGAGCAGCCAGCTGTTGTCGAACACCCGCAAAATGGCCGCCTTGGCGTGACGGGACATGGCGACCGCATGGAAGCGTGTCTGCTGCGCCCGTCGCCGGTTCATCCGCTCGAGCAGGGGGTGGGGCAGGTTCTGGGCGATGAAGTCGGAGATCACCAGCACGTCGGCCTTGGCAAAGGCGGGTTGTTCGAGCTGGGTCAGGGCCTGCTCCAGGCAGGGCACCAGATCGGTCCCCCCGTGAAAACTCATGGAGAGAAAGCGCTCCGCCTTCTCAAGCCCGGTGTCGGCGGTGATCTCCAGGGTCGCTACCTCGGTGGAGAAGAGCATCAGATAGCAGCCCCGCTTCTCCTCCATCGCCCCCTTGAGCAGGGCGAGAAAAAGCGCCTTGGCGCACTCCTCCGGATAGCCCCCCATGGAACCTGACGTATCGACGCAGACGATGAAAGGGCCACGCGGCTGCACCTCCTGCCCTCCCTGCTCGGGGGAGCGCAGCATCAGACGCTGGCGCGGCAGGGTGCCCCGCGACTGGTAGCTCAGCAGGCGCCGCTCCAGATAACGGCGATAGAACTCCAGCTCCAGCTCCGGCAGCGCCAGCATCACCGCCTCGCTCGGCAGGAGGCGCATCAGATCGCTGGCCGGGTGCACCCCCACCAGATCGTCGGGCACATCGTCACTTTGCACCTCCTCCAGCTCGTGCACAGGCACCGGCGGCAGCGTCCTGTCCTCGCTGCGCCGCTCCCGCTCGCTGCGCCCAAGCAGGGCGGCGATCTCCGCGAGCAGAGGCTCCTGCTGCAACATGCGGGCGTACTGCTTCACCAGCGCCAGGCTGCGCTTGTGCCAGCTCCCCTGGGCCAGATCCCAGAGCCCCCCGGCGGAGATCTGGTGCGGATCCAGGGCATCGGCCAGGGTCCGGTTGGCCAGCAGTTGATCCTCTATCTCCTGGCGCTGCTTCTCCCGCTCCGCCTCCGCTATCTGCTGCTGCAACTGCAACAGGCTGCCCACCAGGCTGGCACGCCACTTCTCGATGAAGAGCTGGCGCAGCCCCTCGGTGGGCTGAGCCACTATCTGGCGCACCAGGCTGCGGGCATCCCCCGCAAAGGGGCTGTGCTGCTCAAGGGCTTCCAGCAAGGCGGGCAGTCGCCCCACCAGCTCCGGCAGGGGCAGTTGCCGGTGGGCCTGATAGAGCAGGTATTCCCGCTCGAGGGCCACCGGCACCGGCTTGTGACGCATCTCCTCCCCAAGCTGTTCGCTCCAGGTCTGGATGCGCTTTCTGAGCAGCTTGCCCTGCAGGGGCGAGCGCTTGAGGAACTCGGAGATCTTGGGGGTGGAGGCAAGCAGCAGCGCCATCTCCCCCGCCAGTTCCCCCTCCCCCATGAGCAGCCCCAGGTCCATCATGCCGATCTCTAGCATGGGCCACCCCGGACGTTGAGATGTGATGGAGTATCATGCTGACGAAACATGTTTTTCATCCTGTTTATTTCACCAATCCCACGTCAGGCGCGACGTCACCCCTGAGCATCGAGAAGAGGCAGACGATCCCGCCACTGCTGCAGCTCGGCCCCCAGCCGCTCCAGGTCCCGGCTCAGCACGAAGAAGCTGTCCTCCACCTGACGCAACCAGTTGTCCCCCACGAACAGATGGGGCTGGTGACGGTCGAACAGGTTGCGCTGGCCCTTGAGGTTTTGCAGCACCCGGTTCACCTGGCCCGTCAGGTCGTCCAGGGCCGACAGCCAGGGGGCCATCACCACCTCGGGGATGGGGGTGCGCTCCACCAGCATCAAGGGCACGGGCTGGCGCTGGATATCCAGCACGTGCAGCCGCAACTGCTCGTCCAGCACCAGCTCGTAGTGCCCCTCCTTGGGGTTGCCGAGAGGCCAGCCCACCAGCGCCTCCCCGGTGGGGTGCCAGTGAGAGAGCAGGGTGCGATCGAAGGTGAGGGTGCCGGTGAGGCGCTCGGGATCGCTGCCATCCAGGGGCGCCGGAGTGAGCAGCTGGAAGTGCACCAGCTTGCCGAACGGCCTGGCGTTGGCCAGCGGCAGTTCGGTGCCGCGGGCGCGACGGCCGAACCACTGCTTGCGCTTGACCGCCTTGCAGCCGATGCGCAAGGCGACCGCCCCCTGCAACTGCTTGAACTGCTCGCGCAAGGAGAGCAGCTCCCGGGTCAGCGCCAGTTGCTGGTAGCCGTAGAGGCGGGAAAACTCGCCGATCATCTCCAGCAGCGCGGTGCGGGAAGCCTCGTCGTGCCAGAGGCAATCCTTGAACAGCAGCAGATCCAGGGGCGCCACCTCGTCGCGGCCATTGAAGAAGGCGCTCGCCTTGATGAGCCGCACGGCCTTCTTCCAGCGCCGATCCGAGACATAGCAGCCGTGCCCGAGCTGGCTGTCGAGCTGCTGGCGCAGCTGATAGATGAGTTCGAAACAGGCGTCCGGCAGGCGCACCTGCTCGATGGCATCTTGCCAGGCGTCGTACTCTTCCCCCCGAATCTGCACCGCCGGGGTCAGGTTCTGATGGGATTGGCCATCGCTCGCCAGCATGGCCTGGAAGTTGGATTTCTCCTGCACCCTGTCCATCCAGACCCGCACCAGCATACGGTCGTAGAGCGCCTCCAGCCCGCTGTCCGGGGCAGGCAGCTCGTTCGAGGCGGTGACCAGCAGCCGCATGGGAATGGGGTGCTGGCTGTCGCCGTTGCGAAACTGCCGCTCGTTGATGGCGGTGAGCAGGGTGTTGAGGATGGCGGGGCCCGCCTTCCAGATCTCGTCGAGGAAGACCACCTCGGCCTCCGGCAGGTAGCCGCTGGTCAACCGCAGGTACTTGCCATCCTCCTTGAGCGCCTGGATGGAGAGGGGGCCGAACACCTCCTCCGGCGTACTGAAACGGGTCATCAGGTATTCGAAATGGCGGGCATCCTGAAACGCCAGCTTGAGGCGCCGCGCGATCAGGCTCTTGGCGATGCCCGGGGGGCCCAGCAGAAAGACGCTCTCGCCACTCAGGGCCGCCAGCAGGCCGAGCCGCAGGGCATCCTGGCGCTCATACAGTCCCTCACCAAGGGCGGAGAGGAGCCGTGGCAGGCGCTCATGAATGGGGGTGGCACGAACAGTATTCTGGGCTAAAGGCGGCATAGGCACAGTTCCGAAGCTGATAGGTCATCCGTGGTGACGGGGTCCGGCCTCTGGCCCCGCCCCACTCTCATTGTCTGTCATCTCTGCCCCCGGGGAGGCGCTCGTTTGCCATCGCCACAGGGCGAAAAGCGCACGTCCGGGGTGCAGCAAATCCCGCGAGAGTGTACTCTGCGCATCATTATTTACCCCAACGCAGATCAAGAGTGAGCCTTCGCCATGCAAGATCCCCTGCTGGACCCGCTGCGCCAGCGCATCCTGGCCCGCATGGGCATCCCCCTCTGGCAACAAAGAGGCCGACTCCTGGCGGGAGGCACCAACCTCGACGGCGCCGCGCAGCCGGCAAACACGCCCGCCGACGAGGTGCTGGCCCCGCAGGAGACTGCCCCTCTGCCGACCGGCAAGCTCTGGCTGCTGGCAGAGACACTGCCCGCGCCCTCCCTGCTCGGGGACATCTGCCGCTGGCTCGGCCTTGGCACCGACGAGGTCTCCCTGCTGTCCGAGATGCCTTCCCTGCCCGCGGGGGCCACTTCGCCCCTGCTCTGGCTGACGGCGCCGGACCCTCGCTGGCCCGATGCCCTGGTCTGCCCGCTCAAGCCCGATGGGGCGCACAAGCGCGCCCTCTGGCAGCAGTGCCGGCAGCGCCACACCCCTTGATGCTCACGACCATGGCACGGCCATGGTGTCCATCGCAAGCCTGAATCCCGTCCGGAGTGACCATGTCTGACCTCTTGCCCCACTTTCGCCCCCTGCTCGAATCGGACTTCGAAGCCATCTACCCCATCGAGCAGGCCGCCCACCAGGAGCCCTGGAGCCAGGCCAACCTGCTCTCCTGCTTCGGGCCGCGCTATCTCAACGGCCTGATGCTGGTGGACGGACGACCGGCCGGTTTCTACATCTCGAATCTGGTGGCGGGAGACAGCTCCCTGATGAACATCTGCGTACACCCCGACTTTCAGGGCAAGGGGCTGGGGCGGGCGCTGCTCAGGGAGTACCTGGCCCGCAGCAAGGCCGGCAAGGCCGAGGCCTGGTTCCTGGAGGTCAGGGCCGGCAACCGCACCGCCATCAACCTCTACGAGAGCGAGGGGTTTGCCGAATATTGCCGCCGCGCCGACTACTATGGCACCGGGCAGGAGAGGGAGGATGCCGTGCTGATGTCCCGTCTGTTCGACTTCGGCTGACAACCCGCAGCAGACCGCCGTCAGCGGACGCCCCCCTCTGACCTCCCAGACTCCCCCGCTTCGCTTCCCCCCTCAGGGCAGGGGCGCGTTGTCGATGGAGGGGTCTTCCAGGCTCAGGGTCACCCTCAGCACGGCCTCGAAGGCGGCTCCCGAGAGGGGCATGAAGAAGCCGCGACCATAGGTGACGCCGGGCATCCAGATCTGTTCGATATCCACCGCGATCTTGATGGGGCGAAGCGGCTCACCCGGTCGCTGGACATAGATGCCAGGGGCCGTCGCAACCTGGGGGAAGCGGCGCAGAATGTGCTCGCTGCCATCCCCCGCATCCGGGTTGAGTCGCACCTTCACCAGCCCCGCCAGGGCGGATTGCATCTCGGGGGCACGCCACAGCCTGGTATTCAGCGCCTTGCAGCGTCGGCACTTGGCGCGCTCGATCACGTAGAGCAAGGGGTATCCTTCCCTCAGCGCCAGCCGCTGCGCCTGCTCATAGCCCTCGGCGCCACTCAGCCAGGGATTCTCCTGCTCCCCCGCGCCCCCCAGCAGATACCAGAGGGCGCCTGCCCCCGCCAACAGCAGCAACACGCCGGTGAACAGGCTCTTGATCCCGATATTCATGGTGCAACTCCCTGAATGAATCCGATCCCTGCCCCCTATCATGCCTCACTCTCATCTGGTTGACGACTTTGTGATCCAGGACAAATGGCGCACACTTGTAAGCTGTAATGTTAGAGTTTAAACTCCAGCCCCGATTTTGGTGCCCCTGCGGGCGCACAACTGTTACTTGAGGATGCGTGAGATGTCGCAGTTTCATCTGGTTAGAGTGATGCGTGAGCGTATTGCCCGCCTTGGCAACAAGGCCGCCCTGCGCGTCCAGCAGGATGGCCAGTGGCGCGCCATCGGCTGGCGAACCCTGGGTCAGGCCATGGATTATTGCGCCCAAGGCCTGATCCGGGCGGGCCACCAGCCCGGCGAGATGGTCGGCATCTATGCCCGCAACATGCCCGAGTGGACCCAGGCCGACCTCGGCATCCTGGCCGCCCGTGGCGTCAGCGTGCCCATCTACCCCACCAGCACCCTCGATCAGCTGCGCTACATCGTCAAGGATGCCGGCATCAGGATGCTGTTCGTGGGGGAGCAGCCCCAGTTCGATCAGGCGCTGCACCTCATCGACAGCGGCGAGATAAGCCACATCGTCGCCCTGGACGGCACCGTCGATCTGCGCGGCTGCGCCTCGGCCAGCCACTTCCAGACCTTCCTCGTCTCCGGCAACCACCAACCCAGCGAGCTGGTGCTGCGCGAGCGCGAGCGCCACTACCGCATGGACGACCTGCTGACCCTCATCTACACCTCGGGCACCACGGGCGAACCCAAGGGGGTCATGCTCGATTTCGCCAACATGGCCGCCTGCTTCGAGATGCATGACGCTCGCCTCGACCTCAGCGAGCAGGATGTCTCCCTCTGCATGCTGCCGCTGAGTCATGTGTTCGAGCGTGCCTGGAGCTACTACGTGCTCTATTGCGGCGCCGAGAACGTCTACATTCGCGACCCGCAGAAGGTGATGGATGTCATCGGCGAGGTGAAGCCCACCGTGATGTGCGCCGTGCCCCGCCTCTACGAGAAGGCCTACGCCATGATCCAGGCCAAGGTCGCCCAGGCTCCGCGCCTGCGCCGCGCCCTGTTCGGCTGGGCCACCCGGGTGGGCAAACAGATGGTCGCCACCCGTCAGGCGGGCAAGTCCGCCTCTCCCCTGCTCTATGGCCAGCTCTGGCTTGCCGAGCGCCTGGTGTTTCGCAAGCTGCGCGCCCGTTTCGGCGGTCGCACCCGCTTCCTGCCGGTGGCGGGCGCCCGTCTCGCGGACGAGGTGAATCTCTTCTTCCAGGCCATGGGGCTCAACCTCAAGTACGGCTACGGCATGACCGAGACCACCGCCACCGTCTGCTGCTATGAAGACACCCAGTTCAGGCTGGGCTCCATCGGCACGGCGCTAAACGGCATCGAGGTGAAACTCGGCGAGAACAACGAACTGCTGGTGCGCGCCCCCACCGTGATGCGTGGCTACTACAACAAGCCGGAGGCCACCGCCGAGGTGATGACCGAGGATGGCTTCCTGCGCACCGGCGATGCAGGCGAGCTGGATGACGAGGGCAACATCTACTTCACCGAGCGCTTGAAGGAGCTGATGAAGACCTCCAACGGCAAGTACGTGGCGCCGCAACTGGTCGAGGGGACCCTCGGCAAGGATCGCTTCATCGAGCAGATTGCCATCGTCGCCGATGCCCGCCACTTCGTGTCGGCGCTCATCGTGCCCTGCTTCGAGTCCCTGGAGGAGTACGCCCGCTCCATCAACCTGCAGTACCAGTGCAAGACCGAGCTGCTGCGCCACTCCCGGGTGATGGAGTTCTTCGAAGCCCGCATTCAGGATCTGCAAAAAGAGCTGGCCAAGTTCGAGCAGGTGAAGAAGTTCACTCTGCTGCCGAGCGCCTTCTCCATGGAGCTCGGGGAGATCACCCCCACCATGAAGCTGCGCCGCAAGATCATCGAGGCCAAGTACCAGCGCGAGATAGAAGCCATGTACAGCCACGTCTGATCGACGGGCCTGATATGAAAAAGCCGCTCATGGAGCGGCTTTTTGCTGGGCGTCTCTCCCTTATGGCAGCTTGACCAGGGGTTGCTCGCGCAGCTCGGTGGCCCGACCGTCCTGGATCTTCTCCACCTGGGCCAGGGCCTGCTTCACCTCGTCGGCATTTTGCAGCAGGCGATAGGTCAGATCGAAGGTCTTGGTCTCCCCCGGCTGGATCTTGGGGACCAGCCCGAGCGGGCGCTGGTACTTGGTGCTGTAGGCATAGCTGGTACCGGGTTCGATGCCGGTCACATAGCCCTGGGCCCGGGTGTCGGTGTTCTTCCACAGGGTCAGCACCGGCAGCTGTCGGGTGTTGTAGCCCACCGCCACTCCGGCGTTGCCGGCCCGGTTGTTCAGCACTGCCAGGGTATTGCCGTCGGCGTCGCTGTAGGGCACCAGGTTGAACACCATCTCGTCGAAGCCCTTGGTGGGCCCCAGATAGGTTTGCCAGCCCTTGAGTCCGGCCTTCGCGTAGTCATTGAACGGGGAGATCTGCTTCACCGGCGTGCTCACCCTGGCCCCCTCCTCCAGAATGGGGGCCCCGAAGTTGCCGTGATAGATGATCTGGTACTCGTTCTCGTAGTCCGCGTGGTTGGTCAGCTTGTCCTGCAGGGCAAACTCCGCCTGACCGGGCACCACGCTCAGCTGGGTCCAGGTGACCAGTTCGCTCATCTTGAAGGTGCGCTCGTCCACCCGGCCCAGCACGTGGATGGCATAGGGCGGCTCTTCGTCCACGGTCACGCTGACCACGGAGGCGGGAATGTTCTGCACCCGGCCATGCAGGCTCTTGAGGCGGCCGTCGTCATCCACTCCGGGATGACCCGTCCACTCGTAGCCGCAGCGCACCAGCATCTCGTTGAAGCCGTCGAGCCAGCCGAGGCCGCCACGGCTCTCGAGATCGATGAAGGCGGGATTGACCACCTCCTTGACCGGTGAATCCCAGCCGAGGCGCAGATCCGCCGCCTTGACCTCCTTGATCCCCATGCCGCGGGTCGGCACCAGGGTGATCTTCATGACGCCGTTGTCGACGATGAGCAGATCCACCCCTTCCTGGCGGCCGCCGTGCAGGCGTTTCTTCTCGATGGTGAAGGGAACCGGGCTCTTGATGCCGAGCTTCTCGCTGGTGATCTTCCAGTCACCCACATCCAGCCCTTGCTGGGAGTCGGTCAGCAGAAATTCGGCGGCGTGACCCGCGGTGGCGCCCAGGGCGAGCAGCACGGCAATGGAGAGTTTCTTCAACATGGATTTATCCTCGTGTCTCTTGTTTTTGTGAAAGCTGAATCGTTTCAGTGATCGAAAACTAGGCGTCTGATGCCCCGGACTCAAGAGACAAAAAGAGGAAATGTGAGCCGATTGACAATAAAAACGGCTTCAGCCCTGCTGAAATGAAGGCTGACTCACAGTTATGAAAGGAGGAAAAAACAGGCGGGGCGCCGAGAGGGGCGCCCCCTCACCCCGCCCGCACCACATCAGGCAAGGGCCAGCGTCACCGCGGCTTCGGCGTGGATGGCGGTGGTGTCATAGAGAGGCACGGCGGCCTGGCACGCCCCCACCAGCAGGGCGATCTCGGTGCAACCCAGGATCACCGCCTGGGCACCGGTCTGTGCCAGATCGGCGATGATGGCCAGATACTCGGCCTGAGACGACTCGCGAATATCGCCGAGGCAGAGCTCGTCATAGATGATGCGGTGCACCCGCTCCCGTGCAGCGTCATCAGGCACCAGCACCTCCAGCCCGAAGCGCTCCTGGAGCCGCCCCTTGTAGAAATCCTGCTCCATGGTGAAGCGGGTGCCGAGCAAGCCTACCCGGGTCACCCCGTCGGCCTGGAGGCGATGGGCCGTGGCATCGGCGATGTGGAGCAGGGGAATGTTGATGGCGGCCTCGATCTCCGGCGCCACCTTGTGCATGGTGTTGGTCCCGATCAGCAGGAAATCGGCACCACCGGCCTGGATGGCCCTGGCCTCGGCCGCCAGCAGACGGGCGGTGGCGGGCCAGTCACCGGCGTGCTGCAACCGCTCTATCCCGGCAAAATCCACGCTGCTCAGCAGCACCCGCGCCGAGTGCAGACCGCCGAGCCGCTCGCGTACCCCCCGGTTGAGGGCCTGGTAATAGCTGACGGTGGACTCCCAGCTCATGCCACCCAGCAGACCGATACATTTCATGGGATCTCCTTATGTAACCCGATGGTGCAAACCAATGCTGCAATCCCTCAGGGGGCGCGTTTGATCGCACCGCCCCGGCAATAAAAAAGGCCCCGAAGGGCCAACAAGACAGCCGGTAAAGGCTCAGGCCGAGGCCTAAACCCAGATCATCAGCACGCAGGCCGCCGTGGCGAGCCCCATGCCCAGATTGAAACGACGCCAGCCGGTGGCGGTGCGGATGAGGCGGCGCACCTGGGCACCGAACAGCACCCAGAAGGCACCGGTATAGAGGCCGGTCACGAAGAAAATGCCGAGCACCCAGCCCGCGGACGGCCAGTAAGCCTCCCCCGCCAGGGTGAAGCCGCTGATGGCGGAGAGCGCCATCATCCAGGCTTTGGGATTGAGCAGTTGCAGCATGGCCCCCTGATGGGCCGGGATGAGCGGCCGGTTCCCCTCCGCCGGGCCACTGGCGTTGGCCACCTTCCAGGCCAGCCAGAGCAGGTAGGCCGACCCCACCAGCTTGAGGCCGTCGTGCAGCAGGGGCAGACGCTCGAACACCACCCCGAGCCCCAGGGCCGTGGCCAGGATCATCAGGTTGATGCCCCCCACCACCCCCACCAGCAGAGGCACGGAGCGGCGAAACCCCTGGGCGGCCCCGGCACTGGTGAGCAGCATGTTGTTGGGGCCCGGCGTGCCACAGGTGATAAGGGCAAAGCCCGCCAGGGGGAGCAACCAGTTCAGATCCATCTCAACCTCGTTCAGATACGGCAAGCCTCCTAATATGCAGAGCCGACGCCCTGACGACAAGGTCAGCAATGCATTTTCTTTGCATGAATAATCAAGACGCTGTTAATACCAGAGCATCACCACGCACAGGGCGGTCAAGGCACCCAGGCTGCCGTTGAGACGACGCCACCCCTTGTCCGAGTTGATCCAGCGGCTGAGCTGATGGCCAAACATCACCCAGGCGAAGCAGACCGGGAACCCCGCCATGGGGAAGACACTCATGATGCCCCACATGCTCGGCCAGTAGTCGCTCCCCGGCAGGCTGAACAGACTGATGGCCGAGATCCCCATCATCCACGCCTTGGGATTGAGGAACTGGAAGCCCAGCCCTTCAAGCAGGGTCAAGGGGCGGGCACGGCTGGCGGGATCTCCGGGAGCGCCTGCCACCGCGATGCGCCACGCCAGCCACAGCAGGTAAAGGCTGCCCAGCACCTGCAGGCTCAGCTTGA
This sequence comes from Aeromonas sp. S19(2024), assembly GCF_041402625.1. NCBI lineage: Bacteria > Pseudomonadati > Pseudomonadota > Gammaproteobacteria > Aeromonadales > Aeromonadaceae > Aeromonas > Aeromonas sp. S19(2024). Next base: position 51,463 of record NZ_JBGLQU010000009.1, read on the forward strand.
GCAGGGGCCAGCGCTCGAACAGCGGATAGAAGCCGAGCGCCAGCACCAGCTGCAGCACAGGCTGGCCCACCGCCACCCCGATGAGATGGGGCAGGGTGCGACGCACGCCGAAGTTGGCACCGGACGCCGTCAACATCAGGTTGTTCGGCCCTGGCGTGCCGCAGGTGAGCAAGGCGAAGCCAAACAGGGTGGCATACCATTCGATGGTCATGGGGAGACTCCTTTCTCGCCACATTGTACCGATACAATGTGTGCTTGTTGGTTGTGTAAAGACTGATAATCACGCTATATTGCGGACAATCTTGGATCAATGGATTTATTGTCACCATGACAATCTGGACGCCCGACCTCACCCCTTTCGAGGGGCCCCTCTACCTCAAACTGGTCAAGGCCATCGAGCAGGCCATCTCCACCGGCATCCTCTCACCCGAGACCCGGCTGCCGACCCACAGGGCCCTGGCAGACAAGCTGGGGGTCACCGTGGGCACCGTCACCCGCGCCTACACCGAGGCGGAGCGACGGGGCCTGTTGGCGGCCCGGGTCGGGCACGGCACCTGGGTCAGGGGAGCGGCGGATCCCGCCAACGAATGGGTGATCCGCAATGAAGACAGCCAGCGCATCGAGCTGTGGCAGAACCTCCCAGTCCAGCTGGACAGGGGCGCCATCATCAGGCCCCTGCTCACCGAGCTGGCGCAGGGGGATCTCAACGGCCTGCTCGGCTATGACAAGGAGGCGGGACGCCCCGCACAGCGCCAGCTGTTTGTCGACTGGCTCGCCGAGCAGGGCATCACGGCGAGCGAAGATCGCCTGCTGTTCAGCCATGGTGCCCAGCACGGCATCATGCTGGCCCTGCTGGCCACCGGCTGCGTGGGAGAGACCCTGTTTTGCGAGGGACTGAGCTACCCCGGCATGCTGGGCAATGCACGCCAGCTCAAGAATCAGGTGGTGGGACTGGCGATGGATGAGGAGGGACTGCTGCCAGAGGCGCTGGATGCCGCGTGCCGTACCCGCCGGGCCAAGCTGCTCTACCTCACCCCCACCCTGCAAAACCCCACCACGGCCACCATGAGCCTGGCGCGACGCGACGCCATCGTCGCCATCGCCCGTCGCCACGATCTGCTGATCGTCGAGGATGACGTCAACGGCCTGCTGCCCGAAAGTGCGCTCCCGCCGCTGGTCAACCTGGCACCGGAGCGGGTCATCTACCTCGGCAGTCTCGCCAAGATCGCCTGCGGCGGCCTGCGGGTCGGCTTCGTGTTGTCCCCTCCCGCCCTTCGCAACGGCTTCGCCCAGGCGATGCGGCTGTCGAGCTGGATGGTGAGTCCGCTGCTCATCGAGCTGGCCTGCAAGCTGGTGAGCCAGCGCCAGATCATGCCGCTCATCGAACACCAGCGAAAAATCCTGGCGCGCCGGGGTGAGCTCCTGCACCACCTGTTGCCGGGAGCGCGCTGGCAGCCGGGGTCCATGCACGCCTGGCTGCCGCTGCCCGAGCCCTGGCGCAGCCAGGAGTTTGCGGAGGCCGCCAACGCCCTTGACGTGGGGGTCGCCAGCGGAGAACACTTCGCCGCCGGCCAGTTTGCCGCCCCGCAGGGAGTACGCCTCAGCCTGAGCCAGCCCGCCACCGACGCCCGCGTCGCCGAAGGGCTGGAGCGCCTCGCCGGGCTGCTGAGGGGCACGCCGCCCACCAATCCCCTGCTATAGTCATTGACCCTGGCACCCGAGGAGCCTTCATGTCTGCCGCCCGTCCCGCCCTGCTGATCACAACCCTGCTGCTGGGAGGCTGCGCTTCCCCGGCCCATCAACAGCTTGGCGCCGCCTTGAGCGGACTGGAGGGGGAGTTGACGCGGCTGGAGGAGGAGTTGGCAGCCATGAACGGCCTTCACTATCAAAAAGCCATCGACGCCCCGGTGGCGCTGCGCCGCTATCTCAAGGCCCCCGCACCGACGGCGGAGGGGCTGGTGCCCGTGCAGAGCCGGCTGCAAGATGGCCCTCTGCTGCGCTACGACTACCGGCTGCCCGCCGGGATGACGCAGCTGCCCACCGACAACCCCTGCCTGCGCTACGAGTTCGAGCTGCGCCGCCTCGGGCGCCTGGGCCAGCTCGAGCTCGCCTGGCAGGGAGAGTCGGGAGCCGGGGAGCTGCGTGTCCCCGAGCGGGACTGCCCCTTCTCGGCCAGGGGGCCCGGCCTTCAGTGATGCTTTCTTTGCCCTGCCCAAGGCTGGCACTGAGCCATTCCTGACCCAGGTGGGGTATTGACCCCCTCTGGCTCTCGCGGGAGAGTGGAGGCTAACTTTGAATCCAACCTCGCCACCCCCGACCGGCGAAGGAGCGTCAAAGATGCAGATCCTCCTCATCGAAGACGATGCCATGATGGGCTCGACCCTCACCCAGGGACTGAGTGATCTGGGGCTGCCCCCCACCGAGCTGTTCCACTGCAAAGAGATTGCAAGCCTGCCCGCCCTGCTGCGCCAGCACGCCTTCGATGCCATTCTTTGCCGCCAGTATCACCACCAGGCCCACGAGGGAGTCAGGCTGCTGCATGAAGCACACCACCTGGGCCTGCTCGCGCCCGGCTGCGTGCTCCTGCTGCTGGAGCAGGACGAGGACACCGGCCAGTTCCCCCCCTCCGACCTCTATTTCGCCCTGCGTCTGGCCGTGCCCTTCACCACGGAGCAGCTGGCGCACAGCCTGCAAGCGCTGCTGGCACTGACCACGGTGACCCGCCCCCTGGCCACCCCCATGGCGCTCAGGGAGTGGCGCAGCGCCTGCGCCCAGTGCGAGGATCTGCTTTACCGGCACGCCAGCCACAAGGGGCTGGAAGCACAGATGGACAGGGTAAAGGGCTACATGCTGCTGCAAGCCGGGGAACGGGTGCAGGCCGCCCAGCACTACGCCATCTGCACCACGGAGCACGATGCCTGGTGGCCACGCCAGGGACTGAACCAGGCTCTGCTCGGGCTGAACCGGGTGGAGAGTGCCCACAAGGATCTGGCCCGCAACCGGGAGCGACTGCCCCCCGTCATCCATCAGGCGCTGGTTCTCGCCTGCCAACTGCACGAGGCGCAGTGGGATCCGGCCTGGGAAACCTTGACAGGCTTGCTGCAACGCTGCCCCTGGCAGCCGCAGTGGCGCCAGGTGGCCATTTTGCTGGCCTTGCTGCGAAGGGATGAAGGTCAGGTGCTGGCGCAGGCCAGCGATTTCATCCTGCGCTACTTCCCCAAACAGACGTTTCGCCACTCCGTCGAACGCTGCCTGCTGGATGCGACCCTGGCGGTGCTCTGGCATCCACCGGGAGAGGCCAGAGTTCATGAGCTGCAGCAGGCCCTGGAGGAGCTCGGCCAGCAGGCCGTGACCCTGCGGGCCCACGAGGAGGGGCTGCTGCGCGCCCTGATGCTGGGTCTGGATTATCGATTCGATGACGCCTTGATGCTGCTGGCCAAGCACCCGCCGGAGGCGGCGCGGGACAATCACCTCAACCAGTTGCTCGGGGTGGCCGTCAGCCAGTTCTGCGGGCTTCCCCACCATGCCCAGCGTTATCTGGCCCAGCTCGGCCAATATCAGGGGCCGGTGGCACAGACCCCGCTGTTGCAGGGGCTCATTTTGCAGGTGGTCGACGATCTGGCGCGGCAACTGGCGCAGCGGGAGCAGCAGCTGACCCAGCTGCGCGAGGAGCGGCAACGGGCCATGACCACGGGTCAGCTCCAGCTCGCCGTGCAGAGCGCACTGACCCTGCAGGAGCGATTCCCGGCCCAGGCGGGGGATGCCTGGCAACTGCTGGTATTGCTGACCCAGTGCTGGCCCGCTGGCATGGCGGCCCCGGCGGTGGCCCGCCTGGTGGACAGGCTGGAGCAGCGTCTCAACCACAGTGCCGCCTTCCTGGAACACCATGGGAACGCCTATCGGGAGACCCTGCAACAGGTGAGATCCCACCTGGCCCCCAAACTGCCGCCCCTCGGTCCCCATCAGGGCCTATAGCCATCCAGGGCGGTGCATGCCGCCCTGGCAGGTGTGTTACAACAAGCCCCGCACCAGGATCCCCGCGATCAGCAGGGGGGCGACCAGCCGCCAGCACCAGAGCAGCGCACCACGCATCAGCGGCGAGAGATCCGCAGGCACAATACTGTCCCCCAGCTTCCAGCCAAGCAGCAGGGTCAGCACCAGACCGAACAGGGGCATCATCAGGTTGGAGGTGAGGTAATCCAGCAGATCGAACAGGGTTTTGCCAAACAGGGTGTAGTCCGCCCAGGGCCCGAACGACAGACTGACCGGAATGCCGCAGGCCATGATGAGCAGGGTCAGGACCCGACAGGCATTGCGGCGCGACCAGCCCCACTCCTCGGTGGTGAAGCGCACCAGGTGCTCCAGCATGGAGATGGAGGAGGAGAGCGCCGCCACCAGCAGCAGCAGGAAGAAGATCACCGCCAGCCCCTGACCGAACGGCAGGTGGTTGAACACCGCCGGCATGGTCATGAAGGTGAGGCCGGGGCCGGCGGCAGGATCGATGCCGGTGGAGGCCAGCACCGGGAAGATCATCAGCCCCGCCAGCACCGAGATGCAGCTCGCCAGGGTGACCACCCAGACCCCGGAGCGCAGCGCCCCGTCACTGCTCGGCAGGTAGGCGCCATAGGTGGTGTGTACCCCGAGGCCAATGGAGAGGGAGAAGAACGCCAGCCCCAGGGCGTCGAGCACCCCCTGCCCCGTCAGGTGGGAAAAGTCGGGCATCAGGAACTGGCGTACCCCGGCCATGGCCCCCGGCATGGAGAGCCCGGTCACCACCAGGAGCAGCATCATCACGAACAGGGCCGGCATCATCCAGCGCAGCGCCCGCTCCACCCCTTGTTGCAGCCCTCCCTGCACGAACCACCAGGTGAGCCCGGCGAAGACGAGATGGGTGAGGGCCGGCCAGAGGGGATCGCTCACATAACCGGTAAAGAGTGCGGTGAGGGTGCTCGCCTCACTCAGGTTGAGCTCGCCGCCCACGGCCAGGGCCGCATAGCCCACGGTCCAGCCCCCCACCACGCTGTAGAAGCTGTAGATGAAGAAGCCACACAGGATCCCCATGTAACCCATCCAGCGCCAGTTCGGCCCCACCAGCTTGTGGAAGGCGCCGAGCACGCCGCGCTGGCTGCGGCTGCCGAGCAGGGTCTCCCCCACCAGCACCGCGACCCCCAGGGTGAAGCTGAAGAGCAGGAACACCAGCAGGAAGGCACCGCCCCCGTTGGTGGCTGTCACATAGGGAAACTTCCAGATGGCGCCAAGGCCGATCGCCGAGCCGGCGGCCGCCAGCACATGACCAATACGGGAAGACCACTGAACCTGGCTCATACAACCTCCGGGCAAGACAACATCAGTTCGATACTCCATGGCTAGACGCGGTGTGCGCCGCAACAAAAAAGGCCGCCTGAGGGCGACCTTTGCAATGAACAGTCAGACAAACGACACCTGCAAGGTCACCTCTCCAGAAAGGGGCTAAATCGGCCACAGAGAGCGATAAGGGGTGACATGGGAGGGCGACGCCTGCACGGTAAAAAGGAGCCACAGCCTAAACCATGGCAAGAGAAGTTGACAGGAAATAGTCTAAAACAGAACCAAAAACAGATTTAATCAAAATAAAATGTCAAAACAACAGACTGTTGCTCTATTAATTTTTAATTTACAGATTTTTATAAAGAGTCAATCCTGCCACGCCACTCTCCGGCCAGCCCGGCCGGGGAGTGGCAGAGATGACCAAGCCTCCCTACATCAGGCCGCGCACCAGAATGCCACCAATGAGCAGGGGAGCCAGCCAGCGCCAGCAGCCCATCAGCAGGGCCCGCCAATGGGGAGCCAGCCCTTCGGGCAGCGCCTGGCGACCGAGCCGCCAGCCCAGCAGCAGCGTCAGGGCCAGCCCGAACAGGGGCATCATCAGGTTGGAGGTGATGAAGTCCAGCAACTCGAAGATGTTCTTGCCAAACAGGGTCAGGGAGGCCCAGGGACCGAACGACAAACTCACCGGGATGCCCCCCGCCATCACCAGGGCAATGACCAGGTTGCACGCCGCGCGGCGGGACCAGCCCAGGCTCTCGCACAGGAAGCACTGCAAGTGCTCCAGCAGAGAGATGGAGGAAGAGAGCGCCGCCACCACCAGCAGGGAGAAGAACACCACCGCCAGGCCCTGGCCGAAGGGCAGTTGCTGGAACACCGCCGGCATGGTCATGAAGGTGAGGCCCGGGCCCGAGGCCGGATCAATGCCGGTCGCCGCCAGTACCGGGAAGATCATCAGACCCGCCAGCACGGCGATGACGCTCGCCAGCAGCACCACCCAGAGGCTGGAGCGACCGACCCCTTCGCTGGAAGGCAGGTAGGCGCCATAGGTGGTGTGGATGCCAAGGCCGATGGAGAGGGAGAAAAAGGCCAGCCCCATGGCGTCCAGCACACCCGACATGCCGAGCTTGCTGAAATCGGGCATCAGGAAGTGGCGCACCCCGGCCATGGCGCCCGGCAGGGTGAGGCCGAAGGCCACCAGCAGCAGGATCATGATGAAGAGGGCCGGCATCATCCAGCGCAGGGTGCGCTCCACCCCTTGTTGCACGCCGCCCCGCACGAACCACCAGGTCAAGCCGGCAAACAGCAGGTGGGTCAGCACCGGCCAGAGCGGATCACCGACGTAGTCGTTGAAACGGGCGGTCAGTGCCGCGCCGCCCCCCTGTTGCAGCTCCCCCGCCAGGGCCATGCCCGTGTACCCCAGGGTCCAGCCGCCCACCACGCTGTAGAAACAGAAGATGAGCAGGCTGCACAGCAAGCCCATGGCACCGACCCAGCGCCAGCACCTGCCCATCAGTTCACCAAAGGCGCCCACCACCCCGCGCCGGGTCAGGCTACCGATCAGGGTCTCCCCCATCAGCACCGCCACCCCCAGGGTGAAGCTGAACAGCAGAAAGACCAGCAGGAAGGCGCCGCCACCGTTGGCGGCGGTGACATAGGGGAACTTCCAGATGGCGCCGAGACCGACCGCGGAACCTGCGGCGGCCAGGATGTAACCGAGCCGGGATGACCATTGGGACTGCTTCATAAGAACTCCACGCGAAGGGCCTGCCAGCGAGGCCCGAAATGGCGCTCAGAGTACGCCCGCGGGCGCGCAATCACTCGGCGTATATCCGATATAAAACTCAGTTTTTAGCATCATTAACCAATAAAATTCGGATAACCAACCAATCGTGCCACAAAATAAAAACCGGAGCGGGGATGCTCCGGTTTGTTGTCTGCCCGGGTCTGGCGGGATTAGATGACCCCCAGCTCCCGCAACCGCTCCATCAGATAGCTGTGGGCAGTGTGACGCTCCGAGAGCACCACGTCCGGACGGGGGTGCAGGAAGAGCGGCAAGGAGATGCGGGACTTGGCGGCACTGCCCCCGGTCGGGTTGATGACCCTGTGGGTGGTGGAGGGGTAGTAACCGCGGGAGGCCTCCTGCAGCATGTCACCGATGTTGATGATGAGGGTGCCGAAATCGCAGGGCACATCCATCCACTCCCCGTCTGAACCTTTCACCTGCAGGCCCGGCTCGTTGGAGGCGGGCAGAATGGTCAGCAGGTTGATGTCTTCATGGGCGGCGGCGCGGATGGCACCCGGCTCCTCGGTGCCGTCGAAGGGCGGGTAGTGCAGCACCCGCAGCAGGGTCTTGTGGCTCTCTTCGATCATGGAGGAGAGCGGGCAGCTGTAATGGGCGGCGATGTCGCCCGGGGTGTGTTGCTCCACCCAGCCCAGCAGCTCGGCGGCCAGATCGTTGGCCAGGCGGTAGTACTCCATCGCCTGCTCTTTCAGCTCTGCCGGCATCTGGCCCCAGGGATAGATGTGGAAGTACTCCTTGATGTCCTTCTGGCTGTGGCCCTTGGCCACCTCGGACACCGAGGGCGGGAAATAGCCGTCCTGGGTCTCGCGATTGAACAGGAAATCCTGCTTCTGTTCGCTCATGAAGAAGCGATACCAGTTGTCATAGATGGACTGCACCAGCTCCTTCGGGATGGGGTGGTGAGTCAGCACTCCGAAGCCGGTGGTGCGCAGGGATTCGGTGAAGCGCTCGGCCGCATCGGGGGAGCGATAATCGACGGTCAGGACTTTCATTGTTTTTATGTTACATGCCAGTTAAAAGTAGGCGCAGTTTACCCTGCCTCCCCCGGCAAGAAAAGGCTGCCGGAAGCCCGTCTACAACGGCTTGAAAATACTGATAAAAACATCATGATACGGCCCCCTCGCCCGGTGCTTGTCCCGGACGGGCCTCCTCTTCTAGAATGCCCCACCCCCTTTGCTGTCGGAGCCCCCTCATGTCCCCCAAGATCCTGTTGTTGACCCTTCCCTTCCTGCTCGCCGGGTGCAGTTCCCTCTCGGAGGAGGAGTGCCGTGCCATGAGCTGGTACAACCAGGGCTATCAGGACGGGGAGCAGGGCAAGACCCGAAGCGCCACCCGCGACTATCAGAAGACCTGCGGGGAGTACGGCCTCAAGGTGGATGAGGCGGAGTGGCAGCGCGGCTACGCCAAGGGGCTGGAGCTCTATTGCATCCCCGAGCTTGCCTACAGCAAGGGACGGGAGGGGAGCGAATACCTGGGGGTCTGCCCCAACGACACCAGCTTCCTCACCCAGTTCGAGCGCGGCCGCAAGGAGTACCTGCTGGAGCAGCGCCTCGGCGAATTGCAGCAGGAGCTGGAGCGCACCGAGCGGAGCATCCACCAGCTGGATCAGCAGATCCGGGGCGAGAGCGACAGCCGCCAGCGCGACTACTACCGTGCCCAGCGCGAGCGCGCCATCCGTCACTACGAAGGAGTATACCGGGACTACAACCGGCTGCGCTTCCCGGATCGGGTGATCCAGTTCTCCTTCGGGAGCTGACAAAAAGGGGCCGACATGGCCCCTTTCTGTTTATGCCGCCGTCTGTTTTTCCCCTCAGGCGGGCAGGACCCAGCGCTGCAACGCCAGGGCGATGCCATCCTCGTTGTGATCCGCGGTGACCCGGTCTGCATGGGCCTGGATCTGGGGCGCCGCATTGCCCATGGCCACCGCCAGCCCCACCTGCTCGAACATGCTGATGTCGTTGTTGTTGTCGCCAAAGGCCACCAGGTTCTCCATGGCGATCCCCTCGCTCGCCGCCCATTGGGCCAGCCGGTTGCCCTTGCTGCAACCGGGCTGCACCAGCTCCACCGCATAGGGGGCCGCCCAGTCACGGGTGAAGGGCAGTCTCTCCACCACCTCCCCGACGAAACGGTGCAACCGGCCGGGATCCTGGTTGAACAACTCCAGCTTCCAGATGGGGGACTGCAACCAGGACTCGATATCCTCGGCGGGCAGCAGGGAGACCTTGAGGTGATCCGGCTGGGTTGCCGACCAGCGCCGCATCCGGCCCACGTGCTCCTCGCAGCCCAGGTAGCCGATGCCGTCCCCCAGGTGGAACAGCGCCCCCATCTGCTGGGCCTGCACCTCCTCCAGCAGGGTGGTGAGAGGCGCCACGGCCAGGGGATCCCCGGCGAGGATCCTCTCCTGCACCGGATCATAGAGGTAGGCACCGTTGCTGCAGATGATGGGGGTGTCGAGGGCCAGCTCGTGGTGGAAGGGACGGGCCGTCATGAAGTGGCGACCCGTCACCAGCAGCACCTTGATGTCGTGGGCCCGGGCCTGGGCCAGGGCAGCCCGGGTAGCGGACGAGATCTTGTGATCCCGGTTCAGCAGGGTACCGTCCATGTCCAATGCAATGGCCTGATAACGACTCATATCACCTCCAAGAATGTCGAGACGGGTGCGGCGCCATCCCCTCCCGTTTCCTGTGCCATGACGACACATCTCACCGCCGGGAATGCGGACTGGGCATAGCAAGGCCCATGATGGAAGACGCGCTCGCCGGGGGGTCGGGAAAAGCGGAGCAAAGAGCCATACCGTCCCAGACTCGGCGCCGCGATGCAAGTCCGGCCCGTCATCCCGTCGCCGAACTGTGATCCCCGCGCCCTTCGTCAGCCCGCCTCGGCGCACCCGGCCACGGCGTTTCGCCTGTCAGCCCGTCTGCGCAATCCGTAGAAACCGAAGGCACAGATCACGCCGCAGAGGCCGGCCAGGTAGAAGGGCCACTCGGTCCCCGCCAGCAGCACCAGGCTGCCCAGCACCACCGCCAGGATCTCGCTGCCCACCGCCAGACCGCGGTAGAGCCCCATCGCCTGCCCCTGCTGGCTGGCATGGCTGCGGTTGGAGACCGCCACCGAGGTGGCCAGCTCCCCCAGACTCATGCCGATGCCAGCCGGGATGAAGGTGAGCGCGAGCCCCCACCACTGGGTCGGCAGGATGAACATCAGCATGCCCGCCGCCATCACCAGGTGGCCGACGATGCCAAGGGAGCTGCCGCGCCAGTGCCGTGCCAACTGCTCACCGATCCAGGAGCCCAGCATCATGGGCACGCTCACCAGCACGGCGGCCTGGGCCAGTTGCACCGGATCCCATGCCAGCCGCTCCACCAGCCAGACATTGAAGTAGGTGAAGTAGAGCTGCACCGCCCCGTAGCTTGCCAGGGTCAGGGCAAAGTAGGGCAGGAGACGAGGTTGCAACAGCAATTGGCGGGTCGAGAGAGGAACCTCATCCCGGGTCGCCGGCACCGGGAGACGATTGGGCAGCAGCCAGAGCACCAGCAGCAGGTTGATCACCGTCATCCCCACCGCCAGCCAGGCCGCCAGGCTGTAATCCCCCGAGACCACGGCCGCATAGCCTCCGATCATGGGGCCCACCACCCAGCCCAGGTTCATGCCGATATTGATGCGGGCGAAGTTGCGTGCCTTGGTCCTGGCCGTGCTCATGTCCGCCGCCATCGCCTGCACGATGGCGATGTCGCCGTTGAAGAAGCCCTCCACCACCCGGCTCAGCAGCAAGAGCGGCAGGGAACGCCAGGCGATGCCGAGGGCCATCAGCACATACCCCGCCAGCACCCCCACCAGACTGAGTGTCAGCACCGGCTTGCGCCCATGGCGATCGGAGAGACGGCCAAGCAAGGGGGCCCCCAGCAGTTGAAACAACGGATAGAGCCCCATGATGACGCCAAGCCACACCTTGCGGCTCCAGTCCGACGCCTGTGGCGTCAGCATGCCCTGGGCCGGATCCAGCAGCAGCGGCGCCAGGACGGGGGAAGGCAGGCTGAATCCCGCCACCGCCAGCGTCACCGTCATCACCAATACCCAGAGGGTCGCCTGTCCCTTGAGCCCTTCCATCTTCGCCTCATTAAATAAAGTTATCGGTTTATTTATATTGTGAGGGGTCGTCCATTAAGTAAAGCAGATTGTTGATTTAAATCGCCCTGCTACCCATAATGACCTCATCCAGGCGGTCACCGCACCGATACCCACCACCGGAGCCCCCATGAACGCCAGTACCGACAAGATCCTCTATCTGCTGAAAACCCGCGGCCCCCAGAGCGCCGCCGAACTCGGCGACCAGTTGCAGATGACGTCCATGGGGGCGCGCCAGCACCTGATGGCCCTGGAGTCCGAGGGCTGGGTGGGGTTTAGCGACGAGGCCCGCGGCCGCGGTCGCCCGGTGCGCCTGTGGCACCTCACCGACCAGGCCTGGCAACGCTTCCCCGACACCCATGGCGATCTGACCCTGCAGCTGATCGACGACATCCGGCAGGTGTTTGGCGACGCGGGCATGGAGCAGCTCATCACGCGGCGGGAGCAGCAGATGCAGGCACGCTATGAATCCAGGCTGACCCAGCCGGCGCTGGCAGACAGGCTGATGACGCTCAAGGCACTGCGCACCCAGGAGGGGTATATGGCGGACATGTCGCAGGAGGAGGACGGCAGCTGGCTGTGGTGGGAGAGTCACTGCCCCATCTGCAGTGCGGCCAGGGCCTGTCGGGGCTTTTGCCGCAGCGAGCTGGCGCTGTTTCGCCGGTTGCTGGCGCCGGCCGAGGTGGAGCGGGAGCAGTATCTGCTGGAGGGGGACAGCCGCTGCCTCTATCGCATCCGGCCGCCCCGCCCCTGAGCGGGCGGAACGCAAAAACAACAAAGCAGGCGCCGGGATGCCTGCTTTGTTGCCTTCGGGGAGGGGGTGCTCTCGTTCCAGCCCGTTGTTTCCCGATAAGGTCGAACGGCTGATGGGGCTCTTGACCCGGTAAGGTCCTTCACCACAGGTGCCTGGTCGGGCGCCTGTCTTGCCACCGGAAGATGTAATCATGGTACTCCCCGCGATGCGGTGAGTGGTTGTGAAGTAGCAGGTATTTTCAGTTGTTTTTGCAATAGTTCACCCTTAATCTAGGAAAAGTGGATTAGTAATTGCGAAGAGGTACGGAGAATGCTGAAACTTGATCGTATAGACAGGCATATTCTGGAGCTGATGCAGGAGAATGGCCGCATCAGCAACCTGGAGCTGGCCGAGCTGGTCGGGCTCTCCCCCTCCCCCTGCTCGCGCCGGGTCAAGGCGCTGGAGGATGCCGGTCTCATCGATACCCATGTCACCCTGCTCAATGCCCGCCAACTGGGGCTGACCCTCACCGCCTACATTCACATTTCCATGGACAGGCACACTCCGGAGCGGTTCGAGAACTTCGATCGCGCCGTCAAGGATCTGCCCGAGGTGCTGGAGTGCGACCTTATCACCGGCAACGATGCGGATTACCAGCTCAAGGTGGTGGTGCGGGACATGGAGCACTACCAGCACTTCCTGCTGGACAAGCTGACCCACATCTCCGGCGTGACCGGGGTGCGTTCGAGCTTCGTGCTGCGCCGCATCAAGCACAAGACCGCCCTGCCCCTCAACCACCTGGGCTGACAACCCACCCCGCATCCGAGGAGCACCAAAAGCAAGAGGAGGCCAGGGCCTCCTCTTCTTGTCTCTGCTATCAAGGGCATTCGCGGTCAACACAGCCCCCGGGCGCCATCGCGCCGCCAGGTGGTGGACGCCTCGTCATGCCTCGACCTGGCTGACGTCCTGCACCTGCAGCAACCAGCCGCTCTGCTCCTGCAGGGGTTCGCCACGCAGCCGCAGCCGCTCACCGGTCGACACCCACTGCCCTTTGGGCAGAGAGATTTCCAGGCTCTCGCTGCCGTTGTCGAACACCCAGCGATCGGCGCCCAACGACTCCATCAAGTACCCTTCCATCTCCACTCTGGACTCGGCCTGCCAGGAGGGGGAGGCGGTATCACGGCTCTCGATGAAATCCCCCTGAACACCAAAGCTGGCCAGCCCCCACAGAATGGAGAGCCCGACGATGGATGATTGCATCTCTCTCTCCTGTTGGTTTGCTACCTTGAGGGCCAGTATGGGAAGAGAAAAATGAGTGCACCATGAACAAGGTGCCAAAGTGCTGGCAAGATCGCGAAAAAAACCGGCCCCATGGCCGGTCATGTCATTTTATGTCGTACAGGTCACACTACTTGGCCGCTTCTTCTGCCATCCGTGCAGCCCTTGGTTTATTTGTCCACATGGCCACCCCGCGGTGATCCGCACAGATCCCCTCGTCGGTGACCGCCCGCACCCGGACCCCGTCCTTGCAGATGGCCTGCCAGGCATCGGCATCGTCGATCTGCAGCTCGGAACGGGGATAGGAGGTATCGGCGCAGGCGCACAGCAGGATGGCAAACAGAGGCAGCAGGGATTGCATGGGTTTCATCGGGTCACTCCTGACGGGAAAAGGGATCAGCGCCCCAGCTGCGCCGCCACGCGATCGCAAAGCTGCTTGAGCTGGGCCAACTCAGCATCGGTCAGATCCACCTGATTGCGCAAGCTGTCCGCCAGACAGCACTCCCTGACCTCCTTCTGCAACTGGCGTCCCGCCTCGGTCAGACTGATGCACTTTTGCCGCTCATCCTCGTGGGAGACGGTGCGGGTCAGCCACCCCTTGCTCTCCAGCCGCTTGACGATGGGGGTCAGGGTGCCCGCATCCAGTCCGGTCTCCTGCCCTATCTCCTTGAGGCTGACCTCGTCCCGGGCCCAGAGCGAGAGCATCACCAGGTACTGGGTATAGGTGAGATCCAGCTTGTCCAGCAGCGGCCGATAGGCACGCATCACCGCATTGGAGGCGCTGTAGAGGGCAAAACAGACCTGCTTTTTCAATTCGCTCATGGAGGACCTCGCTGACGACAAGGGGGCAGTATACCCCATCAACTTCGGGGCTGAATAGTTTGCACACAAAACAGTTGCCAGCCCCCGCGTTCAGGACTACCCTGATTTTAGTTTGCACACAAACAAAAATACCAGGCCGCCGCCCGACGCGCGGCCCCACTGCCGGAGAATGCCCATGAATGCCATCAGCCATCAAATCCAACTGCTGCGTCGCCCCACCGGTCTCCCCACCCTGGAGGACTTCGCCCTCCGGGACGTGCCCCTGCCCGCCCTGCAGGAGGGAGAGGTGCAGGTCGCCAACCAGTGGCTGTCGGTGGACCCCTACATGCGCGGTCGCATGAGCGAGGCAAAAAGCTACGTTCCTCCCTTCCCCCTCAACGGTCCCCTCGACGGCGGCGCCATCGGCACGGTACAGGCATCGCGCCATCCCGATTTCAAGGTGGGGGACAAGGTGAGCAGCATGCTGGGCTGGCGGGATGCCTTCGTGGCAAACGCCGCCCAGCTCACCCGCCTGCCCGACACCACCCTGCCGCCCCAGCGCTTCCTCGGCGCCCTCGGCATGCCGGGCATGACCGCCTGGGCGGGCCTGCACAAGGTGGCACACCTGAAGGCCGGTGAAACCCTGCTGGTCTCGGCGGCCTCCGGGGCGGTCGGCACCATGGCGGTCCAGCTCGCCAAGCAGGCGGGAGCCAGGGTCATCGGCTCCACCGGCTCGGCCGACAAGGTCGCCTACCTCAAGACCCTGGGAGCCGATGCGGTGATCAATTACCGGGAGACCCCGGATCTCGACGCCGAGCTGGCCCGCCTCGCCCCCGAAGGCATCCACGTCTACTTCGAAAACGTGGGGGGCGCCATGCTGGATGCCGCCCTCAACCACCTGGTGGTGCACGGGCGCATCGTGCTGTGCGGCCTCATCGAGCAGTACAACAGCAACGGCCAGGCCAGCGGCCCGCGCAACCTCTCCCAGGTGATCCGCAAGCGCATCCTGATGCAGGGGTTGCTGGTCTCCGATCACTGGCAGCACTACGGGGAGTTCCTGGCCGAGGCCATGCCGGCCTTCGAGGCGGGCATCCTCCAGGCCGAGGAGACCGTCAGCGAGGGGCTGGCCAGCATGCCGCAAGCCTTTATCGGACTGTTCCAGGGCCACAATACCGGCAAGATGCTGGTCAGACTGCCCTGATCCGGGGGCATTTCCCATCTATTTAACAGATAGAATGTCGCCAGACCCATCCATTTAAGCGATGGAAAATCGGCATCCGATCGCCCTTGAACAGGCGGCTTGCGCAACGGGCCCATCCCCCCTAAGGTGGGCCCGTTTTCCCTGGCGCACCCCGCCGTCTCAGCAAGGAGCCTCCCCTATGTCTACCCCCTATCCCCGCGTCGGTGTCGGCGTCATTCTCACCAATGGCCAGGGCCAGGTACTGCTTGGCAAGCGCAAGGGCAGCCATGCCCCCTACTGGTCCATCGCAGGCGGTCATCTGGAATTGGGGGAGACCTTCGAGTCGGCAGCCATCCGGGAGGTGGTGGAGGAGACCGGCTTCGTCATCCGCCAGCCTCGCGTCATCGCCGTCACCAACAACCTGGAGACCTGGCGCGAGAGCGGCCTGCACTACATCTCGGTCACCCTGCTGGCAGAGGTGGACGGGGAGCCGCAACTGCTGGAGCCGGAAAAATGCGAGGGCTGGATCTGGTGCGACCCGCACACTCTGCCCGAGCCTCACTTCGATGCCAGTCGCCAGTCCATCGCCTGCTGGCTGGCGGGACAATGCTACCTGCCCCAGGCACAACCGGCCCCCTGACCCTCACCGGCAGGCTGCCGCGCGTCATCCCGGCACCTCTCGTCAGCTGGCGGAGGCGACCAGCCCCCCCCGCCAGCCCCTGTTGATGGCAGGCAGCGCGGGAGGGCGTACCGTCACCAAACTGTCACTTTTTTGTCATATTATCCGGGCCAGGATGATGACGAGGAGGGGAAGATGGGACAGGTATTCATGCAGTTCTTGTGGCTGGGATGCATCAGTTTTGGCGGGCCGGCCGCCCATATCGGCTATTTTCAGCGCACCTTTGTCCAACGGCTGGGCTGGCTGAACCAGGGGGAGTTCGCCCAGTTGCTGGCCCTGTGCCAACTGCTGCCGGGTCCGGCCTCCAGCCAGCTCGGCTTTGCCATCGGCCGCCACCGCGCCGGCATCGGCGGCGCCCTGGCCGCCTTCGTCGGCTTTACCCTCCCCTCCTTCCTGCTGTTGCTGGCGGCCGCCGTCGGTCTGGGTCAGCTTGCGGGCAACCTCTGGCTGGACGCCGCCCTGCACGGCCTCAAGCTGCTGGCGCTCGTCGTGGTGGCGGATGCCGTGCTCACCATGAGCCGCCAGTTCTGCAAGACGGCGCTGCAACAGGGGGTCATGGTGGCCACCGCCGCCGCCCTCTGGTGCGCCCCCGGTCTTCTGACCCAGGTCGCCATGCTGCTCGGCGCGGCCCTGCTCTGTGCCTTGCGCGAGCCGCACCCGGGGAGTCAGGGCCTCGCGTCCACTCCGGCTCGCCAGCCTCACTGGCCGACCCTGCTGCTGTTCGCCCTGCTGTTCCTCGGCTTGCCCCTGGTGGCGAGCGGCCCCGTCAGCCAGTTGCTGGCCGACTTTTACCGGGCAGGCAGCCTGGTGTTTGGCGGTGGTCACGTGGTGCTGCCCCTGTTGCAGGAGAGCCTGGGTCACCACCTGAGCGAGCAGCAGTTCCTGACCGGCTACGGCCTGGCCCAGCTGGTACCCGGCCCCATGTTCACCCTGGCCACCTACCTGGGCGCCGTGCTGCTGCCCGCCACTCCCTTCATCGGAGCGCTGCTGGCGACCCTGGCGCTCTTCCTGCCGGGTTTCTTGCTGCTCTGGGCGCTGGGCCCCTGCTGGCAGCACTGGCTGGCCCGCCCCCGTCTGGCGGGGGCCGTGGCCGGCATCAACGCCGCCGTGGTGGGGCTGTTGCTGGCGGCCCTCTATCAGCCGGTGTGGCAGAGCGCCGTGCTCTCCCCCACCGATCTGGCGCTGGCCGCCGTCGGCTTCTACCTGTTGCGGGTGCCACGGCTCCCCGTTCTGCCCCTCGCCACCCTGCTGACGGGGGCAGCCCTGCTGCTGGCCTGACGAACCCGCGACAAGTCAGGCAGCGCCCGCCGGGCTGTCGGTCATGGCTCTTTTCACCGAAGGGAGGCAAAGAGAGCAAGATCCGTCAGGACAGCTCGGGCCCGTTGGCCGATAGTGGGCAGCACAGAGGAGAGACCATGGATCACAACCAGACAGAGGCCTACCGCCGACGCTTTCAAACGGTGACAGAGCACATCGAGCGCCATCTCGACGACGACCTGTCGCTGGAGCGGCTCAGCGCCGTGGCGCACTTTTCGCCCTTTCACTTTCATCGGCAATTTGCCGCTTACTGCGGCGTGCCGCTGGGGCGTTACATCCAGCTGCTGCGGCTGAAGCGGGCCTCTTACCGGTTGGCATTCGCACCTCTGGACAAGGTGACTGATATCGCCCTCGATGCCGGCTTCCAGCATGGCGAATCTTTCAGTCGCGCCTTCAAGCAGACGTTCGGCCTGACGCCCAGCCAGTTCAGGCATCACCCGGACTGGGCCAGCTGGCATCGCTGCCTGCCACGGCCCCCCACAAAGAGGATTGACCCCATGCGAGTCGACATCATCCAGTTCCCGCAGACCGCCGTCGCCGCCCTGACCCATCAGGGCCTGCCCGAGCGCATCAACGACACCGCGGCGCGCTTCATCCAGTGGCGCAAGGCCACGGGCGGCTCCCCGGTCGCCACCAGCCGGACCTATGGCCTGGCGCCGGACGACCCCGCCACGACGGAGGGTGCGGCGTTTCGCTTTACCCTCTGTGGCAGCGTCGAGGCCCCCGTCGCCGAGGACAATGAGTGGGGCGTGAAGAATGCCCTCATCCCGGCCGGGCGCTGCGCCGTGGTGCGCCACCACGGCTCCCACGACCTCCTGGCCGACTGTGCCCGGGCGCTCTACCGCGACTGGCTGCCCGCCAGCGGCGAAGAGCTGCGGGATTTTCCGCTCTTCTTCCACTACCACAACTTTGTACACGAGGTGCCCACCCATGAGCTGGTCACCGACATCTACCTGCCGCTGGCATAGCCCGGCACCTGACAGGGGGAGATAAAAAAGCGGCGCCTCCGAAGGGAGGCGCCGCTGGTCGTGTCGGGGATCAGGCGTCGGGCTCGAAATCCAGGCTCAGGCTGTTGACGCAGTAGCGCTGGCCGGTCTCGGTCGGCCCGTCGGGGAAGACGTGGCCGAGGTGGGAGCCGCACTGACTGCAGGTGATCTCCACCCGCTTCATGCCGTGGCTGTTGTCCTCGGTGTAGGTCACCGTCCCCTCGATGGCCCGGTCGAACGAGGGCCAGCCGCAGCCCGCGTCGAACTTGGCTCCTGAGTGGAACAGCACCTGCTTGCAGCAGACGCAGTGGTAATCGCCGCTCTTGCGGTTGTGCAGCAGGGCACCGCTGTAGGGACGCTCGGTCCCTTTCTCCCAGCAGACGTGGAACTGCTCTGCACTCAGCTTGTCGCGCCACTGTTCAGGGTTGTTACTGCTCATTCCGGCTCCTCACCACTGATAACGGTGCCCAGCATACCCAGTCAGGGCGCCTGGCTCTACCCCGCCAGCGGGAACTGTGATCCCGTTGGCAACACGGCGACAACATCCGCTGCCACCACCCCTTCGCTCGCCAGCACCGCCGCCGGCAGGGCGACCCGCTCCAGCAGCTTGAGGGAGTGGGCACGCCCCACCGCCACCTGCCGCTTGATGTCGTCCGGCAGGAAGGGCAGGCCGTCGTTGGTGGCGGTGTCGATGGTCTGGATCCACTCCATGCCCTCCCCCGGCGGCGGCAGGCGGAACTGGATGTCATAGTCGCTGGCGTTGAACAGCACGTACCAGCGCTCCCCGGTGCAGCCGATCATGCCGATGTCCATGGCAAACGCCTGCCCCATGGGGGCGTGCCAGTCCTGATCGGTGAGCTGATGGCCGTCCGGGTGATACCAGTTCACCTGGTGGCAGCTGATCGCCTTACCGTTCCAGCCGTCGTCGCTCAGTTGCAGGTTGGAGAAGACCCCGGACTCCGCCCGCAGCGCCATCATCTGGCGAGTGAAGGCAAGCAGCCGCTCGTCCTCCGGGCGCAGTTGCCAGTTCACCCAGCTTATCTGGTTGTCCTGACAGTAGGCGTTGTTGTTGCCGAGCTGGCTGCGGCCCATCTCGTCCCCGGCGAGGAAGTGGGGCGTCCCCTGTGACAGCAGCAGGGTGGCGATGAGGTTGCGCTTCTGCTGCTGGCGCAGGTTGTTGATGCGCGGGTCTAGGGTCGGCCCCTCCACCCCGTGGTTGCTGGAGAGGTTGTTGCCGTGGCCGTCCCGGTTGTCCTCGCCGTTGGCCTGGTTGTGGCGCTGGTTGTAGGAGACCAGATCCTCGAGGGTGAAGCCGTCGTGATAGCAGAGGTAGTTGACGCTGGTGTGGGGGGAGCGCCAGTTCTTCGGGAAGAGATCCCGCGAGCCCACCAGACGGGTGGCAAAATCCCCCATCTTGCCCGCATCCCCGCGCCAGAAGGCGCGCACCGTGTCGCGGTAACGATCATTGATCTCCAGCCACTGGCTCGGAAACTGGCCGAGACGATAGCCGAAGGGGCCGATGTCCCAGGGTTCGGCGATGAGCCTGACCCGCGCCAGCACGGGATCCGCCATCATGGCCTTGAAGAAGGCGCTCATGGGATCGAACTCCCCCGCTTCCCGCGCCAGGGTGACCGCCAGATCGAAGCGGAAACCGTCCACCTGCATCTCGGTGACCCAGTAGCGCAGGGCATCGAGCACCAGTCGCAGGGTGTTGGGGTGATCCAGATTGACGCTGTTGCCGCAGCCGGTGACGTTGGCGTGGCGATGGTAATCCGGACCGTGGGCCCCCGACTCGAAGGCGTAGTAGCCCGCGTTGTCAAACCCCTTGAGGGAGAGCATGGGGCCGTCGAAGCCCGACTCCGCGGTGTGGTTGTAGACCACGTCCAGGATCACCTCGAGCCCGGCCCGGTGCAGCTCGCGCACCATGGTCTTGAACTCGGTCACCGCATCCTTCGCCCCGTAGCGCGGTTCGGGCGCGAAGAAGGCGATGGGGTTGTAGCCCCAGTAGTTGGTGAGCCCCAGCTGCTCGAGCCGGGGCTCGGACATGAAGGCCGCCACCGGCATCAGCTGGACCGAGGTCACCCCCAGCCCCTGCAGATGCTCGATCATCAGCGGGTGGCTGATGCCCAGATAGGTGCCCTGCAACGCCTTGGGGATGCCGGGGTGCTGGCGGGTGAACCCCTTGACGTGGGTCTCGTAGAGCACGACCCGCTCCGGCGGGATGCCGGGCTTGCCGACCCCCTGCCAGTCGAAGGCATCGTCCACCACCACCGACTTGCCCACCATGGCCGCGCTGTCCCCCTCGTAGAGGGCATCGTCCCAGTGGGTGGCACGGCTGAGCGCCCGGGCGTAGGGGTCTATCAGCAGCTTGTCCGGGTCGAACAGCAACCCCTCCTGGGGAGAGCCATGCACCCGGTAACCATAGCGCTGACCGGCCTTGACCCCGCGCACGTGGCCGAACCAGTACTGACCGCGCCGACCGGGCAAGGGGAGACGCGCCAGCTCCTGCTCCTCGTCGTCGAACAGGCAGAGCTCCACCTTGTCCGATTGGGGAGCCCAGACACAGAAGTGGCAGCCCGTCTCGTCCAGACGGGCGCCAAGCGGGTGATCTACCCCGTTTTCCATTTCAAACATCAGGACTCCTGTTTGATGAACAAGGTCGCGAGCGGCGGCAAGTCCAGCACCAGGCTGTGTGCCATCCCCTGCCAGGGGGTCGCCTCGGCGACGAAGACCAGACCCACATCATAGTTGCTGCCCCAGTAATGCTCGCTGTCGGTGTTGAGCACCACCCGATAGCGACCGGCAGCCGGCACCCCGAGACGGTAACCGATGCGCGGCACCGGGGTGAAGTTGCAGGCCACCACCAGCGGATGGGCCCCCAGCTTGTCGGCCCGCAGCCAGGCGAAGATGCTGTTGTCCGCATCCTGGTGATCCAGCCAGCGGAAACCGGCCTGTTCATAATCCGCCTGATACAAGGCAGGTTCATGACGATAGAGGTGGTTGAGATCCCGGATCAGCCGCTGCTGGCCGCCGTGCCTGGGGTACTGCAACAGGTGCCAGGGCAGCTGGGCATCATGATTCCACTCGTTGCTCTGGGCGATCTCGGTGCCCATGAAGTTGAGCTTCTTGCCGGGGTGGGCATACATGAAGCCCATGTAGGCGCGCAGGTTGGCGGCCTGCTGCCACTCGTCCCCCGGCATCTTGTAGAGCAGGGAGTGCTTGCCGTGGACCACCTCGTCGTGGGAGAGGGACAGAATGAAGTTCTCGTCATAGTGGTACACCATGGAGAAGGTCATGTCGTTGTGGTGGTAGCGACGGTGAATGGGCTCTTTTTGCATGTAGCTGAGGGTGTCGTGCATCCAGCCCATATTCCACTTGAAGCCAAACCCCAGGCCACCGAGGAAGGTGGGACGGGAGACCCCGGCAAAGGCGGTGGACTCCTCGGCGATGGTCATGGCGTGGGGGTACTTGCCGTACACCTCCTCGTTGGTCCACTTCAAGAGGCTGATCGCCTCGTAGTTGTGGTTGCCACCATCGACGTTGGGCACCCACTCACCGGCGTTGCGGGAGTAATCCAGATAGAGCATGGAGGCGACCGCATCCACCCGCAGGCCGTCGATGTGGAACTTGTCGAGCCAGAACAGGGCGCTGGCCACCAGGAACTGGCGCACGGTGTCGCGACCGAAGTCATAGATGTAGGAGTTCCAGTCCGGGTGCCAGCCACGGCGCGGATCTTCGTACTCGTAGAGCGGCGTGCCGTCGAAGCGGGCCAGGCCGTGGGCATCGGACGGGAAGTGGGCGGGCACCCAATCCAGAATCACGCCGATCCCCGCCTGGTGGCACTGATCCACGAAGTATTTGAAATCGTCGGCCGTGCCGTAGCGGCTGGTGGGGGAGAACATGCCCACCGGCTGGTAGCCCCAGGAGCCGCTGAAGGGATGCTCGGAGACTGGCAGCAGCTCGATGTGGGTGTACTCCATCTCCTTGATGTAATCCACCAGTTCCACCGCCAGCTCGCGCCAGCTCAGGCTGTCGCCGTTGGAGTGACGCTTCCAGGAACCCACGTGCAGCTCGTAGATGGAAAGGGGCTGCTCGCGCTTGTCATTGAGCTGACTCTCGCGCCAGTCGGCGTCCTGCCACTGGTACTGGCCGTGGTCATAGACCACGGAGGCGAACGAGGGGTACTGCTCGCAGTAGAAGCCCACCGGGTCGCTCTTGTGGGGCAGGCGATTGCCCGCCGGGTCCTTGAGTTCGAACTTGTAGCGATCCCCGGCCTCGAGCCCCGGCACGAACAGCACCCAGTGGCCGCACTGGCTGCGCTGCATGGGGTGACGGCGGCCATCCCAGAAGTTGAAATCGCCGATGAGGCTCACCGCCGTGGCGCTCGGCGCGTAGACGGCAAAGCGTACCCCTTCCACCTGCTGGCCGAGGTGCGTCACGGTGCGCAACTGGGCGCCGAGGGTGTGGTAGAGGTTTTCCGGTTGCCAGGTGAGTTCCGCCAGCCCTTCCCAGGCGGCAGCCTGGAACTGATAGGGATCGATGATGTCGGCACTGGCGTCGGCGTAGGTCGCGATGAGCTGGTAGGGGAAAGGATTCTTGCGGCGGGTGAAAACAGTTTCAAAGAGGCCCGCTTCGTCAGCGGCGGTCAGGGTGGCAACTATCTTGCCTGACTTGAGATCCCTGACCCGGACCTCGAGTGCATCGGGCAACCAGGCGGTGAGTTTCAGGCCTGGCCCATCCGGATTGGCCAGCAGGCCTAGATGGGAGAAGGGATCGGCACAGCGGGCGGCAACCAAACGTTCAACGGGCATCGACATTTCCTTTGATGGCTGAACATCCGCTTCGGCCGAAGCCGAAGCGGATGAAAGTGAGTCACATGTTGGCGTTCAAGGCTCAACGGCTGGCCTCGTCACGGGCCCGGCTCATCTTGCCCGCCAGATTCTTGAGCGCCTCGTCGGCGAAGATATCCTCCAGATCCCGGGAGAGCTTGCGACGCCAGTTGGGGTACTCGTAGCTGGTACCCGGCACGTTGACCGGCTTGTCCATCTCCAGCCAGTCTTCGAGCTGGGTGCTGAACAGGGCACAGCTGCCGCGGGACATGTGCAGTTGCAGACCGTGGTTGAGCTCGGTATTCATGCCGACCCAGTTCACGTCTTGACTGATATTGCCAGAGATGACCCCATGAGCATGCAGGCTGTCAAGGATCCGCTGCTTGGCCTGGTGGCGATCAGCATACAGGGTCTTGAGTACGTCTTCATCCGGGTACAGGCCCAGTTCGCGTCCCAGCGCCAGATCGTCGCAGTGCCAGAAGCCTTTGAGGGTCGGCATGTCGTGGGTGGTCAGGGCGGACATCGCCTGCTCGGCGTAGTGCGCCGGGGAGATGAAGCCACCATCGTCCTTGGAGCGCTCGAAGAAGAACACCTTGTAGGAGTGGACGCCGTTCTCTTTCAGGGTCACGTCGATCCCCTCCGGCACGGTCCCCAGATCCTCGCCGATCAGCAGGCACTGGTTGCGATGGGATTCCAGCGCCAGGATCCCCAGCAGGTCATTAACCGGGTAATAGATGTAGGCCCCCTTGGCGGCCGACTCTCCGGGCGGCACCCACCACAGGCGCAGCAAGGCCATCACGTGGTCGATGCGCAGGGCGCCGCAGGAGCGCATGTTGGCACGGAACAGATCCACCATGGGCTGGTAGGCGGCCTCGAACAGCTGGTTCGGGTTCATGGGGGGCAGGCCCCAGTTCTGGCCGAGGGGGCCGAGAATGTCGGGCGGTGCACCGACCGAGGCTTTCGGGCAGTAGAGATCCCGGTTTGCCCAGATCTCGGTGGAGCCTTCGGAGACGCCGACCGCCAGATCCCGGTAGATCCCCATCACCATGCCGGCGGCCTTGGCGCGGGCATCGGCCCGGGCCAGCTGCTCGTCAGCCAGGAACTGCAGATAGAGATAGAAGGCCACATCCTGCTGGTGCTCGGCCATCCAGGCCGCCACTTCGGGGTTGTGGTAATCGCGCAGCGCCTCGGGCCAGACCGGCCAGCCCCAGGCATTCTCGCCTTTGGCATAGAAGTGGGCCTGCAGGGCGTCAAACGCTGCCTGCTGTTGCAGGCTGTCACCGCCTGCAGCCACAAAGGCATCGAACGCAGCCTGACGCTCGGCGCTGAAGCTGGCCTGGTCGAACACCTGGCGCAGCATCCCGATCTTGGTCTGGATGACGCCGGTGTAATCCACATTGTCCTTGACCCGCAGGGAGGTGAGGTGCTGCTGGAAGGCCGGGCTCGCCACTTCCGCTTTCAGGCGATCGTTGCCCAGGAATTCGGGCACCGCTTCCACATCGATATAGGCGACGTTGAGCCAGCGACGGGAAGAGGGGCTGTAAGGGCTGGCACTCTCCGGGTTCGCCGGATAGAGGGCATGAATGGGGTTGAGACCGACGAAGTGGGCTCCCCAGGCGGCGGCATTCTCAACCAGCTGGCCGAGATCGCTGAAATCGCCGATGCCCCAGTTGTGGCGGCTGCGCAGGCAGTAGAGCTGGACGCTCGGGCCCCACACCTTGCGACCATTGGCGATGGGCGCCTGCTTGTAGCAGGACTTGGGGGCGACGATGAGACGCATGGTGGCCAGCGGCTCGTCATTGCCCTCTTCCAGCAGGATGAGCTGGTGATAACCCAGCGCAGGCTGCACATCCAGGGTGACGCGATAGGCCTGGCACTCCATCTCCTCGAACTCGGCCACCCCGACCAGCTCACCCTCGATGGGGGTGAGTTGACCGGACAGCACTGCACCCTGCTCCTGCTGGAGCTGCCAGGTGAGGGCATCGTTGACGAATTCGATGGGGAGGCGAACCTCAAGAGTAACGGCGTCGCCGCTACGTACCACCATCACGGGATCCAGCGCGCGCAGCCAGTGCTGGCGGTGCTCCTGCTCAAGCTGTTCGGACAGGGCGGCTTCGTCATCGACGCGGTAGCCCATGGCGCCCAGCATGGCGGCCTTGCTCTCTTCCGATACCAGGGCCGGCTGGCCCCAGGCATCAACATACTCACTGGCAATGCCTTTGGCGGCAGCCAGCTGTTCAATCAGGGTGGTCATAGTTTGAGAATTCCCGCTGTGGATTCTGTCTACGCTATTTTGTGATTAATTTTTATGGTTGGTACTTGAACAGTGGCTCTTTGGCCATGCTAAACCGCGCACATTTTTACATATCTCCCCGGCTGGATGTGTGACCGGGCAGGCACTATTGTTGTTCTCTGCCACCGACTTTGCTGATGATGCATTCAACAAAAGTTGGTAGCCAGTTACATAAACCGAAAATAAATTTCACAGTTTTTCATGATATAGCGCAATTTCGCGCAGATTGTTGGTTGACTCGCGAGGGAGTTCTAGTAAATTTACAAACGGAATTTTCTTTGACTACTGAACAGTTAGGTAACCAATTATGACTATCAAAGTAGGTATTAACGGTTTTGGCCGTATCGGTCGTTTCGTTTTCCGTCTGGCCGCTGAGCGTGCTGACATCGAAGTGGTTGGTATCAACGACCTGATCGACGTTGACTACATGGCTTACATGCTGAAGTACGACTCCACTCACGGTCGCTTCAAGGGCACTGTTGAAGTCAAAGACGGCAACCTGATCGTCAACGGCAAAACCGTACGTGTTACCGCTGAACGTGACCCGGCCAACCTGAAATGGGGCGAAATCGGTGTTGACGTTGTTGCCGAAGCCACCGGTCTGTTCCTGACCGACGAAACCGCTCGCAAGCACATCGCTGCCGGTGCCAAGAAAGTCGTACTGACCGGCCCGTCCAAAGACGCTACCCCGATGTTCGTCATGGGCGTCAACCAGGATTCCTACGCTGGCCAGGACATCGTTTCCAACGCTTCCTGCACCACCAACTGCCTGGCCCCCATCGCCAAGGTTCTGAACGATACCTTCGGTATCGAATCCGGCCTGATGACCACCGTTCACGCTACCACTGCTACCCAGAAGACCGTTGATGGTCCGTCTGCCAAAGACTGGCGCGGTGGCCGCGGTGCGGCTCAGAACATCATCCCGTCCTCTACCGGTGCTGCCAAGGCTGTTGGCGTGGTCATCCCGGAACTGAACGGCAAGCTGACCGGCATGGCCTTCCGCGTTCCGACTCCGGACGTGTCCGTTGTTGACCTGACCGTCAACCTGAAGAAAGAAGCGTCCTACGCTGAAATCTGCCAGGCCATGAAGGCTGCCTCCGAAGGCGCCATGAAGGGCGTGCTGGGCTACACCGAAGACGAAGTGGTTTCCACCGACTTCCTGGGTGAGCGTCAGACTTCCGTGTTCGATGCCAAGGCTGGTATCCAGCTGAACAAGACCTTCGTGAAAGTCGTCTCCTGGTACGACAACGAAATGGGCTACTCCAGCAAGGTTCTGGACCTGATCGCTCACATCTCCAAGTAATTTGGGATGCGCAATCGCGTAGCTTGAAAAAAGGCGGCCAATGGCCGCCTTTTTGTATTCTGAATCACGGACCCTTTCTGAATGTCCCCGAGCACTGGAGCCTTTATGACACCGACACGTACGCTGACTGCCCACTGCACCCTGAGCCAGGATGGCCTGCCCCTGCTGACCATAGACAATGAGCACGCTAGGGCCGAGATAAGCCTGTTTGGCGCCCATGTGCTGCGTTACCAACGCCATGGTGAGCCGGCCTCTCTCTGGCTCAGCGACAAGGCGATACTGGATGGCAGCAAGCCCATTCGCGGCGGCATTCCCCTCTGCTGGCCCTGGTTCGGCCCCTCCCCCGCTCGCGTTGGCAGCGGCAAGCCGGCTCATGGCTTCGCACGCAACTGCCTGTGGACGCTGGATGGGGTCTCCGATCACGGGGATGGCACACTCATCCACCTCTCCCTGCGTGACAACGATGCCAGCAGGACACTCTGGCCCCATGCCTTCGAGCTGGAGCTGGACGTACTGGTCGGCAAGGAGCTTTCCCTGGTGCTGACCACCCGCAACACCGGCAAGTCAGCGCTCACCTACAATGCCGCCCTGCACACCTACCTGCAGATCAGTGCGCCGGAAGCGGTGACCGTGACCGGCCTCGGCGAACCCTATCTGGACAAGCTGACCGGCCGAAACGAACTGCAACAGGGAGCGCTGACCGTCACCGCAGCCATGGATCGCATCTACCGCCAGCCCGATCCCATGGTCAGCGTGCAGGATGGTGAGCGCACCACCCGGGTGGTCAACGGCAACCACGACAGCGTGGTGGTCTGGAATCCCTGGGCGGAGGGCGCCGCGGCCATGGCCGACATGAGTGACGACGGTTATCGCACCATGCTCTGTGTCGAGGCGGCCATCACCGCCGAGGACGGGATCACCATCCAGCCCGACGAGGAGCACAGCTTCTCCACCGTCATCATCTGACGATACAGATGACGGACAAATAAAGAGGGCTCCCGCGGGAGCCCTCTTTGCATCTTGCCATCAGAGTCAGTCAGGCGTTGCCCTGGGTCTTGAGCTTGAGCTCCGCGGCGAAATCCAGCATGCGGTCGAGCGGGACAAGCGCTTTGAGACGCAGTGCCTCATCCACATGGATCTCATGACGCTCGGCACCGTCGGTCAGGGCCTCCTTGATGGCCACCAGGCCGTTCATCGCCATCCAGGGGCAGTGGGCGCAGCTGCGACAGGTGGCACCATCACCGCCGGTGGGCGCCTCCACCATCTCTTTCTCCGGGCAGGCCTGCTGCATCTTGTAGAAGATGCCGCGATCGGTCGCCACGATCAGTTTCTGCTGGGGCAGCTCTTTGGCGGCCTTGATGAGCTGGCTGGTGGAACCCACTGCATCCGCCAGCTCGATGACGGAGGCCGGGGACTCCGGGTGCACCAGCACGGCGGCATCCGGGTTCTGGGCCTTGAGCTCGCGCAGCGCCTTGGCCTTGAACTCGTCGTGCACGATGCAGTGCCCCTGCCAACGCAGCATCTCGGCCCCTGTCTTCTTCTCGATGTAGGCGCCGAGGTGTCTGTCCGGGCCCCAGATGATCTTGTGACCCTGACTGTCCAGATGTTCGACGATCTCCAGCGCAATACTGGAGGTGACCACCCAGTCGGCCCGTGCTTTCACCGCTGCCGAGGTATTGGCATAGACCACCACGATGTGATCGGGGTGGGCATCGCAGAAGGCGGAGAACTGGTCGATGGGACAACCCAGATCAAGAGAGCACTCGGCCTCCAGCGTCGGCATCAGCACCCGCTTGTGAGGGCTCAGGATCTTGGAGGTCTCTCCCATGAAGCGCACACCGGCCACGATCAGGGTCTGGGCTGCATGGTCACGACCGAAGCGGGCCATCTCCAGGGAGTCACCCACGAAGCCACCGGTGGCTTCTGCCAGGGCCTGGATCTCGGGATCCGTGTAGTAATGGGCAACCAGCACGGCCTGGCGCGCCTCGAGCAGCACCTTGATCTCGGCGATCAGGGTCGCCTTCTGCTCGGGAGTCAGGGGCTGTGGTTTGGCCGGGAAGGGGTAGTCCATCTCGACTACCGGCGGAATACTGCTCAGTGCATTGCTCATTGCGACTGTTCCATCAACGCTCGGGAAGGCCAAAATTATAACCAGAAGCCGTGCACAAACCCATCAACAAATCCAGTACAGTACAACTGTCAGGACCCGCTCCGACCATATCGTTGTCATTCTTGCCAAAAGGAGTTGTCGAATGAAACAACGTTCGCTCAAGACCAAGTTGTTGTTGCTCACGCTGGGACTTTTTCTCGCCAGTGGCGTCGCCATGACATGGATACAGTCCTCCTCGCTGAACAGCCTGCGCGATGACATCATGGCGCAGACCCGTGGCGCCCTGGAGCAGGAGGTTTCCCGTTCCCTGCAATTCCAGGCAGAGCGGTATGCAGTGCAGATCGAAGACCAGTTGCAGCAGGCCTATCAGATACCGCTCGGCATGGCGGCGCAGCTTGAAGGAAGCATGGCCCAGCCGGACCAGCGGCTGAGTCGCCCGCAAGTGGAGCTTCTGCTTGGCAGCCGCCTGCGCCAGGCAAACGGGATCAGCTCCATCTACGCCCAGTTCGAACCCAACGGTTACGACGAACAGGACGCCGACTGGCAGACGGGCGCCAGCCATTCGGTTGCCGGCAAGGGCAGTCTCGAGGTCTACTTCACCCGGGAACAGAACGGAAACATCGCGCAGCAGACCATAGATGCCGCCACCAGTGACGCCAAGTTCGACACCTCGCGCAATGAATTCGGCATTCGCAACAGCGAGTGGTATCTCTGCGGTCGCGAGACACGTCGCCCCTGCCTGATGGAACCCTACCTCTACGAGATAAGCCCTGGTCAGAAGATGCTGATGACCAGCCTGACGGTGCCCGTCCTCAAGGATGGCAAGTTTGCCGGGATCACCGGGGTCGACATGAACCTGCCCATCTTCCAGCAACTGGCCGAGCACCTTGGCAAGAGCCTCTATGACAACCAGGCCGAGGTCACCCTGGTCAGCAAGGCGGGCTTCATCGTCGGCAGCAACCGCCATTCGGACAAACTGGGGCGCCCCCTGACAGAGGCCGGACTGGTTGCCCCGAATGGACACACCGCCGATACCGACAGCGATTTCATCCTGCAGCAGCCCATACGGATCGAGGCTGCCGACAACCAGTGGTGGCTGATGATCAAGGTGCCCAAGGCCCTCGCCCTCAGCCAGGCCAACACCATCAGCCAGCAGCTCGGCAGCCTGTTGCAGGCTACCCAGCAGCAGCAGCTGGTTGCCATCGTTGTCATCACCCTGGTGGCCCTGGGCCTGCTTGTCTGGTTCATCCAGACCATCACGGCGCCCCTCTCCCTCATCAGCCGCCACGTCTCCCACCTCGCCAGCAATGAGGGCGACCTGACCCAGCAGATGCGTATCGACACCCACCAGGAGCTCATCGAGCTTGGCAGGCATCTCAATGCCTTCCTCGGCAAGCTGAGGGCCATGGTGCAGGGCAGCAAGCAGATTGGGCAACAGGTGCATCAGCAGGCCAGGGGCATGAAACAGACGGCCGATGCCATGCGCAGCAGCCTGGATGATCAGAGCCTGGAGCTGGAGAGCGTGGTCAGCGCCATGCACGAGATGAGCACCACGGCAGTCAGCGTGGCGGGCTATGCGGAACAGGCGGCACAGGAGTCGGAAGCGGCGACCCACCATGTCAGCACGGCCCAGCAGACATTGAGCAGGGCCCGCAACGAGATCCATACCCTGGTTGAGGACATGCATCAGGCCGACAAGGCGGTCGCCCAAGTCGCCCAGCGCAGCACCAATATCAGCCACATTCTCGATGTGATCCGGGCCATTGCCGAACAGACCAACCTGCTGGCCCTCAACGCAGCCATCGAGGCGGCGCGGGCCGGCGACATGGGCAGGGGTTTTGCCGTGGTGGCGGACGAGGTGAGGGCGCTGGCCAACAAGACCCGCTCATCCACCGACGAGATAGGGCAGCTCATCGGCAGCCTGCAAACCGAGGTCACCAGCAGCCAGCAGTTGATGAGCACGGGGATCGCCCGCTCGGTGAGCACGGTTGAAGGCACGGAGCAGGCCTTCGAGGCACTCAATCAGGTGGTCACCCAGATCCAGCAGATCCATGATCACATCAGCCAGGTGGCGACCGCCGCCGAGCAGCAGAGTGCCGTGAGCGACACCATCAACCAGAACCTGATGCGCATCGGCGACGCCGCTACCACCCTGGGACAAGAGGCCAATGCCAGCCAGCGCCTGAGCGAGGCACTGGAACAGGCGGCCACCACCCTGGCAAGCGAGCTGGATCGACTGCGAACCTGATGGGAGACGGAAACGAAAAAGCCCGCATCGCTGCGGGCTTTTCAATATGGTGGTCGTTACTGGGCTCGAACCAGTGACCCCCTCCTTGTAAGGGAGGTGCTCTCCCAGCTGAGCTAAACGACCTGGGATATCACTGAAATGATGGTGGGTCGTGCTGGATTCGAACCAGCGACCAATTGATTAAAAGTCAACTGCTCTACCGACTGAGCTAACGACCCATCGAAATCATTTTTAAAGCATGGTGGTCGTTACTGGGCTCGAACCAGTGACCCCCTCCTTGTAAGGGAGGTGCTCTCCCAGCTGAGCTAAACGACCTGGGATATGACTGAAATGATGGTGGGTCGTGCTGGATTCGAACCAGCGACCAATTGATTAAAAGTCAACTGCTCTACCGACTGAGCTAACGACCCATCGAAATCATTTTTTAAAGCATGGTGGTCGTTACTGGGCTCGAACCAGTGACCCCCTCCTTGTAAGGGAGGTGCTCTCCCAGCTGAGCTAAACGACCTGGGATTCAATGTTCAGAGTGGTGGGTCGTGTAGGGTTCGAACCTACGACCAATTGATTAAGAGTCAACTGCTCTACCGACTGAGCTAACGACCCACATCCTGAACCTTTCACCAACCGCATGTGGCGGCCAGTGTTACAACATGGTGGTCGTTACTGGGCTCGAACCAGTGACCCCCTCCTTGTAAGGGAGGTGCTCTCCCAGCTGAGCTAAACGACCTGGGATTCTGTGTTCAGAGTGGTGGGTCGTGTAGGGTTCGAACCTACGACCAATTGATTAAGAGTCAACTGCTCTACCGACTGAGCTAACGACCCACATCCTGAACCTTTCACCAACCGCATGTGGCGGCCAGCATTACAACATGGTGGTCGTTACTGGGCTCGAACCAGTGACCCCCTCCTTGTAAGGGAGGTGCTCTCCCAGCTGAGCTAAACGACCTGGGAATATTGTCTTCACCTGCTGTGAAGAAATGGTGGGTCGTGCTGGATTCGAACCAGCGACCAATTGATTAAAAGTCAACTGCTCTACCGACTGAGCTAACGACCCTCACCACGACCAGTGCCGACTGCATTACTGCTCCGGCTCTGACGGCGGCCTATATTACGGATTTATCATCCTGGCGCAATAGAAAAATCTTAAATTAAATCTGATTGTTCACTGCGCATACAAAGCAGAGAGTTCTTTACAAGAGTGTTACGAAAACAGTGACATGCAGCAATGTCACAGCTTGGCCAGACTCTGTTTGGCCAGCTGGGCCGGCGAGGTGTTGGGGTAACCCTTGATCACCTGCTCATAGAAGGCCTTGGCCTCTGTTTTTTTGCCGTCAAGCTGGGCGAGCATGCCGAGTTTCAGCAGGGCATCGGCCCGCTTGGGTGACTTGCTGTATTTGTTCGCCACCGTGGAGAACTGGCTCGCGGCCCCCGCCCTGTCGCCCTTGTTGAACATCAGCTGGCCAAGCCAGTAGTGGGCATTGGGAACATAGCTGGAGTTCGGGAACTGCTTGATGAACCCTTCGAAGGCAGGAATGGCCTTGTCATAGTTCTTCTCCTTGAGCACCATGTTCACGGCCGCGTCGTAGGCCTGGTTCTCATCCTGGTTGGTGGAGTAGTTAGCCGCAGCGGCCGGTGTGGCGCTCGCCGCGGCCGCGGCCGGGGTCGCGGGGGCGGCGGCAGGCTGGCTGTTGGCCACCTTGTCGAGCTCCTGGTAGAGCTGGCGCTGACGCTCTTGCGACTGCTCCATCTGATAGGTCTGCTGCTCCAGCTGACCGCGCAGTTCGGAGACCTCCCCTTGCAGGGAGTCGACCTGTTGCTGCAGCTCGGCCTGCAGGCGCAGACGGGCGTTCAGGGTGCGCTCCAGCAGGGCGACCCTGTCTTCCAGGCTGCCGGTCGGTACGATGGCACCATTGTTGCCGCTCAGCACCACGCCGCTGCTGCCAGAATCCCCGCTCAGATCGCTCACGGGTGCCGCCGCTTGCGCATTCAAAGCAACCAACACGGCCAGCGCAACACCAGCTTGCTTGTACACAGATTTCATTCGGATCAAACCTTAGCGTTTAGTGCAAATAAAACGGCCAGCGCATAGTCGCTCGCTGATACAGATTTCATTCGGATCAAACCTTGACGTTTAGTGCAAATAAAACGGCCATCGAAATGGCCGCTTGCATATAAACGAACTTCGTTCGACTCAAACCTTAGTAAACCAGGACCGCACGGCGGTTCTTGGCAAAGGCTTCCTCGGTGTGGGACAGATCCAGCGGCTTCTCTTCGCCATAGCTGACGATGGAGAGCTGCTCGGCCTGCACACCCAGGGTTTGCAGATACTTGGCAACAGCCTTGGCACGACGCTCACCCAGGGCGATGTTGTATTCCGGCGTACCGCGCTCGTCGGCGTGGCCTTCGATCAATACCTTGACGCTCGGACGTTCACGCAGGTAGCTGGCGTGGGCATCCAGCAGGTCGGCGTACTGACCCTGAATGTCGTAACCATCGTACGGGAAGTAGATCACGTTGTCGCGTTGCAGCGCTTCGAACTTCTGACGCATCTGCTCTTCCGGGGACAACATGCCGTTGGCGCCGCCGGTTTGTACACCGCCCATGCCGTCGGTCATGCCGGACTCGGCGCCAGCGGCGTCGGAGTCGGAAGAGGAGCTACAGGCAGCCAGGGTGAACAGTGGCAGTGCGATGGCCAGACCCTTGAGCAGTTTATTGAGTTGCATGCTATTTCCTTAAACCTTTATAACAAAACAAAAAACAATCGATTTTTATCAATTCAAGAAGGGCGACCAAGCTGGTGCACGAATTTCACCGCTACTGGTCGGAAGCACTGCCTTGAAGCGACCGTCGGTCGACACCAATGCAAGACTCTTACGACCCTGATAGATGGTGGCATAAATGATCATGCTGCCATTGGGAGCCACACTTGGCGATTCATCCAGAGCACTCTGGGTCAGTACCAGCATGGCTCCATTTTCCATATCCTGGCGAGCGATGCGATATTGTCCCTGAACCCGGGTCACCATCACCATGGACTTGCCGTCCGGTGTGATGGATGCCCCCTGGTTGGAATCCCCTTCCCAGGTCATCCGGCGAGTCATGCCAGTCGCCAAATTTACGCTATAAATCTGGGGTTTGCCACCACGTTCAGAGGTGAACAGCAAAGTTTGACCGTCCGGCATCCAGGAGGGTTCGGTGTCGATGGTGCGGTTATTTGTGACTCGAGTGAGTTGCTTGCTAGCAACATCAACGACATAGATGTCAGGCTGCCCATCTTTGGACAGAACAATAGCCAAACGACGACCATCTGGAGACCACTCCGGCGCACCGTTGATGCCACGGAAGCTGGTGATCAGACTGCGCTGCTGGGTGTAGATGTCCTGCACATAGATCTCGGACTTCTGGTTCTCAAAGCTCACGTAAGCCAGCTTGCTGCCATCCGGCGACCAAGCCGGGGACATCAGGGGTTCACGGGAGCGCAACAGAGTCTTCTCGTTGTAGCCGTCGTAGTCGGAGATCCGCAGCTGATACGGGAACTGGGTCCCCTGCTGCACGGAGACATAGGCCAGACGAGTCAGGAAGGCACCACGTTCACCGGTCAGACGCTCGTAGACGATGTCGGAGATGCGGTGGGCAAACTGGCGCATCTGGGCACCCGGGATGGTCGCCATGCGGCTGTCCAGGATGTAACCGTTCGCTTCACCGCCCTGGGTCTTGGCCAGCTGGCCTTTCAGGACGTCGACCAGCTCGAAGTTGATCTTGTAGGTGCCATCACCCACGGCGGCGATGGAGCCGACCACCACGGCTTCGACCCCCTGGGAAGCCCAGGGCGCGAAGTTGATCTCGCCGCTGGAGCTCGGCGTCTGCGGCATCTGGCCACGGGCCAGCGGCTTGAACTTGCCGCTGCGCATCAGGTCGTTGGAGACCACTTCAGCGATGTCCTGCGGCAACTGGCCATTGCCCTCCCACTTGAAGGGGGCGATGGCGATGGGGCGTGCACTGTCGATACCGCCGGTGATGACGATGTCCAAGGCCGCCTGAGCGCTCTGGCCTAGCAGAAGGCAGCCAACCAAAGCAAAAAACACTTTTCTTATCATGGCTTAAATACTCTGTTCCAAAAAAATGAGAGGTGAAATCCCTTTATCAGCAGATGCTGCCAACCACGGTCATTGACCCCGTTCTATCACGCTTAGATGCTCGGTTCTAACTTGAGGTTAAACTCCTTCAACATCTCGAATGCCGCCGGATCCTTCGGCACCGGCAACTGGTTGGCCTTCAGCACCGCCGCCTTGCCGGAGCGGCAGACCGCCGGATCACCCTGACCGTTGTCCACCGAGATGACGAAGCCGCTACTGGCCAACTTGACACCGATAGTACATGTTTTGCCCCGCATGGTGGGATCCAAAATCATGTAGCGCTCGACCGTGGCCTTGATGAGGGCGGCATACTTGTCGACCTCGCCCTTGGCGGCTGCCGATGCTGCCTGACTGCGCGCATTGGCCTCGGCGGCCAGCTGCTGCTCCATCATGGCTTCCATCTCTTTTTGCAACTTGGCCTCTTCGGCCGCCTTGCGCTTGCGCTCCGCCTCAATCTTGGCCTTTCTGTCGGCCTCGGCCTTCGCCTTCTTCTCTGCGTCAGCTTTTGCCTTCTTGTCCGCCTCTTCCTTCGCCTTCTTCTCGGCCTCGGCCTTGGCTTTCTTCTCGGCTTCCGCCTTCGCCTTTTTCTCGGCTTCGGCCTTGGCCTTCTTCTCGGCTTCCGCTTTCTTGGCCTTGGCCTCTTCCGCCTTGGCCTTCTCTTCAGCCTGCTTCTTCTCCAGCTCTTCTTTTTTCTTCTTGAGCGCCAGCGCCTTGGCCTCTTCCGCCGCCTTGCGTTCGGCTTCGGCCTTCTTGGTCTTCTGCTCTTCCAGCTTGCGGGCTTCCTCGGCTTTCTGGGCCTTCTCTTCCGCCTGCTTCTGTTCAGCCTCTTTCTTCTGCTTGTCGGCTTCGGCCTTGCGGGTCGCCTCTTCGGCCTGCTTGCGCTTGGTCTCGGCGATACGCAGACGCTCCTGCTCCTGTGCCAGCTCGCGTTTGACGCGCTCAGCGTCTTCCTTGTCCTTCTGCTGCTGTGCAGCCTTGGGCTGGGCCTGCTTCTGCTGCTGGACCTGCTGCATCTGCTGCTCCAGCATTTCGCTGTCCATCATGACCGCATTGACGATCTGTCCCTTGGACTCGGGGCGCTTGGGTTTGCTGAAGTCGACACCGACCAGCAGGATGATGCCGATGATCAGATGCAGCAGCAGCGACGCGACGAGATAACCGGAAATACCACGCTTCACATCCATCTCCGTCAGTTCACCGGATCCGTCATCAGACCAACCTGAGGCACACCGGCTTTCTTGAGGGCCACCATCAGCAGGATCACCTCCTCGTAGCGCACGGACTTGTCACCGGCGACCACCACGGGCGCGTTCTGGTTGATGGCCAGATAGCCCATGGCCTTCTCGGTGATGTACTGCTGCATCGCCTCTGGGGTGCCGCTCGGTACGGGTTCGTCATCCGCCTCGCCGGCCTTGATGACGTACTCACCCTCGGTATTGACGCTGACGATGAAAGGCGGCTTGGAGTCTTCCGGCAACTGCTCGGACTCCGCCTGGGGCAGGTCGACCTTGACCCCCTGCGTGATCACGGGCGTGACCGCCATGAAGATGATGAGCAGCACCAGCATGACGTCGATATAGGGCACCACGTTGATCTCGGCGACCTTCTTGCGTTTGAGCCGCTGATAGGTTTGCATTACTTCTCACCCTGCTGTGCGATTTGGCGGTTCAGAATGGTGGTGAACTCGTCCATGAAGTTGGCGTAGGCGTTTTCCAGCCGTTCGACCTTGTTGGTGAAGCGGTTGTAGAAGATAACGGCCGGGATGGCGGCAAACAGACCCATGGCGGTGGCGATCAGCGCCTCCGCGATACCCGGTGCCACCATCTGCAGGGTCGCCTGCTGAACCTGACCCAGAGCGATAAAGGCGTTCATGATCCCCCAGACGGTACCGAACAGACCGATATAGGGGCTGATGGAGCCGATGGTCGCCAATACCGGCAGGTTGGACTCGAGATCGTCCACTGCACGGGACAGAGAGACCCGCATGGCGCGATAGGTACCGTCCATCACCGCATCCTGACCGCGGGCACCGGCCTTGAGCAGGCGGGCATACTCCTTGAAGCCGGAGTAGAAGATGTCTTCCATGCCTTCGATGTCGTCACGACGGGAGGAGGACTCCTGGTAGAGACGATTGAGGTCGACCCCGGACCAGAATCTGTCTTCAAACTGCTCCGAGGCGAGGTTGGCCGCCTTGATGGCCTTGGAGCGCTGGATGATCAGCGCCCAGGAGACGACCGACATGCCCATCAGGGTCATCATGACCAGTTTCACCAACAGACTGGCTTGCCAGAACAGGCCAATAAACGAAATTTCAGCGTGCACTTAACAGCACTCCCTTGATTTTTTCAGGTATTGCAACAGGTTTCATTTGCGGATGACTGACACAGGCGATCTGTACCATGGCCTGAGTGATCAGCCGTCCATCAGCCGCCAGGATCTGCTGTGAAAAACGCATGGAAGCGCGTTTCACTTCAGTTACTTGCGTCATTACGGTCAGCAGTTCATTGAAGCGGGCCGCCGCGCGGAAGTCGATTTCGGTGCGACTCACCACAAACGCGATCCCCGCCTGCAGCAGGACATCCTGTTCGATGCCGCCTGCGCGCAGGAATTCGGTGCGGGCCCGTTCCATAAACTTGAGATAATTGGCGTTGTAGACGATGCCTCCGGCATCCGTGTCTTCGTAGTAGACACGCACCGGAAACTCAGAGACTTCCCCCATAAAAATCTGTGATCCATTCGACAGTCAGATGGGGGGCTATCATAGCGCAGGGCTGAATAGGAAAGAAGCAGGGGGAGACAGGGAAATCCCCTCTCTCCCTGTTTTTTATGGCGTGCTGCGGCGCCGACAGGCCGAAGACCACAGGGCTGTCAGCATCGCAAGAAAAGCGGACAAGAGAAGTGGCTGCGAGCGGCGTGACGAGCGAGGTTCTGTCGCTCTGACCGGGCGGCGGCACGCCCGTCAAAAAAGAAGAAGGAGGTGGGCTGATGCCGACCTCCTTCATCATTTATGGCAGGTAGTAGCTGCTGGTCAGCCAGAGCCCGCAGAGCAGGCTGGGCAGGGCGAGCCAGGGGAAGAACAGCACGCGACCCACCAGGCTGCGCGGGTGAAACCCCAGTCCATGCATGACACCGCAACAGACCGCCCACATCAGCCAGGGCGCAAGCCAGAGGCCGTGCTCACTGGTGTTGGCCGCGACCAGGTTGGGCGCCTGCAAGATGGCGACAGCCAGCAGGGCCGCCGCCAGCAGCATCAGACCTTGCCATGGCTGGCGCTCCAGAGGAGCGGCCAGCCGGGCGAGCCTGTCACTTGTCTTCATCAATCTGACGATCCAGGTTCTCGGTGTGCTCCAGCCAGAGCGCATTGATAATCCCAAACGCACAGGCCAGCAGCAGCCCCAGGATCCAGGTGAAATACCACATATCAGGGCACCTTCTTAGTAGAGCGATTGTTGGTTGTCTTCGATGTGCTTGTTACTCACCCGGCCGAACATCTTGATGTAGGTCCAGATGGTGTAAGCCAGCACGGTCGGCACGAAGACGACTGCGACTACCGTCATCACCTTGAGGGTGTTGAAGGAGGCGGTGGAATCCCACATGGTCAGGCTCTGGGACGGCTCGAGGCTCGAGGGCATCACGAACGGGAACATGGAGAAGCCCGCGGTCAGGATGATGCCGGCGATGGCCAGGGAGGAGAACAGGAACGCCACCCACCCCTTGTCCAGCTTGGCCGCCACGGCGGTCAGCAGACACATCACCAGACCCAGCACGGGTGCGGCAATCATCCAGGGATAGAGGTTGTAGTTCTGCATCCAGGCACCGGCCTGCACCACCACTTCCTTGTGAAGGGGGTTGGTGACGGCGTCGGTGGCGACGGAGCCCACAATCACATAACCATCCATGCCGCTCACCCAGACACCGGCCAGGGCGAACAGCACCAGGGTCAGCAGGGAGAAGATCATGGCGGCGGTGCGAGAGCGCGCCAGCACTTCACCTTCGGTCTTCATCATCAGCCAGGTTGCACCCTGGGTGATGATCATGAAGAGGCTCACCAGACCGGCCAGCAGGCCGAACGGATTGAGCAGACCGAAGAAGTTGCCGTGATAGGTCAT
Organism: Aeromonas sp. S19(2024); assembly: GCF_041402625.1. Lineage (NCBI taxonomy): Bacteria > Pseudomonadati > Pseudomonadota > Gammaproteobacteria > Aeromonadales > Aeromonadaceae > Aeromonas > Aeromonas sp. S19(2024). Next base: position 90,698 of record NZ_JBGLQU010000009.1, read on the forward strand.
CATCAGGAACTGGTTGAAGCTGAACGGTACACCTTGCAGCAGGTTGCCGAACGCCACCCCGAAGATGACAGGGGGAATGGCGCTACCGGCAAACAGAGCCCAGTCCCAGTTGGAGCGCCACTTGGCATCTTCCTGCAAGGAGCGGTACTTGAAGCCGACCGGACGGAAGAACAGCGCCATCAGGGTCAGGATCATGGCGATGTAGAAGCCGGAGAAGGCCGCCGCATAGACCATGGGCCAAGCGGCAAACAGGGCACCACCGGCGGTCACCAGCCAGACCTGGTTGCCTTCCCAATGCGGCCCCATGGTGTTGAGCATCACGCGACGCTCCACATCCTTCTTGCCGACGAAGGGGAGCAGGGCGCCCACCCCCATATCGAAACCGTCGGTGATGGCAAACCCGATCAGCAGCACGCCGACCAGCACCCACCAGACCAGACGCAACAGTTCGTAATCAAACATGGGTCACTCTCCTTATGCCTTGCTCTGTTCGAAGTGGTACTTGCCCGTCTTCAGGCTGCTTGGGCCCAGGCGCGCATACTTGAACATCAGGTACATCTCGATGATCAGCAGTACTGTGTAGAACAGGAAGATCCCGATCAGAGAGAACCAGATCTCGGACGCAGGAATGTTGGATGCAGAGACATAAGTCGGCAGCATCTCGGCGATGGTCCAGGGTTGACGACCATATTCAGCGACAAACCAGCCAGCCTCGATGGCGATCCAGGGCAGCGGAATGCCGTACAGCAGCGCCTTGAGCAGCCACTTGCGCTCACCGATCTTGTGGCGGGTGCTGTCATAGAAGGCCAGACCGATCAGTACCAGCATCAGGATGCCGCAGGCAACCATGATGCGGAAGGCGAAGAACAGCGGCAGTACCTGCGGGATGGAGTCATCCACGGCAGCCTTGATCTGCTCGTCGGTGGCGTCGGTCACGTTGGGGGTGTAACGCTTGAGCAGCAGACCGTAGCCCAGATCCTGCTTCACTTCGTCGAAGCGGGCGCGGGTATCGTCGGACTTGTCACCGGATTGCAGCTTGGTCAGCAGGTCGTAGGCGGTCATGCCGTTGCGCACGCGCAGCTCATGCTCGCTCTTGAGATCCTTGAGACCAGTCACCTGACCGTCGAGGGAACGGGTGGCGATGATGCCGAGGGCATAGGGGATCTTGATGGCGTAGTCGGTGCGCATCTCCTCCTGATTCGGGATCCCGAACAGGGTGAAGGATGCCGGAGCCGGCTCCGTGTTCCACTCGGCCTCGATGGCCGCCAGTTTCACCTTCTGCACTTCCCCGGTCTCGTAGCCGGACTCGTCACCCAGCACCAGCACGGAGAGGATGGAGGCCATGCCGAACGCGGCTGCGATGGCGAAGGAGCGACGAGCGAACGCCACATCACGATTCTTCAGCAGGTAATAGGAGGAGATCCCGAGCACGAACATGGCGCCCGTGGTATAGCCTGCCGCCACGGTGTGGACGAACTTGACCTGTGCAACCGGGTTGAACACCAGGTCGGCGAAGCTCACCATCTCCATGCGCATGGATTCGAAGTTGAACTCGGCACCCACCGGGTTCTGCATCCAGCCGTTGGCGACCAGGATCCACAGTGCGGAGAGGTTGGTCCCGAGCGCCATCAGCCAGGTAGCCGCCAGGTGCTGGCGCTTGCTGAGACGATCCCAACCGAAGAAGAACATACCGACGAAGGTGGACTCCAGGAAGAAGGCCATCAAGCCTTCGATGGCCAGCGGGGCCCCGAAGATGTCGCCGACATAGTGGGAGTAGTAAGCCCAGTTGGTACCGAACTGAAACTCCATGGTGAGCCCGGTGGTAACCCCGAGGGCAAAGTTGATACCAAACAACTTGCCCCAGAACTTGGTCATGTCCCGGTACACTGTGTTGTTGGTCATCACATAGACAGACTCCATGATCGCCAGGATGAAGGCCATCCCCAGCGTCAAGGGTACAAACAGGAAGTGATAAAGGGCCGTCGCAGCAAATTGGAACCGCGATAGGTCTACCACATGCTCAGCAATCATGATGTTTCCTCACCGATTATTGGCACGGCTATTTTAAGTTTTAAGGACAAAGCTTCCATTGGAAGTCCCCGAACGGTCGGTCACCCCTCGCGGACTGACCGGATTCGACTGCCACCACATTAACAACAAGGCAATATACAGGAACAAAAAAAGCTAATGTTTAACATCTAATAAACAATAACCAGGGTTCTATTCCCGCCTATAATGATCGCTGTTTTATATCACCTTTATTTGATTGAAATCAATGTAAAACCACCCTCAATACATGTTTTTTCAAGGTAACTTATAGGGCTTTCCCCATTAATTATGGGAGCTTCATCACAAAAAACGACAAGTCGTAAATAATTGATTTAAATCAATTTTATGACCAACCAAAATAGTTTCAATTCTGTTAAACAAATACGCAACCCCGGAAATAAAGCCTTCGCATCTCGATTATTTCAATAAATGGCCAGGCTCATCCAAAAATCAATTTAAACCCAGTAAAAACACATGTTTATGCGGATTGACACCCCCACCAAAATCATTAGTTTATCTAATCAAAAGCCCATAGATTTTCTTGTTTGCCCCACCCGGAAAGAGCTCCTACAATGCGCCTCGCAGTGAGGGCATACCTCTGAATACAGGCCGGTCATTCCGGGTTCCCGGTACGTATTCGATGAACATTTCGAACCTGTTTGTTGGGATTAATGATGAAAAAGTTTGTTGCCAAGACCATCCGTTACTACAAGCTTTCTTTCGTTCAACTCTATCAAATGAACCGACTCTGAAGCCTCGCGACGGCTCCTCTGTTTTTTCCCGACCGGTCTGCAGACGCTCTCACTGTCTGTGAACATCCATCCTGAATTGTCTTTGCCCACCGCCTGTGCCGTGGGCTTTTTTTTGCCTGCAAAACAAAAAGCCGCCTCAAGGGCGGCTTTTTGGTTCATATCGCAACGTCTACTGATCTGCCGGTCGTTCCAGACCAAAGTGTACGTAGGCTCTCTGAGTTGCGATCCGCCCTCTGGGTGTACGTTGCAGATAGCCTTGCTGGATCAGATAAGGTTCCAGCACGTCTTCTATGGTGTCCTTCTCCTCACCGATGGCGGCGGCCAGGTTGTCGAGCCCGACGGGCCCCCCCATAAACTTGTCGATGACGGCCAACAATAGCTTGCGATCCATGAAGTCGAAACCTTCATTGTCCACGTCCAGCATGTCCATAGCACGGGCCGCAATGGGTCCGTCAATTCGCCCGTCAGACTTCACCTGGGCAAAATCTCGTACCCGCCGTAACAAACGGTTAGCAATGCGCGGTGTCCCCCGGGAGCGACGGGCTACCTCGAGAGCGCCGTCTTCCGTCATGTCGAGCCCGAGGCAGCGGGCGCTGCGAGAGACGATGTCGGTCAGGTCCTTGACGTTGTAAAACTCGAGGCGCTGCACGATGCCAAACCGGTCACGCAGGGGGCTGGTGAGGGAGCCGGCCCGGGTGGTGGCACCGATCAGGGTGAAGGGAGGGAGATCGAGCTTGATGGAGCGGGCCGCTGGCCCCTCCCCTATCATGATGTCGAGCTGATAATCCTCCATCGCCGGGTAGAGCACCTCCTCCACCACCGGACTAAGGCGGTGGATCTCGTCGATGAACAACACGTCGTTCGGTTCGAGGTTGGTGAGCAGTGCCGCCAGATCGCCGGCCTTCTCCAGCACGGGGCCCGAGGTGGTCTTGATGTTGACCCCCATCTCGTTGGCGACGATGTTGGCCAGCGTGGTCTTGCCAAGGCCGGGAGGCCCGAAGATCAGCAGATGATCGAGGGCCTCCCCGCGCTGGCGGGCGGCCTCGATGAAGATCTCCATCTGATCGCAGACGTGCTCCTGTCCGGTGTAATCGGCCAGCTTTCTGGGCCGGATGGCCCGATCGATGATCTCGTCCTCACGGGCGGCACCAGCCGAGATGAGGCGATCCGCTTCAATCATTGTCTACCTCACACCAGGCTGCGCAGGGATTCACGAATGATCTCCTCTACCGACATGCCGTCGGCGGCCACCTTGCTGACGATCTGGCTGGCCTGCTGCGGCTTGTAGCCGAGGGCCACCAGTGCACTGGCCGCCTCCTCGCTCGCATCCGGGGCACGCAGCGGGCTCTCTTTCGCGGGCAGGGTGATTTCGGCCGGGGAGAAGAGATCGTGGCTGACCCAGCCCTTGAGGCGGTCTTTCATCTCCACCACCAGGCGCTCGGCGGTCTTCTTGCCCACGCCGGGCAACTTGACCAGGGAGCTTATCTCCTCGCGCTCGACGCTCATCACAAACTGGGTGGCCGTCATGCCGGAGAGAATGGCCAGGGCCAGCTTGGGGCCAACCCCGTTGGTCTTGATCAGCTCGCGAAACAGCGCCCGCTCCTGCTTGTGGTTGAAGCCGTAGAGCAGCTGGGCATCTTCACGCACCACGAAGTGGGTGTGAATGACGGCCTCCTTCCCGAGTTCGGGCAGATCATAGAAGCAGCTCATGGGCATATGAACCTCATATCCCACCCCTCCGACTTCCAGCAACACCTCGGGGGGTTGCTTCTCGATGATGACGCCTCTCAAGCGACCGATCATGTTCTTTTCCTCGCCACGCAGACTCTCGCAAATTGGGTCATAGCATAAAGAATAACTGGATAAGTATCCAGCATAGGTCCATGCAGATCATGGGATGACCCGCTCTTCATACCCGACCATTTCCCTCGTTCAGAACACAGTCTGTCACTTTATTTTCCATCGGGGATGGCACATCTTCGTCATTGATTGAACACTGAAATGGTCTTGTTCGGCACCAGGGAAGGCTTGAATCATGAAAATCGTCACCACATCCAACCTCGGACTCACCATTCTGCTCGGCTGTACCCTGGGCATGGGGGGGATCGGCTGGTATGGCAGCCAGCGGCTGGCTGATCTGCTCTCCTACGTCCTGGGTGCCGCCTGGCAGACGGCAGATGGAGCCATGGAGGGCTCCATCGAACTCGGCAACCAGTCGCTCTATATCCAGAAGATGCTCTCGGGGATCCCCCTCGACGCACCGGAGCTGCAACGGGCAAAAGAGGCGGCCAGCGACGCTTTGCGCCGGGTGGAGCAAGGCGGGCTCATCGATGCGGTAGCCATCACCACGCTGAAGCAGCATGAGCAGACCTATCAGCAAGAGCAGGCACAGCTGCTGACCCTCTATCGCACCTTCACGAGCGCCGATGAGGCGCTGCGTGCCAGTTCTGAACGCATGTCACGCCTCTCGACCAGGCTGGAGGTGATCGGTGACGAGGCCGTCGAGAGCCTCACCCGCTCACCGGATCAGGCCATCAGCTGGAACGGCGGCCTTGCGACCCGCTGGCAGGCGGCCGATGGCGGCATGGAGGCCAACATCGGATTCCTGCGCCAGCTCTATGCGCTGGAGAAGATGCAGAGCGAAGGCCCTACTCCTGCCATCCAGGCCGAGCTGGCACAAGCCACCCGCTTCTATCAGGACGCGGTTGACGGCATGCTGGCAACCGGCCAGTTCGATGTGCCCGGCGACGGGGAGTTTGCAGGCCAAATGCTCTCCACCCAGTATCGTGCCCTGCAAGCCGACAATGCCCGCCTGATCCGTGAATGGACCACAGCCCTGAGCGCTTATCAGAACCAGCTGGCCCGTTACGAACACAGTGCCGACCAGCTCAGGCTGGCTCTGGTCGAGGTCGAGGCCCAGGGGGACGCCACCGTCGAGGATCAGGTTCACCAGCTCAACGCCATCATCGACTACACCAGGGGACTCATCCTGGGGGGCTTGCTGCTCAGCCTGCTGATCGTCACCTGCTGCGGCTTCTGGCTGGTACGCACCATTGTTCGCCCGCTACTCCAGGTCGACAAGCGCATGCAGGACATCGCCGCCGGGGAGGGAGATCTCAATGCCCGCATCAACCTCTCACGCGACGACGAGATTGGCTCCCTTGCCGGCAGCGTGGATCGCTTCATCGAGAAGTTGCAGAAGATGATCAGCGCCACCATGGACAACAACCAGCACATCAACCAGCACGTGCACACCTCGGTCAACCGGGTCCAGGCCATCAGCCAGAGCAGCCGCCAGACCGCAGCGCATGCCCAGGCGCTGCACCACGACAGCGAGCAGATGGTGCAGGTGGCCACCACCATCTCGGACAACTGCAACCTGGCGGCACACAACGCCAACGAGGTGCGCCAGCTCACCACGCAAAGCAGCCAGTATGTCGCTTCCGCCACCACCGGCATGCAGCGGGTGGTCATGGAGGTGGGTGAATGTGCCACCGCCATCAACGCCCTCAAGGAGCAGGCAGGACAGATTGGCCAGATCATCTCCACCATCAGCAATATCTCGGAGCAGACCAACCTGCTGGCTCTCAATGCCGCCATCGAAGCCGCCCGGGCGGGCGAGATGGGGCGCGGTTTTGCCGTGGTGGCCGACGAGGTGCGCACCCTGGCCAATCGCACCGCCACCTCCAGCGCCGAGATAACGGACGTGATCAACAGCATCCAGCAGCAGACAGAGCAGGCCTATCTGATGATGCAACGCAACCTGAAAACCGTGGAATCGGGTATGGCGGACTCCGACAACACCAAACAGATCCTGTTCAAGGTAGAAGAGGCCATCGATCAGCTCGCCGACATGGTGCAACAGGTGGCAGAGGCGACCAGCCAGCTCTCCCACACCCTGGGACACACCACGGGCAAGGTTTCGGATATCAGCCTGCAGGCCCAGACGGGCGAACAGGAAGCCCAGGAGTGCCTGCAACTGGCCTCCTCCCTCCATCAGGCCAGCCAGCAGCAACAGCAGTTGCTGTCGCAATTTCGGGTCTAGTGCGGGCGGGGCAAGGCCCCGCCCTCCCCCCCAGCGCCGCTGAATTTAGCCCTTGGGCCGGGGGACTTCGCCTGTTAAAATTCCGCACTTGAAATTTTCCAGGGCCAAGCCGCCCGAATTAGCGAAGGTCTACCGCGATGCGTACCAGCCAATATCTGCTTTCCACTCTCAAGGAAACCCCCTCCGACGCTGAAGTTGTCAGCCACCAGCTGATGCTGCGCGCCGGGATGATCCGCAAACTCGCTTCCGGCATGTACGCCTGGCTGCCGACCGGCCTGCGGGTCCTGAAGAAGATTGAAAACATCGTCCGCGAAGAGATGAACAATGCGGGTGCCGTCGAAGTGTCCATGCCGGTGGTACAGCCCGCCGAGCTGTGGCAGGAGTCCGGCCGCTGGGATGACTACGGCCCCGAGCTGTGCCGCCTGACCGACCGTCACAACCGCCCCTTCGTGCTGGGTCCGACCCACGAAGAGGTGATCACCGCGCTGGTCCGTTACGAAGTGAACAGCTACAAGCAACTGCCGCTGAACCTCTACCAGATCCAGACCAAGTTCCGCGATGAAGTGCGCCCCCGTTTCGGCGTGATGCGTGGCCGCGAATTCCTGATGAAGGATGCCTACTCCTTCCACATCGACAAGGCCTCGCTGGTCGATACCTATGAGAAGATGCATGCGGCCTACTGCACCGCCTTCACTCGCATGGGTCTGAACTTCCGCCCGGTGCAGGCCGATACCGGCTCCATCGGGGGCACCGGCTCCCACGAATTCCAGGTGCTGGCCGAGAGCGGTGAAGACTTGATCGCCTTCTCCGATACATCCGATTACGCCGCCAACATCGAGATGGCCGAAGCCCTGGCACCGGCTGGCGAGCGCGCTGCCGCAACCAAAGCCCTGACCAAGGTGGCCACCCCGGCCGTCCACACCATCGACGAAGTGGCCGCTTTCCTGAACGTGGCGCCGACCGCCATCGCCAAGACCCTGCTGGTACTGGCCGAGGAAGATGAGCACGGAAAACAGGCCGTCATCGCTCTGGTACTGCGTGGCGACCACGAGCTGAACGAAATCAAGGCCGAGAAGCTTTCTGGCGTGGCTAACCCGCTGACCTTCGCCAATGACGAGCAGATCAAAGCGGCCGCCGGTTGCGACGCAGGCTCCATCGGCCCGGTCGGCTTTGCCGGTCGCATCATCGTCGATCGCAGCGCCGCCCATCTGAGCGATTTTGTTTGCGGCGCCAACGAGACCGGTTTCCACCTGACCGGTGCCAACTGGGATCGCGACATCACCTCTTTTGAGGTTGCCGACCTGCGCAACGTGGTAGAAGGCGACCCGAGCCCGTGCGGCCAGGGCAAGCTGCTGCTCAAGCGCGGTATCGAAGTGGGCCACATCTTCCAGCTGGGTACCAAGTACTCCGAAGCGATGAAGGCGAGCGTGCTGAACGAAGGCGGCAAGTCCGTCACCATGGAAATGGGTTGCTACGGTATCGGGGTTTCCCGTCTGGTGGCTGCCGCCATCGAGCAGAACAACGACCAGTACGGCATCATCTGGCCGGATGCCATCGCCCCGTTCGAAGTGGCCATCGTGCCGATGAACATGCACAAGTCCGAGCGCGTGGCCGAGCAGGCGCAACAGTTCTACGCCGAGCTCAAAGCCGCCGGTGTGGACGTGCTGTTTGACGACCGCAAGGAGCGCCCGGGTGTGATGTTCGCCGACATGGAGCTGATCGGTGTGCCCCACGCCATCGTCATCGGTGACCGTGGTCTCGACAACGGCGTGGTGGAGTACAAGTGCCGCCGCTCCGGCGAGAAGCAGGAAGTGGCCATCGGCGAGATCGTTGCCCTGCTCAAGGCCAAGCTGGGTCGCTGATAACGCCGACACCGCCTTTCGCTTTTCATAGGAAAGCCCCGAGTGCCACGGCACTCGGGGCTTTTTATATGGCTCTCAGCCATGATGCACAAAAATGCGTCTCCAGCGTGAACCAATGAGATAACTGCATTGCCCTGTACACGGCACGGCTGATTTCCTAGACTGGCGCTCTTTACCCAGCTTGCCCGAGAAGTTATGTCCATCGCCTCAGCCAATACCGTTGTCGTGCTCGACTTCGAGACCACAGGGCTTTCACCCGGACAAGGGGATAGAGCCATCGAGATCGGTGCCGTCAGAATCAAGGATGGTCATATCAGTGAGCGTTTCTCGGCATTGATGAATCCGGGCTTCAATGTGAGCAGCTTCATCGAGCAATATACCGGGATCAGCAATGCCATGCTGAAACAGGCTCCCCCCTGTAACGAGGTGATGGCTGATTTCGTCGACTTTATCGGTGATGACAATCTGGTCGCCCACAACGCCTCCTTCGACAAGCGCTTTCTGGATGCGGAAATCGAGCGATTGCCGGCGCAATACCGCGGCCAGTTCGCCTGTTCCCTGCTGCTATCGAGGCGCCTGTTTCCCGATGCCCCGGATCACAAGCTGGGTACCCTGGTGCAATACCGGAGCCTGCCCAATGATGGGGTGTTTCACCGTGCCTTGGCGGATGCAGAGGTGACGGCCCACCTCTGGCTTGCCTTGTTGGAAGAGCTGGCGTGTCGACATGGCATTATCGACCCGGACTTTGAATTGCTGCTGACCCTTGGCAAGAAGCCAAAACAGGTGATTCCATCCTTCCTGCGGGAATATGCGACTCGGAAATAATATGTGCCGATATGCATCATCAATCATCCACTCCATGTCGGCACTGAATTTCCCCGCCTTCAAATCCATGATGGCCCGGCGTAAAGAGAGGCAGGCAAGCAGATAATTTAGCACTGCACATCAATGAAAAAGCGCGCCAAATGGCGCGCTTTTTTTCCTTGTCATCTGGCGACGGGGCCGGTTCACGGCGCTTCAGGCATTGCGACCGATAAAGAGATCGGTCACATGGCAGCTGCTTCTCGCGGCCAGCGCATCCAGCATGTAGGCTGCCGCGTCTTCCGGCGTCATGAAACCACTCGAATCCACGTGATCCGAATTCTCCCAGAACTCGCTGCGGATCCCGCTCGGATAGAGGTTCACCAGTCGCAGGGGAGCACTCTTCAGCTCGGCCCGCAAGGATTCGAGAAAGCCGCGCATTCCCCATTTGGAGGCGCAATAGAGGCTCTCGTTGGCCTTGCCGGTCTGGGCGGCGGAGGAGAGCACATTCGCCAGCACGCCGCCCTTGTCGCCGATGAGGCGCACCGTCTGCTGGGCCACCAGTATGGTGGAGATGAGATTGCTCTCCACCACCCGGCGGATCTGCTCGGCGGTGTAGACACCCACCGGGCCGAACTCGCCGACACCGGCACAGTGGATCACCATGTCGGGCAGGCCGCCCCACTCCACCGCAGCGGCAAAGGCGACATCCACCTCTTCGTGGTGTGCGAGATCGGCGGCAATGCCGATCACCGCCTTGCCGAGCAGCTCTTCCTGCTCCTGCAGTTTCTGGTAACGGCGACCCATCATGGAAACCTGATGGCCGCGTTCAACCAGCCCTATGGTCAGGGCGCGGCCCAGTCCGGACCCCGCGCCAGTCACTATGATGTGGCCCATGTGTGCTCCTCAGGGAGATCAGAAGGTGAATTCACCACCGATGAACCAGCCGTCGATGGTCTGATCGACGCGGTCGAAGTCCATCTCGGCCTCACGCCAGCCAGCGCGGATCTTGAGCGGCACGGAAGAGAACTTGTAGGAACCGCCCAGACGGTAGTCGTAGTTGTCGGCATCCTGCACGCGGGCATCGCCGAAGGCGGCAAAGCCGGTCCCCGGGATGCGCACTTCGGCGCCGGTGTAGGCCATCAGCACATCCTTGTCATAGGAGTAGTGCTGGGTGTTGAAATCACCGTCGTAGCGACGACCGGTCAGACCCAGATCGATCTGGAACAGGTCGTTGTTGAACAGGCGATAGTAGAGGCTCAGGTCGTAAGCCAGCAGATCGTTGTTGAAGCTGCCGCCGCTGCTGCTGAAGTCGGACATTTCGAACTTGGCGTTGGGCAGCAACAGGATGCCGTGCTCCAGTTGCAGGTAGCCGCTCCAGTTGTAGTTCTCGTCGTAGCTGCCATCGGCACCCACGCTGCTGACCTGGCCACTTCCCTGGGCATTCCACAGATCGGCACCCGCCGCAAAACGCCAGTCATTGGCGGCCATGGCCCCATGGCTGAGCAGAGCCATCACAGTGCCGGCAATCAGGGTCTTCTTCATCACTTCGCTCCATTTTGGACTGGAAAGGCCATCATTTTACCCGCTGGGCAAGGAATACCTAGAGTAAAAAGCTGAACAAGCGTCCATAAATGTCAGTGCTTCATCCCTTTCATGGGTTCGACCGGCTTCACGGGCAGGCTCAGTGACAGCGTCTGACCATCGTCCAGGGTCAGGGTCAGCGGGAAGGGCGTGCCCTGGGCCAGGGTATGGATGTCGAACAACATGATGTGCAGGCTGCCGGGCTTGAGCACGGCCTCCCCCTTGGCCGGGATCTCGATGCTCTCCACCTGGCGCATCTTCATGACGCCGTTCTCGTGCAAATGGGTGTGCAGCTCGACACGGCCCGCCTCAGGGGACGCACCCGCCACCAGTTTCACCGGTTTGTCCCCATCGTTCCTGAGCACCATGAACGCCGCCGTGTTCGGCGAGCCAGGGGGCAGCAGGCGCACATAACCATCGACTGCGTCGACCTTGGCCAGGGCCGGGGCGGCCAGAAGCAGTGCCATGGTGGAATAAAACGCACGTTTAAACATGGTTGAAATCCTTTTATGATGTTGTTAAACGAGACAAAGCTTACCCCTGTGGCAAGCTTTTGACAGCCCCCGACAACAAGGATTCAGACATGGCCCTCACAATTCTGGCCGAACAGCAGGACGGCTTGCTCACCCTGACCTTCAATCGCCCGGAAAAGCGCAATGCCCTCAACACGGAGACGTATCTGGCGCTGACCGACGCACTGCGCCAGGCCGCCCGGGACGAAGAGGTCCATGTGCTGCTGTTGCAGGGCCAGGCGGAGTGCTTCACCGCCGGCAACGATCTGGCCGACTTTGTTGGCAAGCACGCCCTTGAGCCGGACGATCCCATCCTGCAATTTCTGCACACCCTGGCCGACTTCCCCAAACCGGTGATCGCCGCCGTGGGCGGCCCGGCAGTCGGCATCGGCACTACCCTGCTGCTGCACTGCGACCTGGTCTATCTGGGTGACAACGCCCGGCTGCAGCTGCCTTTCGTCGAGCTGGGACTGGTGCCGGAGTTTGCCGCCAGCCTGCTGCTGCCACGCGCCGTCGGTCACCTCAAGGCGGCGGAGCTGTTGCTGCTGGCAGAGGCCATCGATGGAGAAGAGGCGCTGCGTCTCGGGCTCGCCAACCGGGTGCTGGCCCCGGCGGACCTGCTCCCCTTCGCTCGGGAGCAGGGACTGAAACTGGCGGCCAAGCCGCCGATGGCGCTCCAGAAGAGCAAGGCGCTGCTCAAGCAGGAGCTCAAACAGGCGGTGCATTTCGTCATCGACCTGGAAGCGCGCGCCTTCGCCCAGGCCCTGCAAGGGGAAGAGGCGCAAAGCCGCATCGCCAGCAAGCTGCAAAAACGGCGCTGAACTCAGTTGAGACGGAACCGGCCTATCAACTCGCAGCCCTGCACCCTGTCCTGCACCTGGATAAGCCGGGCAATCTCCGGATTGGGATGGCGCTTCAAGAAGGAGAGCAGGGCGGCGCGACAGCAGCCCAGCTCACTGATGAGGGATTCGCACGCCCGGTTGGGGCACTGGGGCACCAGGGCGGTGACCAGCTCGGAGGCGAGCTTGAGGTAGCGCAGTTCATAGGCGGGCTCTTCCATGGCACGCCAGAAATCGGCCATGCGGTGACAGGTGGCGACCCGCATGCTGGCCAGTTCGTCCAGATCCCCGGAGGCCAGCTCATACACTTCCCCCAGGGCCTGCTGATAGAGGCAGATCGCCGTGCCCAGAGCCCCCATGCCAAGGGCGTTCTCCGCCTCCAGCATGTAACGTTGCCAGTTCTGATGTTCCATGTTCCTCTCCTTTGCCGACACGAGTGGAGTCTGTATCATGGCCAATCGAGAACAAATATCAACCAGACCCTTTGTGCAGGATCCCTCAACCCGCCGTTCTGGGCTGATTGACGCGACACTGCTTGCCGGGGTAACCAGGCAGATCCGCCGCCTTGCTGCTGCACGCCAGCCGTTTGGCTTCGGCGAGGCGATCCGCGAGGTTGACCTCATCGATCGGCTGCCAGGCCATCTGCTGGCCGAGCCAGCTGGCCCAGGCAAACTCGACGAAGTAGACCTGATCCTTCTTGCTGAAGTAGCCCGCATCCTGCAACAGCCCCGCCAGGGTGCGGTAGGGATAATCCGGCAACTCACCGATATGGCCGGGCAACTGCTCGGGAGTCAGGGGTTGACCCCGTTCATCCTTGAGCCAGGCCCAGTGGTTGTTCTGCATCTGGCTCCAGAAATTGGCCCTGTCCTGCAACCGTGCGATCACCTTGACCCTGACCTGCTTCACCCCCTGCTGCCACAGCGCCTTGGTCAGGTGGTGCCTGTCCACCAGCCAGTAACCCCCATCCGGCGCGATGACGATGGGGATCTCTTTCTTTTTCATCAGCTTGTCGAGCTGCTTCTCGCTCTTGTCCGCCAGCTCCCGGGCTGTGGTATCCACCTGCAACTGACCGACGCCGCCCTGGGTGGGGTGCAGCGCCTCTATGTTCACTTCGCACCAGCTTCCCACCGGGCTGCTCTTCTCGCACGGGGACAACGCCCAGGCGCCCTGGCTCAGCACGCAGGCCAACAAGATCCATGCTCTCATCACTCTCTCCTTTTCCTGGCGCTCACGGCGCCCCCTCGTTGACAGCCGCATCGGATATCATGGGACTCATGCTGGCGGTCTGACCAGCAAAGGGGATATCATGATTTCCCATCTGCCGGCGATGCATTCTCGCCGAGTTTTCTCCCCGCTTCACACATTTTGAAGGATTCACCATGAAAGGATGGAGCCCCCTGCTGGCCCTGCTGGGCTGTGCCTGCGTCCAGGCCGCCGATGTGCCGCCCGGTACCCCACTCGCCGCTGAACAGGCCGTCGTCCGTCATCTCAAGGATGAACCGGCGAGCCTGAGCCCCCTCAAGCTGGTGGGACTGCCGGAGCTGCAGGTCCTCAGGGACCTTTACGAGGGGCTGCTGACCCAGGGGCCGGACGGCAAGGTGCTGCCCGGGGTGGCATCCCGCTGGGAGAACAAGGACAACCGGCAGTTCACCTTCCACCTGAGGCAGGATGCCCGCTGGTCCAACGGCGACCCCGTGCGCGCCGCCGACTTCGTCTATGGCTGGCGCAAGCTGGTTGACCCCAGGGAAGCCGCCACTTTCGCCTGGTTCGCCCAGCTTGCCCGCTTCGACAAGGTGGACGACATAGTGGCAGGCAAACTGGCCCCCGATGCACTCGGGGTGAAGGCCGTCGATGACCATACCCTGAAGGTGACCCTCTCCCAGCCGGTGCCCTATTTCCTGAGCCTGCTGACCCATCCCAGCCTGTCGCCCCTGCACCGGGCCAGCATGGAGCAATATGGCAACCAATGGACCCAGCCCGGCAAGCTGGTGGGCAACGGCGCCTTCGTGCTGAGTCACCGGGTGGTGAACGAGAAACTGGAGCTGACGCCCAATCCCTACTACTGGGATCGCGCCCACACGGTGCTGACCCGCGTCACCTTCGTGCCCATCAACCAGGAGAGCGCGGCCACCCACCGCTATCTGGCCGGGGATCTGCACATCACCGAATCCTTCCCCAAGGAGCAGTACCAGAGCCTGATGGCCCAGATCCCGGGGGAGGTCTATACCCCGGAACAGCTCGGCACCTACTACTACGCCTTCAACACCCAGCGCCCGCCCCTCAATGATGTGCGGGTGCGCCAGGCGCTCTCCTACACCATCGACAGGGGCCTGATTGCCGACAAGGTGCTGGGCACCGGGGAGAAACCGGCCTACCACTTCACCCCGGACGTGACCGCCGGCTTCGACCCCAAGCCCAATCTGCTCTCCACCAGCAGCCAGCAGGCGCTGGACGAGCGTGCCAGAGCCCTGCTGAAAGAAGCGGGCTACGGCCCAAGCAATCCCCTCAAGCTGACCCTGCTCTACAACACGGCGGAAATTCACAAGAAGATGGCGCTGGCCATCGCCAACCTGTGGAAACAGAAGCTGGGGGCCCGCGTCGAGCTCACCAATCAGGAGTGGAAGACCTATCTCGACAGCCGTCAAAGCGGCCAGTTCGAGGTGATCCGCTCCTCCTGGGTCGCCGATTACAACGACCCCTCCGCCTTCCTCGGGCTCTGGGGATCGGGCCACAGCGGCAACATGGCCCGGTTCGTCAACCCGGCTTACGACAAGCTGCTGGCGCAGGCGGCCAACAGTCAGGATCCCGCAGAACGGGCCCGCCTGTTCGATGAGGCCGAGGCCATCTTGCAGAAGGAGGCCCCCATCGCCCCCATCTACCAGTACACCAATGCCCGGCTCATCAAGCCCTGGCTCAAGGGGTATCCCATCAACAACCCGGAAGACGTGGCCTACAGCCGTCAGCTCTACCTCGTCAAACACTGAGTCCGGGGAGGGGTCGGGACATCTGACCCCTCCTGGCACTGTTCCTGTTCAAGTTCCCGGCATAAAATGCCGCCTCTTTTCATTCATCAACCCCGTGATCCGATCCTGCCATGCGTGCTCTGCTCCTGATTGCCCTGTTTGTTGCCCTTCCCGCCAAGGCCGCCGATGAAACCGAATGCCGCCAGGCCTTCCTCGAATGGATGTTGAGCCAGCAGAAGCAGTTCAGCGACCGCAAGGCCAGCAAGATGGAGCGGCGCAATGCCGAACGAGCCATCGATCAGGCCCGGGATGCCTTCGCCAAGCAGGAGAGTTTCTGCCAGGCCATGGCCTGGGTCGCCAGCGCAGAAGACAATGACCCCCGCTTCAAGCCGAGGACGGGGGAGATCCACGACTTCACTCCCCGCGGCTGAGCCGCCATCTACGACTTTTTTCAGCCTTTCCCGTGTTGATTTATTGACCCAAGCCAAGGTGGTGTAACAGTCCGCATCTACAATGACGCCGTAACAATCACAAAAATAAAAAATAACTTTATCAGTTACTTGGCTCATTCAGGATGCGCACATGACCACAACCCGGCACGAAGGGGAGATCCGTTTCCCCGATCACATATCACTGATCTCGACCACGGATCCCGCCAGTCACATCACTTATGCCAACCAGCACTTTTGCGATGTGGCGGGCTACAGCGCGACCGAAATGGAAGGGGAGCCCCACAATCTGGTCCGCCACCCCGACATGCCCAAGGCCGCGTTCGCCGACATGTGGCGCCGCCTGCAACAAGGCAAGAGCTGGATGGGGCTGGTAAAGAACCGCGCCAAGAGTGGTCAGTTCTACTGGGTCAACGCCTACGTCACGCCGATTCTCAACGATCAGCAGCAGATCATCGAATACCAGTCTGTCCGCACCCGTCCCCAGGATCACGACATCGCCTGGGCAGAGCAGCTCTATGCCCGGATCCGTGACGGCAAGGCACTGCCCTGGCTGACCCGGCTGACCCTGGAGCCGGGGCAGCTGTGTCTGCTGCTCTCTGGCACCGCCCTGCTCGGCATCGGGGCCAGTCTGGTCACCGGCCAGCCGGGGTGGGGGGTCATCACCCTGCTCTGCTTGCTGGCCCAGATGGGGCATGGCTGGCATCTGCAACGGCGGCTGGCCAGACTGCTGGCCATGGCGGGCGAGGAGCAGGGCAGCGCCCTTTGCCAGTTACTCTATGCCAGGCGTCAGGACAGCCTGGCCGCCCTTGAACTGCTGCTGCGCATGAAGAAGGCGGAGCTGCGCGCCGTGGTGGGTCGCAGCGCGGACACCAACCAGCAGATCCTGCAGGCGGCGGAGGATGACAGGGGGCATATCCAGACCATAGACACTCACCTGCAACAGCAGCGGGCCCAGAGCGAGCAACTGGCGGCGGCCATCACCCAGATGAGCCAGTCCATCCGCGATGTGGCTGACAATGCCCACCAGGCCAATGCGCTGGTGGGCGAGGTCCAGCAGGTGTCCGCCAGTGGCCAGCAGGCGCTGGCCACCACCCGGGATTCGGTCGACAGGCTTCATCAGGAGCTGGACGCCAGCCAGGGCGTGCTGGCGCGCCTGACCCAGGACAGCCAGAAGATCAACGGCATTCTGGAGGTGATCGGGCAGATTGCGGATCAGACCAACCTGCTCTCCCTCAATGCAGCCATCGAGGCGGCACGGGCCGGTGAACAGGGGCGCGGCTTTGCGGTGGTGGCCGACGAGATACGGGCCCTGGCCCAGAAGACCCGCAGCTCCACCGGCGAGATAAGCGACATGATAGGGGCGCTGCAGCAGAGCACCCGGCAACTGTCCGATGGCATGGAGCAGGGGGCCCAGACATCAGTGCTCTGCCAGCAGCACATGGGGGCCACCGCCGAGGTGCTCGACCAGATCAACCGGATGCTGGCCCGGGTGACCCACACCAGCGACGAGATAGCCCAGGCGGTGAGCCAGCAGGCGGATGTCACCAGCACCCTGGATCAGGGGATCCACCAGATCCACCAACTGGCGAGCCACACCGCGGACAACAGCCGTCAGGCCCTCGATGGCATCACCCTGCTGGTGGAGCGGTTGCAAAACCTCTCCCGCCTGATCAACCAGTTCCACGACTGACCCCCTTGCCGTGTAGTTTGGCGCGCCCCCGGGCGCGCTGCCGATCTCTCCTCTCCTTCACGACGACAGGCTCCTGCCGGGGGCAAGAAGTCCGTCTCAGGATTTGCCCTTGAACTGCTTGATGCTGCGCTTGCCCTGGGTGCGACGGTTCGCCTGCTTGTCTCTTGGCGCCCGTTTGCTCTCCCCGCTGGCGGGTTTGTCGGTCACCGGGAAACCTGCCAGCGCCGCCAGGGGCAGGGGCCGACCGGTCAGGGCCCGGATCCCCTCGAGCGCCTCCCCATCCCCGTGGCAGGTAAGGGAGATGGCCAGACCGCTCTGTCCGGCACGGGCGGTACGACCGATACGATGCACGTAGACGGGCGCATGCTCCGGCAGATCCAGATTGATCACCACCGGCAATGCCTCCACGTGGATGCCGCGCGCCATCAGGTCCGTGGCCACCAGCACCCGCACCCTGCCCTCCTTGAAATCCGCCAGCGCCTGCTCCCGCGTGGCCTGATCCTTGTTTCCGTGCAGGGCCGCCACCGTCATGCCAGCCCTGGCGAGTTTCTTGGCCACCCCGTCCGCGTCGTCCCTGGCACTGATGAAGACCAGCACCTGGGGCCACTCTCCGGCCTCCAGCAGGGCGATCAGCGCAGGCACCTTGCTGCTCCTGTTGACCAGATAGAACCGCTCCTCGATGTCGTTCACCAGGCTGTTGAGCGGCTCGGCCTCGATGCGCACCGGATCCTGCAGCAGGCCCGAGGCCAGGCTCTCCAGCTCGACCGGCAAGGTGGCGGAGAAGAGCATCTGCTGCCGCGCCTCCGGCATCGCCTTCATCAGCCACTGGATATCGGGCCAGAACCCCATCTCCAGCAGGCGATCCGCTTCATCCAGCACCAGCATGCGCAGGGCACCCAGCCCCAGCGTCTGCTGGGCCAGCAAGTCTCGCAACCGTCCGGGGGTCGCCACCAGCAGTTGGGGGCCGAGAGCCAGTTCCCGCTCCTGCCACTCCTGGGCCACCCCGCCACACAGGGTCAGAAGGCGCACCCCCAACCCGTCGGCAATCTCCTGCAGGGCGGCGCTCACCTGGCTTGCCAGCTCCCGGGTGGGGACCAGTACCAATCCCTGTACCCGGTCGCTGGCTGCGTCCAGCCTCTGCAGCAGCGGCAGGCCGAATGCCAGGGTCTTGCCACTGCCGGTCCTGGCCAGGGCAAGCAGATCCCGTCCTGACAAGGCAGCAGGAATGGCTAGCTGCTGAATGGGGGTCGGTTTTTCCAGCGCTGCGGGCAGCAGGGGCAACAGGGCGGGGTCAAGGGCGAGTTCGTCAAACGTCATGGGGATCGCAGATACAGGCTGAACGAGGATGTGGAGGCGAAGTCTAGCCAGACCCACCCCATAAGTAAAAGGTTCGGGAGCGCAATAAAAACGGCCTGCCCCGTGTGAACGGGGCAGGCCGTCAGGCAATCAGCCTGTGGCGCGACTTACAGAACGGCCAGGGCGGCGGCGTAGTTCGGCTCGTCGGCGACTTCGGCCACCAGCTCGCTGTGCAGCACCTTGTCGTGCTCATCCAGTACCACGATGGCACGGGCAGCCAGACCCACCAGCGGGCCGGAGGAGAAGGCCACGCCGTAGTCCTGCAGGAAGGAGACGCCACGCAGGGTGGAGAGGTTCACCACCTTGTCCAGACCCTCGGCGCCGCAGAAACGGGCCTGGGCGAACGGCAGGTCGGCAGAGATGCACAGCACGACGGTGTTGTTCAGGGCGCTTGCCTGCTCGTTGAACTTGCGCACGGAAGTGGCGCAGGTCGGGGTGTCGACGCTCGGGAAGATGTTCAGGATCTTGCGCTTGCCGGCGAAAGTCGCCAGGGTCGCATCGGACAGATCGCCAGCAACCAGGGAGAAGGGCTTGGCCTGCTCACCGGCAACGGGGAAGTGGCCGGAGACGGAGACGGGGTTGCCTTGCAGGGTGACGGTATTGCTCATGTTAGGTCCTTGATGATTGATGTGGGATCCAGGGTCCCCAGTATAGGCCCGCCACGGGATGACAAACACCCGCTAATGAAAGGGATTTGGCATCCCTTTGCGTCCCCCCTGCTCCAGGGGCAGATCAGCGGCCACTGACATGGACCCGGACAAAGAGGAGAAGAGGGCTTGACCTTGGACTTTACACCAAGGTTTACACTCGGCTCAGTCATCCAGGATCCCGCAGGGGCGGGATCCCTCAAGAGGAACGCATCATGAGCAAATCCTGCTGCAGCCATCAACACGCCGCTGCCCCCATCAAGGCCGTCAGCAAGGCCGCCACCCCACAGGCCGGGCACAGCCACACCAGCCACTGCTGCGACAACGCGACACAGGCCAGTGGTGTCGCCAACCCGACCCGCCACGATCATCAGGGGCAAAGTGGCGCAGACGGCCCGGGTGATGAAGAGCCCCCCAGAGGCGCTTGCGCCACCGACACAGCCCACGACCACGATCATCATGAGCAGGGGCACGAGCACGCCCACACGACCGCCGCGACCGAGCCGCCGCTGGCTAGCCCCGAGCAGAACAGCCGCCGCCATAGCTGGCAGGTGCTGGGCATGGATTGTCCCAGCTGTGCCCGCAAGATAGAGACCGCCGTCAGCCGAGTGAGCGGCGTGCAACAGGCCCGCGTGCTGTTTGCCACCGAGAAGCTGGTGGTGGATCTGGCCCCCGGCCTCTCCCCCGACCCCGTTACCGCCGCCGTGCTGGCCGCCGGCTTCCAGCTCAAAGGGGGAGCTCAGAACACGGCTCGCAGCGAACCGGGCCGCAGCCCGCTGATGCAGAGAATCAGCAACCTGCTCGGCAAATACTGGCAGCCCCTGTCGCTCGCCGGCTTGATGGGGATGGCGGCCCTGCTGCCGAACCAGCTCGGTCAGCCGCTCTTTACCCTGGCCACCCTCTGGGGGCTGTGGCCCATCTCCCGCAAGGCGTGGGCGCTGACCAAGAGCGGCTCCCCCTTCGCCATCGAGACCCTGATGACGGTCGCCGCCGTGGGGGCCCTGTTCCTCGGTGAAACCGCCGAAGCGGCCATGGTGCTGCTGCTGTTCATGCTGGGGGAACATCTGGAGGCCTACGCCGCCGGCCGCGCCCGCGCCGGGGTCACCGCCCTGATGGCGTTGGTGCCCGACAAGGCGCTGCGCATCCGCACCACTGCCGAGGGCGAGGTGCGCGAAGAGGTCGCTGCCGACCAGCTGCGCCCCGGCGACATCATCGAAATCGCCCCGGGCGCCCGCTTGGCCGCCGATGCCCGCCTGCTCGACCCCCTCGGCGCCTTTGACGAGAGCGCCCTGACCGGCGAATCCATCCCGGTGGAGCGCCGCCGGGGTGACAAGGTCCCCGCCGGCAGCCTGGCGGCGGATCGGGTGCTGCGCCTCGAGGTGGTGTCCGAACCCGGCAACAACGCCATCGACCGCATCCTGCATCTCATCGAGGAGGCCGAGACCCAGCGCGCCCCCATCGAGCGCTTCATCGACCGCTTCAGTCGCTGGTATACCCCGGCCATGATGCTGGTCGCCCTGCTGGTGGTGCTGGTACCGCCGCTCGCCTTCGGCCAGAGCTGGGACGAGTGGGTCTATCGCGGGCTGGCGCTGTTGCTGATCGGTTGCCCCTGCGCCCTGGTCATCTCCACCCCGGCGGCGGTCACCTCGGCACTGGCGGCAGCCACCCGGCAGGGTGCCCTCATCAAGGGGGGCGCTGCGCTGGAGCGGTTGGCCCACATCGATACCCTGGCCTTTGACAAGACCGGCACCCTGACCCTGGGCAAGCCGCAGCTGACCGAACTGGTGAGCCTCAATGGCCAGCCGGAGGCCGACCTGCTGGCGCTGGCGGCCGCCATCGAGCAGGGCTCCCACCACCCGCTGGCCCGCGCCGTAGTGACGGCGGCAGGGAAGCGGGGTCTTGCCCTGGCGGCGGCCCAGGATCTGCGCGCCCTGCCCGGCATGGGGGTAGAGGGTCGCATCGACGGCGCCCTCTGGCAGCTGCTGGCGCCGAGTCGGGTCGCCTCCCTCGATGACGCAACACGGGGCCGGATCGCCGCCCTGGAGCAGCAAGGCAAGACGGTGGTGGTGCTCGGTCAGCCCAACGCCACCCCGGCCGCCCTGCTGGCCCTGCGCGACCAGATCCGGCCGGAAGCGGCTGCGGCGCTGCAAGAGCTCAACCAGCTCGGTCTGCAGAGCATCATGCTGACCGGCGACAACCCCCGCGCCGCCGAGGCGATCGCCACCGAGCTCGGCATGGGCTGGCGCGCCGGCCTGCTGCCGGAGGGCAAGGTCGATGAAATCGCCAAGCTCGGCCTCAGCCAGAAAGTCGCGATGATCGGCGACGGCATCAACGACGCACCGGCCATGAAGCGGGCCAGCATCGGCATCGCCATGGGAGGCGGCACCGACGTGGCGCTGGAAACCGCCGATGCGGCGCTGACCCACAACCAGCTCGGCGGGGTCGCCGCCATGATCCGGCTCTCCCGCGCGGCACTGGCCAACATCCACCAGAACATCGCGCTGGCGCTGGGGCTCAAGGCCATCTTCCTGGTCACCAGCCTGCTCGGCATCACCGGCCTGTGGATTGCGGTGCTGGCCGACACCGGCGCCACCGCCCTGGTCACCGCCAACGCCCTGCGCCTGCTGCGAAAACGCTAGTCCGGCCGTAAACTGCACAACCAACAGCCGCCCCAACGGGGCGGCTTTTTTATTGCCTCGCCCACAGCAAAGAAAAAGCGCGGCTGCCGGTCGGCAGTCGCGCTTTGCTTACTCTCTCGGTGTTATCCCGCCCTTGGCGAGGCGGAATTCAACCCGGGGCTGCCGAGCCAGCCCCGGGCTCGATGGGAAAGACTTACTTGGCGCTGCACTCCTGGATGATGACGCTGCCCACCTCGCCGGAAGTCTGGGTCGGGTCAACCTTCACCAGGAAGCTCCACAGACCCTGTTCCAGCGTGATGCTGTTGTTGCCCATGCCACCATCGCCGTGTTGGAGCGGGTAAACCTGCTCGGGCTCCAGTGCGATCAGGGTGCCACCGGCATCCTTCACGAAGAACTGCTTGCTCCAGTTGCCATCGTCGTTGGCAAACTTGAAGTCAAAGCTGCCCGCGTAGTTGAAGGCGGCCTGATAGATAGCGAGGTTGCCTTCCATCCCCTTGTAGCTCAGCTGGTAGGCCGGCTGGGCGTTCCAGTCGCTCAGACTGCCGCGCACATAGAGCGGGAAGCCGAGCGGATTGCCCGCGACGGTATCCAGCACCTTGCAGCTCTGCGCCGGTTCGGTGTAGCTGACACTCAGGGTGGGCTTGTCCTTGTTCATGGCGGTGAAGACAAACTTGTAGGTGCCAGCCTTCTCCACGTTGAACGGCAGATCCCCGCCATTGGCACAGAGCGTATTGACCTGGCCGGTCGCAAGCTGGTCGGTATCGCTGCACTTGCCGTAATTGACGGGGCCGCTCCACTCGTTGCCAGCGATCTTCACCTGGGTCGACCCCAGCTGATCCGCCGTCACCTCGGTGGTGAACTCATAGGTGAAGTTGCCACTGAAGTTCATCTTGTTGACCGGATCCCACTGATTCAGGAAACCGCGCACGAACACCTCGGTGTCACCGAAGGGAGGCAAGGTGCTCAGATCCGTCTTCTTGCTCACCGGCAGCCCCGCGCCCTGGGCACCGCTCTGCGGCTTGACGAACACCGCCGCCGACCAGGCGCCAAGGGTCAGCTGACCGCTGTCATTGGCCGCACCGCTGGCGATGCTATCGGAGTCACGGTGGGCACCGCTCAGGACCATGCCGGTCAGATCGATGGGCTGATCCTTGCCGTCACGGAAATCGCCGATGCTCTGGGGCTGATTGGTGGCGTTGATCATCACCACCAGGCCGTCGATGGCTGGATCCAGATCCGCACCGGCGCCCACCCCGTCATCCACGCTCATCACGATGAGACCCGGGATCTGCTCAGGGCCGGTGTTGCGGAAGTCGACCCGCTTGATCACCTCGGCGCCGCTGCCAAGACGCAGCAGACGAGAGGATTGACGCAGTTCGGAGAGCTCCTGGTAGAAGTTCACCATCTGATGCATCTCGGCCGAACCCGGCTTGGCGTGCTGGCCGAGCACCTGCTCGATCAGCTCGTAGTTGGCCTCGTCCTTGTCCTTGCGCGGCAGCCCTTTGTCAAAATTATTGTCACTTAAGCCGTAGTCGACCCGGTTGTACCAGTCACCGGAGTCGTAGCTGTCCCGCTCCATGGACTTGGAACGCAGCAGCTCGACACCCGCGTGGGTGAAGGGAATGCCCTGACCCAGCATGGCGGTCGCCAGAGAGACCCCCTGCATCCGCACCAGGTCGGCCCCGGCGGGTGCCTTGTACACCAGGTTGTCGAACAGAGTCTGGTTGTCGTGCTTGTCGACATAGTTCTGGATTTCGGTCGGATCCTGGGCATAGCCCGCCGGTTGACCGTTGTAGTCGATGTCGGAGCCTTTCTTCGGTATGCCGTCCTTGTCGGTCAGCACGAACTCCTTGAGGTTGCCCGCCATGCCGAGGCGCACCAGATCGGACTGATGCAGGGCGGTGGCGAGATCGACGCCGTCCAGCTCGTTGGCATCCACCAGGGCGCCGTTGCCAAAGCCCTGGGTCTTGCGAATGGCTTCGCCGCCGTCGAACGGGCTGCCGCCGCGCACCGCATCACGCAGCCGGTCGGAGAAGGAGCCGATGCCGGTACCGGCCAGGTGCTTCTGGGTCGCCTGTACGAAGCGCTTGTCATCCTGTACCTCGCCGAAGTTCCACCCCTCGCCGTAGAAGTACATGTCCGGATTGACCTTCTTCACCTCGGCCAGGGCCTGCACCATCTGATCTTTCGGGTGATGGCCCATGAGGTCGAAGCGGAAGGCATCGATCTTGTAGTCCCGTGCCCAGGTGACCAGGGAGTCATCCATCAGCTTGGCGAACATGGCGTGTTCCGGCGCCGTGTTGGAGCAGCAGGTGGAGTTTTCCACCGAACCGGTCTCCGGATTGAGGCGCTGGTAGTACCAGGGCACAATCTTGTCGAGCACGGATTTGGAACCGAGACCCGCTTCGTTGGTGTGGTTGTAGACCACGTCCATCACCACGTTCATGCCGATGTTCTGCTTGATGGCCTGCACCATCTCGCGGAACTCCTTGATCCGGGTCGTCCCCTCTGCATTGGTGGCGTAGGAGCCTTCCGGGGTGGTGTAGTGGTAGGGGTCATAGCCCCAGTTGAAGGAGTCCACCCCGCGCAGGTAGCCGTACAGCTCCTGCACCACGGGGTTCTCCTTGCTGTCGCTGGCTTGCAGATCACCGAGCACGGCTTCGATGGTCTCGCCGCCACCACAGTGGCTGGCAAACCTGGAGTTCTTGACCTCGGGATTGACCTCGCACAGCTTGCTGAAGTCATCGCCGATGTTGGCCACCTTGGCCGGGTCCTCGTTGACGGTGGCGATGTCGAACACCGGCAGCAAGTGCAGGTGGCTGACGCCGCTCTTGGCCAGGGATTTCAGGTGGGTGACGGGCACGCTGTCGCTGTCGGTCAGCCCGAGGAACTTGCCGCGGTGCTCCACCGGCGTCGACTCGTCGTTGCCGGTCAGATCCCGGACGTGGGCCTCATAGATGGTGATGTCGGCGGGGTTCTTCTGGCTGTGGGGCGCCTTGAGGCTGTCCCAGCCTTCCGGCTTGAGGGCCGGATCGTCGAGATCCACCACCTGGCTGAACTCGGAGTTCATCGCCAGGCTCAGGGAGTAGGGGTCGGTCACCTGATAGGATTCCAGCTTGCGGCTGACCGGGTGATAGACCTGAATGTCGTAGCGGTAGTATTTGCCGACAAGATCGCTGCCCCCCTGCACGCTCCAGCTGCCGCTGGCCTCGTCCAGAGTCATGGCGCGCTCGCCAAGCGACTTGTGCTGCTCGTCGAACAGCGCCAGCTTGACCGACTTGGCGGTCGGAGCCCAGAGCCGGAAGGTGACATTGCCCCCCTCCACCACGGCGCCGTAGGCCAGCTTGGTGGCCGCCTCGCTGTAAAGGGCATCGAGGGCACCGGCACTCTGCACCAGGGTCGCCCCCTGCAGGATGCCGTCCGCATCGGTCCCGATGGCGACCAGCTCACCCTTGAGCAGGGGCTTGAGATCTTTCCCCGCAGGCAGGGCGAAGGCGGCGGCATCCTTGAGGTGCGGGTATTTGGCCTGCTGCTCTTCGGTCAGGCTGGTCGGGGTCAGCTTGAGGTAGGGGAAATCGAATACACCCTCGCTGTTTGCGGTGATGGTGCCTGACTCTGTGTAGTAGAGGCGCACATAGGGCTTGTCCTTGCCCCCTTGCCAAATCAGGGTGTTGTCGTCGATGAGATGGGCACTGGCCCCCGCCACGCCGAAGGCGGCGGTGAAGGCTTCCGCCCGGCTGCCGAAGATCTCGTTCTTGCCGGCGACGATGGCCACGGTGCGATCCGGGTGATCACTGAAGACCACCTTCATGTCGCTGCCGGTCAGGTTCGCGAGATCGCCGTTGCGGGCGATGAAGTTGATGCAGCCTTCCATCTTGGAGAGCGGCACGACCCAGGCCGGACCAAAACTGTCCGCCGCGGACGGCGTCTTGCTCTTGTCATCCCAACCGGTGTTGAGGCCGCCCTCCGAGGTCGAGTTGCAGGCGTCGTTGTTCCACAGGTGCAGGCTGTGGCTGGCGAACGGGCCGGTGACACCGCGCGCCGCGCTGGTCTGGGTATCCACCAGGGCGATGACCGCTTCGTCGGGGCCGGCCGTCAGCAGTTCGGCCGGGGGCTGGACGTTGGGAAGACGAGCGACGGGCTCATCCTGAGGGGCAGGAGCAGAAGAACTGTTGTCGTTACAGCCTGACAAAAGCGCGAGCAGTGAGGCTGTTACCAGCGCCACTTTGGTCTTTTTCATATCCATTTTTTTATAATTCCCGCTGTAGTTAGTCTCGATATCCGAGTACCCGGTCATGGCCGAGCAGTGTCATATTAATCAGCGGGAATTGCCGTAAATGTGAGCGGATGGGCAAAAAAAACCAATCCGCATCAACAAGATAACGTTTTCATAACGAAAACTCGATCGCGCTCACAGACCTGGCACCGCTTTCGGCCCATACCAGCGGAAAGAGGGGAGCGAGTGACGAAATCAATGTCCAATCAAATGGATAGAGGGGGCTGGGTGATGAAACGGATTGAGGAGCAGGCCAGGCGGCTGGACCAGGAGTATCAGGGCATTGCCCAGTTGTTCGATCAGTTCTGCCAGCAGGCCGGCGTGCTCGCCGAACGCTATCACTTCTTCAACTGGCCGGATTATGAAGAGAGCCCGCCCCTCGCCCGCGCCTTCACCCTGCTGGGGGAACCACGGGAGCTGCGGCTGCGCTGTCAACCCGGCGAGGGGGGTTCCCTGAACGGCCTCCTCCAGGTGTGTGGCGAGGAAGGCAAGGTCCACGCCAGCCTGGGCTTTCGTGCCGACGGCCACCTGCTGCTGGAGCCGGGCCGCCTGCTCGACGACCCGCCGGGACTGCTGCTGAGGCTGATGCTGGGCTCCCTCTGGCAGGATCAGGGGAGCGAGCCTCCCCGCTGACCCCCGCCAGGGGCGTCAGTCGGCAGACACTTCGATGGTCAGGTGCACCAGCTCCTCGTGGATGGCGAGGCGCTCGCGGATCGCCTGTGCCGGGACCGGGGTCGCCATCTGCAACGACATCGCGGCGGCATACTGCATCTGCCCCACCCGCCAGACGTGCAGATCGCGGATCTCGGTGCCAGGCAGCTCGGCAATCACCTCGCGGATCTCGTCCACCAGGGGCGCATCCATCTCCGCATCCAGCAAGACGCGCCCGGTATCACGCAGCAGCCCCCTGGCCCACACCGCCACCAGCACGGCCCCGGCGATGCCCATCAGGGGATCCAGCCAGTCCGCCCCCCACAACATGCCTCCCACCAGCGCCAGAATCGCCAGCACCGAGGTGGCCGCGTCCGCCAGCACGTGGAGGTAGGCGGCACGCAGGTTGAGATCCTGATGGCTGTGGTGGTGATCGTGCGAGTGGTCGTGATGACCGTGATGGTGGTCGTGACCATGGTGATGGCCGTGATCGTCCCTGAGCAGCCAGGCACAGGCCAGATTCACCAGCAGGCCCAGCAGGGCAATGCCGATCGCCTGCTGATAATGGATGGGGCTGGGGTCCAGCAACCTGGCCACCGACTCGAACAGCATCAATCCCGCCACCCCCACCAGCAGCAGGGCGCTGCTGAAGCCCCCCAGCACCTCTATCTTCCAGGTACCGAAGCTGAACCTGTGATCCCGCGCGAAGTGGCGGGCAGCGCGATAGGCCAGCACCGAGAGGCCGAGGGCCAGGGCATGGGAGCTCATGTGCCAGCCGTCGGCCAGCAGCGCCATGGAGTTGTAGAACCAGCCGCCACCGATCTCCGCCACCATCATGACGACAGTGAGCAGCACGGCCCAGCGGGTCTTCTGTTCGGCCAGGGGATTCCCTTCGTGGACGACGGGGTGGTGGCAGTGGGATGAGGCGAGGGATGGCATGGATTTCTCCTGAAAACGAGGATGCTATATACTATACCCCAGTATAGTTTTATTGATCGAGAGGATCCTGCATGTCACACACGGTTCACGACAAGAAGAAGTTGCTGGCACGGGTCAGGCGCATCAAGGGGCAGACCGGCGCCCTGGAGAGCGCTCTGGAACAGGAAACAGACTGCGCGGCCATCCTGCAGCAGATCGCCGCCATCCGCGGCGCCGTCAACGGCCTGATGCTGGAGGTGCTGGAGGGGCACATGCGCGAGCATCTTGGCGCCGAGGAGGCGACCCATGCCGAGCGGCTGGAGGATCTGGATCAGGTGGTGAGGGTACTGCGCTCCTATCTGAAATAAGGGCGCCCGGTGATGACGGGCGCCTCTGTCAGTCGAAGTCCGCGTAGGGAGTGAGAGGCCTTGGCGGCATGTCGAGATCCCCTTGCCAGGGCTTGAAGGTGTAGCGCAGGAACAGGGTGACATGGCTGGGGGCATAGTCATCCGCCTGCTGGATGTCCACCCGGCCACCGATGCGCCAGTGCTCCGTCAGCCTGTGTTCCACCATGCCATTCAGGGTGTAGCCGAATCCACTGCTACTGCCCCCTTTCACAGGCGCATTTCTGTCTGGCAAACCGGCGGGCAGCAGGCCTTCCAGCGGGTAGCGACGGCTGTCGTCGGTTCGGGCGTAGGACCAGGATCCCGATCCCCCCAGCTCCCACGACCAGTCCGGGGTACGCTGCCGGTAGCTGACCGGCACCGAGAGCGAGAAGTACCCCTGCGGGCTGTAATAACCCCCCTGCCCCAGGGTATAGCCCCCCAGATCCTGCTGGTAGTGCCACAGCATGGTGCTGAGCCCCACGCTGGCACGGCGATGGGTCTCGTTGACGAACTTGTAATAGCCCCCTCCCATGAGCCGGGTGCGCCAGTTGTCGGGCACATTCTTACCGGTCAGCAGGTGCTGCTGGGCGCTGCCCCAGAACCCGACTGCCCCTCCCAGATCCCGGCTGAGATCGAGGCGGATCCCGTTCGCCCGCACCCCGCCCCAGCTGATGCCCGTGCCCGGATCCACCGTTCCCCCATAGGAGAGCAGCGAGCTGCTGACGGGCCGACGCGAGAGGGTCATTCCCCACCCCAGCGTGTGCCAGTCACCGGTCAAGGTGGCACCACCAACCCAGTCCACCACCTCGAAACCGAGGGGCGTGGTCCCCAAATCGAACGCCCAGGCCCCCCGCTGCCAGCCTGCCGCCAGGGTGGTCCCCCGGCTCTGCTGGTGCGCGGCCCCGCGGCAGTCCCTGGCCGCACAGGTACCGAACTGCGCCCGGTAAGGGGAGTCCGGCAGATCTCCGGCATCCATGTCGACCAGTTCAAGGCGGCCGAAGGCGGTACCACCGGCCAGCGGCGTATCCAGTTGCGCCATCTGGGTCAGCGCCCGCAGATCCGAGTAGCCCCCGGTACCGCTGGAGCCCCAGTAATCGCTGTCCAGGGAGAAGGTGGTCTGGCTCTGCCGGTAGTGCCTGTCGAGATCGCTGCGCAGGCCGGATGCCAGCCACCCCTCCCCATCCTGACTGCGTGCCAGCCGGGTCAGCTCGCCCCCCTCCAGATCCTCGCGGGGGGCCAGACCTGCGGCCACCAGCCCCTTGCGATCCCGCACCAGAGCCCCTTCCACATCATGCTCGGCAGCGCGCTGGCGGGCGGCATCGCGCCAGAACAGCGCCGTCTGCTGGGAGGCCGGTTGCATCGCCACCAGGGGTTCGTAGTCGGTGAAGATGGCGCGGGCTGTCTCGCCCTCTCCCAGCGCCTGATAGAAATTGGCTACCCGGCGGTAGTAGTTGGCCCCCTCCGGGGGCAGCGGGCTGACCGGCCAGGCGGGCAGCCAGTGACGGGCCTTTGCCAGATCGCCCCTGGCCTGGGCCAGTTCGGCCATGCCAAGCCTGGCCTCGGGCTGTTGCGGCGTGCGGGCAAGCACCTCCTGATAGCGCTGCTCCGCCAGTGCATAGGCCCCCCGATCCGTGGCCCACTCCGCCAGCATCAGGCTCACCTCTTCATCCGGCTGCAACGGCTGAAGCAGGCGTTCGGCCCCCTCATCATCCCCGGCCTCGTGACTCGCCCTCGCCCTGGCGAGCACCTCGTCACGGGCGAGGCGCCGATCCAGCGCATCCATGTCCTGTGTCCAGCCGGACCTAGGGATGGCGGCCAGCACCCCTCTCGCCTCCACCGTCTTGTCCTGCCCCGAGAGATAGAGGGCGGTGGCGTAGCGCAGGGTGGCATCCTGCGGGTGCGCCGCCAGCCGTTCCCGCAAGAGCCGCTCCCCGCTCCCGGCTTCCCCGAGGCGGGCCCGGGTATCGGCCACTCGATAGGCCAGCCACACCTCTTCCGGGGTCAGCGCGAGTGCCTGCTCGCGAAGGCGCAGCGCCGCCGCCACCTTGCCGGCCCGATCGAGCTGATCGGCCTCCTCCTGCAACAGCCCGGCCTTAAGCCGCCGCCCTTCGGCCTGCATCCCGGGGGTGCCCTGCTGCTCCAGCAGGGCCAGGGCACGCGCCGGATCCTGCTCCTTGTAGAGATCGAACAGGCGGGCCAGTGCCCGCTCCCGCGCGCTCCCCATGGCGAGCGCCTTGCGGTAGGCGGACTCCGCGTCGGCATCGCGATGGCGGCCACGCTCGCTGTCTCCGAGCCCCAGCCAAGCTTCGGGCTCACGCCCATCCTGGGCGATGGCACGGCGATACAGGGTCGCCGCCTCATCCCACTGCTCCCGTTCCAGGGCGCTGCGCCCCTGGCTCACCAGCAGCCAGTAGCGGTTGGTGGCCAGCAGGCTGCGCCATTTGTCCTTGTCGGTCACCTCGGGGTGTGCCAGCACCCGTTCAAACTGGGCGATGGCCAGCGCTCGCTGATCGTTGCGGGAGTAGGCCTGCCCCAGGGCCCCCATGAGTTCGGGATCCCCCGGGTTGGCAGCCAGGGCACGCTGCAAGCGGGAGATGGATGCACCACCTCCCGCCGTGCTTGCGAGCGCCGACTGGCGTGCACGATAGGCAGGCGAGGCCCACTTCTCCTCCTGGGTAGCGAGCAGCTGTTCCGCCTTGGTGGTATCCCCCTCGCCAAAGAGCACCATGTACTCCTGCAAGGCAGCGATACTCCCGGGCCCTATGGACAGGGATTCGATGTCCGCGAGCCAGATCTCGGAGGCCTCGTCCCGCTGATAGGGGTCTCGCGCCATCTCGCGCAACAGGTTCTGCGCCCCCTGGCGCCGACCCTCCGCCAGATAGAGGCGAGCCAGCCCGCCCCGCACTCTGGGCTCACCCGGATATTGCCGGTTGAGTGCCTCCAGGGCCGCCAGCCCCTTCGCCTTCATGGCCGGGATCCGTGTCTGCAACAGGGCATAATCCACCGCCACGTCGAGATTGGGGGGAAGATCACCGGAGAACAGGGAGCGATAGAGACGCTCGGCCTCCTCCAGCCTGCCGGCGCTGGTCAGCAGCCTGGCTTGTTGCAGTTGCTGGCGCCTGGCCGGTTCGTTCAGGGCCAGGTTGGCCATGCCCTGACGATAGAGCGCAGAGTCGGGGTCTTGCTTGCCAAGGCGGGCCAGCAGTGCCCCGGCCTCCTTGACCTTGCCCTGGCGCAGGGCCTGACGGGCCTGGGCTGCCAGCAGCTCCGGATGATCAGGCTCCACCAGGGAGAGGGAATAGAGGCTGTTGCTGACGAGATCTTCCCGCCCACGGGCCTCGCCAATCCTGACCTGCTCCAGCAGCCAGGCCACCGGCTGTACCATCCCTTGCGCCAGGGCTCCGCTCATCAGGCAGGCGAGCAGGCACCCCAGGGTCACTCTGCCTGACATGACTCGCTCCAATCCGGCTGCAGGGTACCGTCGGCGGCAAAGCGATAACGCCCCTGATCCCAGCCTGCGCCGAACAGGGTCAGCACGCTGCCGTAGTAGGCATTCACATCCAGCCCGTGATCGGAGACCTGCTTGCGCAAGGTGACCTGCGCCGGCAAGCCCCGTGACAGGGGCAGAAGGGCGGCGGCAAAGCCGCTCGGGCCCTTGCCCTGAACCTGTCCACTCAGGCTGGAGACCCGCTCGGGAAGCTGACCCGATTCGGTCAGCTGCGCCAGCATGGGGGCAAAATGGGCCACCAGGGAAGCCCTGGCGGGATCCTCCTCGCTCAACATGCCGAGCCAGAGATAGACGCGGATGGCGTCATAGCCACCGGTGTCGCCCTTGTCCGCCGTCACCTGCCATCCCTTGTCGGCCTGCCAGTCCACCCAGTCCGGGGCAAAGCCACGGGGCGCACTCTCCTGCAACAGCTTGGGCAAGAGGGCCCGCATCTCGCCCCAGGGCCCCTGGAAGGAGGCGAATCTGGCCAGCAGTTGTGGAGGCAGATAGCTGGGATTGAGGGTCCAGCGTCCCTCCCCCTCATAGCCTTTCGCCCCGGGCAGCAACACGGGGCCGAGACCCGGCAGCGTGGCGACCTCTTCCCGGGCGATGCGGCGCAGCAACAGGGTGCCGAGGGCAGAGTAGCTGTGGTTGTCCCACAGGCGACCTGCCTCCAGCAGGCTGTAGGCTATCCAGAGATCCGAATCGGACGCGCTGTTCGCGTCCAGCACGCCCCAGTTGCCGTCCTGCTGCCTGCCCCAGAGCCAGGATGGCAGGAAGCCGGTCAGATCCCCGCGGGCGAGCTGCCGCTCCGTCCAGTCGAGCAGGCGGGCAAAGGTTTCCCTGTCATCGTTGACCAGGGCGAAGAAGAGGGCATAGCTCTGGCCTTCCGAGGTGGTGATGCGGCGCCCGTCGGCAGGATCGATGACCCTGCCCTCTTCGCTGATGTAGTGCTGGCGAAAGTGATCCCACTCCGGCCAGTGGCAGACGGCCTGCGCCGGGAGGGAACAAAGGGCCCAGAGGAGCAGGGCACCACAGACATTTTTCATCTGAGTCATCTCTTAATCTTCCTTCAGACGGCGGCGGCTGGCACTGGCAAGCAGCACCCGCAGGCCCCAGCCCAGTACCAGCATGCAGAGCAGGGTCAGCCCGGCAAGACGCACCGGATAACGGGCAAACAGTTGCCAGAGACGCTCCCACCACGGCAGGTAGCCCACCTCGTAGCGATCCCCCACTACCAGGCTCTTCACCCCGGATTCCCGGATGATGGCCACCGAGCCCGCCACCTGATCGCGCAGGGTACGGGTCTGCAGAGCCTCATTGAGCAATGTGACCCCCGCCGGTCCATCCGCCAGCAAGGCCACCAGGCTGCGCTGATCATGGGTCGGCGATTGCAGCCCCAGGATGACGGCGATGGCCCGGTTGCCCGTCATGCCCACCCGGGCCTGGGGCTGGCGATCGGCCATGGTGTGCAGCAGATCCCCCTTGTGCTGGCGGGTTGGCTCGTTGACCCAGCTGCGCGTGGATTGCAGCAGGGCGTCGGGAGCCAGATCCCCTCGAAACTCCTCCGGCAGGGTGCCGATGAGCAGGGTATCCCGATCCGCGGTGCGCGCCCGCTCCCAGTCGTCCAGAACCTGCAGGGAGAGCGCCGGATACCCGGTCTCGGCCCCGATGGCACCGACGGCATCGAGCAAGGTGGTGATCTGCCCGGGATGGGGTCTGGCCGGCATGACAATCTGGGTGTCGGCGAGATCCGCCATCCGGCTGAACGGGAAGCCGGCATAGGCGAACGCCTTGAGGTCGGGCATCTCGATGAAGTGGCGATAGCCGGTGAAGTCGATGGTGGAGCCCTCGTCAATGCGTACCTGATGGGCAGGCGGCATCACCAGGTCGCAACGGCCATCCTCCGTTCCTCCCATGTATTGCTGGGCATACTCGAACGAGAAGCTCAGGCTGTTGGCCTGGGTGGTCTTGAGCCCGGGCATGCGCAGCGCCATGGTGTCGCCGTCGTCGGCAAACCAGAGCGGCAGAGTCAGCAACCGCTCACTCTTGACCTCGCCGGGCTCGAGCGTGAACGACTTCATGAGCTGGCCGTTGACCCCCACATCCAGCCGGGAACCGTCGCGCAGGGTGGGCGAGGTGTGGTGATACTTCAGCTCCGTCCTGATGCCGTTCTCCCCCAGCAGATAGAGATCCGGCGGCAGGCGCAGCGTCAGGCTCATGGGCCACAGCGTGCGTCCCGTTGCCTGCAACTGGCCCGGGTACTCCGTGAGCTCGTCAAAGCGCATCTTGCGATCCAGTCGCACCCAGTTCGGGGCGTCGTAGGGTTGACGCGGGGAGAGCGGCTTCACCTCGTCCACCATGACGCTCTGACCACGCAGCATGACATCGCCTCGCGCCAGCCCCTGCACCGCCGTCAGCAGATCCTGCTGATCCCGCCCCAGGATCAGCAGCAGCTTCACATAGGGGTTGTCGGGGGAGCTGATCATGTCGATGGTGGGCCCCTTCACCTCGGGATAGTCCACCAGGAAATCGGGACGCGCGTCATTGGTGGCAAAGATCACGGCGTTGCGATCCGGCAACTGGTTGATGAGCACCGGGAAATGCTGGCCCCGCCACTGGGCCTTGGTGCCGAACCAGGAGGCCAGCACCGCCGCCGCCTGCTGCTGCTCCGGGGGCACTGAGCCCGTGAACACCATGGGCAGAGTCAGCTTGCCATTGTCCCGCACGTCGAGGAACGGCATGGGGAAGAAGGAGAGCTCGTTGCGCACCGGCAGGGTCTGCAACTGCAGGGTCAGCTTGCTGTCCCGGTTGACGTTGAGCCAGAGGGTATCGCTCGCCGGGTTCTCGCACACTTTCTGATAGTGGCCGACGAAGCTCACCTTGAGGCGGTTGAAATCCTTGGCATAGCGGGGATCCAGCTCGATGCTGGCATGGGTCATCGTCCCCATCTGATCCTGGTTGAGGGCCGTCACCCCCATCAACTCGTCATTGAGATAGACCTTGACCTGGGAGATGAGCGGCAGCAGGGAGGGCGATGGCGTGAAGTTCAGGTCCAGGGTGGCCCGGGTCACCACCTCGTCCCGCCGTACGGTGAAGTCGGCCAGTCCGTCTGGCGCATTGCCGCGCAGGGACAGGGTGCCTGGCGATGATGCCATCTGTTCGAAGCTCATCCCCTGGGTGCGCACCGGAGCGGGAACAGGCGGCAGGGGGCCGACGGCCTCGGCGGCGGTCGCACCCTGCGCCATCAGCAGGAGAGGAATAAGGTAGCGTTGTGGTTTCATCATCCTTTCACTGTCTGTGAGGTCGGAGTCCCGGCCCGGAAATCTGGGGAGACGCGACGGGGAACGAAGGAGAGGAGCCAGCGAGCCAGCTTCTCGAGGAGGATACAAACAAAGCCGATGGGTGAGGTACGGGCCAGACGCCAGTAAGCCCCCCAGCCGAGCAGGGTAATGTCGAGCAGGCTGTGGAGGGGGCGATCCTTGCCCAGACGCTGCTGCCACAGGGACCAGGTATCGGCCCGGGCGAAGGTGCACTGGATGAACTCGACATGCTGCGCCTGCGCCATGGGCTCCAGCTCCAGTCCCAGCTTGCAGCCGAACACCCGCTGCACCTTGGCGGCGAACGCCTGCTCCCGCTGGTCATGGCGCAGCAGCAACCAGACCCTCTCCTTGTCGGCCAGGGGTAGGGGCGCCTCGAGCAGCACCCCGACCCCCCCGTTGGAGTAATCCCTGACGGTACAGGGGTAGAGGTGACCGTTCGCCAGCCTGATGGCCGCCGGCATCACCATCTCCACCCTGGGGTTGGCACGGACCTGCCGCGACTCGAAGGCCACCGCCAGGGCGCCGCCCAGTATGGTCATGTTGTAGAGGGTCCAGATCATGCTGAGGATCAGGGTCGGCACCTCGTCGGCAGGGCCGGTGCCGATGCGCCAGAGACCGAACCCCAGCCCGCACAGATTGAGCAGGATCAGCAGCAGATAGGGGCGGGAGACCGACAGATCGAGGAACACCTCCTCCGTCATCCCCCCCTTGGCAGTCACGTTGAACGTCCCCTTGTGGGGTGCAAAGAGCGCCACCGTGGTCGGCCTGGCGATGTACCAGGCCAGCACCGTCTCATAGACCTCGCCCCAGAAGGAGTGGCGCACCTTGCCCTGCAACCGGGAGTTGGTCAGGGCGCTGTGGAAAATGTGCGGCAACATGTAGAGGGCGATGGCCGCCGCCGGGGCATAGATGATGTAGGCGTGCAGGATCAGGAAGGCAAGCGGCGCCGTCAGGAAGATGAGCCTCGGTATGCCCGAGAGGAAATGCAGCATGGCATTGAAGTAGCACAGCCGCTGCCCCAGCTTGAGCCCCTTGCCGAAGAGGGGGTTGTCCAGACGCAGGATCTGCACCATGCCGCGCGCCCACCGGATGCGCTGACCGATGTGGGCAGAGAGGCTTTCGGTGGCCAGCCCCGCCGCCAGCGGGATCCGGATATAGGCCGAGGTGTAGCCGAGGCGGTGCAGCCGCAGGGAGGTGTGGGCATCCTCGGTGACCGTCTCCACCGCGATGCCGCCGATCTCGTCAAGGGCAGTGCGCTTGATGACGGCGCAGGAACCGCAGAAGAAGCTGGCGTCCCACATGTCGTTGCCATCCTGCACCAGGCCGTAGAAGAGGGCCCCCTCGTTCGGCATCTTGCGAAACCGTTGCAGGTTGTGTTCGAACGGATCGGCGGAGAAGAAGTGGTGGGGGGTCTGGACCACGCCCAGACGGGGATCCCGGTAGAACCAGCCCACCGTCATCTGCAGGAA
This sequence comes from Aeromonas sp. S19(2024), assembly GCF_041402625.1. Taxonomy (NCBI): domain Bacteria; kingdom Pseudomonadati; phylum Pseudomonadota; class Gammaproteobacteria; order Aeromonadales; family Aeromonadaceae; genus Aeromonas; species Aeromonas sp. S19(2024). Next base: position 127,399 of record NZ_JBGLQU010000009.1, read on the forward strand.
AGAGCGGGTCGGCAGGTGGTCACAGTCGAAGATGGCGACCAGATCCCCGGTGGCCATCTTGAGGGCGTGATTGATGTTGCCCGCCTTGGCGTGCTCATGGGTCGACCGGGCCACATAGCGGATCCCGGCCTCCTCGGCGAAGTCGCGAAACGCCGCCCGCCCCCCGTCGTCAAGCAGCCAGATGGTCAGCTTGTCGGCGGGCCAGTCGAGCCCCATGGCGGCGTAGACAGTCCCCTTCACGATGGCGAGATCCTCGTTGTAGGTGGGGAGCATCAGATCCACGCTGGGCCACTGGGCCGGATCCGCCGGCAGTTGTGCCGGAGGGCGGTGCAGGGGCCATGCGGTCTGCCAGTAGCCGAGCAGCAGCACCAGCCAGGCATAGGTCTCGGCGGCCAGCAGCAGCAGGCCGCAGGCCAGGCTGACGGGGTCGAACCAGTCGAGGGTCGAGGTGTAGCGCCACCAGATGTAGCGGCAGGAGATGGTGAGGGAGAGCACCATCATCATCAGCATGGGATAACGGCCCGGCACGGCGCGCAGGATGAAGGCCATGGCCGCCAGCAGGAGGACGAACACCAGCTGCGCCTGCAGGGTGAACGGCTGGGTGACGCAGAGCAGGGAGAGGCTCCCGGCCACCACGCAGAGCAGCACGCTCTTCCAGCGTGCCTCGCGGGGCGTGGCCCTGGCGGCGGCCAGCCCTTTCTCCTCCTGACGGGCCAGGAAGGCACCGAGAGTCTGAGTGCCCCGGTGCCAGAGCCGTTGCCAGAAGGCAGGCCAGCGCAGAGGGATGGGCTGTGGGCGACGCACTATCATCCAGAGGCTCTGCAACAGAACGCGCAGGGGATCCCCCACCCGGGGGTGCGTCAGCTGGGGATAGAGCCCCCGGGCATGGCCCAGCACCCATTGCCAACCATGACGCTCGAGGGGGAAGAGAGCCCAGGCCAGCAGCCAGCCCAGGGTCAATGCGGCCGCCCCCGGGCGGGAAGCCCCCCGCTCGCGCAGTGCGCGATAGCGCTGCGAGCACCAGAGGCCCGCAGCCGGCGTCAGCAGCCGCACTCTCATCGGGGCGCCTCCCCCTCTGCCAGACACCAGGTCGCCAGGGCGGCCAGCTCGTGGGCAACCAGACTGGTGGGGGCATAGCGGCCGACCGGCAGCTTGGCGGCCATGGCCTCCGCCATGGCTTCGTCCCTGTGCAGATGAAGATTGAGCAGAGGGAGCCCCCCTGCCAGCCAGAGATCCAGCAGCCCCTGCTGCAGGGCCCGCTGGCTGGAGAACTGGGTCACCAGCAGACGCTCATCGGCCGCCCAGGGGTGGCGGTGAAGCCGCACATGGCAGTTGGCATCCGCATTGACCACCAGCAAGCGCCTGCAGGGGATGACGGGGGCCATGCCCAGGGGCAGATCCAGCAGCACCAGATCATAGCCATCGATCCCCGCCAGCCACTCGGCCGACGCCCCCTCTCCCCCGCCATGGGAGAGCAGATCCAGTCCCTCCTCCCGGCGGTGAAGCGCACCTCGCCACTCCCGCGCCGGCTGGGTCAGCCGGCTCCAGCCTCCCGGATCGTCATGGGGCAGGCCAAGGTGGATGCCAAGCTGGTTGTCCGGGCAGAGATCCACCGCCAGCACCCTTGCCCCCTGCTCATGGGCAGCCTGGGCCAGTCCGGCCACGATGGCGGTGGTCCCCACGCCTCCCCGGATCCCCTGCAGGGCGATCACCTTCATGCAGACCTCCCCTCGCCAGTCCCCTCGGGCCCTTTCACTGCCACCTCCGCCAGCAGGGGGAAGCGTGCGCACAAGGCGGCGAGCCGCTCCCTGGCGGCAATATCCTGATAGGAGAGGCTGACACCAAAGGCCTGCTGGACCATGGCCACGTCATTGATCACCGTGCCCTCCACCGGTACGCCGAAGGGGGTCTGCATGTCTGATTGCCGTTCGCTGCGCATCGTCACTTCCGGTCTCATTGGGGATAGGGGACCCAGTCCCCCTGCCCCAGCTTGATGTGGTACTTGCCCTGATATTCGATCACCACCGAGCCCTGGTTCTCGGACACCGACGGGGTCTGCGGCAGGTCGCCCAGCAGGGCATCCCAATCAATGGCCTCGCTCCCGAACACATCCCTCCCCACCAGCCTGGAGACCAGTTCTGATACCGCCAGGAAGCTGCTGGGGGTGTCCACATTGCGGGTCGCCTCGTGGGGCGCCTTGGTACCGAGCAGGGCAACCCCCACCGGCACCTGGGTGATGCTCGGGCTGGGAATGTCCCGCAGCCCGGCCATCTGCATCTTGTCGCCGGTGAGAGCGGCGCCGTGCTCAGGCACCATCACCACGACCACCTTGCGGCCGGATTGCTCCAGCGTCGTCATGAAGTCGTCCAGCTGATCCAGCAGGGTCTTGAGCCTCTCCTTGTAGGGCGCTATCTGGCGGCTCGCCACATAGCGGTTGCCATCGTGCAGGGCGATGAGGTTGAAGAAGGTGACGTTGCGTGCCGCCTGACTCTGTGTCCGCTCGTTCAGCCAGCGGCCGAACAGGGCATCCCCGCGATAGATGGGCTCCCCATCGAAGGAGGCGAGATCATGGGCCAGTCCCTTCTTGTCCATGGGGGTCACATCCAGCCCGGCATACTGCTGCAGGCCGGTCAGGTAATTGCCAAAATCCCCCGAGTGATCCATGGCCACCTGTTTGGCAAAGCCGAGCTGGGCCAGGTTCTCGAACAGCAGACACTGCTTCGGCGCCGTCACATAGAGCCCCTGGTGGCTGGTCTGCCCGCAACTGGCCCGCAGCAGGCGAATGGAGCTCGGGCCGCTGTAGGAGGTGGCGGAGTTGAAGCGGTTGAAGCGAATGTCGAAGTGGGACCAGACCGGATGCCCGCTCAGGCCGCTCGCCTCCACGTCATGCCAGGCCAGGGAGCAGACATTGATGATGAGCACATCGAAGGGGGTCGCCTGGGCTGGCAGGCTCTCCGGGAAGTGCACCAGTCTCTCCTGCTCCTCCCGATAGAAGTCATCGAGATAGGCGTTGAGGTTCTCGTTGGTCGGCGGGGCACTCTGGTCAAGCTGCTCCTCCATGGGCAGCACTGAAGAGCGGGTCTCCTCCCGGGACGTGTTCAGGGCATGCTCGCTCGTCCCCTTGCTGCTCGCGAAGGGATTGCTCACCTGGGGCGAGACCCAGAGCCAGAGCAGCGCCAGCAGGATCCAGGGGGTGAAGCGCAGCCACTGGGCGATGAAGAGGTAGAGGGTCAGCATCACGAAGCCGATACCCACCATCTCCCAGTTGATGAAGCGCCCGAGCAGCTCCAGCCAGTAGTCCAGGGTGAAGGAGAAGACCTGGCTGCCCTGATCGAGAATGCTCTCTATCCCCGGCAACCAGGTGTCGTGATAGAAGATCCCTACCCCGATGGGCAGCGCCAGCCAGTGCCGGAGGCGCCGCAGCCCCGCCCCGGGCAGGGGAAAGATCAGGAAGGCGGCAAACACCAGGTTAATCAGCGGGTGAAAATTGAGGTAGCCCGCCCAGAGCAGGGCGAACTTGGCAAGAAAATAGACATTCCAGCCACCCAGGCCGTGCCAGTCCAGCCAGGGAGAATCGGCATCAGAAACGTGTCGGGTCATCGGCGATGAGTCACCTGTTATCGTGGGCCCCCCGAAGGGGTCGGGCACACTGCAATGGTTGTCAAAAGAATAGCCTGACTATTATGCAACTATTAATTTGTCTCAGGTGGCGCTGAACCTGACTCCCCCGGGTGGGTGTAAGGGGAATGAGAGGGGCCGTATGTATCCATATATTATCCAAACGATCCCGATAAGGCAGCCTTCTCTGACAAAATGGGGGGAACGTGCAGACGGGATGCAGGATCCTGACAAGGGCCCCGCGCTTACCACTGCGACAGACTTTGTCAGCCCTGTCGCCATCTCGAACAACTTGAGGCCACCTCTGGATTGCGCCATCATATCGGCCCGGCTGATGGCCGGCCGAATTGGACAGTCAACTTCAAGGACCCCCCATGTTTGAACACGTCGATGCCTATGCTGGCGACCCCATACTGACGCTAGTCGAGACCTTCCATAAAGATACCCGCGAGCAGAAGGTGAACCTGGGGATTGGCCTCTATTACGACGAGCAGGGCCGCATTCCGCTGCTGCCGTCGGTGCAGCAGGCCGAAGCGCAGCGCGCCGCTGCCCCGGCCCCGCGCCCCTACCAGCCGATGGAAGGCGCCGCCAACTACCGCACCGCGGTGCAGCACCTGCTGTTTGGCGCCGAGCATGAAGCGGTCAAGGCGGGTCGCATCGCCACCATCCAGACCATCGGCGGCTCCGGCGCCCTGAAGATCGGTGCCGATCTGCTCAAGCGCTACTTCCCGACATCCGAGGTGTGGGTCAGCAATCCCACCTGGGACAACCACAAGGCGATGTTCGAGGGGGCCGGCATCAAGGTGCACGACTACCCCTATTACGATGCGGCCACCGGCGGCGTGCAGTTCGACGCCATGATCGACTGCCTGAGCAGCCTGCCTGCGAAAAGCATCGTGCTGCTGCACCCCTGCTGCCACAACCCGACCGGGGTGGATCTCTCCCGTGCCCAGTGGGACCAGGTGATCGCCCTGGTGGTCGAGAAGAACCTGATCCCCTTCATGGACATCGCCTATCAGGGCTTCGGTGACGGGCTGGAAGAGGATGCCTATGCCATCCGCGCCATGGTGGCCGCCGGTGTCAGCTTCTTCGTCAGCAACTCCTTCTCCAAGAACCTCTCCTTCTACGGCGAGCGCTGCGGCGGCCTGTCGGTCATCTGCCAGGATGCCGAAGAGGCGAGCCGGGTGCTCGGCCAGATGAAGGCCACCGTGCGCCGCAACTACTCCAGCCCCCCCACCCACGGCGGCCAGATCACCGCGGCTGTGATGAGCCAGCCCGAACTGCACGCCATGTGGGTCGGTGAGGTGACCGAGATGCGCACCCGCATCAAGGCCATGCGCCAGAAGCTGTTCGAGGTGCTGAGTGCCAAGGTGCCGGGCCGCGACTTCAGTTACTTCATCAACCAACGCGGCATGTTCAGCTACACCGGCTTCACGCCGGAGCAGGTGGACCGCCTTCGGGAAGAGTTCGCCGTCTACCTGGTGCGCTCCGGTCGCATGTGCGTGGCGGGCCTCAACAGCCGCAACGTCGACTACGTGGCCGACGCCATGGCCGCCGTGCTCAAGGGCTAAGCCCGCAAGCCCCGCTCAGGCGGGGCTTTTCGTTTGTCCCCTTGCCCGTGGAACCGTGATGGATCTCATTGCCCTCTCCCGCCTCGGCGGTCGCCACCTGGTGACCCTGCATCTGCTGCTCGACACCCGCAGTGTCACCCGCAGCGCCGAGCGCCTCTGCACCACCCCCTCCACCGTCAGCAAGACCCTCAACCAGTTGCGCGAACTGCTGGGGGATCAACTGCTCTACCGCCAGGGCAACCAGTTGCTGCTGACCCCGTTTGCCGAACGCCTCGGCCCGACGCTGCGCCGCCTGCTGGGGGAGCTCAACGGCCTCACCAGCCAGGAAGGATTTGCCCCTGCCAACTGGCAGGGGGAGCTGAACCTGGCGATGCGGGAGAGCAGCATGATCTGGCCCATGGGGGCCGTACTGGGTCAGTTGATGCAGGAGGTGCCGGGGCTGATGCCCGTCGTGCGTAACAAGGACGAGCAGGGACTGGCTGCTCTGGCGGCGGGCAAGCTCGACTTCGTGATCCTGCCCCACGATCAGAGCCAGCCCGGGGTCAATCAGCCCGGCCTCGTCTGGGAAACCTTGCGGGAGGACGAGCTGGTCTGCCTGATGCGCGCGGATCATCCGGCGTTGACGCGCCCCTGGGATCTCGATGCCTACCTGAGCTGGCGCCACATCGCCATTCGCGATCAGGAGCTGGCCGATCCCTTCTTCGAGCAGAGTCTGGCCCAGCGCCAGGTACGGCGCAGACTGGGGGCCACCCTGCCGGATTTTGGCAGCGCCGCCGCCCTGCTGCGCCAGAGCGATCTCATTCTCACGGCCGTGAAGGGCTGGGCTACCCGGGCTTGTACCCAGGGGCTGGTGAGCCGCCCCGTTCCCTTCGATTACGGCGCCGTGACCCACAGCCTGGTGTGGTATGGCCCCCTGGGGGAAGATCCCGCCCTGCGCTGGTTCCGTCAGCGCATCCTGCAACTGGCCCGGGAGCTGGACGCCCCACAATGATGCCTGGTGGCAGGACTCAGGGCTTCTTGGTATAGATGGGGCCTGGGAAAGAGGTGACGTTGTTGCCCAGTTCGGTGATGCGGGCGGCCCCCTGCTTGCGCACCTGATCGACCCGCAGCACTTGGTGCATGGGAATAAGGGTGCGGGTGACGTCGGCAAATTCGCTCTTCAGCTTCTCGTGGCTGGGGTCGACAATGAGCGCCGTGTGGTTGTCCCACACGAAGTGGGCGATCTCGATGAAGCCAAACAGCTGGCCCTGATTCACCTCTCTTACATAGACTTCGTAACGCTCGCTGTGACAAATGAACTGCACTCGATAAAGGGCGTTGGATTCACTCATGGGTATCTGTTGGTGATGGACGGTTTGCCCATTCTAGCCGTCCCCTCGGACAGCCCCTATAGACAGAGTTCACAGTTGCGTCATATCGGGTCTCAGCATCCCGACGTGCCGCAGAGCTCAGATCGCAGGCAGCATCACCGACCCAAATCCCTTGGCCTTCAATGCGTTGGCAAGCACTGTCAGGTCAGCCGACCCGGCTTCTGGCCATGACAGCGCCTCCCCTCGCACCCCGTGGTGGCGAAAGCCGTTGAGGCGGATGGGCACGGGCCCCAGCGACAGCAAGAAGGCCGTCAACGCCTCCTCCAGCGCGCCGGTGGCATCGAGAAAATCGCTCCGCCCCGGCACCAGCAGCAGCCGCACCTCCGCCAGCTTGCCCGCCTGCGCCAGCAGTTGCAGCGATGCCAGCACCCGCTCGCGGCCCCGCCCGGTCAGGGCCAGATGCACAGGCTCGCGCCACCCCTTGAGGTCTATCATGGCGCCGTCCAGCACCGGCAACAGCCGCTGCCAACCCGTTTCACCCAGGGATCCGTTGCTGTCGAGCAGGCAGGTGAGACGGGCCAGATCCGGCGCAGCCTTGATGGCCGTGAACAAGGCGATCACGAACGGCAACTGGGTGGTCGCCTCCCCGCCGGAGACGGTGATGCCGGTGAGCAGCGGGCCATAGCGGCGCAGCAGGGCCAGCACCTCGGCCACCGACATCTGGCGCGTCTTGGGGGTGGCGTGGCGAGGGCAGACATCGAGGCAACGGTCGCAGTGGGTACAAAGCTCGGCTTGCCAGCTCACCCGCCCCTCCTGCATCGCCAGGGCTCCGCCCGGGCAACCGGGCACGCAGTCACCGCAGTGATCGCACAACCCCATGGTGTGGGGGTTGTGGCAGCCGGGGCAGCGGAAGTTGCAGCCCTGCAAAAACAGCACCAGCCGGTTGCCGGGGCCGTCCACGCAGGAGAAGGGCAGCCAGCGGCTCACCGTCGCCCTGAACTCGGCCCTCTTCTGCCTGCCGTTCTCAGTGCTCATTCAAGAGGGTCTCGATAGCCACCACCCGCGGTGTCCGCTGGCGAATGGCGGTCACTTCACTCGCCTCGGCACCAAGACAGGTGGTCTGCAGCCGCGACCCCTCCTCTGCGAAGCGTGCCACGTCGCTCTTGCGGATCATATAGCCGGTCACCCGCACCAGATCGCTGTCCGCCACGTTGGCGGTGAACTCGCGCATGCCGATGGCGAGCGCCCCCTTGCAGAGCTGCAGCAGTGCCTGCGGGTTCTGGCGGATGGTGAGATCCAGGGTCAGGATCTCGCTGATCCCCGAGTGGTAGTAGCCGTGGTGCGGCGCCAGCGCCAGCACATGGCTGGCCGGATCCGGCTCCTGCCCGTAGGGAATCCGCACTCCCGGGGTCACCGCCACATCGATGCTGAGGCCGCCCTGTGAGTGCAGCAGAGCGTGCCCACCCCAGGCATGGGCCTGCGGCGTCGTAGTGACATATTCCGAAAGCTGGGCCGAGATGCGATAGCCAAGCTGATTTGCCTCTTCGTCGTGACCGTAGCGGCCCGGCAGATTCTCTTTATCCATCAAAATGTTGACCGCTTCCGCCATGCCGTAGATGCCGAACATGGGGACGAAGCGATCCTCATCCAGCAGCCCCTCCTTGACCAGGAAGCTGTCGAAGAAACCGGACTCCTCGTGCAGGAAGGCGGCGCGCACCGCGATCAGCTGGGACGTGAGACGGCAGTAGTGGGGCAGCAGACAGCCGAGGAAATCATCGATCCCCTGTGCCTGCTCGGCGACTCGCTTGAGGGAGATGCGCACCAGGGTGTTGGCGCCACCGGCCTGCGGCAGGGCGTTGTAGCAGCTGACGATGCCAAACCCACGCTGGTCGAAGGTATCGCGATGGATCGGGTAGTTGGCGATATGCGGCTTGCTGCACTCGGCGATATTCTTCACCGCCAGCAGCAGCAGATCGTCGGGAGTCTGCTCCGGATCGTGAAAGAAGGTGAGGTTGGGGGCCACCTGCTTGAGCTCGTTGTCGATGCGCAGGATCAGGCGGCAGATCCGGTTGTCGTCGGGGCCGATGTTGACGTGCATGAAGGCATCCGGCAGCACCCGATCCAGATAGATCCAGAAGGCCTTCAGCTTGCGATGGAGCGTTTCATCATCCAGCTCACCGACGAAGGGCAGCAGCAGGTGATCGAGGCGCCCCAGCCAGACCGGCATGCCGGTGACGGAAGGAACGTGGTGGTAGAGGATGCGCAGGGCATCGAGGGCCTCGTCGAAGTCCAGGGGGGGCGCCAGCTCCAGCCAGGCCGAGCCCTGGCGCAGAAACCGCTCGTAATCCGGCAGCACATAGCGCGGTTTGTGGGGAGCGTGTCCCTCGAACATGTCGCACAGCACCCCTTGTGCCATGGCATCCTGCACGGCGGCAGGCAACTCGGGGTAAGGCAACGCGTTTTCGGCGGCGAGCGCCAGGGCGTGGCTCTTCTGGGCCGGTGACAGCAGGGGGTCGCGCACGATGCGCTGGCAGGTTTCGGTGAAGGACATGGTTCACTCCGTGGCGGGTGGAACCAAAATCCTCACACTTGAGAGGCCTTTTTTGAAGTGACATTCCCAACAGGGCGGATATCCCATCAAGACATCCGCCATGCCGGATCACGGCACATCCTTCACCAGGGCCAGAACAGGGCCACGCCCCCCAGCCAGCGCAGCAGGAAGAAGCCCCCCATGCCGACGACGACCACCACCAGGGTAGGCAGGCGCAGCAGGGTCAGCACCGTCACCAGCAGGGTGGCGGCCAGGTAGTCCGGATCCCAGTCCAGCCCGTGATCGGGCTCATAGCTGAAGACGATGGGCAGCCAGATGGCGGTCAGCACCGACTGGGCCGAGAAGCTGAGGAAAGCCCCCATCTCGGCCCCCGGCTGATAGCGGGTCAACCGCGAGAAGAAGGCAAAACGGTTGAAGAAAGTGATCAGGGCCAGCAGCCCTATCATCAGCCAGCCCATGATCACCTCCTCATCCGGTGCAGCACATAGCCCACCACCATGCCGGCCAGGGCCGAGACGATGATGTGGATCTCCGCCAGCAGCGGCTTGGTGACGAGCGCCGTCCCGCCGCTCACCAGGGTGGCCGCCACCATGGGCAGGTTCTTCATGGCGGGGAGCGTCATGGCGATAAAGGTGGCGGCGATGGCAAAATCCAGCCCCATCTTGTCCAGCCCGTCAATGTACTGGCCGGCGGCGATGCCGAGCAGGGTCGCCAGGTTCCAGAACAGATAGAAGACAAAGCCCGCGATGAGCGCATAGGCGGGATTGAAGGCGCCGCTGCGCTCCCTGTCTTTCAGCGCCACCGCAAACATCTCGTCGGTCAGGAAGAAGGCGAGGCTGGCCCGCCAGCGCAGGGAGAGGGGCAGCACGTCGCGCCGGAAAGTGAAGCCATAGAGCAGATGCTGGGAGGTGATCACCATGGTGGAGCCCATGATGGGCAGCAGCGGCGTCCCCGCCCCAAACAAGGTGGTGGCCGAGAGCTGGGCCGCCCCCGCATAGACCAGCAGCGACATCAGCTGTGCCTGGAGCGGGCTCATACCCGCCTGAAGCGCCAGGGCGCCACACAGTATTCCCCAGGGGATGACGGAAATGGAGAGCGGGAGCATATCCAAGGTGGCACGCCACCAGAGCGCCCCCGTGCGCTCGGGCACAGGGAGGCGGGTTTCCGACATCATGGGATCATCCTTGTCACAGCCAATGCGAACCGGGAAAACTAGCACGGCGCAGGAGGCAGTGTCACGTCATGGTCTGCGACAAATGCAACGCCCGCATGAGAGCGGGCGTTGGCAGACAGGATCAGGGCTCGATGATGATGGGAGTGCCGGGCTCGATGGCGTTCCAGATCTCGTCCATCTCGTGGTTCAGCACCGCGATGCAGCCATTGGTCCAGTTGGACGGCTGCACCCTGCGATCCCCCAGGCTGTTGCGCTGGCCGTGGATCATGATCATGCCGCCCGGGTTCACACCCAGCTCGTTGGCGCGCTTGATGTCGTCCAGATTCGGGTAGTTGATGTGAATGGCCTTGTAGAACCCGGAGTTGCTCTTCTTGTAGTCCAGGGTATAGCGACCTTCCGGGGTACGCTGATCCCCCTCACGCTGCTTGTGTCCTTTGGGAGCCGGGCCCAAGGCAATCCAGTAGCGCTTCACTTCCTTGCCATCCTTCATCAGGGTCAGGCTGTAACTCGACTTCTTCACCACCACCATATCGGCGGACAGAGTGGCAAAACTCAACGCGGGCCATAGCCCCAGCAAACACAGCAATACGGCTCTCACTATCCATCCCTCTGCGAGCCTTCTGGGCTCTCTTGTTAGCAAATCATCTGAATGTCGCCACTCTCTGGTGGCGAGCGAGCGCCATGATATGGGATCGCCGTGAATACTCAATATATCGGGAGAAACATATCTATGGCCAGCGGGGGGGAAATGGCCGTCAACCCGCCATGCAGAGGCCCTGCCAAGGGCTGGGCGTCGTCTCTTGCCTGCAACCGGGCGCCTCAGCGCTGATCGTCAAGGCCTAGAAGATGGCGCAGGAAGAAAAACCAGCGGGTAGCGCCGTCAAGGACACTTGAGCCTGTCCACCCGCCAATCCCCAGCTGGCACCATGGGGTCAGGTCATCTCAGCCCACAAAAAAGAGCCCCTAATGGGGCTCTTTTGACTGTGCGATACCGGGCTCAGGTCAGGGTCACTGGTTCGGCGGCCTCAAGGCGCCGGATCCAGGCCTCGAAGTCTGCCAGCATGCGCGCCTCGGACTCGCTGTTGTCGGCGATGAGCTCGGCCCCGTGCACCACCCGGATATGGGCGTCGAGGGGCGTCCCCTCCCCTGCCGGTGGGCGCTGCCGCGCCGCCGCCATGCACGTCTGTGCCTGTTGCCACGCCTCGGCGGCACTCCGGTTGCACGCCTCTGCCAGCGGCACCGCACTGAACCCCTCGCCGGTGAGGCTCTGCAGCGTCTCGTCATGGGTCATGCCGTTGCCCGGCCCCCAGTAGTGGGCGGCCAGATCCGGTCCGATACGCGGGTTGTCGGTGAGGTAGCCGTCGCGTTTCAGGAAGTAGGCCCGGGTCTGCTCCACCGCCATCAGTGCCAGCAGATAGCCGTGATAGGCGCAGGCCGACTCCTGGTTCAGAAGGTGTGGGATGGCCAGCAGCGGGCGCGGGCTATCCACCCCCAGGATCTTGCGCTCCCACTTGCGGGCCAGGGCCAGCACGGCTGCCGGGGTGCGCTCGCTATCTGCCATGGCGTAGAGATCCCGCTCGAAGTAGGCCACCAGCGCGATCTGGCGCTCGTTGAAGGCGCGAAATGGCTGGCGCGCTTCAATCATGGCCTGGATAAGCGCATCGGGGATGGGTTCTCCCGCCGCGTTTCTGGCGTAGCGCTTGAGCCAGTCCGCGTCGTCCAGCAGGCTGTCGCAGAACATGGACTGGGTCTCGGCATAGGCCATGGAGGTGGGCGGAAACTCCTGGGAGAAGCAGGGCGCGTTGCCGGTGACGTTGGCAAAGTGCGCCGCGTGGCCTCCCTCGTGGAACAGGGTGTTGAGCCCACTCCAGCCGCTGCCCACCTGGGCCGGATTGGCCAGGCTGGTGAAATTGACCACCGCCGGCACCCACTCCCCATCCTGCCAGAAGCTCGGCACCGGGCCGTGACAGAAGCCGTTCTCGTATTTTCCCTCCCGGGTCAGCAGATCCAGGGTGAGGGTGGCACCGCGGTACTGGATGCCGAGCCGGCGGAAGCTCTCGACCCAATCCTTCAGCGCCCGGGAGAAGGGCACGTAAGGGTCGAGCTGGCGGGTCACGTCACCACTCACGCTGTAGCGCAGGTTGTGGGGCAGCAGGGCTGCTTCCCCCTTGGCCGCTTTCAGCTCCGCCAGACTCTGGTGCAAGCGGGCATCGGTGCGGGCGATGAAGTCGTCAAGAATGGCAAACAGCTGCTCCGGGCTCATCTGCTCGTTCTTGTGCACCTTGTAATCGAAGTAGTCGCGATAGCCCATGGCACGGGCAAAGCGGTTGCGCAGCGCGACGATGGCCAGATAGCCGTTGTCGACCACCCACTGCTCCAGGGTCTGGAACATGGCGAGCGCGCTCTGGCGCACCGCCTCATCGCTGCTGGCGGCCAGCGCCGTGCTGGCGGCGGGCAGACTGCCGGGCACCTGGCGGCCCTGCTCGTCCAGCAAGGTGAGCTTCAACCCCTTGCGACGGGCGAAGAGATCCGCCTCGGCGGCCACCAGCTCGTCCATCAGGGCGGAGGCACCGGGATCTTCGATGACGTTGCACTCGAAGAAGGCGATCCAGCCCCCCAGGCCGCGCCTGAGATCCGCCTCTTCGGCCTGGGCATGCATCTCCCGCAGCACCGGCAGGCGGTCAGGATCGGCACAAAATGCCTTGTAGGCCTGTTCGGCCGCGGTGAAGCCTGCTTGATCGTCGCTGGTGCCCATGTAGGTGGACCAGAACAGGTCCTCCTTGCGTCTGTGCACCTGCAGGTAATCGGCATTGAGCTGATTGAGATAATTCCTGGCAATAGAACTCATAACTTCCCTCTTGTTATGGGGCGACCACGGGGGCGCCCACTCCTTTTTGGTGAAATGCCAACCCATTCACACTTCTTGCAAATTGAGCAGACAAATTGTGCGCCGGGATGCGCGCCATCACGCTATCAAAAGCGAGGGTTTCTGTCTGCTGGCTATACTGGTTGTCAAACTGCTCAATTGGCTGTTTTCCACCGCAACCCATTGAAAGTTAATGATATGTTAAAAACAACAACAATCAGGTCCGGCCGGCAGTTCGGCCACAATCAGACCCGCATGGGAAAGTAAGGATAAGACTATGTTCAAGCTCGGTGATATTGCCGTGAGTCGTAAGCTGATGCTGCTGCTCTCACTGGCCCTGGTCGGCTTCATCGCACTGCTGCTCATCTCGGCCAGTGCCCTGCACCGCAATCTGATGAGTGAACGGGAAGCCAGGCTGCAGGCGGTGCTGGACCTGGCCATGAGCCGGATCCAGGCCCTGGCCGCCACCCTCCCCCCGGAGCAGGCCAAGGCACAGGCCAAGGCCATGCTCGACAGCATGCGCTTTGACGGGGACAACTACCTGTTCGTGCTGGATGAAGATCGTCGGGTGGTGGTGCATCCCGCCAAACCCGAGCTGGTCGGCCAGCAGATGGGCAACAACCCTGCCGAGTCCCACTGGCAGCACATGGTGGATCTCGGCAAGGGCGGCCACCAGGGCAGGCTGGAGTATCAGTGGGTCTCCCCGTCCGGCGAGGCGGCCCAGAAGATGTCGCTGGTGACGGGCTACCAGCCCTGGGGCTGGATCTTGGGCTCCGGTGTGTTGTTGCAGGACATTGAGGCTACCATGTGGTCGCAATATGAGTGGATGGGTGGCGCCACCTTGCTGGTGATCCTGTTGATGGGGCTGCTGGGACTCGCCATCAGCCGCTCCATCGTCAATCCCCTGGCCGAGATCAACAAGGCCATGGCCCGGGTCGCGGCCGGCGATCTGGTGGTCAGCATCCCGGTGCTGGGCAGGGATGAGCTCGGCGCCGTCGCCAGCTCCACCAACCAGGGGCTGGATGCCATCCGCCGCGCCCTGCTGGAGGCGAGCCAGGGGGCCCGCAACGTGGCGGATGCCGCCCTGCGCATCGCCGCCTCCGCCGAACAGACCAACCAGGCGGTCAACAGTCAGCGGGATCAGCTCGCCCAGCTCGCCACCGCCATGAACGAGATGAGCGCCACCATCGCCGACGTGGCGGGTCACGCCGAAAACACGGCCCGTGACACCCAGGATGCCACCAGCGAGGCCGGGCTCGGCAACCAGGATGTCCATGCCAGCGTGCACGGCATCCAGGCGCTGGCCACCGAGGTGGATCAGGCCACCTCGCAGGTCAACCAGCTCAAGGAGGGTGTGATGCAGATAAGCGAGGTGACGGCGGTCATCAGCGCCATCTCGGAGCAGACCAACCTGCTGGCCCTCAACGCCGCCATCGAGGCGGCCCGGGCCGGCGAGCAGGGCCGTGGCTTCGCCGTGGTGGCCGACGAGGTGCGCCAGCTGGCCAGTCGTACCCGCCACTCCACCGAGGAGATCCAGAGTACCATCACCCAGTTGCAGCAACGGGCTGTCACCGCCGCCAACGCCATGGACGCCAGCCGCAAGCTGGCGGAGAGCAGCGTCAACCAGTCCGAGAAGGCGGGGCAGGATCTCTCCCTCATCGTCAATCACATCCAGCACGTGAGCGACATGGCGACCCAGATCGCCACGGCGGCAGAGCAGCAGAGCATGGTGGCGGAAGACATGAACCGCAACGTCAGCGGCATCAACGACTCGGCGCTAGAGATGTCCCAGGCGGCCTCCCAGTTGGCCCAGGAGAGCGAACTGCTGGCCGGTCTCTCCCGAAGCCTCGACGAGCGACTGGCGGTGTTCAAGCTGGACAACGCCCAAGCCCAGGACAGGATGATGCGACCGACCCAGGCGTCCTCTTCCCGAGCAGGCATGCAACCCCGCCACTGAGTGGCCCCATGAGCCCCTGCCAGGCTTGCAGGGGCTCCTTTCCTGTCATGGCCACGGGAGCCTCTCCCGGGCCACCCTCTCGCACTGAACCAGCGCGCAGATCCCGACGGAGTGATCTGCCGCTGATGCGCTGCTCCGATGAGACGGCACTGTCAATTTTTACACTTAATTTTTTAACAAAATATAGTCATGATGAGTGGTCGCCACAGGCGGCACCATGATCCTTTCTGTAGTCATTTGGCAAACTGGTTGAAAGGCCAGGACGCAAAGCCTCCGGTCTAAAGACAAGCTGTCCAGGATAGCGGGGTTGCAGCACCGTGTTTCGGGGAACTCCCCTGCCAACGTGACTGCCCACATCACCGAACAGAGGAATGTATGGCAGCAAATATCCGACTCACCCATCTCGCGGCAGCGCTGGCGCTGCTGGCCAGTGGCGGCGTACTCGCTCACGGCTACATCAGCCAGCCCGAAGGGCGCAACTACCTGTGCAAGACAGGGGGCAACAGCCAGTGTGGCGCCATCCAGTGGGAACCCCAGAGCCTGGAAGCCCCCTCCGGCTTCCCCGATGGCGGCCCCGCCGACGGCCAGATAGCCTCGGCCGGTCACCCCCAATTCGGCGAGCTCAACACCCAGACTCTCGATCGCTGGACCAAACGTGAAGTGCAGGCCGGTCCCTTCGCCATCAGCTGGACCTTCACTGCCAACCACGTGACCCGCAACTGGCGCTACTACCTCACCAAGCAGGACTGGAACCCGAACCAGCCCCTCACCCGGGATGCGTTCGATCTCAATCCCTTCTGTGTCATCGACGGCAACATGGTGCAACCCCCCAAACAGGTGACCCATCAGTGCACCCTGCCCCCGCGTACCGGTTATCAGGTCATTCTCGGGGTGTGGGAGGTAGGGGATACCGCCAACAGCTTCTACAACCTGATCGATGCCCGGTTCAAGGATGGCACCCAGCCCCCGCTGACCTGGAGCCAGGGAGGGACCATCTATCCCTCCATCGACCTGGTGGCGGGTGACAAAGCCAGAACCCGGGTGTTCGATGCCAATGGCGAGCGCACCGATCTCCAGACCGAGCTGACCATCGCCAGCGCCGGGCAGGGCCAGAAGAACAACTGGGCCCACGCCCTGGCGAGCAAGATCAACGCCGAGCAGAGCCAGATCCGTGCGGGCCAGCAAGGTACGGACGGCCAGTTCAACCCCGTCTATGGCCAGAACCCGGTCTACCTCAAGGCTGGCAGCAACCTGCAACGGGTCGAGATCCAGCTTGAGCAACAGCAGCCCCCGGTTGAGAACGGGATCAGCGTGAGCGGTCTGGCGAGCGACTACCCCCTCGACAACGGCAAGCTCACCCTGACTTTCACCGTCACGGCCCAGGGGGATCTCGCCATCACCAACACCCTCTATGACCACGGCGGTGTCGCCAGGGGGCAGAGCAGTGCCGACATCAAGGACGGCAGCCAGAGTTTCTCCATGGCGCTGACCGGCTTGAGTGCAGGCCACCATCAGCTGGTGATCGAGGGCAAACCCAAGGCCGGTGGTGACGCGGTGCAGCAGACCCTGGACCTCATGTTCAAGGATCCGGCAAGCGGGGGCGATTACCAGTTCACCTTCCCGGACGGCCTCAAGTCCTACACCGCCGGAACCCGGGTGCTGCAGCCGAAGAACGGCAAGGTCTATCAGTGCAAACCCTTCCCCTACAGCGGCTGGTGCAGCCAGTGGGCGAGCACGGCCACCCAGTATGAACCGGGCGTAGGCTCCCACTGGCAGGAGGCCTGGACAGCGCAGTGATGGGACGTCTCCGACCTGGCGAGAACCCGCTCGGCGTTTCCCGTGCCAGATCAGGTCAACATCAAACAAACGGGGAGCCCATGGCTCCCCGTTTTTCATCCACCCCTCGGTTCAAATCTGGTAATCGAGCAGGGGCTCGTTGCTCATGGCGCGGGCCTGGATCTCCGCCAGCGCCAGCTCGGGGTTGCAGAGCTGGATGAACTGCCAGGCAAAGTTGTGCTGGAACTGCCCCTGCTTGAGGCCGATCCAGGCGGTGTGCGGCGCAAACAACCGACTGCCGTCCAGTTGCACCAGTCCCTTGTCCCGCTGGGAATCGAACGCCATGTCCGCCAGTATGCCCACCCCCATCTCCAGCTCGACATAGGTCTTGATGACGTCTGAGTCCTGGGCGGTCAGCAGGATCTGCGGCACTATGCCCGCCTCGGCAAAGGCATCATCCACCCGTGCCCGACCGGTGAGGCCGGCCTGATAGGTGACGATGGGCCAGTGGGCCAGAGCGGCCAGGGTCAGCTCCCGCTCGGCGGTGAGGGGGTGCTGCTCCGGCACGACGATATTGTGGTGCCAGCGGTAGTAGGGAAAGGCCACCACCCCTTCGCTCTTGTCGAGCTGCTCGCTGCTGATGCCGATGTCCACCTCGCCGGTCTGCACCAGCCGCACTATCTCCTCCGGGCTCCCCTGACGCAGCTCCAGCTGTACCAGAGGAAATTGCTCCCGAAACGCCTTCACTACCCTCGGCAGGGCATAACGGGCCTGGGTATGAGTGGTCGCGATGAGTAGCCGGCCCGAGTCGCGATTGGCAAAGGTGCTCGCCAGTTTGCGGATGTTGTCGGCATCCCCCAGGATACGCTCGGCGATCACCAGCAACTCCTTGCCCGGCTCGGTCATGCCGAGCAGGCGCTTGCCATAGCGAATGAAGAGGGCGAGCCCCAGCTCCTCCTCCAACTCGCGAATGTGGCGGCTGACCCCGGACTGGGACGTAAAGAGGGCATTGGCCACGTCGGTCAGGTTGTAATCCCGTCGTGCCGCCTCCCGAATGATTCGCAATTGCTGAAAGTTCACCTCATCGCCTCCTGCGCTGAGTGGCGGTGGCTCGTGCCACCGTCCTCTTGTTATGGATTGCCGGGATCATGGCCCGGCAGCAAGCCTGAAAGAGGGCCGCACCTCGCGGCTTGCCCTCAGATCTGGTAGTCGGGATAGAGCTGTGCCTGCCTGGCCACCAGACGCACCCCCTGGCCGGGGGCAAAGGCCCGGGCGGCCTCCTTGCTCAGTTCGGCCTCGTAGTGGGCACCTCCCGTCTCCCCATCGCCACGGAGTTCCACCCGGATGCGCGGCCCCATGGGCAGCAGGCGGGTAATGGTGGCGCGAATGCCACCGGGAGCATCCGAGGGCAGGATCTCCAGCTCGTGGGGGCGCACATAGGCGATGGCCGCACTCCCTTCTGCCAGATGGGAGGGGATGGGGCCACCCAGTTGCTGCTCACCGATGCCGAGCCCCTGCCCGGCCACCCTGCCACGAAACAGGTTCACGCTGCCAAGGAAGCTGTGCACGAAGGCACTGGCGGGCTGATCATACACTTCGGCAGGGGTGCCAATCTGCTCTACCTTGCCGGCGTTCATCAGCACCACCCGATCCGCCACCTCCAGGGCCTCTTCCTGATCGTGGGTCACGAACAGACTGGTGACATGCAGCTCGTCGTGAAGCTCACGCAGCCAACGGCGCAGCTCCTTGCGTA
This sequence comes from Aeromonas sp. S19(2024), assembly GCF_041402625.1. Lineage (NCBI taxonomy): Bacteria > Pseudomonadati > Pseudomonadota > Gammaproteobacteria > Aeromonadales > Aeromonadaceae > Aeromonas > Aeromonas sp. S19(2024). Next base: position 145,975 of record NZ_JBGLQU010000009.1, read on the forward strand.
CCTGGGCATCGAGGGCGCCGAAAGGCTCGTCCAGCAGCAGCACCTTGGGCTGCACCGCCAGGGCCCGGGCCAGGGCGACCCGCTGGCGCTGACCACCGGAGAGCTGGGTCGGGTAGCGTGCCGCGACGTGGCTGAGCTGCACCAGATCCAGCAGCTCCTTGACCCGGGTGCGGATGGCCGCCTCGTCCGGGCGTTCGCTGCGCGGCTTGACCCTCAGGCCAAAGGCCACGTTCTCGAACACCGTCATGTGGCGAAACAGGGCGTAGTGCTGGAACACGAAGCCAACGTTGCGCTCGCGCACATGGAGATCCGAGGCATCCTCGCCGCGGATGATGACGCTGCCACTGTCCGCCTGCTCCAGCCCGGCGATGATCCGCAGCAAGGTGGTCTTGCCGCAGCCAGAGGGGCCGAGCAGGGCGACCAGCTCACCGTCGTGAAAATCGAGGTTGATGTCGGCCAGCGCCGCGTACTGATTGAAATGCTTGTTGAGCCCTTGAACCTGAATGCTCATGAATGCCTCTCCTATAACCGTTAATTCGGGATCAATGGGACTGGGTCGGTTGGCCGCGCAGCCTGGCCAGCAGGGTCTCACCCAGCAGGGTGAAGATCCCGAACAGCGCCAGCAGGCTGGCCACCGCGAAGGCGGCACCGGTCTGGTACTCGTTGTAAAGGATCTCGATGTGCAGCGGCAGCGTGTTGGTCTGGCCGCGAATGTGGCCGGAAACCACGGAGACAGCGCCAAACTCCCCCACCGCCCGGGCGGTACAGAGCAGCAGGCCATACATCAGACTCCAGCGGATGCCGGGCAGGGTCACCCGCCAGAACATCTGCAACCCGCTCGCCCCCAGCATGATGGCGGCCTCCTCTTCCTCCGGGCCTCGCGCCTCCATCTGGGGCAGCAGCTCGCGTACCACGAAGGGCACAGTGATGAAGGTGGTCGCGAGGATGATCCCCGGGGTAGCGAAAATGATCTTGATGTCGTGCTCGCTGAGCCACTCGCCGAACCAGCCGCGACTGCCGAACAGCAGCACGAACATCAAGCCCGCGATGACCGGCGAGACCGAGAACGGCAGATCGATGAGGGTGATAAGCAGTTGCCGGCCAGGAAAGCGGAACCGGGCGATGGCCCAGGCGGCGACCAGCCCGAACAGCAGGTTCAGGGGCACCGAGCAGAGCGTCACCAGGGCGGTCAGCCCCAGGGCGCTCAGGGCATCCGGCTCGCTGATGGCGTGCCAGAAGAAGGCCAGACCCGGGCTCAGCGCCTGGATGAAGACGGTGGCCAGCGGCAACAGCAGCAAGGCGGCAAACCAGCCCAGACCGACGGTGACCAGCAGCCATTTGACCCAGACCGGTTCATGGGTCACCGGAGGATGACGCGCCGGGGTGGCCGGAGCGGACTCCTGGGCCTGATCGAGATGTGCAGTAGAGGCGTTCATATACGGCTTCCTCCGATGCGAGCCCAGCTCCAGGCTTGCAACTTGTTGATGAGCAACAGCAGCACAAAGGAAATGAGCAGCATGACGGACGCAATGGCCGATGCACCGGCGTAGTCATACTCCTCCAGGTGACTCATGATCATCAGGGGGGCAATCTCGGACACCATGGGGAGGTTGCCGGCAATGAAGATGACAGAGCCGTACTCCCCCACGCCACGAGCAAACGCCAGGGCAAAACCGGTGAGCAGCGCAGGTACAAGGGTCGGCCACAGTACCCGGATGAAGGTCTGCCAGCGGTTGGCACCCAGGCTCGCGGCCGCCTCCTCTTGCTCGCTCTCCGCTTCCCGCAGCACCGGCTGCAGGGTACGCACCACAAAGGGCAGCCCGATAAAGGTCAGGGCAATGACCACCCCTATGGGGTTGTAGGCAAGCTCGATGCCCAGCGGAGCGACCCATTGGCCAATCCAGCCGTTGGGGGCAAAGATGGCGCACAGGGCGATGCCGGAGACGGCAGTCGGCATGGCAAAGGGCAGGTCGATCAGCGCATCCACCAGTCTGCGGCCGGGGAAGGTATAGCGCACCAGTACCCAGGCCAGTATCAGACCGAACAGACTGTTGAGCAGGGCGGCAATGAAGGCGGCGCCAAAGCTCAGGCGAAAGGAGGCGAGCACCCGGGGGGAGCCGATCACCTGCCAGAACTCGGCGGCGCTCAGGTTGTTCACCGCAAACAGCACCAGTGCCGAGAGCGGCAGCAGCACCAGTATGCCCAGATAGAGCAGACTGAAGCCCAGCGTTGGCCCCAGGCCTGGCAGGACGGAATAAGAACTTAATCGCATAACACATCCGTTTGTTATAAATACTTTGGATGTGACGATTTTGCTCACGGCGGCCAGGGACAACAAACACCAATAATGCCTTTGCTAAGCACTTTTTTATCTAACAATGGTGGAACAAGGCTTTTAGAGCGATAAGCATAAAAAAAGGTCTTTTATATAAATAAAAGACCTAAAAGACGGAGCGGTAAAACCGGGAACATGCAAAGTCAGTCACGCTGGCCAAGTTGCCAGCCCGCCTGGAAATCGTGCCGAGACAATCCGATGGTCCCTCATCGAAAACTGAGTGCGGCCTGCTTGCCCCACTCGGCAGGAGCAGGCTCCACCACCATTTCGGCACGGCGGTATAGGGTGCCGAGCAAAGCGAGGCCCTGGTGCCACTCCCCATGGCCGGACTGGGCATTGATATGGCCCACTTCCCCCGCATCGAACAACGGCACCTGCCACTGCCGGCTCCAGAACTCTGCCCGCTCGAAACTCATCCAGGGGTCATTGCGGCTGGCGATCAACTGGGCAGAGACCTTGATGGACCCCGTCAACACCTCATCCGGGATACCGAAACGGGCAGGATCGGCAGGGGCAACGATGAAGATGGAAGAGACCTTGTCTGGTTGCAGTCTGGCGGCAGCGATGGCCGTTAGAGCGCCGAAGGAGTGGGCGACCAGGTGGACCCGGCTGCGCCGGCTCCTGAGCTTGCTCGCCAGCTTTGCGCTCCAGACCGTGAGATCCGGCTTGTCCCAGGGCAGACCCATCATTCTCTGCCACTGGGGAAATTGCTGGTGCCAGCGGCTCTGCCAGTGATCCGGCCCACTGTTGTGCAGACCGGGAACCAGAAGGATCTTGTTCATCGTGGTACTCCTATCTGTTGTCACAGGGGCCTTCGTCTCTTAGCGGCCCGGTTGGTAAATCTGGTCAAACGATCCGCCCTGGGCGAAGTGCTTCTTCTGTGCCTTGTCCCAATCTCCTTCCAGATCCTTGACAGTAAAGAGCGTCAGGTTGGGGAACTGGGCCGCTGTCTCCTTCAGGATCGCCGGATTGCTCGGACGATAGTGGTATTTGGCGATGATGCGCTGCCCTTCGTCAGAGTAGAGATACTCGAGGTAAGCCTTGGAGACGGCCTCGGTACCATGCTTCTTGGCTACCTTGTCCACCACGGCTACCGGCGGCTCGGCCAGGATGGAGACCGAGGGCACCACCAGTTCGAACTTGTCGCTGGTGCCCGGCTGATTGAGCACCAGCAACGCTTCATTTTCCCAGGCCAGCAACACATCCCCGAGCCCGCGTTCGATGAAGCTGGTGGTGGCGCCACGTGCCCCTGAGTCCAGCACCTTCACATTCTTGAACAGATCGCTGACAAACTGTTTCGCGCCCTCTTCAGTGCCGCTTTTCTTCAGGGCATAGCCCCAGGCAGCCAGATAATTCCAGCGCGCACCGCCGGAGGTCTTGGGGTTGGGGGTGATGATGGCGACATCCTTGCGCACCAGGTCGCCCCAATCCTTGATCTGCTTGGGATTCCCCTTGCGCACCAGGAAGACGATGGTGGAGGTATAGGGAGAGGCATTGTTGGCCAAACGCCCTTCCCAGTCGCTGGCGGTGAGACCTGCCTTGGCCACCGCATCGACGTCATAGGCCAGCGCCAGGGAGACCACGTCAGCCTCCAGTCCGTCCACCACGGCACGAGCCTGTTTGCCTGAGCCACCGTGTGACTGGCTCACCACCACATCGTCGCCGGTTTTGGCCTTCCACTCTTTGGCAAAGGCACTGTTGTACTCCTGGAACAGCTCCCGCGTCGGGTCATAGGAGACATTCAGCAGCCGCACCTCGGCGGCTTGGACCTGACCGAGAGCCAGCAGGGAGAGAACGGTGAGAGCGGTCATTCGCAGTTTCATGGTGATACTCCATATCGTTGGGTTGAGTACAGCATGCCCGCTTATGCATATTCCATGAAGAAAGAAAAAGCGCTTTGCTTATCTCTTATCCGCATATGAGCTCCCGATGGTCCTCTGGCACTCTCGGTCAGAGCGTATTCGCGTGCTTGCGATGCTCATCTCCAGACACGACAAAGCCCGGCCGATTGGCCGGGTTGGGAAAAGATGGAGGAACAAAGGCAAACCAGAGCGAAAGGTAAGCCCTGGGCAAAGAGACAATACCAGGCACGCAAGCACCACAGGGGGGAAGAGGCGGGTTGTCCGTGACAAGTGGCGATTCAGACCCGCCGGTTGCTCTTGTTCCCTGAGCTCTTATCCAGACGCCATAAAGCAAAAAGGCCTTCCCGCCAGGGAAGGCCTTTCAATTTAGTGGCGGAGCGGACGGGACTCGAACCCGCGACCCCCGGCGTGACAGGCCGGTATTCTAACCGACTGAACTACCGCTCCGCATTCGGTTAGC
>NZ_JBGLQU010000010.1:0-133521 GCF_041402625.1 Aeromonas sp. S19(2024)
TGTAGCGCCGATGGTAGTGTGGCATTCGCCATGCGAGAGTAGGACACTGCCAGGCACCCAATACAAGAAACCCCGCTCACTCGAGCGGGGTTTTTTATTGCCTGAAATTCACGTTATCCATCCATATCTGGTTGATTTACCACCACGATTGTATCGTTATACAACCTGATCAGCACAGGGCAGCTCCATGTTGACTATCCCATCTTCCAGCTGAATATCGATCTTGAAACCGAGCCGTTTGGCCAGATTGATCATGCCGCGATTGCTGGGCATGGTCATGCCAGAGAGCTGGCCTATGCCACGCTCTCTGGCATAGCGCACGATCTTTTCCATCATCAACTTGCCGAGTCCGAGCCCTTTCAAGTCTGAGCGGACCAGGATGGCAAACTCCGCATCCGATTGATCCGGGCTGGCAATGGCTCGCACCACTCCCAGGATCTGCTGGCTGAAAGGGCCGTCCTGACCCACGGCGACGAAGGCCATTTCCCGGTCATAATCGATCTGGGTCATGCGGGCCAGCTCCTCATGCCCCAGCTCCCCCACATCGGCGAAAAAGCGTTTGTACCTGTCTTCATCAGACACCTGTCGCACGAACTGCTTGTGGGCCGGCTCGTCTTCGGGGCGGATGGGGCGCAGCAGCACATGACTCTGATCTTTCAGCCAGGCACCCTCTTCCAGCTCGGTGGGATAGGGGCGAATGGCCAGTGGCAGCACTTGTTGCCCTCGCTCTGCCAAGGCGAGCCGGGCATCCAGGATCACCATCTCTTCGCCACAGGCCTGCAGCGGGTGCAGATCCAGTTCTTGTATCTCGGGGAAGGCCAGCAGCAGCTCGGAGAGCTGGCACAGCACCTGGCCGAGGGCGTCGATATCGAGCCGTACCGGACTGGCCTGCTCGCGGATCTTGCCATCCTTGAGGGCACCAATGATCTGGTAGCGAGCCAGAGCCTGGTTGAGGGGAGGAAGGGCCGCGACCATGTCGCGGGGCTCGGCGCCGGATTCCCCGAGCAGGATGACGGGGCCGAAGACAGGATCCTGCTGCAAGCGGATCCGTAGCTCCAGACCCCCGCTGCGGCGTGCCATGCGTTGTACCAGAAGCCCTTCTATGCGGGCGCCAGGATCGTGCTGACGTACCCTGTCCAGAATGGCATCCGCCGCCTGGGCGACTTCCGCCGAGGTGCGCAGGTTCAGCATGACACCGTGTACATCGGATTTGTGGGCGATGTCGGGAGATCGCAGCTTCACCGCTACGGGGTAGCCAATCTGTTCTGCAGTCAGTGCGGCCTCGATGGCATCGGAAACGATCCAGGTCGCGAGGGTGGATAGCCCGGCTGCCTGCAAGATGGGATGGGCCAGGTGGGTGTCCAGCACCCTCTGCTGGCGGTCCAGCGCTTGCCCAAGGAGCTGCTGGCAGCGCTCGACATCGAGCCTGTCGCCCTGCAGGGAGGCCGGTGTTTCCATCAACTGTTTCTGGTTGCGGCGATATTCCACCATGTGCATGAAGGCCGTGACAGCGCTTTCCGGGGTGCGATAGGTCGGGATGCCCGCCTCGTTGAACAGGCGTCTCCCCTCTTGGGCGGAGTATTCGCCTGCCCAGTTGGTCAGTATGTTGAATCGTCTGGCCCTGGGATGCTGCTTGATGAAGTCGATCAGGCTGCTGGCGAGGGTGACACCTCGGGCGGTGAGGGACGGTGCATGGATCAGCAGGATGGCATCGGCACTGTCCCCTTGGAGCAGCGTCTCGAGTGCACTCTTGTAGGCCTCGATATCTGCATCGCTGCCGATGTCGAGGGGTGGCATCGCCAGCTTGCCTCCCCGAGACAGCAGTACGTCTGCGGCCATGTTGGCGAGGCCGCGCCCGTTGGAGAGGATGGCGAGCCGCTCCCCCTTGAGGGTCAGGGAGTGGCTCAGGGTCTCGACAGTGGCAAACAGTTCGTGGGTATCCCGGACGCGCAGCATGCCAGCCCGGCGGATGGCGGCATCATAGACATTGTCGAGACCGTTGGCCGGGTCGTGCCGACCGCTCTTGAGGATCAGGATGGGTTTGTTGCGCGAGGCGGCACGGGCGGCGGAGAGAAAGTGCCTGGCATCGTGCAGCTTGTCCATGTAGATCAGGATGGCGCGGGTCGTCCCGTCCCGGGAGAGCTGATCCAGCAGTTGGCCAAAGTCGATGTCGCAATGATCGCCCAGGGAGATGAAGGCCGAGAAGCCGATTTCGCGCTGCTTGGCCCAATCCAGGATGGTGGTGCTGACCGCTGCAGACTGGGAGAGAAACGCCACCTGTCCCGGAGTCGCTGCAATGGGGGAAAAGCTGGCGTTGATACCCTGCCCGGGGAGCAGCATGCCCATGCTGTTGGGGCCGAGCAGCCGGATGCCGTATTGCTGGCACAGATGCTTGAGCCGCAGGCGCTCGTCAGTGGAGAACTGGGCGGCCAGTATGATGGCGGCTCCGGTTCCTTTCTTGCCGAGCTCCTCGATGAGCGGCAGTACCCGTTCGCGCCGGGTACAGACGATGGCGAGATCGGGGGAGAGGGGAAGGCTCTCTATGTCCGGATAGGCGAGCACGCCAGCGATGGCCTGGCTGCGGGGGGCTACGGGTAGTATAGGGCCCTGGAACTGACCCGCCAGTAGGTGCCGGATGACCACATGGCCTGCCTTCTGCGGATCACTGGAGGCGCCGATGACGGCGATCGAGTGAGGTTTGAAGAGCCGATCCAGGCCGCTTTGTTTCATGGGCACTCCTCGTGGTGGCCCCCGGGGCAAGGGGGACGGATGGTGCCAGTCTAATACGCTTTGCGTGCGGGTTCTGTGACCGATTGCGGATCACGATCTGGCCAGTGCGCTGGCGCGCAGATAAAAGCGCAGCTCCCCCTGAATGCATTGCACCGTGGCGAGGTGCCTGTCCTGGAGATAGATCTCCTGCTCCCGATCGAGTTCATGGCGCTGGACCCCGAGGCTTTGCAGATATTCTGCGAACAGGATGGCACTGCGGATTTCGACAAGATGCTGGCTCACGCTCTATTCCTTGATGGTGGCTGGATGGTGCCGGCCAGTGTCCCCTCTTCTCCCCCACTTTCATACTGATACATTTGACACTCACTGTGGCTCCGACGCCTGCCGGATCAGCGAAGGCCTCCCTGGCCGCGTGCGGTGTCCCAGAAGGCGCGGATCAGCGGCTCTTCCAGCCGCTTCTTGAGCACGGCGATGCCGACGTCGAACGCTTTGAGCGCCGGTTTGGGCTCGACCACACGCACCTTGTCCCCCATGGGGCTGTGATCGATGACGGCGGCAGGCACGACACCCACACCGAAGCCGAGGGCCACCATGGCGACGATGCCCTCGTTGCCCGCCACTTCTGCATAGATGTTGGGAGCTATCCCCTTGTTGCGAAACCATTGATCACAGCGCTTTCGGGCCAGCCCCTGTTCGGAGAGGATCAGCGGCAGGCGCTCCCAGTCAGGTTCGCCCTGGGGGAACCACTGACCCTGCTGGGGGGCATTGCGGGGGGCGATGAACACCAGAGGGACTTGTTGCAGGCTGGCGAATTCCAGCTTGGACGAGAGCGCATCCGGCCTCGCTGCGATGGCGAGATCGGCTTCGTCAGCCAGGATCTTGTCCACTGCCAGTGCAGGGTCGCCGGTCTCCAGCTTGATCTCCAGCTGGGGATAACGGCGACGAAAGCGTTCCAGTACCTCGGGCAGCAGAAAGTAGCTGGCAGTGACCGAGCAGAACACCCGCAGCCGCCCTTGCAGCGGCTCGTCGCTGCGCTTGAGCTCCTGTTTGAGTTGGCGCCACTCCTGCAGCAAGGCACCGCCAAACTCCCGCAGCTTCTCACCAGCAGGGGTGAGCCGCACCGAGCGGTTGTCCCGCTCGAACAGCACGCAGCCGGTCTCCTGCTCCAGTCGCTGGATGGCGCGGCTCAGGGTGGAGGGGCTGACCGCCATGGCATCGGCGCTTTTGCCGAAGTGGAGGGAGTCGGCGAGGTGGAGAAACAGTTCGAGATTGCGAAGGTCCATCTTTTTATTCCTGCGGCGTTGTCAGGCGCCCTGTAGCACGATGGCTCGGCGGCGGGAGATTGCGGGAAATCACATTTCAATTCCTGCAACGTACTGTTTCGAATATATCAGTTCAGGCAATAAGTGTCCCGCGCTATAGTGGTTTCGACAACGCCGCTATCCGGCATGGAATCAATCGAACGGAGCAATCACCATGGCTAACTATTTCAACACCTTGAACCTGCGTCAGCAGTTGGCCCAGCTGGGCAAGTGTCGTTTCATGCAGCGCGAAGAGTTCGCGGACGGCTGCAACGTGCTGAAGGGCAAGAAGGTGGTGATTGTGGGCTGTGGTGCCCAGGGTCTGAACCAGGGCCTGAACATGCGCGACTCCGGGCTGGATATCTCCTACGCCCTGCGCAAGGCCGCCATCACTGAGAAGCGCGCCTCCTGGCAGAAGGCCACCGACAACGGCTTCGCGGTCGGCACCTATGAAGAGCTGATCCCGACCGCCGATCTGGTGCTGAACCTGACCCCGGACAAGCAGCACTCCGACGTCGTCAAAACCGTGATGCCGCTGATGAAGCAGGGCGCCGCGCTGGGCTACTCCCACGGCTTCAACGTGGTGGAAGAGGGGCAGCAGATCCGTTCCGACATCACCGTCGTGATGGTTGCACCCAAATGCCCGGGCACCGAAGTGCGTGAAGAGTACAAGCGTGGTTTCGGAGTACCGACACTGATCGCCGTCCACCCGGAGAACGATCCCCAGGGTGAGGGCATGGCCATTGCCAAGGCGTGGGCCTCTGCTACCGGTGGCGACCGTGCCGGCGTGCTGGAATCTTCCTTCGTCGCGGAAGTGAAATCCGACCTGATGGGCGAGCAGACCATTCTGTGCGGCATGCTGCAGGCCGGTTCCCTGCTCTGCTACGACAAGCTGGTTGCCGAGGGCACCGACCCGGCTTATGCCGGCAAGCTGATCCAGTTCGGCTGGGAGACCATCACCGAGGCCCTGAAGCAGGGTGGCATCAGCCTGATGATGGACCGTCTCTCCAACCCGGCCAAGCTGCGTGCCTTCGAGCTCTCCGAGCAACTGCGCACCCTGATGCGTCCGCTGTTCGAGAAGCACATGGATGACATAATCGCCGGCGAGTTCTCCCGCGGCATGATGGCTGACTGGGCCGAAGACGATGCCAAGCTGTTCGGTTGGCGCGAAGAGACCGGCAAGTCCGCCTTCGAGAATGCTCCTGCCTATGCCGGCAAGATCGCCGAGCAGGAGTACTTCGACAATGGCGTGGTTATGGTGGCCATGGTCAAGGCGGGTGTCGAGCTGGCGTTCGAAACCATGGTGGCCTCCGGTATCTATGAAGAGTCTGCCTACTACGAGTCTTTGCACGAGCTGCCGCTGATCGCCAACACCGTCGCCCGCAAGCGTCTGTACGAGATGAACGTGGTCATCTCCGACACCGCGGAGTACGGCAACTACCTGTTCGCCAACGCCGCCGTGCCGCTGCTGCGCGAGCACTTCATGCCGACCCTGCAAGCAGGGGACCTGGGCAGTGCCCGTGCCGAGAGCAAGGCGGTGGACAACCTGGCCTTGCTGGCTGCCAACGAAGCGACCCGCAACCACCCGATCGAGAAGATCGGCCAGACCCTGCGTGGTTACATGAAGGACATGAAGCGTATTGCCGTCGGCGGTTAAGCCTTCGCTGAGCGGCATCGGAAGGGGCGGGGATGACGATCCCCGTTACTGGCTGGCTTAGACACCCGGCCTGTCGTCCGGATGATGCAAACAGACCGATTGATAGCAATAAAAAAGCCCCGCTCATCGAGCGGGGCTTTTGCATTCTGGAGGGCGGGAGAATCAGGCCTTCCAGGCTTTCCAGGTGTTGATCAGGCCGTTGGTGGAGCCGTCGTGGCTGGTGACGGCCTCATCGGTGCCCAGCTCCGGCAGGATCTTGTTGGCCAGCTGTTTGCCCAGCTCCACACCCCACTGGTCGAAGGAGAAGATGTTCCAGATTGCGCCCTGTACGAAGATCTTGTGCTCGTACATGGCGATCAGGGAGCCGAGGGTTTTCGGGGTCAGCTGCTTGAACAGGATGGAGTTGGTCGGGCGGTTGCCTTCGAACACCTTGAACGGCACCAGATCCTTGACCTGCTCCAGCGTCTTGCCGGCGGCCAGGAACTCGGCCTCCACCGCTTCCTTGCTCTTGCCGAAGGCAAGGGCCTCGGTCTGGGCGAAGAAGTTGGCCAGGAGCTTCGGATGGTGGTCACCGATGGGGTTATGGCTGATGGCCGGCGCCAGGAAGTCGCAGGGGATCAGCTTGGTGCCCTGATGGATCAGCTGGTAGAAGGCGTGCTGGCCGTTGGTACCCGGCTCACCCCAGATGATGGGGCCGGTCTGGTAGTCCACCGGATTGCCGTCGCGGTCCACGTACTTGCCGTTGGACTCCATGTTGCCTTGCTGGAAGTAGGCAGGGAAGCGATGCATGTACTGATCGTACGGTAGGATAGCTTCGGACTCGGCACCATGGAAGTTGTTGTACCACAGGCCGATCAGGGCCAGCAGTACGGGCACGTTCTGTTCATAGGCGGCAGTGGCGAAGTGCATGTCCATCTCGAAGGCGCCTTGCAGCAGGGCCTCGAAGTGCTCGAAGCCGAGGGAGAGGGCGATGGGCATGCCGATGGCGGACCAGGAGGAGTAGCGGCCGCCGACCCAGTCCCAGAACTCGAACATGTTGTCGGTGTCGATGCCGAACTCGGCCACGGCCTTGCCGTTGGTCGAGAGGGCGGCGAAGTGCTTGGCAACGTGGGCCTTGTCACCGGCATGACCGAGGAACCAGTCGCGGGCGGTCAGGGCGTTGGTCATGGTCTCTTGGGTGGTGAAGGTCTTTGAGGCCACCAGGAACAGGGTGGTTTCCGGATCGATCTTCTTGAGCGTCTCGGCGATGTGGGTGCCGTCAACGTTGGAGACGAAGTGCATCTCCAGGTGATTCTTGTAGGGGCGCAGGGCCTCGGTGATCATGACGGGGCCCAGATCGGAGCCACCAATGCCGATGTTGACCACGTGCTGGATGGCCTTGCCGGTATAGCCCTTCCACTCGCCACCGATGACCTTCTCGCAGAAGCCCTTCATCTTGGCCAGTACGGCGTTCACTTCCGGCATCACGTCCTTGCCGTCAACCTCGATGGGACGGTCGGAGCGGTTGCGCAGGGCGGTGTGCAGTACGGCGCGCCCTTCGGTCATGTTGATCTTGTCGCCGTTGAACATGGCGTCGATGGCGCTGCGCAGATCGGTCTCGCCAGCCAGGTTCACCAGCAGCTTGAGGGTCTCTTCGGTGATCAGGTTCTTGGAGTAGTCGACCAGGATGTCGCCACCGAAGGTGAGGGAGAACTTGTCAAAACGCTTGGGATCCTGTGCGAACAGATCCTTGAGACGCATCTCCTTGTTGGCTGCAAAATGGGCTTCCAGTGCCTGCCAGGCCTGGGTCCGGGTTGGATTGATATTTTTCATAGGATTATCAGTCTTCCAAGTTGTGTTTGAACCTTGCAGGCAAGGCTCCCGCCAAACCTTATTATGCGAGCATTATACCGGGCACTCCGTACGCCCCGTGTAACAGAGCATTACCAATTGTCTGCAACGAGGGAGTGTACAACCAAAACAGTGCGATTATGAGTCACCCAGTACCCCGGGATCTTGCGTTCGCGCATGCTTGTTAGGGTTGAAAAGGCTTTCATTTCAAGGGGAGCACGACCGTGGCTCTGGAAAGCTGGCGTGACAGATAAAAGGGTATTCAACAGACGCTCATCGGACGATTTTTTGAGCAGGCGCAAATGGCGGGCAACAGACGCTGGCTACCATATTAGCCGAATGGACGAGATCTCCCAGGGATGGCCAAGGTATGGAATCAATGGTGTGGAATGAGGAGATCGAGATGAAAGCCCTGTTATCCCTGTTTGCCCTGAGCCTGATCGCCACCGGCCTCATCGGTTTGCTGACCCTGACGCTGGCCAATGCGGCGCCGACGCTGGAGATCCGCGTGCTGGCGGTGATCGGAGCCGTGCTGGGGGGCTATGTGCTGATGCAGCCCCTGCTCAACCGGGTTGCACGCCGGCTGGGGTGAGAACGCGGTGCGACCTGGTGCGCAAGACCGGCCTGTGGCCGGTTTTTTCATGTCACAGAAGGCAGAAACGACAGTGCCAGCCCGAAGGCTGGCACTGGAGAACGCACACCGAGGATCAATCCGCCGTCTTTTGCATGTGGACCACACGCTGGGGGAAGGGAATCTCGATGCCCTCGGCGTCGAAGGTGAGCTTCACCTTCTCGTGGAAGTCGAACCAGACACCCCAGTAATCACCGGTCTTGACCCAGGGACGCACCACGATATTGACCGAGGAGTCGGCCAGCGCGGCAACGGCAATGGTGGCGGCCTGCTCCTTCAGGATGCGGGGCTCTTCGCTCACCAGCCGCTCCAGGATCTGTTTGGCCTTGCGCAGGTCGGAGCCGTAGCCGATGCCGAAGGTCATGTCGACGCGGCGGGTATCCATGCGCGAGTAGTTGACGATGGTGCCGTTGAGGATGGCGGAGTTCGGCACTACCACCATCTTGTTGTCACCCGAGGTGAGGGTGGTGGTGAAGAGCTGCACCGATTGCACAACGCCATTGGTGCCTGCCACCTCGATGAATTCCCCTGCCTTGATGGGGCGGAAGATGATGAGCAGGAAACCGGCGGCAAAGTTGGAGAGAGAGCCCTGCAGCGCCAGACCGATGGCCAGACCGGCGGCACCGATGATGGCTACGAAGGAGGCGGTCTGCACCCCGACCCGGCCCAGAGCGGCGATCACCACGAACACCAGGATGGTGTATTTGAGGATGCTGCCGACGAAGTGGGTGACGGTGGTGTCCAGCTTGCGGGTCTGCATCACCTTGACCACGCCACCGCTGAGAAGGTTGGCGGCAATGTAACCGACCAGCAGGGTGATCAGGGCGGCGGCGATGTTGACCGCATACTCGATGATCAGTCCCTGGTTGTTGGTCAGCCAGGTCTGTGCTTCGGTAATGATCTCGGGTTCCATAGGATGTCCTGTTGGTGTGAAGATTTATGGCAGATGAATCTAACACTTGAGCGCGACAAGCTGGGTCGCATCTGGTGCTTGTCTCTTCTTTTGTGCCACAAAAAGCAAGGGAGGCCAAGGCCTCCCGCTTTGTCACAACCCTGCTGGCGCAGGGACGCTGGGCATGTGCGCACTCAGCTTTGCAGCAGCTGGCTGCGGATAAACTGCCACTGATCTTCAAACCCGGCGGTGGGCTTGATTGTGAACTCGGAGCGGACGTGCATTGGTTGATGCGGTCTGCTGGCTCAGCTTTGCAGCAGCTGGCTGCGGATAAACTGCCACTGATCTTCAAAGCCGGCAGTGGGCTTGATGTTGAACTCGGAGCGGACGTGCATTGGTTGATGCGGTCTGCTGGCTCAGCTTTGCAGCTGCTGGCTGCGGATGAACTGCCACTGATCTTCAAACCCGGCGGTGGGGTTGATTGTGAGCTCGGAGCAGACGTGCATTGGTTGATGCGGTCTGCTGGCTCAGCTTTGCAGCAGCTGGCTGCGGATAAACTGCCACTGATCTTCAAAGCCTGCAGTGGGCTTGATTTTGAACTCCGAGCGGACGAACTGGCTGATGCGGCCCTCGGTATAGGCCAGCAGCAGGTTGGCCAGCATGGTCTCGTCGAGCTGGAAGCCCTGGCCTTCCCGCAGCCGTTTCTCGCGCAGTACCTGCTTTATCTGGGTCTCCAGCTTGTCGAACAGGATGCTGATGCGATCCCGCAGCCGATCGTGTTCGCCCAGCAGGGCATCGCCATTGAGAATGCGGGTGATGCCGGGGTTGCGCTCGGCGAACACCAGCAGCAGCTGCAGTATGTGATGGCAGCGGGCCATGGTGTCCTTCTCTTCGGCCATGATCAGGTTGACCCGTGACAGCAGGGAATCCTCGATAAAGTCGATCAGCCCCTCGAACATCCTCGCCTTGCTGGGAAAATGCCGGTAGAGGGCTGCCTCGGACACGCCCACCTCGGCCGCGAGGCGTGCCGTGGTGATGCGCTGGCCCGGGCTGGTTTCCAGCATGTGGGCGAGTGCCTGCAGGATCTGATCGCGCCGACTCTGTTTCTGGTTACTGCTTGCCATGGATTCCCCTAAAAAAACAATGGCTTGATTCTATTATTTGGCACGTGCCCCAGGGGGCCGTGTGGTCTTGTTATTGGCGACCAGAAGAACCAAACCCGCCTTCACCCCGTTCACTCTGATTGAATTCGTCGACCAGCTGGAAGCTGGCCTGTACCACCGGCAGGATCACCAGCTGGGCGATGCGCTCGCCAGGCTGCATGGTGAAGCTGTCGCTGCCACGGTTCCAGACCGAGACCATCAACTGACCCTGGTAGTCGGAGTCGATGAGGCCGACCAGGTTGCCCAGCACGATGCCGTGCTTATGGCCGAGGCCGGAGCGGGGCAGGATGGTGGCGCACAGACCCGGATCCTGGATGTGAATGGCCAGCCCGGTCGGCACCAGAGTGGTGTCGCCCGGGGCCAGGGTCAGCGGGGCATCCAGCAGGGCGCGCAAGTCCATGCCAGCGGAGCCCGGTGTGGCGTAGGCGGGCAGCGGGAAGTCGGTGCCGATGCGGGCATCCAGGATTTTCAGTTCAATTTGTGTCGTCATGAATCTTTTTCAATTGGATCGCCTGGCGATCGGGTGGTACTGCAGGAGCCTGGGGCTCCCGGCATGTTCAATGGGCTCAGGGTCGATAATGGCGTGCAATCAGGGCGACAAGATGACGGGCGAGCGTCAGCTTATCGGCCAGGGGCAGGGCGGCTTGACCCCCTTGCCAGAAGACGGTCAGGGCGTTGTCATCGGCATTGAAACCCTGGCCTGCACGGGACACATCGTTGGCTGCGATCATGTCCAGCCGCTTACGTCGAAGTTTGTCGAGGGCGTATTGTTCCACATCCACGGTTTCGGCGGCAAATCCGACGGTGAAGGGTTTGTCTGACAACGCCCCCACATCGGCGATGATGTCGGGGTTTTTGACCAGGGTCAGCTGCATTTGGTCGTTGTCGCCGGTCTTCTTGATCTTTTGCTCGGCCACCTGGGCGGGACGGTAGTCGGCGACGGCAGCGCAGCCGATAAAGAGGTCGCACTCACCGACCTGGCTCATCACCGCTTCGTGCATCTGCAGGGCACTCTCCACATCGATGCGGGTAACGCCGGCCGGGGTGGCCAGTGCCACCGGGCCGCTCACCAGGGTCACCTCCGCGCCCGCTTCGCGCGCGGCGCGGGCGATGGCGTAGCCCATCTTGCCGGAGCTGTGGTTGCTGATATAGCGCACCGGATCCAGCGCCTCGCGGGTCGGCCCGGCTGTGAGCAGCAGCCTGACGCCTGCCAAGAGTGGCTCGGCGGCGAGCTGCTGGCAGCAGCGTTCCACCAGTTCCAGGGGATCCAGCATCCGGCCCGGGCCCACATCGCCGCAGGCCTGGCTGCCGGAATCCGGCCCCCACAGCTGAATGCCGCGTTCGGTGAGGGTCTGGAGGTTGGCCTGGGTGGCGGCGTTGCGGTACATCTGCTGGTTCATGGCTGGCGCCAGGGCGATAGTCGCCGGGGTGGCAAGGCAGAGGGTGGTGAGCAGCTCGTCCGCCATGCCGGCGGCCATGCGGGCCATCAGGTTGGCGCTGGCGGGGGCGATCAGCACCAGATCGGCCCACTTGGCCAGTTCGATGTGGCCCATGCCCGCCTCGGCAGCCGGGTCCAGCAGACTGTCGGCCACCGGGTGGCCTGAGACGGCTTGCAGGGTCAGCGGGGTGATGAACTCCTTGGCGGAGCGGGTCATCACCACTCGCACCTCGGCCCCCTGATCTTTCAGGCGACGTACCAGTTCGGCACTCTTGTAGGCGGCGATCCCGCCACTGACACCCAACAGGATGCGTTTATCGGCCAATCTCATCTGCTGCTTCTCTTCCGGCTCACTCTGACTGGTCGGCTAAGATAGCACAGGCAATGGGTGGCGACAGAGGCTGACATGGGGGAGTTGTGGTCGGGCTCGCGGGATTCTTTGCTATGTTTTCTCTCAATAGCCATGAGGGAGAGACAAATGAGCATCAAGGAGTGGCCGGAAGAGGAGCGCCCGAGGGAAAAGCTGCTGCGCCGAGGGGCGGCGACGCTCTCCGATGCCGAACTGCTGGCCATCTTCCTGCGCACCGGGGTCAGCGGGTTGAGTGCGGTGGATCTCTCCCGCCAGTTGTTGCAGCAGTTTGGTTCCCTGCGGGCACTGCTGGGAGCCGAGCAGCAGGATTTTTGTGGCGCTCACGGGCTGGGACCTGCCAAGTATGCCCAGTTGCAGGCGGTGCTGGAGATGGGGCGGCGCCATCTGGCCGAACAGTTGCAACGGGGAGAGGCGCTCACCTCGCCCGGGCTTACCCGGGACTTTCTGCAAGCCCAGTTGCGGGATCGGGGGAGGGAGGTGTTCGCCCTGCTGCTGCTCGACAACCAGCACAGGGTCATCCGGTTTGTCGAACTTTTTTACGGCACCCTCGACTCGGCGAGCGTCTGGCCCAGAGAAATCGTGCAGATCGCGCTCAAACATAATGCAGCCGCCGTGATTCTGGCGCATAATCACCCGTCCGGCGTGGCCGAGCCCAGTCGGGCGGACCGCCAGATCACGGATCGGATCCTGGCCGCCCTGGCCCTGGTCGATATCAGAGTGCTTGATCACCTGGTGATCGGTGATGGCATCACGGTTTCTTTCGCAGAGCGTGGTTGGTTGTGACTGGGCTCTGGCACTGTATTAGTTGATCTTTGATCACGGATGCTGTATAAAATGCCGCCTTCTGTTTGCCCCGCAATCGAAGGCCAGCGGGGCAGATATTTGCTCGAGCAATGAAGTAAGATTTGGAGAGACTGACATGTCTAGAGTATGCCAAGTAACCGGCAAGCGCCCGGCAGTTGGTAACAACCGTTCGCACGCTAACAACGCTACCAAGCGTCGTTTCCTGCCGAACCTGCACACTCACCGTTTCTGGGTTGAGAGTGAAAAACGCTTCGTGAGCCTGCGCGTATCCGCAAAAGGCATGCGTATCATCGACAAGCGCGGCGTTGAAGTGGTTCTGGCTGAACTGCGTGCCAGCGGCGTTAAGGTATAAGGAATTAGATCATGGCTAAAGGTATTCGCGATAAGATTCGCCTGAACTCCAGCGCCGGTACTGGTCACTTCTATACCACTACCAAGAACAAGCGCACCATGCCCGAAAAAATGGAGATCAAGAAATTTGATCCCGTGGTTCGTCAGCATGTGATCTACAAAGAAGGCAAAATCAAGTAATTACTTGGTTTCGCTGCAAAAACCCGGCCTCGTGCCGGGTTTTTTTATGGCTGGAATTCAGTACACTGCCGATTCGAAGGGAGGCTAGCCATGTTCAAACTGAGCCGCAAAGGCTGGAACAACGTGATCATCGTGGTCGTGTTGATCGTCATTACCCTGTTGCACCGGCTGGAGCAGGCCCAGCAGGAGAACAGTGCCAAACGCGCGCGTCCGCTGTTGCCGGAGAGTGCCGTGGTGCTGACCTGGCAGGGGCCGAGCTGGCAGATAGAGCGTATCGGCCAGGGCTGGCGCAGCGCGCCGGATCTGGGGCTTGGCAGCACCCAGCTGGCGGCCCGCATCGAGGCGTGGCAAGGCTGGCTGCTGCCCCCCGGCGAGCCCGTGCGCGGCACCCCGGTGACCCTCAAGATCTGGATCGCCGGACAGAGCGATCCGGTGGAAGTCGGGCTCTATCAGGACGACGGCAAGTTTGCCGCCCTGCTGCCCTCCTCGACCTGGCTCAGCTTGAGCCAGGCGCAATACCGTGACCTGATGCGCCCCATTCCCTGAACGAGAGATCGCCCATGCCTGAATTACCGGAAGTCGAAGTCAGCCGCCAGGGCATCTCCCCCTGGCTTACCGGCATCAAGGTGACCCGCGTGGTGGTGCGGGACGGCCGCCTGCGCTGGCCCGTGCCCGGCGAGATCCAGGAGCTGGTGGATCTCGTCATCCACCGCGTCAGCCGCCGCGCCAAATACCTGTTGCTGGAGACCGACTTCGGCACCGCCATCCTGCATCTCGGGATGTCCGGCAGCCTGCGGGTGCTGGACATCGGCACCCCGGCCGAGAAGCACGATCACGTGGATATCGAGCTGGCCAACGGCAAGCTGCTGCGGCTCAACGATCCGCGCCGTTTTGGCGCCCTGCTGTGGACCCGCGAACCGGCCGAGGCCCATGCCCTGCTCGCCAAGCTGGGGCCGGAACCCCTCACTGATGCCTTCCATGCCGATTACCTGCGGGAGCGGGCGAAGGGGCGCAGCACCGCCATCAAGCAGTTCCTGATGGACAACCACGTGGTGGTCGGGGTGGGCAACATCTACGCCAACGAGGCGCTCTATGCCGCCGGCATTCATCCCAGGCGGGCGGCGGGCAACATCAGCGCCGAGCGGCTGGGCACCCTGGTGAGCGAGATCAAGCGGGTGCTGGCCGAAGCCATTCGCCAGGGGGGCACCACCCTCAAGGATTTCACCAGCGCCGACGGCAAGCCGGGCTATTTCGTGCAGCAGCTGCAGGTTTACGGCCGTGGCGGCCTGCCCTGCTTCCACTGCCACACCCTGCTCACCGAGGTGAAGATGGGCCAGCGAACCACGGTGTTCTGCTCCCACTGCCAACGCTGAAAGTGGGATTTTTGAGCCGGGATCGGCCAAGTTGTAAGAGAGTATTTCCGGTCTGTTGAAGCTGCGTCAGCCCATGACTACTATCTCGCCAGTTCAGGCTGCGAGGTAATAAAATGACAGCTAAATCAATAGACTGGGAACATTTATCCCGGCAGGGGCACTATTGTGCCCACGATATGGCCCGCTTCCTCTATCCCGAAGACAGCGCCCGCAAGACTTTCAACCGCGGCAAGTTTTTGCTGCGCAGTCTGCTCTACCGTGCGCAGTTGAACCGGGTGTTCGAGCTGTTCCAGAGCGCCCCCCTGCGGGCGCTTCCCGCCCGCCACCCCGAGCTGCTCGACAAGCCGATGCGCCCCTATCGCTTCGCCTGCTCGACGGTGAACCAGCGGGTCAAGATGGTGGAGGATCACTACCGCCTGCTGCTGGGCCTGTACCCCGAGCTCATCGACCCGCTCTATCTGGGGGAGGGGATAGTGCTGGGCCATTATCCCGATGGCGGCTGGCGCATCGTGCTGCGTCACGACGGCACCTTCCGCAGGGAGGCGGAGCTGGCCCTCTCCATCGTCAACGCGCGGGGGGAGCGACTCTACAGCTGTGCCTTCTCCCTGGCGGGCAGCGAACAGGAGCTGGCCCTGGTGATCGGGTCGGTGCAGGGGCCGGAGCCCTGTGTCGAGCAGCCCCAGGAGCAGGTGCGGGCATTGACCCGGGCGGGTCAGGGTCTGAGACCCAAGTCGCTGGTGGTGATGCTGGTGATGGCGCTGGCCGGGGCCATGGGGGCCCACCGGGTCTGTGCGGTACGCATGAAGGCCCACATCTTCCAGGCAAGACGGTACAGCAAGAAGAAGAAAGCCTGCCTGCAGGCGGACTACGACGAGCTGTGGCAGGAGTTTGGCGCCCTCGATCAGGACGCCAACTTCGTGCGGCTGCAACCCGTGGTGCGCAAGCCGCTGGAGGAGGTGGCCGCCAAGAAGCGGGCCATGTACCGGCGTCGCTACGAGTGGCTGGACGGGCTGGAGCGGGCGATCCGCCAGCAGTTTGCCCACAGCTAGGCGTGCAGTGCGTTGATGCAACAAGGGCTACCCGCGGGTAGCCCTTGTTCGTTTCTGCCCATCAGGGGAGGGATTAGCGCTGCTGCTTGGCGGCGATGGCCTGGGCCACCAGGGGGTCGACGAACTGGTGGATGTCACCTCCGTGCAGCGCCACCTCCTTCACCAGGGTGGAGGAGATGAAGGAGTTCTCCTCCGCCGGGGTGAGGAAGACGCTCTCCAGGGTGGGCATCAGGCGACGGTTCATGTTGGCGAGCTGGAACTCGTATTCGAAGTCGGAGACGGCGCGCAGGCCGCGGATCAGCACGTTGGCCTGCTGCTCCCTGGCAAAATCCACCAGCAGGCCGGAGAAGCCCACCACCTTGACGTTGGGCAGGTGAGCCGTCACCTGCCGGGCCAGCTGAACGCGCTCCTCGAGATCGAACAGCGGCCGTTTGCTCGGGCTGTTGGCGACCCCGACCACCACCTCGTCGAACAGTCTGGCGGCGCGGCCAATGAGATCGGTATGGCCGTTGGTGATGGGATCGAAGGTGCCGGGATAGATTACCTTGTTGGTCATGCTGCTGATTCCTGAAACCGGAAAACTGGTCGCATTATAGGGGCTGTTGCCGGTTTGTCGCGACCGGGATGGCGCGGATTTCTGGCGCTGATCGGCGGCCGGGTTCGCACAAATCGGGGCCCCGTGGCGTCTTCGCTTGAGAATCGCCCTGCATCAGGCAAGAATACCCGCATCGCGCATCAAGCCTCCTTCGCTGGTGACAGGGAGCATAGGGATTTTTTATGAAACGTATTCTGGTAGTCCGCAATGACAAGATTGGTGACTTCATGCTGGCGTGGCCGAGCTTTGCCATGCTCAAGCGCTCCATGGAGTGTCATGTGACTGCCCTGGTTCCCGCCTACACGGCGCCCCTGGCCCGCCTCTGCCCCTGGATCGACGAGATCATCCTGGATCCGGGTGCCCGGGCCGACAAGGAGCAGCAACGCGCCCTGCTGGCGCGCATCAAGGCGGCTGCCTTCGATGCCTCCATCTGCCTCTTCTCCAACACCCGCAATGCCAAGCTGGTGTGGAAGGCGCACATTCCCTACCGGCTGGCACCAGCTACCAAGCTGGCCCAGGTGCTCTACAACCAGCGCCTGGTGCAGCGCCGCTCCCGCTCCCAGAAGCCGGAGTACGAATACAACCTGGATCTGGTGCGCCGCTTCCTCGCCGATCAGCATCAGACCGTGGTAGAGCCACAGGGTCCCTACCTCGACTTCGACCCCGAGAGCCTGCTGCAGGTGCGCGAGCAGGTCGCCGCCCGTCTCAGGCTCGACGCCAGCCGCCCCTGGCTGATGGTGCATGCGGGCAGCGGTGGCTCGGCCAACAACCTCTCCATCGAGCAGTACTCGCGCCTCATCATCAAGCTCAACCAGGCCTGTCCCGAGTTGCAGTGCGTGCTGACGGCAGGCCCGGGGGAGGAGGGGAAGGCGGAGCAGTTGGCGGCGGAACTGCTGGCCCATGGGGGCAACGGCTGGATCTATCGCTCCGACGAGGGGCTGCCGAAGTTCTGCCAGGTGATGGCCAACGCCGCCCTGTTCGTGGCGGGCAGCACGGGGCCCCTGCACATCGCCGCGGCCATGGACGTGCCGACCGTCGGCTTCTTCCCGGCACACCGTTCGGCAACGCCGCTGCGCTGGCGGCCGCTCAACGGCGAGGGGCGCCATCTGCCCTTCAGCCCGCCGGAAGACAGCGACCACCCGGAGGACATGAGCCAGCTCGATCCCAAGGCCATGGCGGCAGAGATCGCCCGCTGGGCGCCGCCCTTCTGGCGCGCCGAGCGCTGAGAGCGCGCACAGAACATACAGACAGGGCCCCGCGGGGCCCTGTCTTGTAAGGGGATGCGCTTGCTGGCAGGCCAGCCTACCGGACGTGGTCCCCGACAGCCCCCTTGACGGGCCTGCCCGGGCCCCGGGCAGGGGAAACCTGTCGGTATAAGCCGGAGTCGGGTCATGTTACCAATATCCATGCATTCGGCTTATCGCGGCCAGTTTTCGTCCGTGGCGCCCGGGTTTGCGCCGTGAGCGGCCCCGCGAGGGCTGCGCCCGATCCCTGGCCATGGGGTTTGCCCCTTGTCCCGCTGGAACAAGGGGTGAGTCATGAATGAGATCTGTGGGGCGATGCCCTATTTCGGCTGCTGGGGCTGCTGGCGAACCCAGAGATCGGCGTATTTTACGAAGGTGGAGTGGGCGGAGAGGATGGCCAGCAGCAGGCCCTGCTTGCCGTCGAGGAAACCGGCCTTGAGCAGGTACATCTTGAGGAAGCAGCCGACGGCGTGGACCAGCCCCTGACCGAGGGATCCCTTCTTGCCGCGGGCGGTGCGCTGATCGGCCCATGCGCGGGCATAGCCGGCGGATTTGACCAGGTAGTGTTCCAGATCCCGGTAGGTGTAGTGGAGGAGGTCGCCCTGCAGGTTGACGATCTTCATGTTGGCGCGCACCTCCACCTTCTCGTGTACCAGCGCCTCGTTGTAGCCGGTCAGCGCCTTGGGGTAGAGGCGCAGCACCCGATCCGGGTACCAGCCGCTGTGGCGGATGAAGCGACCGAACACCCAGGAGAGGCGCGGGATGGAGTAGATGGTGTCGCTGGCCGGGTTGGCCATGACCCCCTGGATGGCTTCCCTGAGTTCCGGGGTGAGCCGCTCGTCCGCGTCCAGCCACAGCACCCACTCCGACTGGACATGGGACTGGGCGAGGCGGCGCTGACGGCCGAAACCGGGCCAGGTGGTGTTGACGAAGAAGCGGGCGCCAAATTCGGCGGCGATGGCCGGGGTGTCATCCTGACTGCCGGAGTCGAGAATGACGATTTCATCCGCCAGGCCTTCGAGGGAGGCGAGGCAGGCGCGGAGGTTGTCGGCTTCGTTCTTGACGATCAGGACGGCCGCCAGGGTCGGTTTTTTCACAGGCAAGGGACTCTTGTTGGTGCCCGGCGGGCGGGTCATGCTCGGATTGGCGCCCATTCTAGCCTAAAACCCCGCGCGGGGCATGACCCGAGGGCCCGGTGGGCCCGCTTTTGAATGCGGGGGAAGGGGGATCTCTGCTACCCGGCAGTAGGTGGCCCAGGGCACGCCGTGTCCGGGTCGAAGAGGGCCTCAGGAGGGATGCGCGGGGGAGCAGATCCTGCCAGGGAGGCGTTTTGCGGGGGCAGACGGGTATCTTCTGTTATTTCTTCGGCCTTTCTTGGGGCATAATCTTGCCCAGTAATGATCAACAGCCGGGCCAGTCCCGAGAGAAGACGCGCGATGAAGATATTGGTGATCGGCCCCTCCTGGGTCGGCGACATGGTGATGTCCCAGAGCCTCTACAAGGCGCTCAAGAGCAACCACCCGGGCAGCGAGCTCCATGTGATGGCGCCGGCCTGGTGCGTTGCGCTGCTGGAGCGCATGCCCGAGGTGGACAAGGCCATCCCCATGCCGCTTGGCCACGGTGACTTCAAGCTGGGGGCACGCCGCCGCCTTGGCAGGCAGCTGGCCGCCGAGCAGTACGATCAGGCCATCATCCAGCCCAACTCCATGAAGTCGGCCCTCATCCCCTGGTTTGCCAGGATCCCGGTGCGCACCGGTTGGAAGGGGGAGCACCGCTTCGGTCTGCTCAACGACATGCGCAACAACAAGCAGGCCTTCCCGCTGATGGTGGAAGGCTATGTGGCTCTGGCCTACCCCAAGGGGCAGATGAAGAGCCGGGACGACATTCCCGCTATTCCCCATCCCTCCCTGCACGTGGATCTCATCAACCAGGGCAAGGCGCTGGAGCGGCTCGGCCTGAATCGTGCCCGCCTTGTGCTGGTACTCTGTCCGGGGGCCGAGTTCGGCCCGGCCAAACGTTGGCCGGAAGGGCACTACGCCGTGGTGGCGCAAAAGCACCTCGACGAGGGGTGGCAGGTGTGGATCTTCGGCTCGGGCAAGGACGTGGACGTGGCCAACACCATCCGCGATCGGATCAACCCCCTGTCGCGCCCCAACTGCCACGTGCTGGCGGGCAAGACCAGCCTGCACGAGGCGATCGACCTGATGGCCCTGGCCGGTCGGGTCATCGCCAACGACTCGGGCCTGATGCACGTGGCGGCCGCCCTCAACCGGCCGCTGATCGGCGTCTACGGCTCCACCTCGCCCCTCTATACCCCACCGCTGGCGGACAGGGTCGAGATCGTCCACACCGACATCGAGTGCCGCCCCTGCTTCAAGCGCACCTGCAAGTTCGGCCACCTCAAGTGCCTGATCGAGCTGATGCCGGAACAGGTCATCGAGGCGGGAAATCGGCTGGAGCGTGGTGAAACGGCAGATCTGACCATAGTGCGGCAGCCGGTGGAATCCTCTGCTGCTGAACCAGGTAATAGCTAGCATGATCTACCGGTTGCTCTACAACCTGCTGATCCACCTGGGGTTGCCCCTGGCGCTGCTGGCGCTCTACAAGCCCAAAAAAGGCAAGCCCGGCTTCGGGGCGCGCTGGGCCGAGCATCTGGGACGATTGCCGCCGACCGGACAGGAGGCTCCCCTCTGGATCCATGCGGTGAGCGTGGGGGAGACCCTGGCCATCACCCCCTTCATCCGCGCCCTCAAGGCCGAGCGCCCCGAGCTGCCCATCCTGCTCACCACCACCACCCGCACCGGCGCCGAACAGGCAGCCAAGCTTGGGGATCTGGTGGTGCATCGCTATGCGCCTCTCGACTACCCCTGGGCCGTCTCGGCGTTTCTGAGCACCGTCAAGCCCCGCGCCCTCTGGGTGATGGAGACAGAGCTGTGGCCGAACTGGCTGGCGGCCTGCGAGGCACGCCACCTGCCGGTGACCATCCTCAATGCCCGCCTCTCGGAGCGATCCTGTCAGCGCTATGGTCGCTTCCAGGGCGCATTCGATGCCCTGAGCCGCCCGCTGACCCACCTGCTGTGCCAGCATCAGGACGATGCGGATCGCTTCCATCGGCTGGGGATAGGGCGCAACCGGCTGGCGGTGACCGGCTCCATCAAGTTCGACATCCAGTTTGGCGACGAGGTGCAGGCCAGGGGCCGTGCCCTGCGCCAGCAACTGGGGGAGGCACGACCTGTCTGGATCGCCGCCAGTACCCACCAGGGGGAAGACGAGCTGGTGCTGGCTGCCTTTGATCGGGTGCTCAAGGCCCACCCCTCCGCCCTGCTGATCTTGGTGCCGCGCCATCCCGAGCGTTTCGATCGGGTGGCCGAGCTGTGCGCCCCCTACGGTTGCGTGCGGCGCACGGCGGGCAGTGCGGTCGGCGAGAGCGACAAGATCTACCTGGGTGACACCATGGGCGAGCTGCCGCTGATGCTGGCGGCGGCGGATCTCGCCTTTGTCGGTGGCAGCCTGGTGCCCGTGGGCGGTCACAACCTGCTGGAACCGGCGGCGCTGGGCAAACCCTGCCTGACCGGCCCCGTCTATTTCAACTTCAGCGACATCACCCGCCAGCTGGTGGCCCAGGGTGGCGCGGCCGTGGTGGCGGACGCCGAGGCGCTCGGCCACCGGGTGAGTACCCTGCTCGGCGATGCCCCTGCTCGCCGCGAGATGGGGGAGCAGGCCCGCGCCGTGGTGCTGCGCAATCAGGGGGCGCTGGCGCGCACCCTCTCCCATTGCCTCGCCAGCCTGGAAGGTGACGACTGAGGCGGGGCGGCGTGGTAGCCGCCCCGCCAGCATGTCTGTCAAACCCCGGGAGACAATCCGCGCCTCTTTCCTTTATGCTCTGCCCTTTGCCCCTGACCCTGTGATGCCCCGATGAACCGCGCTCCCCTGCTGTTGATGATACTGGTCACCCTGCTGGCCGCCGCTGGCTGGCTCTTCTCGAAAGAGGCGATTCGCGAACTGCCCACCGCCGCCTTTATCGGCAGCCGCTTCCTGCTGGCCGCCCTGCTGCTGTTGCCGCTCGCCTGGTTGCGCGAGCCGCCCCCCAGTGGCTCACAACTGCTGCGCGCCGCCGGGTGCGGCACCTTGCTCGGGGCCAGCCTGCTGTTCTGGGTTACCGCCATCAGCCAGAGCGATGCCCTCGGCAGTGGCGCCTTCATCATGAGCGTGGCCACCCTGATGGCGCCGCTCGCCGCCTGGGCCGCCTTCAAGGCCAGACCCGGCCGCCACTACTGGCTCACCCTGCCCGTCGCCGTGGCTGGCCTGCTGCTGCTCTCCAGTAGCACCCACTGGGGCGTGTCGCTCTCCCTGTTCTGGTTTCTGGCGGCGGCCGCCACTCTGGGAGTCCAGCTCGCGGTGCACCGCCACTTCGCCCAGTCCATCCCTCCTACCTGGCTCACCTGCATCCAGTTGGCGGTGACCGGACTGCTCGGCACCCTGCTCTCCCTGCTGACCGAGCAGTGGCCCGCCAGCATCGGCACTGGCATCTGGGGCTGGTTTGCGGCCAGCGTCCTGATCGCCACCACATTGCGCTACTGGCTGCTCACCCACGCCCTGAGCCGGATGACCACGGCCCACGCCGCCCTGCTGATGCTGCTGGAACCGGTCTGGACTCTTATCCTGAGCACCCTCTTCTATGACGAGCCGCTGGGCCCCGCCAAGCTGGCCGGCGCCGGCCTGGTGCTGGGTGCTCTGGTGCTCTACCAGCTCCCCCTGCTGCTGCGCAGCCGAAGGCTGAAGTCACCGGTCTAGCCTGCACGGGCGGGGGATGGATCAAAAAGAAGGAGAGGGTCTGCATGGCAGACCCTCTTTGCGTGATGGCACATGTCGGGCTCCCTTTGCTAGGGGTTACCATCAGTCAGGCGGCTGAGCGCTGCGGGAAACGAGCATAAAAAAGCCCCCGCGTGGCGGGGGCTGGTGCATCTATGAGGGAGATCACTCGATGTTCTGGATCTGCTCGCGCATCTGCTCGATGAGGACCTTCAACTCGACAGCGGACTGGGTCACCTCGGCGTTGATCGACTTGGAGCCCAGCGTGTTCGACTCGCGGTTGAACTCCTGCATCATGAAGTCGAGGCGACGGCCGCAGGCGCCACCCTTCTTCATGATCTTGTTGGTTTCGCTGATGTGCATCTCCAGGCGATCCAGCTCTTCGGCCACGTCGATCTTCTGGGCCAGCAGCACGATCTCCTGCTCGATGCGGGCAGGATCCAGCTCCACTTTGGCCTCGGCCAGGCGGTCGGTGAGCTTCTGGCGCTGCCACTCGATGATCTGCGGCAGGTGCTCCCGCACCTTCTTCACTTCTACCTGAATGCCGGCCAGACGCTGTTCGATCAGCGCCTTGAGATTGGCCCCTTCGCTGGCGCGGGAGGCGAGGAAGTCTTCCATGGTCAGGTCGAAGCCGGCCATCAGCTCGGTGGCGACCACGTCCATGTCCTGCTCGGCGGCAGCCATGACCCCCGGCCAGCGCAGCACGTCCACCGGATTGAGCTGACCCTGGCCCGCCTCTTTCATCACCCAGTTGGCGCTCTCGATGATGAGTTTGGCCAGCTCTTCATTGATGTGCAGCTGGCTGGCGGCGGCCTGGGCGGCCTCGAAGCGCAGGTTGCACTCCACCTTGCCGCGCTGCAGCTTGGCCCGGAAGCGCTCACGCAGAACCGGCTCCAGGCTGCGCAGTTGTTCCGGCAGGCGAATGTAGGTCTCCAGATAGCGCTGGTTGACCGAACGAATTTCCCAAACGGCTGTGCCCCAGTCGCCCTTGAGTTCCTTGCGGGCGTAGGCGGTCATGCTGTGAATCATTGATTGTTCCGGGCTTGATGAAGTGTGCGGCCAGTATACTCAGCCAGGCCTGCTCCGTCAGCCGACGAGGTGGTTTTAGCGGCTGATATTTGAGTAGCGATCGCTTATACTCCTGCGCCAATTCAGCCAGCCCAGAGGTCAGTCCCATGTCCCGTCCCAGCGATCGCAGCGCCGCCCAGGTGCGTCCGGTAACCATCACCCGCCACTTCACCAAGCATGCTGAAGGGTCCGTGCTGGTGGAATTCGGCTACACCCGCGTGCTCTGCACCGCCAGCGTCGACACCAGCGTGCCGCGCTTCCTCAAAGGCAAGGGGCAGGGGTGGGTCACTGCCGAGTACGGCATGCTGCCGCGCTCCACCCACTCCCGGATGAACCGCGAAGCGGCCTCCGGCAAGCAGAGCGGCCGCACCCTGGAGATCTCCCGTCTGATCGCCCGCTCCCTGCGCGCGGCGGTAGACTTGAGTGCCCTGGGCGAGCACACCATTACCGTTGACTGCGATGTGTTGCAAGCCGACGGCGGTACCCGTACCGCCGCCATCACCGGGGCCTGCGTGGCGCTGGTGGATGCGCTGAACTGGATGGTGGAGAAGGGGCTGATCAAACAGAGCCCGCTCAAGCAGATGATCGCTGCCGTCTCCGTCGGTATGTTCGAAGGGGAGGCCATCTGCGATCTGGAGTACATCGAAGACTCCGCCGCCGAGACCGACATGAACGTGGTGATGACCGAAGATGGTCGCATCATCGAGGTGCAGGGCACCGCGGAGGCCGAACCCTTCACCCACGAGGAGCTGCTGGAGATGCTGGCCCTCGCCAAGGGCGGCATCGCCGACATCATTGCGCTGCAGAAGCAGTCACTTTCCTGATACCAGGACCTGTTGATGTTTCGGCACAAGTCGCGTTGCAGTGTCAAAGGATGCCAGGCTAGGCGCAGGATGCCGCCAATGGTTATTCCCTTGGCAAGTCCTGCAACAACGCATGGCATCCTTTGCCACGCAACCCGTAGGGACGGGTCTGTTTTTGTGCATAACGTCGTTATTCGATGCCTCGTTTGGATTACCAAACTTCGCATCTCATGCCTAGTTCTGCGCAAAAACCGACTCCGTCGCGGCTGTGACGAAGCGTCAACAGATCCTGCAAACGCGGCATTGACCGCGTTTTTTTATACCCCCACACAAGACAACGACAAGCCAAGCAAGGAGCCAGAATGAAAGCCTACCAGCGTCAATTTATCGAGTTCGCCCTGGAGAAACAGGTCCTCAAATTCGGTGAATTTACCCTGAAATCCGGTCGTAAAAGCCCCTACTTCTTCAACGCCGGCCTGTTCAACAGTGGCCGCGATCTGGCCCGTCTCGGCCGCTTCTATGCCGCCGCCCTGATGGATGCCGGCATCGAGTTCGACGTGCTGTTTGGCCCGGCCTACAAGGGGATCCCCATCGCCTCCGCCACCGCGGTGCAGCTGGTGGAGCAGCACGACGTGGACGTGCCCTGGTGCTTCAACCGCAAGGAGGCCAAGGATCACGGCGAGGGTGGCAATCTGGTGGGCAGCCCGCTCAAGGGGCGCATCATGCTGGTGGACGATGTCATCACTGCCGGCACCGCCATCCGCGAATCCATGGATCTGATCCAGGCCAACGGCGCCTCCCTGGCTGGCGTGCTGATCGCGCTGGACCGTCAGGAGAAGGGCAAGGGCGAGCTCTCCGCGATTCAGGAAGTGGAGCGTGACTACGGTGCCCACATCATCGCCATCATCCAGATGAGCGATCTGATCCAGTATCTGGAAGAGAAGCAGGCCGAACAGCCGGAGCTGGCGGCGCAACTGGCCGCCATGAAGGCTTACCGCGCCCAGTACGGTATCTGAGTCGCCGCGCATACCGCGCAATAGTTGAAGGCGGCGCCCGTTTGTTCTCTGGCAGCAAACGGGCGCCGTTTTTTCATCTGCAAAAAGTGGATCATGTGGCTTGAGCTTACCCTTACAGTAAAGGTTAGGGTTTGCCAGTCGGCGTTTTGTGGCGCCGACGGGTTCCTGGGAGGAACAAAATGACCACTCATCTTCAATCACCCATTCATCTGCAGTTGCCGCTCAGCGGCATGAGCTGCGCCAATTGCGCCGGCCGCATCACGACCGCTCTCAACAAGCTCGATGGGGTATCGGCCACCGTCAACTTCGCACTGGAGCAAGCCGCCATCGAGCTGGCCAGCTCTGACCGTTTGCCGGCGGTGCTGGAGAGCATCAAGGCGCAGGGTTACGACTACGGCAGTGAGACCATCCTGTTTCAAATCACCGGCATGACCTGTGCCGGTTGCTCGGCCCGCCTGAACAAGATGCTGGCGGCGCTGCCCGGCGTCATCTCCGCCGACGTCAACTTCTCCATCGAGCAGGCTCGTATCGTGCTGGTACCCGGGATGCAGACGCCCGCGGCCCTGCGCGAGCAGATCGAGGCCCTCGGCTTTGGCGCCCAACTGGCGCAAGGCTCGGCCAGCGGCCGCCGCCAGCAGTTGCTGGAGCGGGAAGCGCAGGAGGCCGCCAGCGCCCGTCAGGCGCAAACCCGGGTCATCGTCTCGGCTTTGCTTACCCTGCCGCTGCTGGTGGGGATGCTGGCCATGGCCGGTCTGCTGCCCTGGCATCTGCCCGCCTGGCTGGAGCTGGTGCTCGCCACCCCGGTGCAGTTCTGGATTGGGGCCCGCTTCTATCGCGGCGCCTGGCTCGCCATCAAGAACCGCTCCGCCAACATGGATGTGCTGGTGGCGACCGGTACCAGTGCGGCCTACTTCTACAGCCTCTATCTGCTGCTTAATCTGGGGGTGGCCGCCAGTGGCCAACTCTACTTCGAGGCGAGTGCCATCATCATTACCCTGATTTCCCTCGGAAAACTGCTGGAAGCGCGAGCCAGACGCAGCACCCAGTCCGCCATTCGCGAGTTGATGGCGCTGCGGCCGGAAACCGCCACCGTCTGGCGCGGCGAGCGCTGGCAGAGCGTCGCCATCGACGAGGTGCTGCGCGGCGATCGGCTGCGGGTGCTGGTGGGGGAACGGGTACCGGTGGATGGCAGAATCGTGAGCGGTACCAGCGAGCTGGACGAGTCGATCCTCACCGGCGAGAGCCTGCCGGTGCCGCGCGGCGAGGGCGACAAGGTGCTGGGCGGCGCCATCAACCGCTCCGGCGTGCTGGAAATTGAAGCCACCACGGTGGGGGAGGACTCCAGCCTCAGCAAGATCATCGCATTGGTGGAGAACGCCCAGATGGGCAAGGCGCCGCTGCAACAGTTGGTGGACAAGGTCTCCGCCGTGTTCGTGCCGGTGGTGATGACCATCGCCCTGTTCACCCTGCTGGTGTGGTACGCCATCAGCAACGACTTCGGTCAGGCGCTGCTGGCGGCGGTAGCGGTGCTGGTGATCGCCTGTCCCTGTGCGCTGGGGCTGGCAACGCCTGCGGCCATTGTCACTGGCACCGGGGTGGCAGCGCGCCACGGCATTCTGATAAAAGACGTGGATACCCTGCAGAAGGCCCACGCCATCAAGGCGCTCATCTTTGACAAGACTGGCACCCTCACTCAAGGCAAGCCGGTGCTAGCCAGCTGGAGCGGCAACGACGAGCAGTTGCGCCTCGCCGCCGCTCTACAGCAGGCGAGCGAACACCCGCTGGCGCTGGCCATGCGCGAGGCGGTCGGCAAGGAGACTACGCTGCCCCAGCCGGAGGCGGTGGAGGTGCGGGTCGGTGCCGGTATTGTCGGTCAGGTCGCCGGTCATAGGGTCGCCATCGGCAATGGCTCTTTGCTGGCCCAGCTCGGCATTGAGGTGCCCGCGCAGGATAAACCGCCTGCTGACGGCGCGACCCGGGTCTGGGTGACCATCGACGGCGTGGTGGCCGGCATTGCGGCGCTGGCCGATACCCTGCGCCCCGAGAGCCCGGAGGCCATCGCCACCCTGCGTCAGTGCGGCATCGCCAGCTGGCTGGTGAGCGGTGATGCG
This sequence comes from Aeromonas sp. S19(2024), assembly GCF_041402625.1. NCBI lineage: Bacteria > Pseudomonadati > Pseudomonadota > Gammaproteobacteria > Aeromonadales > Aeromonadaceae > Aeromonas > Aeromonas sp. S19(2024). The sequence continues at coordinate 27,419 of NZ_JBGLQU010000010.1, forward strand.
CCGGCGCCGGTGGCCCATATCGCCGCCAAACTGGGGCTGGACGGGGCCTTTGACTCCGTGCTGCCAGCCGGCAAGGTGGAGAAAGTGGAGGCGCTGCGCGCACAAACTACCGGGCTGGTGGCCATGGTGGGAGACGGGGTGAACGACGCTCCTGCGCTGGCGGCGGCAGATGTGGGTATCGCCATGGGCTCAGGCTCCGACGTGGCGATGGAGACCGCCTCCATCACCCTGATGCGATCTGACCCGCGGCTGGTGGCCGATGCCATCGACATCTCGGCGGCCACCTGGCGCACCATCCAGCAGAACCTGTTCTGGGCCTTCGTGTTCAACATCATCGGCATTCCGCTGGCGGCGCTGGGTTACCTCAGCCCCGAGCTGGCGGGGGCGGCCATGGCCCTGAGCAGCATCACCGTCTTGAGCAATTCCCTGTTATTGAAGCGCTGGCAGCCCCGGGCGGGCAGCCTGCGTGCATCTGAATCCCAAAGGAGTCATTCATGAACATCAGCAAGGTCGCCAAGGCCACCGGCCTGACCGCCAAGACCATCCGCTACTACGAGAGCATCGGCCTCATCTCGTCGCCGGTCCGCAGCGACAACGGGTATCGCAGTTATACGGATGCCTCCCTGCGGGAGCTGCGCTTCGTCAAGCGGGCGCGGGAGACCGGTTTCAATCTGGAGGAGTGTCAGGAGCTGCTGGCGCTCTATCGGGACGAGCACAGAACCAGTGCCCAGGTGAAGAAGCTGGCCCAGGAGAAAATCGTCGATCTGCGTGCTCGCATCGCCGGTTTGCAAGCCATGCTCAGCGCCCTCGAGGAGGTGGTGAGCTGCTGTCACGGAGATGCGAATCCCCAGTGCCCCATCCTCGACGAGCTGGAGAAAGGGTGAGGGAGGGTTGCGCCATTTGACCCTGCAGAAAAGGGTCTGTCGGGGCCTGTGCGGGAGAGGACGCGCTGAGTGGCAGCTTAATAGCGGTCGATTGATTGTTGAGCAGGAAAGGGGAGTGTTAAACTGTGCGGCTCTTGTACAGGGAGTACCCAGTTGACACAGAGTGTGAAATATCAGGTGCGGCGGGCCATCATGGTCCAGCTCTATACCCATGCCTCCTTCAGCCTGCCTTGCCTGGGGCTGCTGGCGATCAGCTGGAGCCTGCTGTTCCACGATTACCTGCCGGCCAGCGAGTCGCTGGGCTGGCTCGGTCTGGTCCTGCTGCTGTTGCTGGGGCGCTGGTGGCATCTGCGCTGGCGGCAGCCCAGGCTGGCGGAGCTTCCGCTGCCGGTGCTCGAGCGCGAGCTCTTTGTCGGGGTGACCATCACCTCCATCGTCTGGGCACTGGGCGTGCTGCTCTACATGGACAAGCTGCCCGACACCTATCGTGCCGCCATGATGATGCTCTCCAGCCTGATCCTGACCGGCAGCGCCATCATGCTGTTCGGCAGCCGTCGTACCCTCTATGGGGCCGTGCTGCCCCTCGGGTTTGCCATGTTGTTCGAGCTCAGTGGCGGCAACACCCAGGAGCGTATCGTCTCCTGCATGCTGGCGGGGTATCTGTTCGTCTTTCTGCCGACCCTGCTGCGGCGCCTGCGGCGGGATCAGGTGGCCTCTCTCTACCACAGTTTTTCCAATGCGGATCTGGTGGCCGAGCTGAAGGCGGTCTCCGAGCACCTCAAGCTCACGTCCCGCCTCGACGGTCTGACCGGCATCGCCAATCGGGCCCATCTCGACGACTCCCTGGCGCGCGCCTGGCGCCGCTGCCACCGTGCCCGGGCTCCCTTGTCTCTGGTGCTGGTGGATGTGGACTACTTCAAGCAGTTCAATGATCACTATGGTCACCAGGTGGGGGACCAGTGCCTGCAACAGGTGGCGAGCCTGCTGGCCGAAGTGCTGCGGCGGGAAGACGATCTCGCTGCCCGTTACGGCGGAGAGGAGTTCGCCCTGCTGCTGCCCTGCACCACCTTGCAGGGGGCCATGCAGATCGCCGAGCAGGTGCGTACCTCGTTGCGAGCCCTCGGCATTCCCCACCACAAATCCCGGGTCTCGGGGCGGGTCAGTTGCAGCTTCGGGGTGGCGACCCTGGTGCCGGATCAGCATCACTCCATTGCCGAGCTTATCCAGAAAGCGGATGCGGCGCTCTATCAGGCCAAGCATAATGGCCGGGATCGTATCGAAGTAGCCTTGATGGGTAAGGTTGCCTGAGTTTCACAAGACAGATTAAAGAGGTCGTCTATGCAATGTCATCGTATCGAAGAGCTGCTGGAACTGCTGCAGCCTGCCTGGATCAAGGAGCAGGATCTCAGCCTGGTGCAGTTTGTTGCCAAACTGGCCGAGGAGGCGGGATTTGACGGTCCCCTGTCCGCACTGACCGACGACATGCTGATCTACCACCTCAAGATGCGGGAATCCGACAAGCAGGCGATGATCCCGGGGCTGGCCAAGGATCACGTGCCCGACTTCAAGGAGGCCCTGCTCAAGGCACGCGGCATCAAGTAATCCGGGCGTCACATCGCCATCAGAGAAAGGTTTCAAGAGAATCTGTGAAAAGGCGCATAGTCAACTGGCTATGGGCCTTTTTTGTTGCCTGAAATTGCGACGGGACTCGAACTATAGATACATTTAACCCACACAATTAGCAGGTTGTTTAAGATATAATCGCTTTCATAACAATATGAGTGGAGCGATGTGTTGCAATGGCCGACAAGGACAAGATCGACATCAAGGATGTGACCGGTGACGTCACCGGGACCTTCAATCCCAACACCTTCAAGGCGGGAGATGACAGGTTCAACCCCGGCAACCGCATCTATGTCCGCTCCCAGACCGGCTACTGGCAGCGGGTGCGCAAGGCCATGGGCTGGTTCTTCGTCGCGCTCTTTGTCCTCCTGCCCTGGCTGCGTTATGACGGCCGTCAGGCGGTGCTGTTCGATCTGGAGCACCAGCAGTTCCACATCTTCGGTGCCACCATCTGGCCGCAGGATCTCACCCTGCTGGCCTGGGTCTTCATGATCGCGGCCTTCGCCCTCTTCTTCGTGACCACCTTCCTGGGCCGGGTCTGGTGCGGCTACCTCTGTCCCCAGACGGTGTGGACCTTCCTGTTCATCTGGTTCGAGGAGAAGCTGGAAGGGGCCGCCAACAAGCGTCGCAAGCTGGATGCGGCGCCCTGGAGCGGCGAGAAGCTGGCCCGGAAGGGCGCCAAGCACCTGGCCTGGATCCTGCTGTCGTTGGGCACGGGGCTGACCTTCGTCGCCTACTTCCAGGATGTCTTCCACCTGGTGCCCGATTTCTTCACCCTGCAGGCGGGAGGCTGGGTCATCTTCTGGGTGCTGTTCTTCGCCGCCTGCACCTATGGCAACGCCGGCTGGATGCGCGCCATCATGTGTATCCACATGTGCCCCTATGCCCGCTTCCAGTCCGCCATGTTCGACAAGGAAACCTACATCGTCGGCTATGACAGCCAGCGTGGCGAGACCCGCGGCGCCCGTGGTCGCAAGGCCGATCCCAAGGCCCTGGGGCTGGGGGACTGCATCGACTGCGACCTCTGCGTGCAGGTCTGCCCGACCGGTATCGACATCCGTGACGGTCTGCAGTACGAGTGCATCAACTGCGGCGCCTGTGTCGACGCCTGCGATCAGACCATGGAGCGGATGGGGTATCCGAAAGGGCTCATCAGTTACACCACCGAGCACAAGCTGGCCCACAGTGAAACCCAGGTGGCGCGGCCCAAGCTGATTGGCTATGGCCTGGTGATGGTCGTCATGCTGGGGGTCTTCGTCTATAACGCCATGTCCATCATGCCCATGGGGCTCGATATCCTGCGGGATCGCAACCAGCTGTTCCGGGAAAACAGTGAAGGGCTCATCGAGAACACCTATACCCTGAAGATCCTCAACAAGACCCTGAACTCCCAGACCTACCGGCTGGACGTGGAAGGGCTGCCGGAGTACCAGTGGTTCGGTCCTCGCGAGGTGACCCTGAAGGCGGGCGAGATCTATACCCTGCCGGTGAGTCTGGCGGTGGATCCCTTCAACCTGAAGCGCCCCACTCTGGACGTCCAGTTCGTGCTCAAGCGGGAAGGCGCGGCGCCGGATGACAGCAAGGGGACCTTGCGCCAACCGAGCAAGTTTATCAGCAGGTTGTGACGGCAAGGCGCACCGCCATGCACGGCAACGGCAGACAGTGGTGATAGAATGGGGCGCAACAGCGCCCCTTTTCTATGGTGGATGACATGCGTTTCAACTATTCCGACCTCAATCCCGATCTCATCATGGATGCCATCGATCTCAGCGGCTTGCGCATCGACTCCGGCCTTATCGAGCTCAACAGTTACGAGAACCGCGTCTATCAGTTCCAGGATGAGGATCGCCGTCGCTACGTGGTGAAGTTCTACCGCCCCGGTCGCTGGAGCCGGGCCCAGATCCTGGAAGAGCACGCGTTTGCCGCTCGCCTCTGTGAAGCTGAGATCCCGGTCGCCGCTCCCATTGCCTTTGCCGGCGAGACCCTGCTGGAGCATCAGGGCTACCCGTTTGCCATCTGGCATAGCGTCGGGGGGCGTCAGTTCGAGGTGGACAACCTGGACCAGCTGGAGTGGGTGGGGCGTTACCTCGGTCGCATTCACAGCGTCGGTGCCAGCCATGCCTTTCATCACCGGGTTCCGCTGGATGTGGAGAGCATGCTGCACGAGCCGCGTCAGTTGCTGGCGGCAGGCGAGTGGTTGCCGAGCGGGCTGGCCAAGTCCTTCTTCGGGGTGCTGGACGAGCTGATCCGGCACGTATGCGACGCCATGACCCTGGATGTGGCGCGCATCTCCCTGCATGGGGACTGCCACCCGGGCAACATCCTGTGGCGTGACGGCCCCCTGTTTGTCGACCTCGACGATTGCCGCACCGGCCCCGCCATCCAGGATCTCTGGATGATGCTGAACGGGGAGCGTCATGAGCAGCAGATCCAGCTCGATACCCTGCTGGCGGGGTATGAGGAGTTCATGGAGTTCGACCCGCGGGAGCTGGCGCTCATCGAGCCGCTGCGTGCCATGCGCATCGTCCACTACATGGCCTGGCTGGCAAGACGCTGGGAAGATCCCGCCTTCCCCCGCCACTTCTCCTGGTTCAACACCGAACACTACTGGCGCCAGCAGATTGCGACCCTGCATGATCAGCTCGAGGCATTGAAGGCCCCGCCGCTCAGCCTGATGCCGCAGTGGTAGGGGCGTGAACCCGGCAGATCGCCACACCACGGGGCGTCCGCTGGTGGTGTTGCCCGCACCATTGCCACAGCGGCAAGGTGCCCGTGGGAGGCGGGATGGCGGTCCCGCCTGTCTGCCTTTGCCATTGACGGCACGAGGGTGAGGCAATAGGCTTGGACTGCTTCGGTTCGCCGGGCGTGCCTCACAGTGATCCCTTAACAGGAAACGTCATGAAAAAAGTACTATTTTTCCTCGCTGCCATGCTGATGATCCCCATGGTTCACGCCGCCCCGCAATTCAAGGAAGGTGTCAACTATGACGTGGTCAGCCAGACCGGCAGCGCCCAGCCGGAAGTGATGGAGTTCTTCTCCTATTTCTGCCCGCACTGCGCCAAGTTCGAGCCGATTGCCGAGGATCTGAAGAAGAGCCTGCCGGAAGGCGTGCCGATGAAGAAGAACCCGGTGGCCTTCCTGGGCCGTGAAATGGGCCCCGAGATGCAGCGTGCCTACGCCGTCGCCAATCTGCTGAACGTGGAAGGCAAGCTGACCCCGGCCATCTTCGACAAGATCCACACCCAGCGCCAGATCCCCCAGAGCCGCGCCGACGTGAAGCAGGTCTTCGTGGACAATGGCGTGCCGGCCGAGGAGTTCGACGGTGCCGTCGACAGCTTCGCCGTCTCCGGCATGGTCTCCCAGTTCGATCGCAACACCGAGAGCTACAATGTGCGCGGTGTGCCGGCCTTCCTGGTCAACGGCAAGTACATGGTGAAGATTGAATCCATCACTTCCCAGGAGCAGTTCAACCAGCTGGTGAAATTCCTGCTGGCCAAGAAGGACTGATCATTCCTGAGTCGATACAAAAGCCCGCCGGTGCAAACCGGCGGGCTTTTTGTTTGGCGTCTCGCGGGCCTGACTCAGACCCCGACGTGGAAGGCCTGCTTGAGGTTGCGAATGAAGTCCGCATCCCGGCAGAGGGTCTTGCCCGGGCTGTCGGATATCTTGGCGACCGGGCCGCCGTTGCACTCCATCAGCTTGAACACGATGTTCATCGGGCTGACGCCGGGCAGATCGCAGGTGAGCTTGGTGCCGATGCCGAAGCTGGTGTTGATGCGGCCGCGGAAGTGGCGCAGCAGCTCGACGGCCTTGTCGAGGTTGAGGCCGTCGGAGAAGACCAACGTCTTCTCGGCAGGGTCGATGCCGAGCCGCTGATAGTGGCTGATGGCTTTCTCGCCCCATACCACGGGATCGCCGGAGTCGTGGCGCAGCCCCTGGTAGCGGCTCGCCAGCTCGAAGTCGAAGTCACGCAGGAAAGCATCCATGGTGATGCAGTCGGTGAGCGCGATACCGAGGTGGTTGGTGAATTCGTCCAGCCAGCTGGTGAGGGCGGCGCGCTGGCTGAGCTCCAGCGGGAAGCCGAGCTGCTGGTGGGCCTGGAACCACTCGTGGGCCTGGGTGCCCACCGCGGGCAACCGGTACTTCTGGGCCAGCAGGTAGTTGCTGGTGCCGCGAAACGCCGGCAGCCGCTCCTTGAGGCGACCCACCACGGCGTCTTGTACCGCGAGGGAGAAGCGGCGACGGGTGCCGAAGTCGATGAGGTTGAACTCGCTCATCTCCTCCCGGCTCAGTTCCCGTTCCAGCTTGTCGATCTTCTGATCGAGCCGCTCCAGTGCCTGGCTGACACCGAACTGGGGATAACGGAAGCGGTTACGCATCTCGCTGATGATGGCGAGCACCGGGATCTCCCACAGGATCACGTCCTGCCAGGGGCCTTCGACCCGCACATTGATGCGGCCATTCTGCTCGAACACCTTGAGCAGGGAGGCGTCCAGCGGCTTGCGGCGCAGGTGGTCCAGGTAGTCGGGCGTGAAGAAGGGGCGTTCGGCCAGGAAGTCGAGTTCGGACCGGGTCAGGCGCAGGGAGCCGGCGAGGCGCAGTTGTTCCTCGATCTGGCCCATCATGGGCAGCAGATCTTCTTCGTTGCGGCTGTGGAACTCGGCGACGACGTCGGCATCCGGATAGCGATGGAACACCGCCTGCTGCATGTGCAGCTTGTAGGCATCGGTGTCGAGCAGGCTGTGGAGGATGGGAGGCATATCAGGCTCCTGTGATGAGTGCTGCGCGGGCAACGCACTCTGGCTGCATCTGTGACGGGTGGGCGCCGGTGTCGGGTGGGCAGTGGAAAATGGAAGGCATGTCAGGCATCCAGCAGGCGTTGAATGTCGGCCAAGGTCTGGGCCAGCTCGGCGCCGGCCTCGATCATCCGGGTGCGGGCCTGGTCGATTGTCTCGGGGGCGATGCCGCGGCAGGCGTCGAGGTGGACGATGACCCGGAAACCGGCGCGACGCAGTTGCAGCACGCTGGTCTTGACGCAGTAGTCGGTGGCGAGACCGCCGACCAGCACGGTAGTGACGCCGCGGGCTTGCAGAAACTCGATGAGCCCGGTGCTGCGCCGCTCTGCCAGGTCGTGATAGCAGGCGCCATAGGGATGCAGGTCCGGCTCGACCCCCTTCCAGACGAAGAAGTCGTAGTCGATGGGGGCGGGCAGGCCGTCGAGCAGCTCGAACCCAGGTGTGCCGGGCACGCAGTGGGCCGGCCAGGTGAGATCGGCATTCGCCAGTGCAAGGGGTTGCAACATGGCGCCGGGTTCGGTCACCACCCAGGGGGCGTTCGCGGGGTGGGCATCCTTGCTGCCAGTTCGCAGGGTGGCGAGGGCAGCCTGGGCATTGAGCGCCGCTACTATGGTATCCCCGCCAGCGACGGGCAGCTCGTTCGGGCAGAGGGGGGTGAATCCCTTCTGCGCATCAATATCCAGGCTGGCGATGATTCCCATGGATGGCTCCTTCACATAATATTCTTGTGATATTATCTACCAAACATTATTAGAAGGCGAGCAGGTCGACCAGGATGCCGAGAATGAGTCTGGATATGGTGGTGCTGCGGTTGCGCGAGGAGCGGCTCGAGCTGCTTCTCGAGACCCGGGATCGCCCCCCCTTTGCCCACTGCTGGCAGTTGCCGGCCCTGCGCATCGACGAGACCCGGGATCGGGATCTGGACGCGGCTCGCCATCGCCTGCTGGCAGAGTGGGGGCTAGAGCACTGCTACAGCGAGCAGGTCTGTACCCTCGGCAACCTGGAGCGGGATCCCCGCGGCTGGTCCACCACCCTCGTCTATCTCTGTCTGGCGGATCCCGATGGGGGGGCGGTGCGCGGTCGCTGGCATCCTCTGGACGATCTGCCCGGCCTGCAACTCGCCTTCGATCACGGCAAGCTGGTCGCCATGGGGCTGGAGCGGCTGCGCATCAAGAGCCGTTACAGCACCCTGCCGCTGCATCTGCTGGGGGCAGAATTCACCCTCTCCGAGGTGCAACGGGCGTTCGAGATCGTCCTGCAGACCCCCATGAACACGGCCGCCTTTCGCAAGCGGCTCCACCGTGCCGACATCCTGGTGGACACAGGGCGCAAGCGCACCGGCAAGCAACGTCCCGCCATCCTCTATCGGCTGGAGACCCCCTGTTGCGTCATGTTCGATCAGGTGATGCACGGTGCAGAAGCGTAAAAGAGAGATCGTTGTTGCTATGAATTACAAAGTGAAACTTTCGCTAATTGTGCGAGATGTGGATAAAACCTGTTTTTGTGCTGGCGCCAAAGAGCTTAGCTTGCCCTTCGTTCCATTTGTTGGGCTCCGTTTGCATGAAGATATGCAAGTCTACACACTAGCGACTGTTGGGTGGGCAGACAATGAACAGTGCTTTTATTGTTCTGTAGAAATGAGTGAAGAATTATTGTCCGATGGTGATTTGATAGACATGGATTTCATTATTGAAACAGCAAAAAATTCCGGATGGGTTGGGTTCAATAAAATTCATAGAGCAGAAGTATGAGAGGGAAGGTTTTAGTTAGCGCCTGTCTGCTGGGGCAGCCAGTGCGTTACGACGGCCAGAGCAAGGGGATTGTCAGCGACTGGCTGCAGGCGCTGGGAGCCGAGGGGCGGGCACTGGCCTTCTGCCCCGAGGTGGCGGGTGGCCTGCCGACGCCACGCCCCCCTGCCGAGCGCCAGGGGGAGCGGGTGGTTACCGAAAGCGGGCTGGATGTGACGGAGGAGTTCGATCGGGGCGCCGCCCTTGCGCTGGCCCTCTGTCAGCAGCAGGACATTCGCTTCGCCCTTCTGAAGGAGGGGAGCCCCTCCTGCGGCAGCGGCCGCATCTACAATGGCCGCTTCGAAGGGGTTTCACTGGCGGGAGAGGGCAAGACCACGGCTTTGCTGCGCCGCCACGGCATCGCGGTGTTCAGCGAGGATCAGCTGCCCGAGCTGGCCTCGGCGCTCGCCTTGGCTGCCTGCGGATCGGTCTGAGCCGCCGCATCGGCCGCCTGCCACTGCGCCAGCACCTCGTCTTTTTCCTTCCAGCGTGCATTCAGCCACTCCTGGAAACCGCGTTTGAACTGCTTGTCGTTGAAGTAGTCCCCCACCAGTTGCTCGTCCACCGGCAGCTCCTCGATCCGCACCCGGATGCGCTTCATCTTCCCCATCAGGAAATCCTTGAAGGGGGTGTCGGGGTTGTCCGGGTAGCTGATGGTGACGTTGATCAGGCTGTCGAACTGCTCTCCCATGGCCGCCAGGGTGAAGGCCAGCCCTGCCGCCTTGGGGGGCATGAGATGGCGATAGCGGGAGCGGGTGGCCTCGCGCTTCTGATCGGTGAAGCGGGTCCCCTCCACGAAATTGATGACAGTGGTGGGGATGTGGCGAAACTTCTCGCAGGCGTTGCGGGTGGTTTCGATGTCCTTGCCCCGCAGATGCGGATTTCTTAACAGAAACTCTCTCGAATAGCGGCGCATAAAGGGCATGTCCAGCCCCCAGCAGGCGAGCCCCAGCAGCGGGATGTAAATGAGCTCGTGCTTCATGAAGAACTTGGGCACCGGCAGCCGATTGCGAAACAGGTGGCCGAGCACCACGATATCGGTCCAGCTCATGTGGTTGCTTATGATGAGATACCAGCCATCCTTGCGCAGCCGGGTGTTGTCCTCAATCTGCCAGTCGATGCGGGTAGTGAGGCGGATCACCAGGGCGTTGCAACCGAGCCACAGGCCCATGAAGCGGTTGTTGAGCCGGCTGCAGGCGCGACCAAAGGCCGGCACGGGCAGCAGCAGTTTGGCCAGAGAAACCAGCAGGATCAGGCTGGCGCACAGGGCGGTAAACAGTATGGTCAGGCCGGCGCTGATGAACAGCACCAGGGGGCCCGGGAGCAGGTTTGGCATGAGTGTCTTACTGCGTCTTGTCCGCCAGCAGCTTATCCAGGGTCTGGTCCTTCTCGTGCCAGATCCCGTTCAACCACTGTTGAAACTCTTGTTGGAACTCGGGGTCATTGAAGTAATCCCCCACCAGATTGCGTTCGATCGGCAGAAAGCGGACCCGAACCTTGATCTCCTTGACCCGACCGCACATGAAGTCCCAGTAGCTGGGGACGCCGCCGGGATAGGCGATGGTCACATCCACCAGCTTGTGCAGTTGCTCCCCCATGGCCGCCAGGGTGAAGGCGATGCCCCCTGCTCTCGGGTGCAGCAGATGACGATAGGGGGCCCCTTGCCTGTCGTGCTTGCCGACGGTGAAGCGGGTCCCTTCCACGAAGTTCATCACACTCACCGGCATATGGCGGAAACGGGCACACGCCTTGCGCGTGGTTTCTATGTCTTTTCCCCTCAGATGCGGGTGCTTTTCCAGAAATTTTCGGGAATAACGCCGCATGAAGGGGAAATCCAGCGCCCACCAGGCCAGACCGAGAAAAGGTACCCAAATCAGTTCTTTCTTGAGGAAAAACTTCAGGAAGGGGATTTTTTGATTAAAAATCCGCTGCAGTACCAGTATGTCGACCCAGGATTGGTGGTTGGCAATCACCATATACCACTCATTCCGGCGCCCTTTGTCCACTCCGACCACATCGAAAGGGGTGTTGATGATGGTTTTCTGGATCAGATTGTTAAAACCTATCCAGTGGGTGGCACAGCCGTCCAGGAGGGTGTTGCAGAGACGTCGCCCCCCCTGGAAGGGCAGCAGCAGCTTGATGAGGCCAAGCAGCAGGACGGGGACAAACCAGAACAGGGTGTTGATGAAATAGAGCAGGGTCGAGAGGCTGCCGCGCAGTCGCTCTATCAGCTTGTTGGGCATGGTGGAATCCGTCTTCGTATCGGTGGATGGCAACCAAGTGGTCAGATCTGTTGCCATAATATCAGCCGGCCCACGACTAGACCATGGTGGCGCCCTTTCCGGGTCGGGTGGTGGCTGCTGCCGTTCCCCCGCTCACTGGCCCCCGCGCAGCCGCGACAACAGCCTGTCCATGGCACGATAGCCCAGGGCTTCGATCAGATGCGCTCTCTCGATGGTGGCGTGCCCCGCCAGATCGGCGATGGTGCGCGATACCCGCAGGATGCGGTGCCAGGCCCGGATGCTGAGCCCCAGCTTCTGGATGGCACCTTCCAGAAACTCGGCATCCTGTGGCGATAATCTGCAAACATCTTCGATTTCACGACTATCCAGCAGGTTGTTGAGTTTTCCGCTGCGACTCAGCATGCGCTCTCGCGCCCCCAGCACCCGTTCGCGTATCTGCTGGCTCGATTCCCCCCGCTCCGCCTTGCCGGTCAGGCTCCCCCTGGGCAAGAGCGGGACCTCTACCGTCAGATCGAACCGATCGAGAAAGGGGCCGGAGAGCTTGCCCAGATAGCGCAGGATCTGATCCGGGCTGGAGCGGGTCTGGCCGTCGCCATAATGGCCGCAGGGGCTGGGATTCATGGCTCCCACCAGCTGGAAGCGGGCGGGAAAATCCACCTGGCGGGCGGCGCGACTGATGGTAATGTGCCCGGTTTCCAGCGGCTCGCGAAGGGAGTCGAGCACCTTGCGCTCGAACTCCGGCAGTTCATCCAGAAACAGTACCCCGTTGTGGGCGAGGGAAATTTCGCCAGGCCTGGGATGGGTACCCCCGCCCACCAGCGCCACCGCCGAGGCGCTGTGATGGGGCGTGCGATACGGCCTGTGGTGCCAGTGGCCGGCGCGGGGGGTGAGGCCGCCGATGGAGTGGATGGCGGCGGTCTGCTGCGCCTCCTGTTCGCTGAGCGGCGGCAGAATGCCGGGCAGACGGCTGGCCAACATGCTCTTGCCGGTGCCGGGGGGGCCGATGAACAGCAGGTTGTGGCTGCCGGCGGCGGCGATCTCCAGCGCCCGCTTCGCCTGGGACTGACCGATCACGTCCTGCAGATCCGGCACGTCGGGCAGGGTCTCCGCGCTCTGGGGTTCCGGCAGCGGCAGTTCGTACTGGCCCGCCAGCCAGGCGGTGACCGCCAGCAGCTGGTGGGCGGTGCGCACCTCGGCATCCTGTATGAGGGAAGCCTCCGGACCGTTCTCCCGTGGGACCAGCAGGGTGCGCCCTGCGTCGCGGCAGGCGAGCACCGAGGGGAGCACCCCAAGCACGGGGCGGATCTCGCCCGTCAGGGCCAATTCCCCTAAAAATTCGTGATCGAGCAGGTATTTTGCGGGTATCTGCTTGGATGCGGCGAGAATGCCGATAGCGATGGCCAGGTCGAAGCGGCCCCCCTCTTTGGGCAGATCCGCAGGGGCCAGGTTGACCGTGATGTGCTTGGCCGGAAATTCGAAATTGCCGTTGAGCAGGGCGCTGCGCACCCGATCCCGCGACTCTTTCACCGAGGTTTCCGGCAACCCCACCATGTTGAAGGCGGGCAGGCCGTTGGAGAGGTGCACCTCCACCGTGACTTGCGGCGCCGCTATCCCCAGGCTGGCACGGCTATAAACAACAGCTAATGACATAAATACCGTCCTTGGTTTGATGTATATGCTGGTTAACCGTTTTTTATTAGTTTTTTGTTCCAGTCGTCAGGTTTCAGAGCAGTTAAAATCAGAGTCTTGTCAGGTAAAAAGTGCTTGCCCAATAAAAATCACCGTGCTAGTTCTAATAGCCATTCGCGGCAAGCTCCGCTCCCATTTCACAGGATTTCCGGTTGTAACTATGAACATGGCCTCCCGTTTCGTCAGCATTATTGTGGTCCTAGTGGTGATTATTATCTCACCGCTCGGGGCTCGTTTGGCTGCACGGAACAAGGGATAGACCCACCACCGGACAGAACGAAACAAGCGACCCCCGAGCCTCACGGCCCGGGGGTTTTTTTTCGACCAAAGGACAGGATTTTCCACATGAACGGCGCGCAGTTTTTGGTACAGGCTCTCAAAAAACAGGGTGTGACCCAGGTGTTTGGTTACCCGGGCGGGGCCATCATGCCGGTCTATGACGCCCTGTATGACGGTGGCCTGGCCCATCAGCTCTGCCGCCACGAGCAGGGTGCCGCCATGGCTGCGGTGGGTTATGCCCGCGCTTCCGGTCAGGTGGGGGTCTGCATCGCTACCTCTGGCCCCGGCGCCACCAACCTGGTCACCGGCCTCGCGGAGGCACTGCTCGATTCGGTACCGCTGGTGGCCATCAGCGGCCAGGTGCCCTGCGCCGCCGTCGGTACCGATGCCTTTCAGGAAGTGGACGTGCTCGGCATGTCCCTTTCCTGCACCAAGCACTCCTTCATGGTGACGGACCCGGCGGATCTGGGACGGGTCATTGCCGAAGCCTTCGCCATCGCCACCGAAGGGCGTCCGGGCCCCGTGCTCATCGACCTGCCCAAGGATGTGCAACTGGCCGCCGTTCCCTCTCAAAGCCCGCTGTTTGCAGTGGAGGAACCCGAACCCCTGAATCCGGCCGAACTGACGGTCGCCCGTACCCTGCTGGCCGGTGCTGAGCGTCCGGTACTCTACGTCGGCGGCGGGGTGGGCATGGCCAATGCCGAGCAGCAGCTGCGCGACTTTGCCGCCACCACGGGGATGCCGGCGGTCACCACCCTCAAGGGGATAGGTGCCCTCGACCCCGACAGCCCCGTTTATCTGGGCATGCTCGGCATGCACGGTACCAAGGCCGCCAACCTGGCGGTACAGCAGTGCGATCTGCTGGTGGTGGTGGGCGCCCGTTTCGATGATCGGGTGACCGGCAAGCTGGAAGAGTTTGCCCCCGAGGCGAAGGTGATCCATCTGGATGTGGACGCCGCCGAGTTCGGCAAGCGTCGCGCCGCCGATGTGGGCATCACCACGGATCTCAAGCGTGTGCTGCCCGCCCTGGCGATGACGCTGACCCTCGACCCCTGGCGCGAGCACTGCGCCACCATGGCTCGGGAATACGCCTTTCGCTACGACCATCCGGGTCAGGCCATCTACGCCCCGGCCCTGCTCAAAGAGCTTTCAAGCCAGCTGCCTGACACCAGCGTGGTGGCCTGCGACGTGGGTCAGCACCAGATGTGGGTGGCCCAGCACATGCGTTTCACCAGCCCGCGCAACCACCTGTCCAGTGCCGGCCTAGGCACCATGGGCTTCGGCCTGCCCGCCGCCATCGGCGCCAAGATGTCGCGCCCCGATGACGAGGTGGTGCTGGTGAGCGGTGACGGCTCCTTCATGATGAACGTGCAGGAGCTCGGCACCATCCGCCGTGCCCGGCTCAAGGTGAAGATGGTGCTGCTGGACAACCAGCGCCTCGGCATGGTGCGCCAATGGCAGGAGCTGTTCTTCGACGGCCGTTACAGCGAGACCAATCTGTCCGACAACCCCGATTTCGTCGCTCTGGCCGCCGCCTTCGGCATCCCAGGCGAGACCGTCACATGCAAGGAAGAGATAGCCCCGGCACTGGATCGCCTGCTGGCGAGCGAGAGTGCCTATCTGCTGCATGTGGCTATTTCAGAGGAAGAAAATGTCTGGCCCCTGGTTCCGCCAGGAGTCGCCAACCACAAGATGATGGAGCAACGCCCATGAACCAGCTCAATACCAGCACCCTGGAAATCCATGCCCAACCCAGACCCGAAGTGATGGAACGGGTGCTGCGGGTGGTCCGTCACCGCGGTTTCAATCTCTGCGCCCTCAACATGGAGCAGGATTGCCAACAGCTGCGGATCACGGTTACTGTCGAATCGGTACGTCCCATCCAGCAGTTGTGGAGCCAGCTGGTGAAGCTGGTGGATGTCTCCCGGGTCGATGCACTGGAACAGCAACCCCGGATCAGAGCTTAAGGAGCCAAGCCAATGTCACAGCCTTCCCAATCCGCCGCCCACCCCCAATACATCTGGTTCAACGGCAAGCTGGTCCCCTGGCAGGATGCCCAGGTGCATGTCATGAGCCATGCCCTGCACTACGGATCCTCGGTGTTCGAGGGGGTGCGGGCCTATGACACTCCCAAGGGGACCTGCATCTTCCGCCTGCAGGAGCACACCCGCCGCCTGTTCGACTCCGCCAAGATCTACTGGATGGACGTCCCCTACAGCGAGACCGAAGTGAATGAAGCCTGCCGCACCGTGGTGCGCGAGAACGGCCTGAAGAGCGGCTACCTGCGCCCGCTGGCCTTTGTCGGCAACGTGGGGCTGGGGCTGCATCCGCCGCTGGATGCCAAGGCCGACCTCATGGTCGCGGCCCTGCCCTGGGGCGCCTACCTCGGAGAAGAGGGGCTGAAAAACGGGGTGGATGTGTGCGTCACCTCCTGGAACCGGCTCGCTCCCAACACCATCCCGACCGGTGCCAAGGCGGGGGGCAACTATCTCTCCTCCCAGCTCATCAGCCGCGAGGCCAAGCGCAACGGCTTCGCCGAGGGGCTGGCGCTGGACGTGAACGGCTACCTGAGCGAAGGGGCGGGGGAGAACCTGTTTCTGGTGAAGAACGGCGTGCTGTTCACCCCGCCCGCCACTGCCGCCATCCTGCCCGGCATCACCCGCGACACCATCATGACGCTGGCGCGCGACTTGGGTTACGAGGTGCGCGAGCAGGCGCTGCCCCGTGAGGCGCTGTACGTCGCAGACGAAATCTTCATGACCGGCACGGCGGCCGAGGTGACCCCGGTGCGCTCGGTGGATCGGATGAAGGTGGGCGCCGGTTGCCGTGGCCCGGTGACTGAGCAGTTGCAGAACGCCTTCTTCGGCCTGTTCAACGGCAAGACCGAAGACAAGTGGGGCTGGCTGACGCCGGTCAACGACTGATGAGAGCGGGGAGGCGTCACGCCTCCCCGAGTCGCTTCCGGTGAAGGCTCCCCGAGGTGCCTTCACCAGGATCGATTCCCGATCCGCGAATCACACATTCATGTTGAAAGACAATGCGCCCCAGGGGCATTCAGGGAGTAGAGACAATGCCGAAGTTGAGATCCGCCACCACCACCCACGGACGTAACATGGCCGGGGCCCGCGCCCTCTGGCGTGCCACCGGCATGACCGATCAGGATTTCGGCAAGCCCATCATCGCCGTGGTCAACTCTTTCACCCAGTTCGTGCCGGGCCACGTCCACCTCAAGGATCTGGGCCAGCTGGTCGCCCGCGAAATCGAGGCGGCTGGCGGGGTCGCGAAGGAGTTCAACACCATCGCCGTGGATGACGGCATCGCCATGGGCCACGGTGGCATGCTCTATTCCCTGCCGTCCCGCGAACTCATCGCCGACTCGGTGGAGTACATGGTCAACGCCCACTGTGCCGACGCCATGGTCTGCATCTCCAACTGCGACAAGATCACCCCGGGGATGCTGATGGCTGCCCTGCGCATCAACATCCCGGTGATCTTCGTCTCCGGCGGCCCCATGGAAGCGGGCAAGACCAAGCTCTCCGACCAGATCATCAAGCTGGATCTGGTGGACGCCATGATCCAGGGCGCTGACCCCAAGGTCTCCGATGCACAGAGCGATCAGATCGAGCGCAGCGCCTGCCCCACCTGCGGCTCCTGCTCCGGCATGTTCACCGCCAACTCCATGAACTGCTTGACCGAGGCACTGGGTCTCTCCCAGCCGGGCAACGGCTCCCTGCTGGCAACCCACGCCGATCGCGAGCAGCTGTTCAAGCTGGCGGGCCAGCGCATCGTCACTCTGGCCAAGCGCTGGTATGAGCAGGACGATGCCTCGGCACTGCCGCGCAACATCGCCACCAAGGCGGCGTTCGAGAACGCCATGGCGCTCGACATCGCCATGGGCGGCTCCACCAACACCGTGCTGCACCTGCTGGCGGCAGCCCAGGAGGCGGGTGTCGACTTCACCATGGCCGACATCGACCGCATGTCCCGCAAGGTGCCCCAGCTGTGCAAGGTGGCGCCTTCCACCCAGAAGTACCACATGGAAGACGTGCACCGCGCCGGCGGCGTGGTCGCCATCCTGGGTCAGCTGGAAAAAGCGGGCCTGGTGCACGGGGATACCCGCAACGTGCTGGGCACCTCCTTGGTGGAGCTGCTGGCCGAATATGACGTCAGCCGCAGCAATGACAAGGGGGTTCACGACTTCTACCGTGCAGGCCCTGCCGGCATCCGTACCACCAAGGCGTTCAGTCAGGATTGCCGCTGGCCCGAGCTGGATCTGGACCGCGCCGAGGGGTGCATCCGCTCCTTCGATCACGCATACAGCCAGGAAGGTGGCCTGGCGGTCCTCGCTGGCAACCTCGCCCTCAACGGGGCCATCGTCAAGACCGCCGGGGTGGATGAGGAGAACCTCACCTTCCGCGGCCCGGCCCGGGTATTCGAGAGCCAGGAGAGCGCGGTGAGCGGCATTCTGGACGGCACGGTGAAAGCCGGTGAAGTGGTGGTGATCCGCTACGAGGGCCCGAAAGGGGGCCCCGGCATG
Source organism: Aeromonas sp. S19(2024) (assembly GCF_041402625.1). Taxonomy (NCBI): domain Bacteria; kingdom Pseudomonadati; phylum Pseudomonadota; class Gammaproteobacteria; order Aeromonadales; family Aeromonadaceae; genus Aeromonas; species Aeromonas sp. S19(2024). The sequence continues at coordinate 45,257 of NZ_JBGLQU010000010.1, forward strand.
CAGGAGATGCTCTATCCCACCACCTATCTGAAATCCATGGGATTGGGCAAGGCGTGTGCCCTCATCACCGACGGTCGCTTCTCCGGCGGTACCTCGGGTCTCTCCATCGGCCATGTCTCCCCGGAGGCGGCCTCTGGTGGCACTATCGGTCTGGTGGAGGATGGCGACATCATCAACATCGACATCCCGGCCCGCAGCATGGTGCTGGAGGTGGCCGACAGCGTGCTGGCCACTCGCCGCGCCGCCGTCTCTGCCCGTGGCTGGAAGCCGGTCGATCGTCAGCGCGAGGTCTCCTTTGCCCTGCGCGCCTACGCCATGTTCGCCACCAGCGCCGACAAGGGCGCGGTGCGCGATCGCACCCTGCTGGGGGAGTGAGAGAATGAACTGTCATGATATGGGCGCATTGCGCGCCCTTCGCCACGAGACGGGGGTATAAACCATGGTCTCTGCGGCGGATTATCTACGCAAGGTACTGCTCTCCCCCGTCTACGAGGCGGCGAGGGTCACCCCCTTGCAAACCCTGAAGAAACTCTCCGAGCGGCTCGGCAATCACGTCAGCCTGAAGCGGGAGGATCTGCAACCGGTTCACTCCTTCAAGCTGCGCGGCGCCTACCACAAGATTGCCACCCTGACCCAGGAGCAGAAGGAGCGCGGCGTCATCGCCGCCTCTGCCGGCAACCACGCCCAGGGGGTCGCCCTGTCGGCCGCCAAGCTCGGCATCAAGGCGATCATCGTGATGCCCAAGACCACGCCGGACATCAAGATCGACGCGGTGCGCCGTCAGGGCGGCAACGTCATGCTGTTTGGCAACAGCTTTGATGAGGCCTACGGCGAGAGCCGCCGACTCGCCGAGTTGGAGGGCTACACCCTGATCCCGCCGTTCGACGACGTTGAGGTGATCGCCGGCCAGGGCACCATCGGCAAGGAGCTGCTGGAGCAGGATACCCACCTCACCCACGTCTTCGTGCCGGTGGGGGGCGGCGGCCTGGCCGCCGGGGTGGCGGTCTACATCAAGCAGCTGCTGCCGGATGTGAAGGTGATCGGGGTGGAGGCGGAGGGGTCCGCCTGCCTCAAGGCGGCGCTGGCGGCCGGCGAGCCGGTCAATCTGGAGCGAGTCTCCCTGTTTGCCGACGGGGTGGCGGTCAAGCGCATCGGTGAGGAGACCTTCCGCCTGTGCAACCAGTATCTGGACGAGGTGGTGACCGTCTCCAACGATCAGATTTGCGCCGCGCTGAAAGACATCTTCGATGACTGCCGCGCCATCGCCGAGCCGTCCGGAGCCTTGTCGCTGGCCGGTCTCAAGGCCTACAGCGAGCGCGAGCAGGTCAAGGGTGGTCGGATGGCGGCCATTCTGTCCGGCGCCAACGTCAACTTCCACAGCCTGCGCTACGTCTCCGAGCGCTGCGAGATCGGTGAGAAGCGCGAGGGCATGCTGGCGGTGACCATCCCCGAGCGCAAGGGGGCCTTCCTCGACTTCTGCCGTCAGCTGGGGCCCCGCATGGTGACCGAGTTCAACTACCGCTACGCCGATGCCGAGCAGGCGTCGCTGTTCGTTTCGGTGCGCCTCACCGGCGGTGACGAGGAGCTGGGCCAGATCATCGATCAGCTCGGCGGCAATGGCTACCCGGTGGTCAACATGACCGAGAGCGAGCTGGCCAAGAACCACGTGCGTTACATGATTGGCGGCCGCCCGGCCCGGCCCCTCGGTGAACGCCTCTACAGCTTCAAGTTCCCGGAGCAGCCGGGGGCCCTGATGCGCTTTCTCGAGACCCTGGGCTGTCGCTGGAACATCAGCCTGTTCCACTACCGCAACCACGGCGCCGACTACGGACGGGTGCTCTGCGCCTTCGAGCTGCCGGACGAGGACGTGGCCGCTTTCCACGACTACCTGCACGAGATTGGCTACGGCTGGAAAGAGGTGAGCGACGACCCCGCCTACCGGCTGTTCCTGGCGAGCCAGGGCAGTCAGTGAGCGGGGGCCATCCCCTTGCCAGATGAAAAACGAAGAGCCCGGCTCTTCGTTTTTTTATGGGCAACGCGCCGGCCCCCATGATTGGGGGCATGGTGGCTGATAATGTCGCCAATATCACACTCCTGAGTCCCTGGTCGTTTGAGGCTGGTTGCAGATGGGATAATCTGAATGCGGGGCATGGGTTCAGGGCCCCGTCAGGGAAGAGAGACGCAGCCGCGTCATAACAATTCATTGCAGGGGCTCATCCATGAACAGATCTATGCTCGCCGTCCTGATCGGCGCTTTGATGGCAACAGGGACGGTGCAGGCTGCCGCCCAGGACAACACCTGGTATGTCGGCGGCAAGGCCGGCTGGTCAAATTATTACGGGGTGGATTACAACGCTCAGGTCGAAGAGCTGTTCGATGCGACCAAGGTGAACGAGAACAGCGATGATCTCGGTCTGGGGCTGTTTGCCGGTTATCAGGTGAACAGAAACGTGGCGGTTGAGCTCGGCTATGACTGGCTCGGCAAGTATCAGGTGGACAAGCACTACTCGGGCAACGGGGTTGATTTCGCACTCGATGGCGAGGCCAAGGCCCAGATGGTGCAGGCCACCATGAAGATCATCCTGCCTGCAACCTCGGCACTGGATATCTACGGCCGTCTCGGGGGGGCCTATGCCTGGACCGAGAGCTCACTCAACGTCAGGGCCAGCGATGGCACCAGCAGCCTCTCCGAATCCCATGAGGGCAACAAATATCATGGTGCCGCCTTTGTCGGGGCGCTGGGGGTCGAATACGCCATCGACAAGGATTGGGCCGCCCGCCTCGAATACCAGTACACCACACCCCTGGGCAAGACTTCCCTCGACGAGTCAGGCATCGAGATGGACAACGGCCTGCTGTCGGTCGGCATGCTCTATCGCTTCGGCCAGATCGGCGACGAGCCGGTGGCACCAACGCCTGCGCCCGAACCTGCGCCCGCCCCGGCCCCCGTGCTGGTGGAGAAGCAGTTCAGCCTGGATTCCGATGTGCTGTTCGAGTTCAACAAGGCGACCCTGAAGCCGGCCGCCAGCCAGGCCCTCGACAACCTGTTTGCCCAGATCCTGGCGGCCAATCCGAAAGACGGGGTGGCGACGGTGATCGGTCATACCGACCGCATCGGCTCGGAGGCCTACAACCAGTCCCTCTCCGAACAGCGTGCCCGCACGGTGGCGGATTATCTCATCGCCAAGGGATTGTTTGCCGACAAGGTGCGTGCCGAAGGGCGGGGAGAGTCTTCGCCCGTGACCGGGGGCAGCTGCCCGGATGGCGCCAAGGCGCAGATGATCGCCTGTCTGGCCCCGGATCGCCGGGTCGAGGTACGCCTGACCGGGGTCTCCCAGGTCGCCGAATAAGCCATCTTTGCCTTGCTATTAAACAACGAGGGGGCCTTGGCCCCCTCGTTGTTTATGTGGGTGTGAGTCGTGACGTTTGCAGCCGCCTGGCGCAATGACTCACCATGATCAGCAGCAAGGCGCCGGGCAGCACTGTTTGCCAGAGGAAAGGCCAGGACTGGGTGGTGAGCAGGATCAACAGTGGATTGGCTCCGGCAGGGGGGTGGATCAGCCCCAGTCCCTGCATGAGTGCAATGGACAGGCCCACACCCAGCGCCAGCTTGAGTTCAATCGGTAGCGGGAGCAATTGCACCACCAACCCCACGGTGGCCGATAACAGGTGGCCTCCCAGCACGTTCTGCGGACGGGCCAGCGGACTGTCCGGCAGGGAGAAGAGCAGCACACAGCTTGCCCCGAACGGTGCCATCAACAGGGTCGACTGCCAGCTCATGTCCAGCCAGCCGAGCAACATTATGGCCAGGCAGGCACCGAGCCCTGCCAGCCAGGCACTTCGCCATCGTCTTGTTTCCATCTCCTGTCTCCTTGTCTGTGCCGGATCACTTGATCCAGCCTGCGACATTAGGTAGACAGATCGGTGTACTTCAAGAGGAAAGTCACCATGAGCGAAAAACGGCAACAGCTGATGACGACAGCCTATCGGCTGTTCAATCGTCACGGCTTTCACGCCACCGGCATCGATCGCATCTGGGCCGAGGCGGGCAGTACCAAACGTACCCTCTATCGCCACTTCCCCACCAAGGATGCCTTGATCGAAGCCGTGCTGATGGCGCGGGATGCGGAGTTCTTTGCCCTGCTCGATGCCAGGATGGATGGGGTATCGGGGCGGGAGGCCAGGTTGCTGGCGCTGCTCGATGGCTTTGCGGACTGGTTTGGCCGCAGCGACTTCTACGGCTGCAACTTCATCAACGCGAGCGCCGAGTTCTCCGATCCTCGCCACCCGGTACGCAAGCTGGTGGTGGCCCACAAGCGGGCGTTGCTTAACTGGGTCAGGGAGGCCCTCGAATGCACCGAGGTGCAGGCCACCGGATTATGCCTGCTGCTGGAAGGGGCCGTGGTGATGGCCCACAGCTATCAGCAGCCCCTGGCTCTGGAACAGGCCAGGGTGTTGGCGGAGGCCGTGCTGGCAGAGCCGCGCTAGTTCAGTTCCGTGGGGTCGATATCCAGACTCCAGCGCACCCGCTTGGCCTCGGGCCACCCCTCCAGCTCCTTCACTGCCCAGTCGAGCAACTGGGCCAGCGGTGCCCGGCTGGGCCCCTGCACCAGCAGCTGCATGCGAAACTTGCCCGCCTTGCGCTCCATGAAGCCGCTGATGGGCCCCAGCACCTGCACCTGGGGATAGCGGGCGCTGCGCAGGGTATCGGCGAGACGACTGAGGAACAGCTGTACCTCGTCGCGGCCGTTGGCCTCGGCCCGGAACAGCCCCTGATGGCTGAACGGTGGCAGCCCCAGCAGGCGGCGCTCTTTCAGCGCCGTGTCGGCGAAGTGGCCGTAACCGTTCTGGGTCAGATCCTGCAGCAGGGCATGCTCGGGATGGTGGCTCTGCAGCACCACCAACCCGGGCTTGCTGGCGCGACCGGCACGGCCCGCCACCTGGGTGTAGAGCTGGGCCAGCTTCTCGGCGGCGCGAAAATCGGCGCTGAACAGGGCGCCATCCACGTCCAGCAGGCCCACTAGCGTCACGTCCGGGAAGTGGTGGCCCTTGGCCAGCATCTGGGTGCCGATCAGGATCTTGTACTTGCCCGCCTTGATGTCGCCGAGGTGCGTCTCCAGCTCCCCCTTGCGGCGGGTGTTGTCCCGGTCGATGCGCACCACCGGATATTGCGGGAACACGGTGCCGAGCAGCTGCTCCAGCTGCTCGGTGCCGACCCCGGAGCCGATCAGCTCGTTGCTGCCACACTCGGGACAGTGGTGGGGCAGCGGGCGCACGCTGTCGCAGTGGTGGCAGTGCAGCCGCCGCCCGGCCTGGTGCCAGGTGTACCAGGCGTCACAGCGCTCGCAGGCGGCACTCCAGCCGCACTGGTGGCAGATAAGAGCCGGGGCATAGCCCCGGCGGTTGAGAAACAGCATTACCTGGTTGCCCGCCGCCAGGTGCTCGGCCATCAGCTGTTCCAGCTGGGGGGAGAGCCCCGCCTGCAGCCGCACGTTCTTGATATCCAGGATCACCTGGCGAGCGGTCTGGGCGTTGCCAGCGCGGCGAGTGAGCGTGAGGTGGTGATACTTGCCGCTGCGGGCGTTGTGCAATGTCTCCAGCGACGGGGTGGCAGATCCAAGCAGGATGGGAATGCCGGCGCGATGGGCCCGCATCACCGCCAGATCCCGCGCGTGGTAGCGAAAGCCGTCCTGTTGCTTGAAGGAGCCGTCGTGCTCCTCGTCGATGATAATGATGCCGAGGTCCTTGAACGGCGTGAACACCGCGGATCGGGTGCCGATCAGAATGGCGGCACCACCGTCGCGGCAGGCGAGCCAGGCATCGAGCCGCTCCCTGTCGTTCATGGCGGAGTTCATCGCCACCACGGGCACGTTGAAGCGGCGGCGAAAGCGGTTGATGGTCTGGGGGGTGAGGCCGATTTCCGGCACCATCACCAGCGCCTGCTTGCCCGCCTTGAGCAGGGGCTCGAGGATGCTGAGGTAAACCTCGGTCTTGCCGGAGCCCGTGATGCCGTCCAGCAGGAAGGCACCGAACTTGTTGCTCTGGCTGGTGACGGCGGCCACCGCCAGCGCCTGCTCGCCGTTGAGGCGCAGCCCCTCACCCGGCTCGAAGCGGGTGGCCCAGTCGCCATCATGGCTCGGCTCCAGCGAGCGCTTCTCCAGCAGTCCCTTCTTCTCCAGCGCGGTGAGGGCTGCGCTCTGGATCTCCTCCTGTTTGAGGGCGGAGGGGGTCTGCGGCCCCTTGCGCAGCAAGGCGAGGGCCTGCTGCTGCTTGGCCGCCCGCTTGAGCTCGTTGAGGTCGATGGCCATGCCCGCATCGGTGGCAAACCAGAACTCCAGCTCCCGATAGGCGGCGGGCTCCCCCTTGCGCACCAGCACAGGCAGGGCGTGGGGCAGTACCTCCCCCAGCGGGTGCTGGTAGTAACCGGCGCTCCAGGCCATCAGCGCCAGAATGTCGGGCCCCAGCACGGGGGAGCTGTCGAGCACCCTCTTCAAGGGTTTTAATTTGTTGCGGGGGACCTGGCTCTCGGTCGGGTGATCCACCACCAGACCAACCAGGGTCTGCGGGCCGAACGGGATCTCGACCCGGCAACCGGGGGCAGGCAAGGGCAGGGGAGAGAGATAGTCGAAATGACGGCGTAACGGCACCGGCACAGCCACACGAACCAGATCCAGCGTTTGGGAAGAATTCACCAGGGGTTGCCTATTTTTTCTGCGAAGCCACTTGCCTGATCTCAGGCGTTTCCTATATTATTCGCAGCCTTTGAAACTGTGTTCAACAATCGTGTGGTGTCCGACAAGAGATCGGATGGCGACACGGCCTGATAATTGAGGTTGTCCATGAAAGCTGGTATCCATCCTGACTACGTAGCCATCACCGCCAAGTGCTCTTGCGGTAACGTCATCAACACCTTCTCTACCATCGGTAAAGATCTGAACCTGGACGTGTGCTCCGAGTGCCACCCGTTCTACACCGGCAAGCAGAAAGAAGTTTCTAGCGGCGGCCGCGTAGACAAGTTCAACAAGCGTTTCGGTGGTTTGACCTCCAAGAAGTAATCTTGCTTCTGAAGAATTCTGAAAAAGGCGCCCATCGGGTGCCTTTTTTATTGGCCGCCATTCTGTAATTCCCCGCTTTGCCCTATGGTGTTGGCTCAACCAAGGGAGAAGAGCCGATGCGCACATGTCTGGTGATGGGAGCTGCCGGGTACATAGGATCCTACTTGGTGCCTCATCTGCAGGGTCTGGGGTACAGGGTCATCGCCGGGGCCCGTCGTCCCTGCCGTCTGCCGGAGGGGGTGGCGTTTCGCCTCGCCGACAGCCTCAAGCCTGCCACCCTGCCCCCTGCGCTGGCGGGGGTCGACACCGTCTTCTATCTGGTACACGCCATGGGGGCGGGGGCCGGTTTTCACCGGCTGGAGCAGCAGGGAGTGAAGAATTTCGCCGCCGCCGCCCGTGCCGCCGGGGTGCGCCGCATCGTCTATCTCGGCGCCATCCAGCCCGAGCCCTGCAACAGTCGCCACCTCAACTCCCGGCGCTACTGTGGCGAGCTGTTTCGCAGCGCAGGGGTGCCCACGGTAGAGCTGCGTGCCGGCATCATCATAGGCCCCGGCTCGGCGGCGTTCGAGGTGATGCGGGATCTGGTGTACAACCTGCCCATGATGGTGACGCCCAAGTGGGTGCGTTCCCGCACGCCCCCCATCGCCCTCTCCAACCTCTTGCACTATCTGGGCGGGCTGGTGGAAGCCGACGGGGTGGATGGCCAGATCTTCAATGCGGCCGGCCCCGAGCTGCTCAGCTACCAGCAGCAGCTCCAGAAGTTCGCCGCCCACATCGGCAAACGCTGCCCCATCATTCCGATCCCCTTTTTGAGCCCCCGGCTCTCCGCCTGGTGGCTGCAGTTCGCCACCTCGGTTCCCCAGCCCATCGCCAAGGCGCTGGTGGGGGGGCTCAAGCACGACATCCCGGCGGATGACGGCCCCTTGCGCGCCCTGCTGCCCCAGCATCTACTCAGCTTCGATGAGGCGCTGGCGGAGAGCCTGGCGCTGGAGCAGAGGCTCGGTGCCGAGCAGCACGGGGAGGAGACGCCCCTTGGTCTGCGCTGGCGCCATCCCGAATATGGCTTCTACGACCGCACCGCCAGCGGGGAGGCGGATTGCCTCGCCGCCCCCGAGGTGGTGTGGCAGGTGTTGCAGCAACTGGGGGGTGAGCAGCGCTACTTCTACATGAACGAGCTGTGGGTGGTGCGCGAATGGATGGATCATCTGATCGGCGGCCCGGCCCGGACCCGGGGGCGCACCAACCCGGATCGCTTCGTGAAGGGGGACATGCTGGACTCCTGGCAGATCCTCGGGGTGGATGAAGGACGCAGGCTGGATCTGTTGTTCAACATGAAGGCCCCCGGCGTCGGTCGGCTGGAGTTCAACATCCAGCCCCTGGAGTCCGGCCTGACCCGGCTGCGGGTGACGGCCCACTGGCATCCGCAGGGGGCCTGGGGGCTGGCCTACTGGCTTGCCATGCTGCCGTTTCACCTCTTCATCTTCCAGGGGATGACGGAGGCCATCGCCCGGCAGGCAGAGGCAAAAGCCGGCATTCCAGTCATGGATTGAAATCGAATCTATAACTAATTGGGTAATTATGGGTGGCATGACATGCTACTGACTAGCGTGTCATTGCTATCCAGCGATATTTTATGCTGTGAAAGGGCGGGGGATTTCTTTATGATCCTCAGCCCTCGCCCGCTGGCGAGCCAACGCATCACTCATTCATTTCCGTATCGGGGTCCCCCATGTCCGATCAGCAGCACGATCTCCGCCAACAGGCACTCGACTACCACGCCCAACCCGTTCCGGGCAAAATCGCCATCGCCCTCACCAAGCCCGCCGAGACCGCTCGCGATCTGGCGCTGGCCTACAGCCCGGGCGTTGCCGAACCGGTACGCGAGATCGCCGCCAATCCGGCCGATGCCTACCGCTACACCGGCAAGGGCAACCTGGTGGCCGTCATCTCCAACGGCACCGCCATTCTGGGGCTGGGCAATCTGGGCCCGCTGGCCTCCAAGCCGGTGATGGAGGGCAAGGCCCTGCTGTTCAAGCGCTTTGCCGGCATCGACGCCATCGACATCGAGGTGAAGCACGAGACCAGCACCCAGTTCATCGATACGGTGGCCGCCATCGCCGACACCTTCGGCGGCATCAACCTGGAAGACATCAAGGCCCCCGAGTGCTTCGAGATTGAAGAGGCGCTGATCGCCCGCTGCGACATCCCGGTGTTCCACGATGACCAGCACGGTACCGCCATCGTCACCGCAGCCGGGCTGCTCAACGCGCTGGAAGTGCAGGGCAAGGAGATTGGCACCAGCCGCATCGTCTGCATGGGCGCCGGCGCCGCCGCCACCGCCTGCATGGATCTGCTGATCAAGTGCGGGGCTGCGCCGCACAACATCTTCATGCTGGACCGCCAGGGTGTGATCCACAGCGGCCGCACCGATCTCAACCAGTACAAGCAGCGTTTCGCCAACGACACCCCCCTGCGCACCCTGATGGAGGTGATCGAGGGGGCTGACGTCTTCGTCGGCGTCTCCGGCCCGGACGTACTGCCCGCCGAGGCGGTGGCCCTGATGGCCCCCAACCCGGTGATCTTCGCCTGCTCCAATCCGGACCCCGAGATCAAGCCTGCCCTGGCTCACGCAGTGCGCGGGGATCTCATCATGGGTACCGGCCGCTCGGACTACCCGAACCAGATCAACAACGTGCTCTGCTTCCCCTTCATCTTCCGCGGCGCCCTCGACGCCCGTGCCAGCCGCATCAACGATGCCATGAAGATCGCGGCAGTGGAGGCTATCCGGGCTCTGGCCAAGGAGCCGGTGCCCGCCGAGGTGCTGACCGCCGCTGGCGTGAGTGAACTCGCCTTCGGCAAGGATTACGTCATTCCCAAGCCCATGGACGCCCGCCTGCTGCCGCGGGTTGCCCGTGCCGTGGCGCTGGCGGCGGTTGCCTCCGGGGTGGCCCGCATCGAACTGCCAGGGGATTACATGCTGGGTTGAGTCACGGCAAGTACGCAAAAAACAGAAGGGGCCCCTGTCGGGGGCCCCTTTTTCATGGCGGAAGCGGGCAGCTTACTTGGTCTTGGGGGCAACCTTGACGGCCGGCGCCTTGGCGTGGGCAGCCTTGTGATGCTTTTTCACGACCTTGGTCTGGGTGGCGTGGGGAGCGGCGGCCTTGGTCGGGGTGGCGGCCATGGTGAAGCCGGAGGTCAGGGCGAAGACAGCGGCCAGAGTCAGGGGGATCAGCTTGTTCATATTCCAGTTCCTCGTTCGGTTTGATGACATGGAGCGTTTCTCCATGACTTCATCCTAGGGCTGTTCGACCTGCGGTTCAGTGAGCGACTGGTGACGGTTTGTATCCAAATGTACGGGCAGGGTCAGGCAGAAACGGGCACCGCTGCTGCTTGGCAGCAGTTGCACCTCGCCGCCGTGGTGGTGGGCGATGCTGCGCACGATGGCCAACCCCAGCCCGGCGCCGCCGGTGCGTCTGTCCCGGCTCTGATCCAGGCGCACGAAGGGCTCGAAGATTTGCGGGGCCAGCGCGGGATCGATGCCGGGGCCATCGTCGGCCACCTCCAGCAGATAGTCGTCCCCCTGTCGCGCTATGCAGAGGCTTGCCTGGCTGGTGGCATGGCGCAAGGCGTTGCCGATGAGGTTTTCCAGCGCCCGGTCCAGCAATCGGGTGTCGCCGCGCCAGGGCAGAGCCATGGCCGGGCGCACGAAGTCGAGCCGCTTGTCCGGTCGCAGGGCCTGCCAGTCGGCAAGGCGGCTGCCGGCCCAGCTGCCGAGCTCCAGATCGCTGCATTGCAGCGGCAGTTCGGGGCGATCGAGCCTGGCATAGGTCAGCATCTCCTCGATGAGGGCATCGAGGGCGCCGAGGTCCCGCTCCAGTCCCTGCTGCTCCTCGGGTGAGGGAGGCTCGGCCAGCATGGCGAGGCGATAGCGCAGCCGCACCAGGGGGGAGCGCAGCTCGTGGGCGATGGCGTCGGTCAACTGCTTGCGACTGGCCAGCATGGCCTGCAACTGCTCCGCCATCTGGTCGAAGGTGCGGCCGACCCGGCCCAGGCTGCTGCCGGGCGGCAAACCGGTGCGACAGGAGAGATCCCCGTCGCCGACCCGGCGGGCGGTCTGTTCGAGCTGTTGCAGGCCGCGCCAGTGGGGGCGCAGCCAGAGCAGGATGGGCAGGCCGAGGGAAAGGCCGATGAGCAGCAACAGCCCCACGTCCACCCAGTGCAGCTCGTGCAGGTAGGAGAGGTAGGGGACGGGGCCGACGATCAGCACCTTGTCGGTGTTCGGGATGCGCTGCAGGAAGGTGTCATCCTCCTCGACGATGACGATGTTGCCCGCCTCGAGGAAGGCCTGATCCTCGCTGGCCAGGGGCTGGTTGGCGAGGACGCCGATCTGCAGCGGCAGATTGAGCTGGCGGCTCTGTTCGCCGGTGCGGGCGGCCCAGTGTTCCGGCGGCAGCCGGGCCAGCTCGCCAGTGAGCAGGCCGAGGGAGCCTTGCATCATCCGCTCCAGATAACGGTCCCCCGCCCGCTCTGCACTGACCTGATAGACCAGCCCGATGAGCAGAATGGCGAGGGCGAAGCAGCCTATCAGCAACAGATAGAACTGGATAAACAGGCGTCGCATCGGGGCTCTCCTCTTGCCTGGATTGCGTCTGGACATTGCCTTGTTGCCCCTCATCCCCAACCCTTCTCCCGCAAGGGGAGAAGGCTGAGTGCATCAAGGTCATTCGGCGGGGCTTATTCCCAGGCCTGGGGCACCAGCAGGTAACCTTTTTGGCGCACCGTCTTGATCCAGATCGAGTTGTTGCTGTCATTCCCTGGCTTCTGGTGTGCAGGCGTGTGAGACACCAGCTCATTCCCAAGCCTGGGGTACGAGTAGATAACCCTTCTGGCGCACCGTCTTGATACGGGTCGGGTTGTTGCTGTCATCCCCGAGCCGGCGGCGCAGACGGGAGATGGCCACGTCCATGCTGCGATCCTGGCCGTCGTAGTCGCGCCCCCGCAGGCTGCGAAACAGCGCCTCCCGCCCCAGGATCTGGCCCGCGTGGCAGGCCAGCTCCCACAGGAGGTCGAAATCGGCGGTGGAGAGGGGGATGCTCTCCCCATCGAGGCGCACGTCCCGACCCGGGCCGTCTATCTGGAGGCGGCCGAACTGCAGGCGCTGGGGCGGGACTGCGGGGACCACGGCCTGCTGGCTCTGCCCCTGCTGGCGAAACTGGACTCGTAGCCGGGCCAGCAGCACCGGGGGGGGCGTGGTCTTGAGGATGTAGTCGTTGGCCCCCAGCTCCAGGCTCAGGATCTGGTTCATGTCGCTGTCGAGCGAAGTGAGCATGACGATGGGGCCGGCAAAGCGCGGGCGCAGATCCCGGCACAGGGAGAGGCCATCCTGCCCCGGCAGCATGATGTCGAGCAGCACCAGATCCGGCTGCTCGGCAAGGGCCCTGTCGAGTGCCCGGTCACCCCGGGTCTCCAGCAGCACCTCGATGTCGTGGCGACCGAGCCAGCTGCTGATGAGCTGGCCTATCTCGGGATCGTCTTCAACAAACAGAACGCGTGGCATGGTGGCGTAGTTCCCCGGTCATGGCGTGAGTGGGCGTGTCGCCAGCATAACGGCTGTGTCCGCGCTCTGCACCGGGATAACTAATCAATGCGGGGGTTTTTGCCCCTTCTCCCGGGGGAGAAGGGGGGACAGGATGAACCGGTTGGCATCGGGCCGCCCCACTTGTCCCGTGGCGGGTCGGGGCGGTCCGATGAGGCAGGCTCCGTGCCCTTCAGTGGCCAAAGCGGCCCCGGCTGCCATGGGGCAGCCGGGGAACCGCCCGGATCAGCCGGCCTTGCGCTTCAGGTACACCCCGGCTTCCATGTGGTGGGTCCAGGGGAACTGGTCGAACAGGGCGAAGCGGGCGATCTCGTGGGTTTCACCGAGCACGGCCATGTTGGTCTGCAGGGTCTCGGGGTTGCAGGAGATGTAGAGGATGTTGTCGTAATCCTGCACCAGCTTGACGGTGGCGTCGTCCAGACCGGCCCGGGGCGGGTCGACGAAGATGGTGTTGCACTGGTAGGCGCCGAGATCGACCCCCTTGAGGCGGTTGAACTCCCGCTCACCGCGCATCGCCATGGTGAACTCCTCCGCCGACATACGCAGGATGATCAGGTTGTCGACACCGTTGGCGGCGATGTTGAACTGGGCGGAGTCCACGCTCGGCTTGGCGATCTCGGTGGCCAGCACTTTGCGAAAGTTCTGCGCCAGGGCGATGGAGAAGTTGCCGTTGCCGCAGTAGAGCTCCAGCAGGTCCCCCTCGCTCCCCTTGGTCACGTCCAGGGCCCAGCCCAGCATCTGTTCGTTGATGGCGGCGTTGGGCTGGGTGAAGCTGTTTTCCACCTGCTTGTAGACCAGCTCGCGCCCCTGCACGGTCAGGCGTTCGATGACGAAGTCATCCCCCAGGCAGATCTTCTGCTTGTGGGCGCGGCCAATCAGTTGCAGTTCGAACCCCTTGGCCCGCAGGTCGGCCTGCAGCGCCTCGGCGGCCTGCTGCCACTCGGCTTCCAGCTTGCGGTGGTAGAGCAGGCTGACGCAGATCTGGCCGGACTGGGTGGAGAGGTAGTCGATCTGGAACAGCTTCTTGCGCAGCACGGGGTGCGGGCGAAGCCCGGCCAGCAGCACCGGCATCAGCCGGTTGATGAGCAGGCTGGCGGTGGGGAAGCTGTCGACCCGGATGATCTCCTTGGTGGCCGGTGCATACATGCAGTGGAAGAGGTCATCCCCCTCGTGCCAGATGCGGAACTCGGCGCGCATCCGGTAGTGCTCGGCGGGGGAGGCGTGCAACTCCAGCGCGGGCGGATTGAAGGGGGCGAACAGCTGGGTGAGGCGATCGCGCTTCTCGTCGAGCTGGGCCTGGTAGTCGGCAGGAGTCCGTCTGCCCTGGGCGTCGGCGGAAGAGGGCTGGGATTGAGTCATGGATACCTCGCATGCACCGGGCTGAGCCGGGGAAAGACCGGGGGAAGGCCGCAGCCAACCAAAGGGTGGGGATTTTAAAAGGCCGTTGCGGATTGTCCAAGTTTTTTGTGGTCAAGAAGTGGCCAGTCGGGCCGATAACCGATCCACCACTATAGGCGGGAGAGTAATGATGCAAATTGATGGCATGGGCGCAGCCCAACCCAAGGGAGTGGGCATTGCTCCCAAATCGCCTCAACAGACGGAGTCGAAGACGGCGGACAAGGGGGATGAGGTCTCCCTGAACAAGCCCCCGAAATGGGCCCAGGTGCTGATCCAGCAGGCGCTGCAATTTGCGCTGGAGATCAACGGCCAGGGCTACAAGGCACCCAAGGTGCAGGAGCCCCAGGAGGTGACTCCGGAGACCCTGTTCGATTTCCAGTCGGTGGCGGACAACGTGTTGCAGTTCGTCACCGGGCGGATAGGCGCGGCCCGTGCGGACGGCAAGTCCGACGACGACCTGACCAAGATGATGGAGCAGGCCCGCAAGGGGGTGGACAAGGGCTTCGGTGACGCCAGGAAGCAGCTCGGTGACTGGGCGGACAACGAGGACATCAAGACCGGCATGGATCAGAGCTACAAGCTGATCCAGAAGGGGCTCGACGAGTTCGAGAAGGAGTTCTTCGGCAAGGTGTCGACCACGGATCTGGGGGATGCCAGGATGGCCAGCCGCCAGCAGGCCCTCCTCGAGATCGAGACCCGGGACGGGGACAAGGTGATGCTGCGCTTCAGCGACAGCTGGCAGTTCAAGTCCCAGAGCGATGGGGGCGGCAGCCAGTTCAGCCTCAAGTCGAGCCAGAGCTTCGACTTCTCCCTGGAGGGGGATCTCGACAGTGCCGAGATGGATGCCATCGGCACCCTGATCAAGGGGCTGGACGAGCTGGCCGGGCAGTTCTTCAAGGGGGGCGACGGCAAGACCCTGGCGGACGGGCTGAACGGGCTGCAACTGGATGACAGCCAGCTGGTCTCCTACTCCCTCAAGCTCAAGCAATCGGCCAAGTTGAGTCAGACCTACCAGGGGGCCAGTTCCCTGCAGGAGAGCCTCAAGCCCCTGGCGGACTACCTGCCGAGGCTCAGCCGGTTGCAGCAGCAGGCCGACGCCCTGCTGCCCCCTTCCCAGCAGGAGGCGCTGACACCCACCGTGCTGGCGGCGCGGGGTCAGGACGGGGCGACCCAGGGGGCAGGCTTCATGGGCTTCAACCAGCGGATGCTGGAAGCCATGAGGCTGCTTGGCCAGCAGATGGCGACCGGCTAGTCTGGCGACGCCCCCGTGATGCCGGCGGGGGCGGGGTGTTTGCCAGCCCGTCCCCGGGCTGGCACACTGCCCTTTTCCCCAGCCCGGCGATGCCATGAACCCCAAGAAGCCAAGAGACAAGCGCGAGCTCTGCTACCCCTTCATCTTCGAAACCCAGTTCCAGTGCGACTACGAGATCGCCACCGACGAGCTCTGCTGCCAGGTGGGGGCCGTGCTCTCTCATCTGATGCCGGATGAGGATACCCGGCCCGTGATGGCGGATCTGGCGACCCTGCAGCGGCTCATCTACAACCTCAACGGCTCGGTGCGGGGACGGCTCGGCATCTTCGAGGAGGATCTGGACTGGCTGAAGGGGCGGTACGATCACTACAACGAGGCGAGTCGCGGCCGGGTGACCGGCTTCGTGCTGCCCCAGGGGCCCCAGCCCATTCCCACCCTGCACCTGTGCCGCTGTGGCAGCAAGAAGGTGGTGCGTCTGCTGGTGCGCCTGGAAGAGAGCGGTGTGCGCTTCGATCCCATCCTCTATCGCTTCGCCAATCTGCTGGCCAACTTCTTCTTCGTGCTCACCGTCTACCTCAAGCAGGCGTGGGATGTGACCGAAGTCCCCTATGTCAGCATCAACTACTGATGAAGAGATGATGTTTGATGTATTCGTCGCATCACACATGGCGGCGTAGGGTTATTGAATCGAAAAATAGCGATGAGGCAGCATCCGCCACTTCGGGGGATGCAGGCATAAAAAAACCGGCGCCCCGAGCGCCGGTTTTCTATTGCCGCTATCCCTAGCTCGACAGCAGTACCCTGGCGGAGTTGGCCGGGATGGTGAGCTGCACCTCCCCCTGCACCACTTCGAACTTGTCGCCGTTGAAGGCGTCGGTGAAGCGGCTGGCGGGGCTGGCGGTCTGCCACAGGGGCAGGCTGATGGTGCGCGGCTCCGTGGGGTGGCGGTTGCAGGCGACCACCACCTGATCGCTTTGCAGGGTACGGGCGAACACATAGCTGTGAGGGCCGGCGTAGAGGGTCTGGATGTCTCCCCGACGCAGGGCCGGGCGCTGGCGGCGCAGCTGGATCAGGCGGCGATAGTGGTCGTGCAGCACGTGATCCCAGTCGGTGGTATCCCAGGGGAAGCAGCGGCGGCAGTCCGGGTCGTTGCCGCCGGAGAGCCCCACCTCGTCGCCGTAGTAGATGGAGGGCACGCCGATGTAGGTGATGAGCAGGGTCGCGGCGAGTCGCATCCGCTGCTTGTCTTCTCCCAGCAGGTGCAGGAAGCGGGCGGTGTCGTGGCTGTCCAGCAGGTTGAACTGGGCCAGCTGGTTCTTGAACGGAATATGGGCCCGCGCCAGCTTGAGCCAGTGATCCAGCTCGGTGGCGCTGATCTTGATGGGGTGATAGGCGATGTCCTGCCCCGCCAGGAAGGCGCGGATGGGGTGGGCGAAGCCGTAGTAGTTCATGGCGCCGTCCTCCTGATCCCCCTGCAGCCACTGGCTCGCCTCGAAGAAGTGCTCGCCCAGCACGTAGGCGTCCGGATTCTCCTGCTTCACCGCGCCGCGAATGGCGCGTACATGGCCGCGATTGCCCTCGGCAGTGCCCCGCTCCCCCAGCATGTGGATGACGTCAAAGCGCCAGCCATCGATCTGGTAGGGGGCGCGCATCCAGTAGCGCAGAATGGCGTTGTCTGCCCGATAAACGGCGTCCTGCACCTGTTCACTTGAGAAATCCAGCTTGGGCAGGCTGCGGATCCCTTTCCAGCTAACATAATCCCCTTCCTGATCGAAGGTGTAGAAGCTGCGCCAGGGGGAGTCCGGGTTGCTCTGGGCGCCCAGCGGTGGGCAGAACCAGGGGTGCTCGGTGGAGGTGTGGTTGACCACCGCATCCAGGATGATCCTCATGCCGCGCTGGTGCAGGTTGCGGGTCAGCTCGGCAAACTGGGCATTGGTACCGAGGTGCGCATCCACCTTGAAGTAGTCCTGGGTGTCGTACTTGTGGTTGCTCGGCGAATCGAAGATGGGGTTGAGGTAGAGCGCCGTCACCCCCAGGGATTGCAGGTAGTGCAGTTTGGCGTCGATGCCCGCCAGATCCCCGCCGTAGAATTCACAGGCGCCGTGCCCCTCTTCGTGGCGGCTGACCGGCTCGCCCCAGGCCTTGCTGATGACCGCCTTGCCCCTGTACTCGTACTCGTGATGCTTGACGCTCAGCGACGGGTCGCCGTTGCAGAAGCGGTCGGGGAAGATCTGGTAGAACACCTGATCCTGTACCCAGGCTGGGGGCTGGTGATGGCTGTTGAAGCGGAAATGCTGCTCCCGCGGCGGCATGGCAGCGCTGACGCCCGCCCCGTGCAGCCACCACTGCTCCTCGTCGGTGAGGCACTTGAAGCAGTAGAGGTGGATCTCCTGCCCCCTGGCCAGCGGCAGTTCGACCTGCCAGACCTGAAGCCTGTCCCGGGTGGCGACCGGCGTCATGGCGACCAGATACTCCTCGTTGTCCGGCTCGTGGCGCAGCCACACCTCGCGGATGGGGGCGTCCAGCTCGCTGAACAGGGTGAGCTGCAGGGTGTCGGCACTCTCTTTGAACCAGGGTGCCGCCTGGGGGTGAAACAGGAAGGGATGGGTCATGGTATCTACTGTGTCAGAGAGGCTCAGGAGTGGGGGATGGGCGCAGGCCATCTTATCCCGTCCATGGGCGTGTGTATGTGACGACCGGCCAGAATGAGACGGTGCTTCCGGCTTGGCTGGGCGGTCTGCCGTGACGCTATTGGGTCAGCAAATCGGCCAGGGCATTGCTTTGTTCGTGCAGCTGTTCGAGCTGATCCGCCAGAATGAGACGGGGATCCGGCTCCTGCTGATCGGCCGTTGTACATCTACTGGGTCAGCAAATCGGCCAGGGCGTTGCCCTGCTCGTGGAGCTGCTCCAGCTGATCCGCCAGGCTGGCGGGATCCAGCCCCAGCTGGTCAGCCAGGGTTCTGGGGAAACGGGCGATGATGGCCTGTGCCGGTACGCCGGCCTGCCAGGCGAAGGAGACGAAGACGGCGAGCCGGATGAGCACGGCCTCCTTGCTGACCGGATCGTGGGAGAGGGGGTCGAGCTGCTGGGCGATGGCATCCACGAAGGCGGGCGACAGGTTCCAGCGCCGCGCCAGCTCTGCGCCGAGCTGGGCATAGTCGTAACCCAGCATCTCCCGCTGGGCATCGACCCGGCTGCTGCCTTTCTCGATGGCCAGATTGATGAGCCCCGCCTCTTCCGGCAGGGTGCTCTGGATCAGCAGCTCGCCGATGTTGTGAATGAGGGCGCAGGTGAAGGCGGTCTCGGGATCCACCGAGGTGGTCTGCTGTGCCAGGGTGCGGGCAATGGTGGCGACCTGGAAGGTCTGGGTCCAGAAGTGGAGCTTGTCAAAGCCGGGGGGGGCCTTGAAGCTGCTGATGATGCCGGAGGCGACCACCACGGAGCGCAGGCGGTTGAAACCGAGGCGGATCACCGCCTGTTCGATGGAGGTGATTTCATTGCCACGGCGCAGGGCGGCGGAGTTGGCCATCCGCAGTACCTTGACGCTGATCACCTGGTCCATGGCGATCTTGGCCGCGATCTCGTCGATGCGGGCATTCTCGTCGTTGAAACTCTGCATCAGCTCGTGCAGCAGTTTCGGAATTGTGGGCAGTTGCTTGATCTTGCCAAACAGGCGATCCATCGACATGGCTGAGGCAGCCTCCATTGCTAACAATGCCTCATATTGTGCCACAGCCTGGCCAGTTGTTCCTGCTGGCGAGCGGTTTTGTGAGCCCTAGTACACCCAGTCTTGCAGTCTGTATTCCAAACGGTGCCGTTTTCCCTGGAGGATCAGGGTCTGGGTGGAACCGCTCAGTGTGGCCCCCTCCGTCAGGGTGGCGAGCACGGCCTGCTCTATCAGATCGAGTTCGGGGGGACAGGCCATGGCGGTGCTGCCGAGGCTGGTGACCCAGAGCTTGTTCCCCTTGAGGTGACCCTGGCCGAAGTAGCGGTTGCAACCGGCGATGCCGTTGACGGTGAAGTGCTCACCGATCTCGATGTCGGGGGGATTGCTGCGGCGGCTGGCGATGGCCTGGCCATCCAGCCGATCGAGCACCCAGTGATGGTGTTGCAGGTCTTGCGAGGCAAAGCGGGGAGCACTGCTGCAGGCGCTGAGCAGAAGCAGGGCGAGCAGCAGTAGCAGGTATCTGGGCATTGAAGGGGCTCCGGTGGTGGGTATGACAAGCATACCTGTCCCCGGGCCCAGGCGGCAGGGCGAGGGGGGAGGAGCCCGACCGCTTCTGTCGCCCCGGGGGAAGAGGGGGTGTCGGCAAATGGCAACACCCGCCCCGAGCGAACCTGTCTACAGGTCCCCCATGGCTCCCCTGGCCGTCTCAGTCCGCAAACAGGCGCTCGGCATAGCGGGCGAGGCCCGAGGCCACCGAACCGAAGTCATCACCCCCCTCCAGCGGTACCTTGGGCAGTTTCTGCTGGATGAAGGCCTTGATGAGGGGGGAGCGGGCACTGCCGCCGGTGACGAAGACCCGGTCAGGCTGCACGCCTGCCGCCAGGATAGCCTCGTCCATCAGCTCGCCAATCTTCTCCAGCAAGGGGGCGGAAGCACTGGCCAGCTGGGGGCGGGTGAGTGCCGCCTCCAGCCCTTTTTCCAGCTCGTTCAGGGTCTGGTGATTGTGCTCGTGGTCGGAGAGGGCGATCTTGCCCTGCTCGGCGCGCCACACCAGTTGATGGCTCAGCTTGTGGGCCCGCAGGCTGGCGAGGCGCGGGAGCTTGCTGCCGGGTTGGCTGTCGAGCTGGAGATCCTGCAACTGACGTGCTGTATCCAGGCTGTAGAAACGGCTCTGGGCACTGACGTCATTGATGGCGGCGGCGTCCCAGAACAGGGGATGGGGCAGTGGCTTGCCGGTCTTGAGGGTCTCGTGCATGCCGAGCAGCGGCATCATGCCCTCAACGGTCAGGCGGATGTCGAAGTCGTTGCCCCCGATGCGCTGGCCGCTGTGACCGAGCAGGTCGCCGCTGCGATCCAGCTGGTCACGGTGGCTCGGGCCCATGCGCAGCACGGAGCAGTCGGTGGTCCCGCCCCCGATGTCCACCACCAGCACAACCGCATCCTCGGTGAGGCGCGCTTCGAACTCGAAGCCGGCGGCCACCGGCTCATAGAGGAACTCCACCCGCTCGAACCCGGCGAGGCGTGCCGCCTCCCTCAGGATGGCGATGGCCTGGCGGTTGCTCTCTTCCCCCGCCAGTCCCTGGAAGTTGACCGGTCGGCCGATCACCGCCTGGCGGATGGTGCTGCCCGTCTGCTGCTCCGCCTCCCGGCGCACGTGCAGCATCATGGCGCAGACAATGTCCTCGAACAGGGCGATCTGGGTAGCCTTGAGGCCATAGGCCCCGAGAAAGGATTTGGGGGACTTGATGTAGTAGCCCTCGTCCGGCTCTTCCAGATAGCGCGCCAGCGCCGCACCGCCGAAGCTCAGCTCGTCGATGAGTCCCTCTTCGCGCATCTGGCGGCGCACCGCCTGGGCACGGGTCACCACGGGACCGCGCAGCTTGAGGTATTCGCTCTGCTGGACGGGGGCCAGGCCTTCGGCCAGGAGGCCGGCGATGGCGTCCCGGTGGGGGGCGTGCAGGGTGGAGGGAAGGTAATGGGAACCGGAGAGGGTCAGCAGCCTGGGGCTGCCCTGTTCCATCACGGCGACGGCACAGTTGGAGGTACCGTAATCAAATCCGATGAACATGCTGGCCAGACTCCTGTACAAAAAAGGGCTGGTAGCCTACCCGATGCCGCCGGGTCTCACAACCCGGCGGCGGGATCAATGGCGTGGCGACAACGCCTCAGGGATCACTCCACTTCGTTGTCAGAGCGGCCCTGGCTCTCGATGGCCTGGATGTTGCTGAGGGTGGTGTCGGCGATGGCGTGTAGTGCCTCCCGGGTCAGGAAGGCCTGGTGACCGGTGAACAGCACGTTGTGGCAGGCAGACAGGCGGCGGAAGACGTCGTCGGTGATCACCTCGTTGGACTTGTCCTCGAAGAAGAGGTCTTCCTCCTCCTCGTAGACGTCTAGCCCCAGGGCGCCGATGCGGGCAGTCTTGAGGGCCTCGATGGCGGCGTTGGAGTCGAGCAGGCCGCCCCGGCTGGTGTTGATGATCATCACCCCGTCCTTCATCTTGGCGAAGGCCTCCTTGTTCAGCAGGTGATAGTTCTCCTTGAACAGGGGGCAGTGCAGGCTGATGACATCGGACTGACGGAATAGAGTATCGAGATCCACGT
Organism: Aeromonas sp. S19(2024); assembly: GCF_041402625.1. NCBI lineage: Bacteria > Pseudomonadati > Pseudomonadota > Gammaproteobacteria > Aeromonadales > Aeromonadaceae > Aeromonas > Aeromonas sp. S19(2024). Next base: position 66,825 of record NZ_JBGLQU010000010.1, read on the forward strand.
ACTCGGCGCCCAGATCGATGGCCGCCTGGTTCGGATAGGGATCGCTCACCAGCAGGCGCATGCCGAACCCCTTGAGGATGCGCAAGGTGGCGATGCCGATCTTGCCGGTGCCTATGATGCCGGCGGTGCGGCCATGCATGTTGAAGCCGACCAGCCCCTCCAGGGAGAAGTTGGCGTCCCGGGTGCGCTGATACGCCTTATGGATGCGGCGGTTGAGGGTCATCATCAGGCCCACCGCATGTTCGGCAACGGCCTCGGGGGAGTAGGCAGGCACCCGCACCACCTTGAGTCCCAGCTCCTTGGCGGCGGCCAGATCCACGTTGTTGTAACCGGCGCAGCGCAGGGCGATGACCCTGGTGCCGTACTGCGCCAGCTCGGTCAGCACTTCGCGGTCGGCATCATCGTTGACGAACAGGCAGACCACGGGGAAGCCGTGGGCGAGACGGGCCGTCTTGGCCTCCAGCCGCACGTCGAAGAACTCCAGATCGAAACCGTACTGGGCGTTGGCCTGGTGGAAATGTTCCTTGTCGTAGCTCTTGGTACTGAAAACGGCGACTCTCATGGTGCGCTCTCCGTAGATAATGATGTGGTTAAATTACAACAAATAGTGACCGTCATCACGGGATAAGTGGTGCTGTTTCAATCCCAGGGCATGATGGGGACGGCACTCACTGCACTCTTGTACGAACCATCCACCAACTTGGTGCTGTAAGTCAGATAGACAAGGGCATTGCGCTTCTCGTCGTAAAAACGCACCACCTTCTGCTCCTTGAACACCAGCGAGGTGCTGACATCAAACACCTCTTCCCCCGCCTTCAGCCTGGCGGGCAGGGTGATGGGGCCGATCTGGTGGCAGGAGAGGGAGGCGTGGGAGGGATCTTCCGCCAGCCCGAGTCCGCCCTTGACGCCGCCGGTCTTGGGGCGGGCCAGATAGCAGGCGACACCGGCGATTTTCGGGTCGTCGAACGCCTCCACCAGGATCTTGTGGTTGGGGCCGAGCAGCTTGAAAGCGGTGCTCACCTCGCCGACGGGATCGGCCTTGTCGGCCAGCACCGGGCCGGCCATCAGTGCCCCCAGCAGCAGGGGCAGGGTGCGAGCAAGGGTCTGAAGATGTCTCATGGTCTCTCCTGTTGGCCTCCCTCAGAAAGGGATGCCCAAACGACGATAGAGGCTGGCCAGCACCCAGGCGGGGCCTACCAGCAGAAATTGCAGGTCGGTGAGAAAGGAGGGGCGTTTCCCCTCGATATGGTGACCGACGAACTGGGCTATCCAGAACAGCACGAACCCGATAAGGGCAGGCCACAGCAGCGGCCCCTGCCAGACGTGGCAGAAGGCCAGCCCCAGGGCGGTCAGGGCCGTCATCCCCGTAAAGATCGTCAACGACAGCCGCAGGTAGAAGACCAGCACCGGGATGGCCGCCAGCTCCGCCCAGTTGAGGGACGCTGGCAGGGGACCAGCGGGCAGGCACCAGAGCAGTGCCAGGATGCAGAGGTAGATGCCTGGCACCGCCACCTTGTGGATGGCCACATTGACGGGGTGTTGATGGCTCTGGCCGTAGTCGCGAAACCAGTCATCCAGTCGTTTCATGGCACCTCCCTGGTGCGCGTATTGAGGCCGGGCGACCTCGCGTTCCTGTGCGTCTGCGGCGGGCTGCGCCCACCGGATGGGATGACCCGCGGCTGATCACGCTCCCGGCGGCGGATATTCCCAACGCCGGGATACCGTGTCCGTTTATGCTCGCAGCGGTGGATATTCTCAACGCCGGATATCGTGTCCGTTTACTCCTGCGACGGTGGATATTCCCAATATTGGGCCGGAATGCTTTTGAGCAAGGGGGTCATGTCGGGATTGGGCAGGGCGATGGTGACTCTCTGCTCCAGATTCGCGCTGGCCAGGGCCTCGCGGATCTTGGGGTTCTCCCGAAAGAACGCCATGAAGCTGCCGTCGGCATAGGCACGCTCGAGGCCGGTCTGGATCGCCTTGGCCAGCTTCGGCGACTCCGGGCTGACGAAGAAGAACTCGGCGAAGGGGTAGCGGATCAGCAGGTGCTGATCGATCACCAGGTTGGGATATTGTGCCGCCAGCTCGCTGCGTTCGGCGAAGATTTCCACCAGACCACGGGGGAAGAAGTCCAGCTTGTCGCCGTCATTCATCAGGCGAAACAGGTTGCTGTAGCGCCCGGCATAGGTGGGAATGCCTGCCAGTTCCAGGATCTTGTTGTCGGCCCAGCCCACCCCCTGTGCGGCTTTCAGTTTCTTGAGGTCTGCCAGGGTGTTGATCTGGTTGAACCGCTCCTGGGCATCGGCGTGAATGAAGGAGAGGCGCAGCCCTTCCAGGCCACGAAACAGCGGGATTGGCACTGCGGTGAGGGAGGATTCCAGCGCGCTGGAGGTACCCATCCAGAACACATTGATGACCTTGCCCTTGGCAAGCGCCTGCTGGAGGCTGTACTGGTTGAGATTGAGGTCGACCCGCTCCAGCTTGTAGGGCTGCCCGGCGTGGTTGAGCGCCAGTTCCAGCAGCTTGAGCTGGTATTCGTTGTCGAGATCGTTGATCGGTCGGCTGGGGACCTTGACGGTGAGCGTCTGTGCTTGTGCCAGCAATGGCAGGCACAAGCACAGCCTGATGAGCCATTTCACGCTTTGATCTCCTGTAGGATCCGGGACTTGCCCGGAGTCTAACAGAAGTTGTCACGCTCTTGCTGTGAAAGGGGCCGGGGATCACCCGGCCGCGTCATCTTCGGGCATGGCCTGCCCTGTGCCCGGCTCGTACCGAGGCCGGGCTTGTTCGCCGCATCAGGCGACGCGACGGAACACGTGAGTGTCGTTGAATTCCTTGGTGCTCTGGCATTCAACACAGAAGCGGGACTCGGGACGGGCCTGCAGCCGCTTGAGAGAGATCTCGTCGCCACAGGATTCGCAATAGCCGAAATCCCCTTCATTGATCCGCTTCAACGCCCCTTTCAGCTTGCGCAGGTGCAACTTGTCGTGCTCGATGCGGTTCAGCTCCAGGCGACGGGCCTCCTCGACACTGGCACGGTCAATTTCATCCGCCATCTCGTTGGTATCGGTGGCGATAGCCTGGCTGGCCTGGGAGTTGAGACGTTCTTCGAGCTCAAGGATTTGTCGCTCGATCTGGCCTTTGTAGAAGGTCAGTTGGTCTTCTGTCATGAAATCACACATACGGTTTGCTACCAGTCAGTTTCCCAATGTTACCCATTGATGGGGGCTGTCTGTCGTCAGACCAAGCCCTTGTATCCCGTTTTGCACCAAATCCATGCAGGAGAGTGCAAATCAGGGCGGGCCTTGTACCAAAAAAATGCAGACATGCAAAGGAAATTGGATAAGGAGTGTGCGCCCTTGCAAAGAAATGGGCCTTCTCCGACAGGGTCTGACTGAGTATCGAACGAGATCCCGCCGCCGTTGGCATCGAGCTTGCAGTGGGCTGATCGTGACACAAAGTGTTTAGTATTTGGTGCCGAGCTGGTCATTATACAGGCCGTTGTTTATAGTTTTTTAAACACCGCTGCTTGACAAAGGCCTTTATCACGGGCTTTTATGGTGTGGTCGATTACATTTTCTTAACAAGGGTGTTCCTTATATTAGACACCCTTGACAATGGCAACCGTAAAGTCGGGGTTTAACATGGACAGTATCAAGGGCTGGATGGAGAGCAATCGCATCACGGAAGTGGAGTGCCTGTTTCCGGATTTCACCGGCAATGCCCGAGGCAAGATCATTCCAGCCAACAAGTTTCTGCGCGAAGGGGGCATGCGGCTGCCCGAGGTCATCTTCACCCAGACGGTGACCGGCGAGTACCCGGATGACGACAGCATGATAGACCCGCTGGAGCGGGACATGCAGCTCTATCCCGATCCCAACACCATTCGTTTCGTACCCTGGGCGCTGGAGCCCACCGCCCAGGTGATCCACGACTGCTTTGACGTCAACGGCAAGCTCATCGACATCGCTCCCCGCTCCGTGCTGCGCCGGGTTCTGTCATTCTACGAGAAGCAGGGCTGGAAGCCGGTGGTGGCGCCGGAGCTGGAGTTCTACCTGGTGACCCGCAACGAAGATCCCGACTATCCGTTGGTGCCGCCGGTGGGCCGCAACGGCCGCCCGGAAACGGCCCGCCAGTCGTTCAGCATCGATGCGGTGAACGAATTCGACCCCATCTTCGAGGACATGTACGACTACTGCGAGGCCCAGGAGCTTGAGGTGGACACCCTGATCCATGAATCCGGCGCCGCCCAGATGGAGATCAACTTCCTGCACGGGGATGCCATCGATCTCGCCGACCAGGTGTTTCTGTTCAAGCGCACCATGCGCGAGGCCGCTCATCGCCACGGCATCTATGCCACCTTCATGGCCAAGCCCATGAGCAACGAACCGGGTTCCGCCATGCACATCCACCAGAGCCTGGAAGACATGGATGGCAACAACCTGTTTGGTACCAGCGAAGGGGGCAACTCCGATCTGTTCATGCATTTCATCGCCGGCCTGCAGAAATACACCCCGGCAGTGACCGCCCTGCTGGCGCCGAACGTCAACTCCTACCGCCGCCTCACCTTTGGCGAGAGTGCGCCGCGCAACGTGCAGTGGGGTGTGGAAAACCGCACCTGCGGCCTGCGGGTCCCCTTCTCCGAACCGAGCGCACGTCGGGTCGAGAACCGCTTCGCCGGGGCCGATGCCAACCCGTATCTGGCCCTGGCCGCCACCCTGGCCTGCGGCTACCTCGGCATGCTGGAGAAGCTCGAACCCATGCAGGAGATGAAGGCGAGTGCTTATGACCTGCCCTACAGCCTGCCCCGCTCGCTGGAGGAATCGCTGAGCCACCTGGAGCAGTGTGAACCCATCAAGGACATGCTGGGGGAGCGCTTCATCCGCGCCTTCGTGGCCGTCAAGCGCAAGGAGTACGAGACCTACTTCGGCGTGATCAGCCGCTGGGAACGGGAATTCCTGTTGCTGAACGTCTGATCTGTCCCCGGGGGAGGCGAGGCCTCTCCCCGTCATATCGCAAGCAAGGTGCCGAAGGCCCGTCTCGCGGCGGCGCCCGCGACCCGGAAGGCACCGAGTATAGGTGAGGCCCGCTCTCGCAATGGAGAGGGGCGTCACCTGCAATCAACTGGCGACGATGTTCGCCCCATGGAAAGGCATCGAGCAGGCAAGAGAGTGCCAGCCCCGTGAATGGCAGTGACCGGGCAGGCCACCCGTGCCCTCATGAATGGCGACAAGATTCGCCGAATCGAAGGAACCGAGGAGCAAGCAATGCAGCACACCACCCGTGAGTGGCAGCAACTGGAAGCCAGCCATCATCTGCATCCGTTTACCGATTTTCAGGCCCTGAACAAGAAGGGCAGTCGCATCATCACCAAGGCCGAAGGCGTCTATCTGGAAGACTCCGAAGGCAAGCGCATTCTGGACGGGATGGCGGGTCTGTGGTGCGTCAACATGGGCTACGGCCGTCAGGAGCTGGTGGATGCCGCCACCCGCCAGATGCAGCAACTGCCCTACTACAACCTCTTCTTCCAGACCAGCCACCCCCCTGCTGCCGAGCTGGCCACCCTGCTGGCCGAGATCACGCCTTCCCACCTCAACCACGTCTTCTTCACCGGTTCGGGTTCCGAGTGCAACGACACCGTGCTGCGCATGGTGCGCCACTACTGGGCCAGCAAGGGACAACCTGACAAGCAGGTGATCATCAGCCGCCACAATGCCTATCACGGCTCCACCGTGGCGGGGGCCAGTCTGGGCGGCATGAAGGGGATGCACGCCCAGGGCGGCTTGCCCATTCCGGGTATAGTACACATCGACCAGCCCTATCACTTCGGTGAGGGAGAGGGCATGAGCGCCCACGAGTTCGGTCTGGCCCGTGCCCGCCAGCTGGAAGAGAAGATCCTGGCACTGGGGGTGGACAAGGTGGCCGCCTTCATCGGCGAGCCTATCCAGGGTGCGGGGGGGGTCATCATTCCCCCCGAGAGCTACTGGCCCGAGATCCAGCGCATCTGCGACCAGTACGGCATCCTGCTCATCGCCGACGAGGTGATCTGCGGCTTTGGCCGCACCGGTCACTGGTTTGCCAGTGAAGGTTTTGGCATCAAACCCGACCTCATGTGCCTGGCCAAGGGCATTACCTCCGGCTATCTGCCGATGGGCGCCGTGATGGTGGGGGACAGGGTTGCCAGGGTGCTGGTGGAAGAGGGGGGCGAGTTCAACCATGGCTTCACCTATTCCGGCCATCCGGTCGCCTGCGCCGTGGCCATTGCCAACATCCAGCTTATGCAAAGGGAGAGCATAGTTAAGCGAGTTCATGATAGTATCGGCCCCTATTTGCAGCGCCGCTGGGCTGAGCTGGCGGACCATCCGCTGGTGGGGGAAACCCGTGGAAAAGGCCTGGTCGCCGCGCTGGAAATAGTGCAGGACAAGCAGACGAAACGTCGCTTCCCGGCCGAGCTCCATGCCGGGATGACCTGTCGGGAGTTCTGTTTTAACAATGGCTTGGTGATGAGGGCTGTCGGCGATACCATGATCATATCGCCCCCCTTGGTGATCACCGAGGAACAGGTGGATGAATTGGTCAAACTGGCCAGGCTCAGTCTGGACCTGACGGCTGCAAAGCTGCGGGAATAGGCGGGAACCGGGCAGGTTGGCTTACGCATACAATTTGCTTAGGAGACAAGGACTATGTCTTTTAAAAAGGGAATGATGGCTGCTTCCGTGGCGCTGGTCATGATGAGTACCGGGGCGATGGCCGACGAGAAGGTGCTGCACGTCTACAACTGGAGCGACTACATCGCGCCGGATACGCTGGAAAACTTCCAGAAGGAGACGGGCATCAAGGTGGTCTACGACGTGTTCGACAGCAACGAAGTGCTGGAAGCCAAGTTGCTGGCAGGCAAGTCGGGCTATGACATCGTCGTACCGTCCAACCCCTTCCTGGCCAAGCAGATCAAGGCAGGTGTCTTCCAGAAGCTGGACAAGTCCAAACTCTCCAACTGGCAGAACCTGGACGTCGACCTGCTCAAGGCGCTCGAACCGAGCGATCCGGGCAACCAATACTCCATCCCTTACCTGTGGGGCACCATCGGCTATGCCTACAACGCCGAGAAGGTGAAGGCCGTGCTGGGGGCCGATGCCCCGGTGGACTCCTGGGATCTGGTGTTCAAGCCGGAGAACATGGCCAAGCTGAAGGAGTGCGGTGTCTCCTTCCTCGACTCGCCGACCGAAATGCTGCCGGCCGCCCTGCAATACCTGGGCTTCAAGCCGGACAGCCAGAAGCCGGATGAGCTGAAGAAGGCAGAGGAGCTGTTCCTCTCCATCCGTCCCTATACCGCCTATTTCCACTCCTCCAAGTACATTTCGGATCTGGCCAACGGCAACCTGTGCGTGGCAGTGGGTTACTCCGGTGACCTGCAGCAGTCCAAGGCGCGTGCCGCCGAGGCCAAGAACGGTGTCAGCCTGACTTACACCATTCCGAAAGAGGGGGCAGGCAGCTTCTTCGACATGATCGCCATCCCGGCGGATGCCAAGAACGTCGAGGCGGCCCACACCTTCATCAATTACCTGATGAAGCCGGACGTGATCGCGAACATCACCAACGTGGTGCAGTTCCCGAACGGCAACAAGGCGGCCACGCCGCTGGTGGACGAGGCGATCCGTACCGACCCGGGTATCTACCCGACGCCGGATACCCTCAAGAAGATCTACACCTTCCCGGATCTGCCGGCCAAGGTGCAGCGTCTGATGACCCGCAGCTGGACCAAGATCAAGTCAGGCAAGTAAGAGTGACGAGTACCCCTCCCGGTCCGCAGTTCGGCCGGGAGGGTGGTGACCACCCGACAGGTTGGACGGCGCGTATGGATGCGCGACTGGCAAAATCACACAAATGAGGACTGATAAGTGCACATGACCAAGATGGCAACGCTGGCCCTGACCCTGGGGTTTGCAAATCTGACCCAGGCAGCCCCTGTGGTTCATTTTTACAACTGGTCCGATTATATCGGCGAGACCACCCTCAGTGACTTTCAGCAGAAGACCGGGATCAAGACCGTCTACGACGTGTTTGACTCCAACGAGACGCTGGAAGGCAAGCTGCTGACCGGACGCACCGGCTACGATCTGGTCGTGCCCTCCAACAATTTCCTGGCCAAGCAGATCAAGGCGGGGGCCTTCCAGAAGCTGGACCTCACCCTGCTGCCAAACCTGAGCAACCTGGACCCCATGCTGCTCAAGCAGCTCGAGAAGGTGGATCCGGGCCATCAGTACGCCGTGCCCTACCTCTGGGGCACCAACGGCATCGGCTACAACGTCGACAAGATCAAGGAAGTGCTGGGTGTCGACAAGATTGACTCCTGGGCGACCATCTTCGAGCCGGAAAACATGAAGAAGCTCTCCCAGTGCGGCGTGGCCTTCCTCGATTCGGCGGACGAGATGATCCCGGCTGCCCTCAACTACCTGGGGCTCAACCCCAACAGCCATGAGTCGGCGGATATCAAGCGGGCCGAAGAGCAGCTGCTCAAGGTGCGCCCCTACGTGGCCTACTTCCACTCCTCCAAGTACATCGGTGACCTCGCCAACGGCAACATCTGCGTGGCGGCGGGTTTCTCCGGCGACATCCTGCAGGCTGCGTCCCGGGCCGAGGAGGCGGGCAAGGGGATCAATATTGCCTACAGCATCCCCAAGGAGGGTGGCAATCTCTGGTTCGACATGATGGCGATCCCGGCCGATGCCACCAACGTGAAAGAGGCTCACGCCCTGATCAACTACATTCTCGAACCGCAGGTCATCGCCAAGGTGAGCGACTATGTGGGTTACGCGAACCCGAACATCAAGGCGGGAGAGTTCATGGACAAGGCCGTTCGCGAGGACGAGTCAGTCTATCCCCCCCAGGCGGTGCTTGAGCGTCTGTATGTGCAGGAAGCACATCCCCGTTCGGTGCAGCGCCTGATCACCCGGAGTTGGACCAAGATCAAATCCGGAACCTAACCTTGGCGCCCATCCCGGGGCGCCAGATTGTATTGATGGATCGGCCCAGGCCGGAATCACCTTTGGGAGTTTGGTAATGGCGATAGCCTCCAGTGCCTACAAGAAAGCCCTCGAGGGCAGCCAGCAGCGTAAAGAAGTGCTGGTCAAAATAGACAGGGTAAGCAAGCAGTTCGACGAAACGCTGGCGGTCGACAACGTGTCTCTCAACATCCACAAGGGCGAGATCTTCGCCCTGCTGGGTGGGTCCGGCTCCGGCAAGTCCACCTTGCTGCGGATGCTGGCCGGGTTCGAGCGACCCACGGAAGGACGGCTGTTCCTCGACGGCGTCGACATTACCGACATGCCGCCCTATGAACGCCCCATCAACATGATGTTCCAGTCCTATGCCCTGTTTCCCCACATGACAGTGGCCCAGAACATCGCCTTCGGCCTCAAGCAGGATGGCCTGCCCAAGGCGGAGATCGATGCCCGGGTGGAAGAGATGCTCAAGCTGGTGCAGATGACCCAGTACGCCCGCCGCAAGCCGCACCAGCTCTCCGGTGGTCAGCGTCAGCGGGTGGCCCTGGCTCGTTCCCTGGCCAAGCGTCCCAAGCTGCTGCTGCTGGATGAGCCCATGGGAGCGCTGGACAAGAAGCTGCGCTCCACCATGCAGCTCGAGCTGGTCGAGATCATCGAGCGGGTGGGCGTGACCTGCGTCATGGTGACCCACGATCAGGAAGAAGCCATGACCATGGCCGAGCGGATCGCCATCATGCACCTCGGTTGCATCGAGCAGATCGGCAGCCCGATGGACATCTACGAGACCCCGGCCAGTCGGCTGGTGTGCGAGTTCATCGGCAACGTCAACCTGTTTGACGGCCTGCTGGTGGAGGATGAGCAGGACCACGCCATCATCGCCTGTGCGGATCTGGAGCAGCCCATCTATGTGGGTCACGGCATCAGCTCCCGGGCGGAGAACAAGAAGGTCACCTATGCCCTGCGTCCGGAAAAACTGCTGATGAGCCTGCAAAAGCCGGAAGAGATCGAGCATCCGGACTTCAACTGGACCAAGGGCGAGGTTTATGACATCGCCTATCTGGGCGGCCATTCCGTGTATCACATCCAGTTGCCCTCGGGCAAAATCGTTCAGGCTTTCATCGCCAATGCCGAACGCCACGGCAAACGGCCGACCTGGGATGACCAGGTGTTCCTCTACTGGGAAGATGACAGCGGCGTGGTGCTGCAATCATGAAGGCATTGAGACGACTCAAACAGGTGGGAGGGCGGCAGCTGGTCATCGGCATCCCCTTCTTCTGGCTGTTCCTCTTCTTCCTGCTGCCCTTCATCATCGTCGTGAAGATCAGCTTCGCCGAAGCGGACGTGGCCATCCCGCCCTACACGGACGTGGTGAGCTGGGCAGACAATCAGCTCACCATACTGCTCAATCTGGGCAACTACCTGCTGCTGCAGGAGGATGAGCTCTACATCGCGGCTTATCTGGGGTCCCTCAAGATAGCCCTGGTCAGCACCCTGCTCTGCCTGTTGATCGGTTATCCCATGGCTTACGCCATTTCGCGGGCCAACAAGGAGACCCAGACCGTTCTGCTGCTGCTCATCATGATGCCGACCTGGACGGCGATCCTGATCCGGGTCTACGCCTGGATGGGGATCCTCAGCAACAACGGCCTGCTCAACAGCGTCCTGCTGGGCATCGGGGTGATCGACGAACCGCTGCAGATCCTCAATACCAACCTGGCGGTCTATATCGGCATCGTTTACTCCTACCTGCCGTTCATGGTGCTGCCGCTTTATGCCAACCTGGTCAAGCACGACCAGAGCCTGCTGGAGGCGGCCTCCGATCTGGGTGCCCGCAACCTGACCCGGTTCTGGCAGATCACGGTGCCACTCTCCAAGAACGGCATCATCGCCGGTTGCATGCTGGTCTTCATCCCGGTGGTGGGCGAGTTCGTCATCCCCGAGATGCTGGGTGGCCCGGAGACCCTGATGATCGGCAAGGTGTTGTGGCAGGAGTTCTTCAACAACCGTGACTGGCCGGTGGCCTCCGCCCTGGCGGTGGTGATGCTGGCGGTTCTGATCATTCCCATCATCCTGTTCAACCGCAACCAGGCCAAAGAGCTGGAGGGCAAGGCATGAGACGTTTCGGTTTTGCCAAGCTGATGCTGTGGCTGGGGCTGCTGTTCATCTACCTGCCCATGATCATCATGGTCATCTACTCCTTCAACGCCTCCAAGCTGGTGACGGTGTGGGGGGGCTGGTCGCTCAAGTGGTACTTCGGCCTGCTCGACAACAAACAGTTGATCGGGTCCGTGTTCCGCTCCTTGGAGATCGCCTTCTACACCGCCATCGCGGCGGTGGCGCTGGGGACAGTGGCGGCCTTCGTGCTGACCCGGATCCCTCACTTCCGTGGCCGGACCCTGTTCGGCGGCATGGTGACGGCGCCGCTGGTGATGCCCGAGGTGATCACCGGTCTCTCCCTGCTGCTGCTGTTCGTGGCCATGGCCCAGCTGGTGGGTTGGCCCGCGGAGCGGGGCATGCTGACCATCTGGATAGCACATACCACCTTCTGTACCGCCTATGTGGCGATCGTGGTGTCGGCGCGGCTGCGGGAGCTGGATCTCTCCATCGAGGAGGCGGCCATGGACCTGGGAGCCAAGCCCTGGAAGGTGTTCTTCCTGATCACCATCCCGATGATCGCCCCGTCGCTGGCGGCGGGTGGCATGATGTCGTTCGCCCTGTCGCTGGATGATCTGGTGCTGGCGAGCTTCGTCTCCGGCCCGGGTTCGACCACCTTGCCGATGGAGGTGTTCTCGGCGGTGCGTCTCGGCGTGAAGCCCGAGATCAACGCCATCGCGAGTCTGATCCTGCTGTCGGTATCCCTGTTCACCTTCGGTAGCTGGTATCTGATGGCCCGGGCGGAGAAACGCCGCCGTGCCGAAATCGCCATGACCACCCAGATGCAGGCAGTTGCCTGACTTGCCCCGTGATAAGATCCGCATTCCCCCATCCGTCAGGAGAATGGAATGCGGATCTCCCTCTTCATCGGCCAGAGCGCCGAACTGAACCCAGAGCAGGCCCCCGGCCTCATCAGTGCCATCCACAAGCAGCCTGCCGACGCCCCTCTGTGGTGCGATTTCCTCGGCCTTCGCGGGGATGAGCAGAGCGACAGACGCCATCATGGCGGCCCGGATCGGGCCCTGCACCATTACCCTGCGGAGCACTACGCCTGGTGGAAAACCTGGCAAACCGCGCTGGGACTGCCTGTACCGCGCACACCCTGGCAGCCTGCCGCCTTTGGCGAGAATCTCTCTGGTTCGGGGCTGACGGAGGTGCAGGCTTGCATCGGCGATGTCTATCGACTTGGAGAGGCGCTGATCCAGATAAGCCAGCCCAGATCCCCCTGTTTCAAGCTCAACCAGCGCTTTGGCTATGGCCAGCTCTCCCAGGTGATGCAGCTGAGTGGTCGCTGTGGCTGGCTGCTGCGGGTGCTGGAAGAGGGAAGGGTGGATCCGCAGGGGGAGCTGACACTGGTGGACAGACCCTACCCTGAGCTGACGGTGAAGCGCACCGCCGACATCCTGTTCAACCAGGCCCGCAACGAGGAAGAGCTGCAACTGCTGCTGGAGAACCCGGCGCTCTCTCCCAACTGGCGCCAGCATGCGGCTCATTGGCTGGAACATGGAGTGGTGGCGGATTGGAGCCGGCGTTTGCTGGGGCCGACCGAGTTCAGGTTGCCTCGACAGGACTGAAGGCAGGCGGAAAGATACCTTGTGGGCGATTTTTCCTGCGACTCGCTGAATTATTGAGCGTAAAGCCATTTTTTTAGAGTGAATGCAAAAAAAGGCTTGTGTCGGGTCGGGGCTTTCGGTAAATTCTCGCCCCGCAGACATCGGTGTGTAGCGCAGCTTGGTAGCGCACTTCGTTCGGGACGAAGGGGTCGGAGGTTCGAATCCTCTCACACCGACCACATTTGAAAAGGCCGCTCAATGAGCGGCCTTTTCGCATTTGGTCTGTTGAAGCAAAGCTGACATTTCCATTGTCGATTGCTGCAGCTGCTGCTCCGATCTTCCTCATCTGCCCAACTAAAAGGGCCACCGCTCGGTGGCCCCACTGGTGGAGTCTGATCCTGACTCCGGCACTCTAGATTGTGACAATCTCGTTGTGGGTCTTGTCGATGGTGCCCTCCTTGCGCCCCAGGCGCTCATTCAGATATGCCAGTGTTGATGCCGCAATGCCTTGAAACCGTGTTGGGTTTGCAGGGCCGCATGCTTGGGGTACTCACTAATGAAATGTGCTATTCCCTCCATCAGTTGTGAACGCAGCGAAGACACGGGCTCATGCCAGGCTTGCAGGCAGAGATGACCAGGGATCAGCTGCTCTCGATACGCTTCCAGCAGCGATTCCGGCCAGGGCTCGATATGGGAATCGTGACGCAGTAAATAGTGGGCGGCGGGTTCACGGGCATAGATGAACTGAACTTGGGCCAGGTCGCGTTGGCTTAGCGTTTGGCTGCCGATATGGCAAGTCAGATATTTTCCCGTCTTCAGATTCAGGAAGTGACCGCGTTGCCGACAGGCAATGATGCGATACCAGGGCAGGGGTGAACAGAGAGAATACCCCTCCAGCTCCTGTTCCAACCAGTGACGGCACTCTGGGGTCTGCACTTCTTCGCGCATGGCCTCAAGTCGTGTCAGCAAGGCTCTGGATGGTTGGGTAGCCAGTATCGCGCTCATCGTCTGCAATCCTCCCTCTGCACAGAATCCCGACTTTCAGTATGGACCCTGAGCGGAGGAGGGGGTAAGAATTCTAATGATTAAAATCAGCTTAGAAGCGCACTTTTTATGCAATAAAAACCATTAGCCGACGAGGTAGGTCCCCGTGCCGAAGGCGATGTGAGTGCCCTCTTCGTTGTGCAGCTCCATGCGGGCGACCGCGACCTTGCTGCCTGCCCGGATGATGTGGGCGGTGGCGATGAACTCGTTGCCGCGACCGGGACGAAGATAGTCCACCCGCAGATCGATGGTGCCAAGCCGCGAGAAGCGCTCCTTGAGATAGCTGGGGGAGAAGTCCTCCAGCTCGTCGATGCAGGAGGCTGCGACTATCATGCCGCCCGCCACGTCGAGCAGGCTGGCGGTGACGCCGCCGTGCAGTATGTTGTGGAAAGGGTTGCCGATGAGCTTCTGTTCCATCTTGATGCGCAGCTCCACTTTATCGAAGTCGTAGTGGGTGACTTGCATGCCGATCAGCTTGTTGAAGGGCATCTTTTCGGCGAACAGGTTGGCTATGCCACTGAGCGCCATCTTCTTGAGCATCTGTTTCATTCCTTGAGTCCGCCCTGTCATCAAAGCCGAGTAAAAACTCCAGCCAGTCTGCAACACTTCCTTAACACTCGCAATGGCAGGTTTATTGTGGGCGGCGGCTGCTTTAGAATGGCGACCCCAAAGGAGAGCCCATGACCGTCATTGCCGAAACCCTGCCTGACCCTCAGCCAGAGAATCCCCTTGCCCTGTTGCAGGCGGTGTTTGGCTATCAGCAGTTTCGGCCGGGCCAGCTCGAGGTCATCGAGCAGATAGTGGCGGGGCGCGATGCCCTGGTGCTCAAACCCACCGGCGGCGGCAAGTCGCTTTGCTACCAGATCCCGGCGCTGCTGCGACCCGGGCTCGGTGTGGTGGTCTCCCCCCTCATCTCGCTGATGAAGGATCAGGTCGACACCCTGCGCGCCAACGGCGTGGCGGCGGTCTACATCAACTCGGCACTGAGCCGGGAAGAGATGATCCAGAACTTTGCCGCCATGCGCCGGGGCGAGATCAAGCTGGTTTATGTTTCCCCCGAGCGTTTGCTGCAGCACGAGTTCATGGACCGGTTGGCGGAGTTGCCCCTCGGCCTGTTCGCCATCGACGAGGCCCACTGCGTCTCCCAGTGGGGGCACGATTTTCGGCCGGAATACGCGGCGCTGGGACGGCTCAAGCAGTGGTTTCCCCAGGTGCCGGTGGTAGCGCTCACCGCCACCGCCGACGAGGCGACCCGCAGCGACATGCTGCACCGGCTGGAACTGAACGATCCCTTCATCCACACCGCCAGCTTCGATCGGCCCAATATCCGCTACAGCCTGGTGGAGAAGTTCAAGGCAGCGGAGCAGTTGCTGCGCTACGTGCAGAGCCAGAAGGGCAACTGCGGCATCGTCTACTGCTCCAGCCGCAACCGGGTGGAGGAGGTGGCCGAGCGGCTATCCCGTCACGGCTGCAAGGCGGCACCCTATCATGCCGGCCTGCCGCTCGAGCTGCGTCAGCAGACCCAGGAGGCCTTCCTCAAGGATGACATCGAAATCGTGGTGGCGACGGTGGCGTTCGGCATGGGCATCGACAAGCCCAACGTGCGCTTCGTGGTGCACTACGACATCCCGAAGAACATCGAATCCTACTATCAGGAAACCGGCCGCGCCGGGCGTGACGGCACTCCGGCCGAGGCACTGCTGCTCTACGATCCCGCCGACATTGGCCGGGTGCGCCGGCTGCTCGACAACATCGAAAACCCCCAGCAGTTGCAGGTGGAGCAGTACAAGCTCAACGTGATGGCGGCCTTCGCCGAGGCGCAGACCTGCCGCCGTCAGGTGCTGCTCAACTACTTCGGCGAGTACAACGACAAGCCTTGCGGCAACTGCGACATCTGCCTCGATCCGCCCCAGAGTTATGACGGCACCGAAGATGCCCAGAAGGCGCTCTCCTGCGTCTGGCGGGTGGGACAGAATTTCGGGGTGGGTTATGTGGTGGAGGTGCTGCGCGGATCGCTGAACCAGCGCATCAAGGATCACGGTCACGACAAGCTGTCGACCTACGGCATCGGCAAGGATCAGAGCCACGAATACTGGATGAGCGTCATCCGCCAGCTGATCCACAAGGGGTTGCTGACCCAGAACATCACCCGCAATCTGGTGTTGCAGCTGACCGAAGCGGCTCGACCCGTGCTGCGTGGCGAGATGAAGCTTGAACTGGCAGTCCCCCGCCTGCAGCCCATCTCCAGCCGCAAGGAGAAGCGCAACGGCCTGCTCGACAACGCCAACTATGACAAGCGGCTGTTCAAGGAGCTGCGCGCCCTGCGCAAGCAGGTCGCCGAGGATGAAGAGGTGCCGCCCTATGTGGTGTTCAACGACGCCACCCTGGTTGAAATGGCACAGCTCATGCCGATGACCGAGGAGGAAATGCTGGCGGTCAACGGTGTCGGTCACCGCAAGCTGGAGCGCTTCGGTGAGGCCTTTATGGACCTGATCATCGACTACTGCCGCCGGTAGGGTCGGCCCAGGTAGACCTTGTCATCGACCGCTGCAGGCCCAGGCCGGTAGGCTGGCACAACAAACAGTGAAAAGGCGCCCGTTGGTCGGCGCCATGCGTTATTTCAGGCTGGCGTAATAGGCTGCCAGATTCTCCATGTCCGCCTCGGTCAGCATCGCCATGAAGGGAACCATCAGCGGCTCGGTACGGGAACCCTCCTTGAACGCTTTCATCTGCTTGAGCAAATAGGCCTGGTTCTGGCCCGCGAGGTGGGGGTAGGTCGGGACGCTCGCCTTGCCATCCGCGCCATGACAGGCGGCACAGACCACGGATTTGGCCTTGCCTGCGTCTATGTCGGCCGCCTTGGCCTGATGGCCCCAGGCAAGCGCCAGCAGGGGCAGGGTATAGACCCACTTTGGCATTGTCTTCTCCTTGAAATGAATAATCGTGATCGCCTGTTAGCCTCGACGAGCCGACGGCGGTATAAAGAGTGACACGAGCATACGCAGGGACAACCTCCATCACCATGAAGTTGATCAACACTTTTGCCACCGAACTCCCCTGGGCTTGCGAGCCCGTTGCCCCGCAGCCGCTGCATGGCCCCAGATTGCTGCATCTGAACCGTGTGTTGCTTGGTGAGCTGGGGCTCGGGGAGGTGAGTGAGGCGCAGTGGCTCGCTTGTTGCGGCCAGGGGCAGCCCCTGCCGGGCATGCAGCCGGTGGCCCAGGTCTATGCGGGCCACCAGTTCGGTGGTTACAGCCCGCGCCTCGGGGATGGCCGCGCTCTGCTGCTGGGGGAGCAGCTGGCGCCTGATGCCAGCCGCTGGGACCTGCACCTCAAAGGGGCGGGCAAGACGCCATTCTCCCGCTTCGGCGACGGCCGTGCCGTGCTGCGATCCAGCATTCGCGAGTACCTGGCTTCCGAGGCGCTGCATGCCCTCGGCATTCCCACCACCCGGGCTCTGGTGCTGCTGGGCAGTGACGAGCCTGTCTACCGGGAGCAGGTGGAGAGCGGGGCGACCGTGCTGCGCACCGCGCCGAGCCATCTGCGCTTCGGTCATTTCGAGTATTTCGCCTGGAGCGGGCAGGGGGAGAAGATCCCCGCCCTCATCGACTATGCGCGGCGTTACCACTTCCCCGAGCTGGCCGATGGCGCCGAGCTGTTTGCCGAAGTAGTGCGCCGCACCGCGCGGCTCATCGCCAAGTGGCAGGCGGCGGGGTTCTGTCACGGGGTGATGAACACCGACAACATGTCCCTGCTCGGGTTGACCCTGGATTACGGCCCCTACGGCTTCATCGACGCCTATGTGCCGGACTTCGTCTGCAACCACTCGGATCCGGACGGTCGCTATGCGCTGGATCAGCAGCCTGCGGTCGGATACTGGAACCTGCAGAAGCTGGCACAGGCGCTGGCCGGCCATGTGGATGGCGACGCGCTCGCGTCGGCCCTGGCCCAGTACGAGCACCAGCTGATGTTGCACTACTCCGAGCTGATGCGCGCCAAGCTGGGGCTGGCGGTGTGGGAAGAGGAGGATCCGGCGCTGTTCCGCGAGTTGTTCCGGCTGCTGGCGGCGCACAAGGTGGATTACCACCTCTTCCTGCGACGTCTCGGTGAGGTGACGCGAGAGGGAGCGTGGCCCGCCCGCCTGCTGGCCCTGCTGCCCGATCCTGCCGTCTGGCAGGGGTGGCTTGAGGCCTATCGGGCGCGCCTCGCCCGGGAAGGGAGCGTGGATGGCGTGCGCAAGGGGCAGATGGATGCGGTCAATCCCAAGTATGTGCTGCGCAACGCCCTGGCCCAACAGGTGATAGAGGCGGCAGAGCAGGGCGACATGGCGCCGTTCGAGCGGCTGTTTGTTGCCCTGCTGCACCCCTATGATGAGCAACCGGAATACGAGGATCTCGCCACCCCGCATCCGGGCTGGTATTGCGGGGGCGAGCTCTCGTGCAGCAGTTGAGGAGCAACGGATGAACTGGCGTATCACGCAGACAGACAGGGAAGCCGGGGTGGTGATGCTGACCTGCCCAGGCCTTGACTGGGACAGCTTCCCGACCCTGGCCGAGGCCCTGTTGCAGGAGTGGGAGCTGGCGGCCCTCGAGCGGGAGTGGGGGGCGGATCGCCACAGCTGGCTGCTGGAGTTTGAAGGCAGCCGCTTTCGGCTCGAGTACGAACATTACAGCGGCTGCTGGCTGGCGGCGGTGCAGCCGGACGACGCGGAGGCGCTGCTCTGGCTGGCTCGGCAGTCCCGGGAGTGAGCTTTGCGTGCGATGCGAGTCAATCCCTTGAGATAACCGCATAAAGATTGAACTATCAATTTTGGGGCGTATAATCTTGCCCCTTGATTATCGCCATGGTGGCGATATGGGTTCCCTAACCCCATTAACCAAAAAGGTCACAATATGAACCTGACTCCGGCTCAGTACCAGACGGCACTGATGCGTCTCTCGTTGTTCCACATCCTGATCATTGCCAGCAGCAACTACCTGGTGCAGCTGCCGATCACCATCTTTGGCTTCCACACCACCTGGGGTGCCTTCAGCTTCCCGTTCATTTTCCTGGCCACCGATCTGACGGTGCGGATCTTCGGCGCCGGCCTGGCACGCAAGATCATCCAGACCGTGATGCTGCCGGCATTGACCGTGTCCTACGTGCTCTCGGTGCTCTTCTTCGAAGGGAGCTTCCAGGGGGTGGGCAATCTGGCAGAGTTCAATCTCTTTGTTGCCCGGATCGCGTTAGCCAGCTTTATGGCCTATCTGGTGGGCCAGTTCATGGATGTGGTGGTGTTCAACCGCCTGCGCCTGCTGAAAGCCTGGTGGGTGGCTCCGGCGGCCTCCACCCTGTTCGGCAATCTGGTGGATACCATCGCCTTCTTCAGCATCGCCTTCTGGCGCAGCACGGATCCCTTCATGGCCGAGCACTGGGTCGAGATCGCGACCGTAGATTACGTATTCAAGTTGCTGATAAGTCTGGGGTTGTTTGTGCCGCTTTACGGTGTGCTGCTGCGCTATCTCAGCCGCAAGCTGGTGGGGGAGGCCGGATTGGCTGGCCTGCAAGCTGCTACGCGACAAGCCTGACGAGATTGACCACCCCCATGGGTGGTCAATTTTTTTGCGATCTTCGCAAATAAGGCTTGCACAGTTAAATGAGAATGATTATTGTTACCTTGTTTTCCGGGAAAGACTTCATTTGTTCCAACGTGATGGACTTCTTGTGAAGGCACGACATTGCTCACATTGCTTCCAGTTAAGGGGCCAGTAGTTTACTGGCCCTCTTTTTTGCGTCTTTTCCGCCATCAGCGGGCATAAAAAATGGGAGCCAGGGCTCCCATTTTCACTCAGCGCTGTTTACTCGATGTCGAGGGCATCGGGGGAGAGGATCACCCCTGTGGTATCGGCATAGAGGTGGTCATCCGGCAGGAAGGTGACGCCGCCGAAGTTGACAGGCAGATCGGTTTCCCCGATATCCTTGCTGTCGGCGCCCACCGGAATGGCCGCCAGAGCCTGAATGCCGATGTCGAGATCTTCCAGGATATCGACCTCACGGACGCAACCGTAGCAGACGATCCCTTCCCATTCATTTTCCGCCGCCGTGGTGGCGATCTCGCTGTCGATCAGGGCACGACGCATGGAGCCGCCACCGTCGATCAACAGCACGCGACCAACGCCGTTCTCCTTGACCAGTTCACGGATAAGACCGTTCGATTCGAAGCACTTGACCGTGGTGATGACGCCGCCGAAAGAGGCGCGGCCGCCGAAGGAGCAGAGCATGGGTTCGAGTACATCCACCATGTCCTGATAGATGTCGCACAGTTCTGAAGTGTTGTATTCCATTGTGTCAGATCCACCGCTGGAAACAGGTGGATCCAGTATAAGGAGTGGGGTTGGCATTTCAACGACTATTCCTTGCCCTGTGGCGGGAAATGCCGTTTTTGCGCGAAAGCGGCCCCGCGTCATGGCAGGAGCCGCAGACGGTCAGCCTCGGGCCCTAGAGCAGGAACAGGGTCGCCAGCCCCAGGAAGATGAAGAAGCCGCCGGTGTCGGTGATGGCGGTGATCATCACGCTGGCACCCACCGCCGGGTCGCGCCCCAGCCGACTCATGGTCATGGGGATGATGACCCCCATCAGGGCCGCCACCAGCAGGTTGAGGATCATGGCGAGCGTCATCACGCCCCCCAGCGCCGCATCCTGATAGAGCAGGAAGGTGGCGATGCCCATGATGCCGCCCCACACCAGGCCGTTGATCAGGGCCACCCCCAGCTCGCGCCACAGCAGGAAGGAGACGTTGCCGGTCTGGATATGCTGCAGCGCCAGCGCCCGCACTATCATGGTGATGGTCTGGTTGCCGGTGTTGCCGCCGATGCCGGCGACGATGGGCATCAGGGCCGCCAGCGCCACCAGCTGGGAGATGGTGTGCTCGAACAGGCCGATCACCCGCGATGCCACGAAGGCGGTGCAGAGGTTGATGGCGAGCCAGGCCCAGCGGGTCTTGACCGCCTTGGAGACGGGGGCGAACACGTCTTCTTCCTCGCTGATCCCCCCCATCCGGCGCAGGTCGGTGTCGCTCTCCTCATAGACCAGGTCCACCACCTCGGCGACGGTGAGCCGGCCCATCAGCTTGCCCCTGGCATCCACCACGGCGGCGGAGACCAGGTCGTCCCGCTCGAAGGTGCGGGCGGCGGCCTCGTCGTTGTCTTCCGGATCGAAGGTGACCGGATCCTTCTCCATCGCGTCGCTCACCAGGGTTTCGGGCTTGTGCAGCAGCACGGCGGTGAGGGGCAGCTCCCCCTGCAGCCGGTTGCGCCGATCGGTGACAAACAGCTTGTCGGTGTTCTCGGGGATCTGGCCGCGCAGGCGCAGATAGCGCTGGACGGTGGCCAGGGTCACGTCGGGCCGCACCGTGATGAGCTCGAAGTCCATCATGGCGCCGACCGTGTGCTTGCCGTAGCGGATCACCTCCCGCACCTTGTCCCTGTCCACCGGCGCCATGGAGGTGAGCAGCCGCCCCATCAGGTTGCGGGGCAGGTGCTGACCCAGGTAGATCTGGTCGTCGATGTCGAGGGTGCTCAGGGCGTGCAGCAGCTCCTTGTCGCTCATGCCGCTGATGAGGCTGTCCCACACCGTCTCCGACGCTTCCACCAGGATCTGGCCGTGCTTGTCTGCATCCACCTGCTGCCACAGCACGTGGCGCTCGTCCGGCGGCAGGGACTCCAGCGCATCGGCGATATCGGCGGCGGGCAGGCTGTTGACCAGCCGGGTCAGCTCGCTGGTCTGATCCCGAAGCGCTGCGTCCTGCTCCCCTTGCGGGTCGAGCAGGCTCTCGGTGAGGGCGTCATCGGCCAGCAGCAGCGTGAGGATGCGGGCTCTGTCGTGTTCACGCTGTTTGGCGCGGTTCTTGGGGGGGAGGGACATGAAGCAGAATTCCTGAATTCGGTGGTCCGGCTGACACAGCCCATAGGATACCAGACTCAAAACAAGAGGTTATGACAGTAGATGCAGAAAAAGAAACGCCACCCGAGGGTGGCGTTGGAATGGATGCAGCGATCAGGCCGAGGCCAGGGCCGCGTCTGCGGCGCATCCTTGCCCGAACCAGGCAAGCTGGTCCGCCAGGGTCACCACCGAACCCACCATGATGAGGGCCGGGCTCTCGACCCCCAGCGCCAGTTCGGGCAACTGATCGAGGGTGCCGCGAATGACCCGCTGGCTTGGCTGGGTGCCGCGCTCAATCAGCGCCACCGGGGTGTCGCCCGCCTTGCCGTGGGTCAGTAGCTGCTCGCGGATGGTGGCGCAGGAGGAGAGCCCCATGTAGAACACCAGGGTCTGCTTGTCCTTGGCCAGCAGCGGCCAGTCGAGATCCTGGGCGCCCCCCTTGCCATGGGCGGTGACGAAGCGCACGCTCTGGGCGTGATCCCGGTGGGTCAGCGGAATGCCGGCGTAGGCCGCACAGCCGCTGGCCGCAGTGATCCCCGGCACCACCTGAAAGCCGATGCCGCTGCCCACCAGCGTCTCCAGCTCCTCGCCGCCACGGCCGAAGATGAAGGGGTCGCCCCCCTTCAGCCGCACCACCCGCTGGCCCTTCTTCGCCTCTTCCAGCAAGAGCTGGTTGATCCCCTCCTGCGGCACGCAGTGGTTGCCCGCCTGCTTGCCGACGAAGATGCGTTTGGCGTCGCGGCGCACCAGCGCCATCACCTCGTCCGAGACCAGCCGGTCATAGACCACCACGTCCGCCTGCTGCATCTGGCGCAGGGCGTGCAGGGTGAGCAGACCCGGATCGCCAGGGCCGGCTCCCACCAGCATCACCTCGCCACCGGTCTGGCTCTCGTCGGCAAACAGGTTGTCGGCCAGCTGATTGGCAGAGGCGCTATCGCCCCGTGCCAGCGCCTGACCGAGCCGATCCGCCCCGAGCAGCCGTTCCCAGAAGCGGCGCCGCTCCCCCATGTTGGCGAAGCGGGCCTTGACCCGCTCCCGCAGGCTGCCGGCGAAGGCCGCGACGGCACCCAGATGCTGAGGCAGCAGGGCTTCCAGTTTTTCCCGCAGCAAGCGGGCCAGCACCGGGGCCTTGCCGCCAGAGGAGATGGCCACCATCAGCGGCGAGCGGTCGATGATCGACGGCATGATGAAGCTGGAGCGTTTCGGATCGTCCACCACGTTGGCAAAGATCCGCGCCTGATTGGCGCTCTGGTAGACTAGGGCATTCACCTCGCGCCGATCGGTGGCGGCCACCACCAGCCACTTGCCCGCCAGTTGCTGCGGCGCGAATTCACCGGCCAGCCACTCGATGCTCCCGTTGGCAGCCAGCTCCGCCAGCTCTGGGTCGAGATCGGGCGCGACCACGGTGAGCTGGGCACCGGCATCCAGCAGCAGGCGCGCCTTGCGCTCCGCCACCTCGCCGCCGCCGACCAGCAGGACGGGTTTGTTGTCGAGTCGGCAAAAGATGGGCAAGTAGTCCATGGGGCCTCCTGATCAGGCGGTTCGGGTCTGGCTGGCGGTGCTGGTGGTCTCGCTCACCGCGACCGGGCGCTCAGCCTTGGGAGTGGAATACCAGTAGCCGAGGCCCATGAAGAGGGCACCGGAGACGGTGTTGCCCAGGGTCACCCACAGCAGGTTGTGGCCGATGCCGCTCAGGGTGTAGGCCTCCGAGTGGGCGCCAAACCAGGAGAGGGCGAACAGGGTCATGTTGGCGACCGAGTGCTCGTAGCCGGAGGCGATGAAGGCGAGCAGGCACCACCAGATGGCGATGAAGCGGGCGGCACCCTCGGTGCGCAGCGCCATCCAGATGGCGAGGCAGACCAGCCAGTTGCAGAGGATCCCCTTCATAAACAGGGTCAGCGCCGGTGCCTGGGTCTTGGCCAGCGCCACCTTGTGGGCCAGACTGCCTGCGTCCGGCAGCAGGCTGCCGCCGTAGGAGTAGATGAGCGCCACCACAATGGAGCCAATCAGGTTGCCCGCCCAGGTCTGCGGCAGGATGCGCAGCAGGTCGGCTATGGTGATCTTGCCCGTTTTCACCCCGAAGGTGAGGAACATGGTGTGGCCGGTAAACAGCTCGGAGCCGGCGATGATCACCAGCGTCAGGGCGATGCCAAAGGTGGCCCCCATCACCAGCGGCCGGATGGCGGGGTCCACCAGATTGCCGAGGGTGAAGATGAGGATGATGCCGAGGCCCACATAGGCCCCCGCCATGGCGGAGCTGAGCCAGAAGCCGAGCTTGTCGCTGCGCTCGAAGCGATTGATGCGGGCCGCGTTGGCGGCGCACTTGTTGATGGTTTCGGTATACATCTTTGTTTCCTTCAAGAGGGCCGCCCGCGGGCAGCCCTGACTGTTTTTTAACCCCCTCCCTGCCTCCCCCTTGTCAAGGGGGAGGGGCTTTTTGCTCCCTCCCCTGTGAAGGGGAGGGCCGGGGTGGGGTCTGGTGTTAGACGGCGACCCAGACCTGCTGGTCGCGCACTTCAACGGGGTAGCTCTGCACCGACATCGCAGGGTTGTCGAAACAGTGGCCGTCGCTCAGGCGAAAGCGCTGCTTTTTGAGGGGGCTGGCGACCCAGAGCTCGCCGTCGTGTTCGCAGATCAGGCCCCGCGACAGCACGTTGGCGGCGAAGAAGGGGTCCCGGTTGTCGATGGCGAACACCTCGGCGGCCGCGCTCGGGCGGAACAGGGCGATCTGGCGACCTTCAATGAGTGCGCAGACACCGGTTCCCGGCAGGATGTCGTTGAGTTGGCAGGCAAGTTTCATCGCTTAATCTCCACCTCGAGTTGGATGGACTGGCTATCGAGCAGGGCGCAAACGTCCATGCAGCCCATCAGGATGCCGTTGAGTTGGCAGGCAAGTTTCATCATTTGGTTTCCACCTCGATCTGGTAGACGGGGATGCGCTCGGCCGGAGTGGCGGGTCTGTGCTGGTCGCGCTCGGCGACGAACTGGACGTCCGGATCGCGCTTGTCGCTGTTGATGAAGTGGCTGAAGCGCTGCAACGCTTCCTCTTCGTTGAGGGTGCGCGACCATTCGCACTCGTAGCTGTCGATGAGGGTCTGGATATCGCGCTCCAGCGTCTCGGCCAGCCCCAGCTTGTCATCGACGATCACCTCGCGCAGGTAGTCGACGCCCCCTTCCAGGTTGCCGAGCCAGACCGAGGTGCGCTGCAGTTTGTCGGCGCTGGTGACGTAGAACATCATAAAGCGGTCAATCAGCTGGATGAGGGTCTCGCGGTCGAGGTCAGAAGCCAGCAGGTCGGCGTGGCGCGGTTTCATGCCGCCGTTGCCGCCCACATAGAGGTTCCAGCCCGCGTCGGTGGCGATGATGCCGACGTCCTTGCCCTGGGCTTCCGCACATTCGCGGGTACAGCCGGAGACGCCGAACTTCATCTTGTGCGGGGTGCGAATGCCCTTGTAGCGGTTCTCGAGGAAGACCCCGAGGCCGACGCTGTCCTGCACGCCGAAGCGGCACCAGGTGCTGCCGACGCAGGTTTTGGCCATGCGCAGTGCCTTGGCGTAGGCCTGACCGGTCTCGAAACCCGCCGCCAGCAGCTTGCGCCAGATGGCGGGCAGATCGTCCTTCTGGGCCCCGAACAGGCCGATGCGCTGGGCGCCGGTGATCTTGGTGTAGAGCTTGTAGTCGCGGGCCACTTCGGCCACCGCCAGCAAGCCTTCCGGGGTCACTTCGCCGCCGGCCATGCGCGGGATGACGGAGTAGCTGCCGTCCTTCTGCATGTTGCCGAGGAAGATATCGTTGGTGTCCTGCAGCGGGATATTGCGCGGGCTCAGCACATGCTCGTTCCAGCAGGAGGCGAGGATGGAACCGACGGTCGGTTTGCACACCTCGCAGCCATGGCCCTGGCCATGTTTGGCCAGCAGCTCGTCGAAGCTCTTGATCCCCTCCACCTTGACCAGATGGAACAGCTCCTGACGGGAGTGGGGGAAGTGGGCGCAGAGGTGGTTGTTGACCTCGATGCCCTGCTTCACCAGTTCGGCGTTGAGCACCTGACTGATGAGCGGCACGCAGCCGCCGCAGCCGGTACCGGCCTTGGTCTGCTGCTTGATGGCTGCCAGGGTGGTGTGGCCCTCGGCCACCGCCTTGGCGATGTCGCCCTTGGAGACGTCGAAGCAGGAGCAGATCTGGGCGCTCTCCGGCAGGGCATCCACCCCCAGGGTCGGTTTGGCACCGGCGTAGGCGGGCAGGATCAGGGTGTCCGGGTGGCTCGGTAGCGGCAGGGTGTTGAGCATCATCTGCAGCAGGTTGCCGTAATCTTCCACGTCACCCACCAGCACGGCGCCGAGCAGGCGGCTGTTGTCCTCGCTCACCACGATCTTCTTGTAGATGCCAGCCTGATCGTCCTGAAACACATAGCTGTGGCTGCCCGGGGTGCGGCCGTGGGCATCACCGATGGAGCCGACGGAGACGCCGAGCAGCTTGAGCTTGGCGCTCATGTCTGCCCCCTCAAAACGGCTGTCGCCGCCGAGCAGATGGTCGACGGTGATCTGGGCCATCTTGTAGCCCGGTGCCACCAGCCCGAAGAAGCGGCCCTGCCAGGCGGCGCACTCGCCGATGGCATAGATGTCGGGGTCGGAGGTGAGGCAGTGATCGTCGATGACGATGCCGCCACGGTCGGCGATGGCGAGATCACCGTAACGGCCCAGGGTATCTTGCGGGCGAATGCCGGTGGAGAAGACCACCACATCCACTTCCAGCTGGCTGCCGTCGGCAAAGGCGAGGCGGTGTTTCGCCTGCTCGCCGCCATGCATCAGGATCTCGCTGGTGCTCTTGCTGGTGTGTACCTGCACGCCCATGGATTCAATCTTGCGGCGCAGCAGCTGGCCGCCCTGACCGTCGAGCTGCTCGGCCATCAGCACAGGAGCAAACTCCACCACGTGGGTTTCGAGACCCAGCGCCTTGAGGGCGCCGGCGGCTTCGAGGCCAAGCAGACCGCCCCCGATCACCACCCCGCTCTTGCCGCTCCTGGCGGCGCTGCGGATGGCTTTCAGATCCTCGATGGTGCGATAGACGAAGCACTCGTGGTGCTGACTGCCCGCAATGGGCGGCACCCAGGGGTAGGAGCCGGTGGCCAGCACCAGCTTGTCGTACTCGACCACTGTGCCCTTGTTGGAATGCACTTCGCGGTTGGCCCTGTCGATTTTTTTCACCGCTTCGCCGAGCAGCAGGCGGATGCCGTGCTTGTCGTAGAAACCGGGTTTGACGAGGGAGAGATCTTCGCTGGTGTGATGGGAGAAGTAGGAGGAGAGATGGACGCGATCGTAGGCGGGACGGGGTTCTGCACCGAAGACGGTGATCTCGTAGCGGCCCGGATCGGCCCGCTCGATCAGCTCTTCGATGAAGCGGTGCCCCACCATGCCGTTGCCCACAACGACCAGTCTGACTTTGCTCATAGTTGCCTCAAGTTTGGAGTAATAAAACATCATTCTGGGGCTAGGCTACCCAGTCGGCAGGGGTGGGCGATTGATGCAAATCAAGTGTCTATTTATATATCTCCTCAGGGGTAATTCGAGAAAATTCAGTACTATACAAAAATAGGTATACCAGTTGATGATTTCTGCGTTAGCTCGGGGTGAGGGATGGTGGAGGGTAAGCCCGGTTTACCAACTGCCGGGGAGTGAAAACTTATGTCGGAAAAAGGCCGGTCTCGCACTGGGCGAGACCGGCATCAGCTGAACAAGGTGGCGCGTCAGGCAATA
Source organism: Aeromonas sp. S19(2024) (assembly GCF_041402625.1). Classification (NCBI taxonomy): domain Bacteria; kingdom Pseudomonadati; phylum Pseudomonadota; class Gammaproteobacteria; order Aeromonadales; family Aeromonadaceae; genus Aeromonas; species Aeromonas sp. S19(2024). The sequence goes on from NZ_JBGLQU010000010.1 coordinate 94,251, forward strand.
TGGCGGCGGAACATGGCGAGCGCCAGCGACAGGGTGACGCCGGCGATGGCGAGCAGCGGCCAGAGCAGGGGCCAGGCGGCCGACCAGTCGAACCCCTTGAGGAAGACCCCCTTGAGCAGCACGATGAAGTGGGTGAGGGGGTCGATGGCCGCCAGCCACTGGAACACCTGGGGCATGTTCTCCACCGGCGAGATATAGCCCGAGAGGATCACCGCCGGGACGGTGAAGGAGAAGACCCCGAGAAAGGCCTGCTGCTGGGTCGAGCAGAACGACGAGATGAAGAGCCCGATCCCGGCCAGTGCCAGCCCGTAGCAGACCATGCCCGCCATCAGCAGGCTGAGGCTGCCGGCAAAGGGGAGGTGAAAGACAAAACGGGCGGCCAGCGCGACTATGCACCCTTGTCCCACCGCCACCATGATGCCGGGCACCGCCTTGCCCGCCATGATCCAGCCTGCGGTGAGGGGGGAGACCAGCAGCTGATCGAAGGTGCCCTCTTCCCGCTCCCGCGCGACCGAGAGGGCGGTGACGATAAGACACCCCGTGGTGGTGATGATGGCCACCAGGGCCGGCAGGATATGCCAGTGGAACTCGACGTTGGGGTTGTAGAGGTTGCGTACCGCCAGCTCGGGTTGCCCCTTGCCCTCACTTTGCCAGCGGGCGATCACCTGACTGATGTAGCCCGCCGCCACCTGACCACCGTTGGAGCGACGGCCGTCGATGATCAGCTGCACCTTGGCCGGTTCGCCCCGCGCCAGCCGACGCGAGAAATCCCCCGGAATAATCAGCCCGAGCAGCGCCTGCTGCCCGGTGATGGCCTCGGTCATGCCCGCCTCGCCCTGCACCGGAATGATGGTGGTGAAGGCGGGCATATGGGTGAGGCGCTCCAGCAGCTCGCGGCTCTGGGCGCCGCCATCCTGGTTGTAGATGGCCAGCGTGTTGCCGGTCACCTCCAGAGTGGCGGCGAACGGGAAGAGGGCGGTTTGCAGCAGCACCGGCATGATGAGCAGAAAGCGCCCCTGAGTATTGCCCATCAGGGCCTGCAGCTCTTTTCGGATCAGCCACCAGAGTCGGATCAGCATGGGTTACTCCAGAGTGCGCCGCGTCTTGCGGGCGGTCAGGGCCAGCCAGAAACCGGCCAGCAGCAGCAGACAGAAACCGTTGACCAGCAGGATCGAGAAGACGCTGCCCGCCTGATAGAGGGTCTGCAGGGAGCTGGCGAAGTAGCGGGCCGGAATGAGGTGGGTGATGGCTCGCAGCAGCGGCGGCATGCTGGCGATCTCGAACACGAAGCCCGACAGCATCACCGCGGGCAGAAAGGCGGCGATCAGCGCTGCCTGCGCGGCGTTGAACTGGCTGCGCATCACGGTGGAGAGGAACAGCCCGAGCCCGAGGGCGCTGCCGAGAAAGACGCTGGTGACCAGAAAGAGCAGCAGCAGGGAGCCGCGCCACGGCACGCCCATCACCGCCACCGAGAAGAGCAGGCAGAGCAGCATGGCGATGATGCCAAGGCCGTAGTAGGGCAGCAGCTTGGAGAGCAGCAGCTCCCCCTTGGTGACCGGGGTGGCGAGCAGCGCCTCCATGGTGCCGCGCTCCCACTCCCGCGCCACCACCAGCGAGGTGAGCAGGGCCCCTATGATGGTCATCACCACCGCAATGGAGCCCGGCACCAGAAAGTTGCGGCTCACCAGTGCCGGGTTGAACCAGGCGCGGCTCTCTATCGACACCGGCATGGCGACCCCCTCGCCAGCGAGCCACCCCTGCCAGATCCCCTGCACATAGTTGGTGACGAAGTTGGCGGTGTTGGGCTCGGAGCCGTCGGTCAGCAGCAGCGCCTGCGGCGTGCCATTGCCCTGACCGGCCAGCGCGCGGGAGAAGCCGTCGTCGATCACCAGCAGGCCGCGGATCTCGCCACGGGCCAGACTGGCGAGCAGGGACTCCTTGCTCGGGCCGCTGTGGATCTCCAGTGCGGTAGAGCCGCGCAGGGCCTGCTCCAGCCGCACCGCCGGGGCGCCGCTGTCGGCTCGCCAGATGCCGAGACGCAGATGGTCCACATCCAGATTGATGGCGTAACCCATCACCACCAGCAGCACCACCGGCATGATGAAGGCGATGAGGATGCTGCTCGGATCGCGGACGATTTGCAGCGTCTCCTTGCGGCAGAGGGCCAGCAGTCGCCGACGGTTGATGCTCATGCTTCCTCCTCGCTGGCCCGCTCGACCAGGGTGATAAAGGCCTCTTCCATGGTCGGCAAGGAGCCGGTTGGCAGAGAAGTCGCCGCCTCTTTGGCGGCCAGCCCCTTGAGATCGTCCGGGGTGCCGAGCGCCAGCAGCTTGCCGCGATAGATGAGGGCGATGCGGTCGCAATACTCCGCCTCATCCATAAAGTGGGTGGTGACCAGCACGGTAACGCCGTGGTCGGCCAGCGCGTTGATGTGCGACCAGAACTCGCGCCGGGTCACCGGATCGACCCCGGAGGTGGGCTCGTCGAGGAACAGCAGCGGCGGCTCGTGCAGCAGGGCGCAGGCCAGCGACAAGCGCTGGCGCAGACCGAGCGGCAGGGATTCCGCCTTCTGATCGAGCCAGGGGGCGAGGGCAAAAGCGGTCACCATGGCATCGATCCGCGTCTGCTGGTGGCGGCCGAACAGGCCGTAGATACCGGCGAAGAAGGAGAGGTTCTGGGCCACGGTGAGCTGCTTGTAGAGGGAGAACTTCTGCGCCATGTAACCGAGGCGCTGGCGTGCCGCCGAGGGGCTGTGAGCCAGATCGATGCCGGTCACCAGCGCCTGTCCCTCGCTCGGGCGCAGCAGGCCGCACTCCATCTTGAAGGTGGTGGACTTGCCCGCCCCGTTGGGGCCGAGCAGGCCGAAGATCTCGCCGCGGCGCACCGCAAAGCTGACATCATCGGTGGCGGCGAAATCGCCGAAGCGCTTGGTGAGGTGGCGCGCCTCGATTACCGCCTCGGGGGAGACCCCCTGCGGCAGTTCGGCTTCGCGCATCCCCGCCGCCAGACTCGACTCCCCGCCGGGGCCGCCGCCGAGCAGGTCGATAAAGGCATCCTCCAGCCGGGGCTGGGCCGGTTGAAAGGCGCCGTTGGCCAGCTGCAGCTCCGCCAGCGGCGGAGGCGTCATGCCCGGGTGCAGCAGCAGACGAACCCGCTCCCCCGCCACCGCGCCATCCATCACCGCCGGATGAGCCAGTGCCCGGCGCAGCAGGGCGCGCCGCTCGCGGCCATCCAGTTGCCCCGCCTCCAGCAGCCAGCAGCGGCTGGCCATGGCCCCCATCAGAGCGGCTGGCGTGCCACTGGTGCGCACCTCGCCATCCGCCATCAGCAGCACGTGGTCGCACAGCTCCGCCTCGTCGAGATAGGCGGTGCTCCAGAGCACCGTCATCCCCCCCTTGGCCAGCTCGCGCACCATCTGCCAGAGGGCGCGGCGAGAGATGGGATCGACCCCGACCCCGGGTTCGTCGAGCAGCAGCACATCCGGGGTGCCGAGCAGGGCGCAGGCCAGCCCGAGTTTCTGCTTCATCCCGCCAGAGAGCTTGCCTGCCGGCCTTGCGGTGAAGCGGGCGAGATCGGTGAAGGCGAGCAGCCGCGCGAAGGTGGGCGTGCGTTCGGGCTCCAGTACGCCGCGCAAGTCAGCGTAGAGGGTGAGGTTCTCCAGCACGCTGAGATCCTCGTAGAGGCCGAACTGCTGGGGCATGTAACCGAGGCGCTGGCGCAGCAGATCCCCCTCGTTCACCGGATCCAGCCCCAGCACCCGGATGGTGCCCGCGTCGGGGATCAGCAGACCGGCCAGCAGGCGCAGCAGGGTGCTCTTGCCCGCGCCGTCGGGTCCGACCAGCCCGGTGATGCCGCCAGCCGGAATGGTGGCCGAGATGGCGTTGAGGGCGACCCGCTCGCCAAAGCGTTTGGTGAGCCCTTCAAGGGAGATAGCGCTGTTCATGGAGCCAGCCTGACAGTGACCGGCATCCCCTGTCGCAGGGCCGGGTCGGGATCCTGCACCACGATGCGCAGCCGGTAGACGAGGTGGGTGCGAAGATCCGGCGTTTCCACCGATTTCGGAGTGAACTCGGCGGTGGGCGAGACAAATCCCACTACTCCGTGATAGGGCTTGTCCGGCCGCGAGTCGGTGGTGAGGGTCACCTTGGCGCCGCTCGGGAAGTGGCCGAGCCAGGGCTCCTCCACATAGGCGCGCACCCAGACCGGCGCGGTCAGGGAGAGGTTGAAGGCGGTCGCTCCGCTCTGAACCATGCTGCCATTTTCGATGGCGCGGCTGATGATGATGCCGTCGCTGGGGGCGGTCAGGCTGGCATCCGCCAGCGCCAGCTCGGCACTGGCGAGCGCCGCTTTGGCCCCTTCCAGCTGGGCATCGGACTGGGCGATTTCCTCCGGGCGGTAGCCGGTTTCGAGCTGGGCGAGCTGTTCGCGGGCGGAGCGTACCTGCGCCTGGGTCTGATCCCGCTGGGAGCGGGCGGTATCGAGCTGACCGCGGGAGATGGCGCCGGTGGCGGCCAATGCGCTCTGGCGGCGCCACTGCTGGTCGGCTTCCAGCGCAGCGGCTTCGGCGGCGGCCAGTGCGGCCCGGGCGCGGTCGGTCTCTTCGCTGCGATAGCCTTTGTGGATCAGGGCGTTGGCAGCAGTGAGCGCCGCCAGATTGGCGCGGGCGCTGTCGCGGCTGTGGGTGAGGGGAGCCGGATCGAGGCGGGCCAGCAGTTGACCGGCTTTTACCCTATCCCCCTCGTCTACCAGTACCTGATCGACGCGGCCACCGACCCGAAAGGCCAGATTGACGTCGCGAATATCGACGTTGCCGTAGAGGATGGATCCGTCGGCGGGGCGCCCCTGCCACCAGAGGTAGCCACCGATAACGGTTAGCAGCAGGGCCAGGATTGCAATGCGTTGTTTCATGCCGCTTCTCCTTCTTTCATATCGGTGGGGCGCAGGCCGCGCAGGGCCCATACCAGCCGTTGTCTGGCGGCCTCTGGGTTGTCTATCTGGCTGAGAAAGGGGGCGGCCTCTTCGGGCAGCCAGCCGAGCTGACGACCGCTGCCTGCGATGACCAGCGGCAGGCCGACCGACCCCATGATGAAGATCATCAGCTGGAGCGGGTGACCCGCGACCAGCGACCCTTCCGCCTGTGCCATCCGTACCTGTTCGATCAGCAGCAGGGGGTGACGGCGCGGCAGGCTGAGCAGAAAGCGCTGGGCCGCCCCTTCCCCCGCCAGGGCATCGCCAAACAGGTGGTTGATAAAGCCGCGCTGGCGCGCCACCAGCCCGATCAGCGCCTCCATGGTCGCCTCGAACATGGCGATGGCGGAGGGGTAGGAGCCTTTGGCTGCCACCGCCTTGAGCTCGTCATAGAGGGGGGCGTACCAGAGCTCCACCAGCTCGTCGATAAAGGCGTCGCGGTTGCCGAAGTGGTAGACGAAGGAGCCGAGGTTCACCTCGGCCGCTGCCGCCAGCTCGCGCACCGTCAGGCCGCGCAGCCCCTTGTCGGTGGCGATGGCGAGGCCGGTATCGAGCAGTTTCTGACGGGTGGGGTGCATCTGGCTGGTGCTCCTGGTGTATGCATTTTGTACGCAATTATACGACCGTATAAAAAATGCGGAAGCGGGCGACAGGATCTTTTTGCCCGCAATGTGATCCGCCCCGCTCTGAGGGGCCGTGATCCCCGTCCGGCAGGGGGAAGGATCCACCGCTTGTGCCCAAGCCACAGGCATGTCGGTGTGATGGGGTGGTGACAGGCGCTTCAGGCCCCGGGTACGGGCGCCCGGGCCACAAGGGACCTGTGATGGAGTCGGGAGAAGCCTGACCCGGATCAGGGGGTGTCGGTGGCCCCGGTGTGATAGGGGGGCCGGGCGCAGGTGTCCCGTATCAGGGCGCGCAGCCAGCGGTGGCCCGGATCGGCATCCTGACTGGGGTGCCAGAGCAGGGCGACCCGGATCCCTGGCAGAGCGAAGGGCAGGGGCAGGGTGACCAGATCGCCGAGCAGGCTGGCGCAGTGCAGGTGCGGCACCGTCGCCACCAGATTGCTCTCCCTGACCAGGGCCAGCGCCGTCGCAAACCCGGGAACCAGGGTGGTGATGGTGCGCCGCCTCCCCTGGCCTGCGAGAATTTCGTCGATGGGGCTGTGAGGCTGGCCCCGGCGGGAGACCAGCACGTGGCGCGCGGCGGCATAGCGCGCCACGGTCAGGGTGCCGTCGCAGAGGGGGTGGTCCGGGTGCACCACGGCGACGAAGTGGTCCTGGAACAGGGCCTGGGTGCGCAGCTCAGGGGCCGTGGTGGTGCCGATGACCCCGGTCTCGAAGTCCAGCTCGCCACGGCGCAGGGGGCCGCTCTCCTTGTCGGGTTTGGCCAGAAAGTGCAGCCGCACCCCGGGGGCCTCGACGGCGAGGCGCGCCAGCAGGGCGGGGCCTACCGCCTCCACGAAGCCGTCGCTGGATCGCAGGCGGAAGGTGCGCTCCAGGCTCGCCGGGTCTACTTCCTGATGGGGGCGCAGCACGGCCCGGGTCTCCTGAACCAGGCGGGCGACCTCATCCCGCAGGATCTGCGCCCGGGGGGTGGGGATCAGGCCGCGTCCCGCCCGCACCAGCAGCGGATCCCCCGTGGTCTCCCGCAGCCTTGCCAGGGCCCGGCTCATGGCGGAAGCACTCAGGCCTAGCCGTCTGGCGGCGCCCGCCACACTGCCCTCTTCCAGCAGGGCATCCAGGGTGATCAGCAGGTTGAAATCCGGGGTCATGGTCGTCTCCTCGCAGGCGGCGCCTGACGGGCCGACCCCTTCATGATACGCGAGTTGCCGTCTCATCATATGGCGTCTGGTGCAACTATAAGCTGCAATCCGTGCGTCTTCCGCCTTGTCATCCCCCCCGCTAGCCTGGGTGCATCATCACTTGCCGGAGAGACTGCCATGTCCACACCACTTCTTGTTTCCCCTCCCGTGACGCGCCGTCTTGGTCTCGCGGGGCTCGGGCTCGCCACCCTGCTACCCATGCTGGCGGGCAGCATGGCCAACCTGGTGCTGCCTGCCCTGGGGCAGGACTTCGGCGTGCCCTTCGCCAGCCTGCAATGGGTGCTGGTGGCCTACCTGCTTGGGATCACCAGTCTGACGGTGGTGGCGGGTCGGCTCGGGGATCGTCTGGGGCGGCGTCGCCTGCTGCTCTGGGGGACCGGGGTCTTTGCGCTGGCTTCCCTGCTGTGCGCCCTGGCCCCTTCAATTGGCTGGCTCATTGCCGCTCGCACCCTGCAAGGAGCGGGTGCGGCCTGCATGCTGGTGCTCTCGCTGGCCATGGCAGGAGAGCTGGTGCCGCCAGCCCGACGGGGCTGGAGCATGGGATTGCTCGGCACCCTATCGGCCTGCGGCACGGCGCTCGGCCCCTCCTTTGGCGGCCTGTTGATCGGCGGATTTGGCTGGCAGGCTCCCTTCCTGCTGCTGCTCCCCCTGGCGTTGCTGGCGCTGGGGTGTGCCTGGCATGATCTGCCCCGGGATGAGGCGGGCTCTGCCGAGGGAAGCCTCCCGCTCACCAGTCTGTTGCTGCTGGTGACGGCGCTGCTCTGCTACGGGCTGGCACTGACCCGGGGCAGCCCGCTCGGAGCCTGGCCGGGGATAGGGGCGCTCGTCGCCATGGCGCTCTTCGTACGTGCCGACTCGGGCGCCCGTCGCCCCCTGCTGCCCCTGGCGTTGCTGGGGGCGTCCAGGCGAAGAGGCGGGATCATCGCCAGTGCGCTGGTGGCCAGCGTCATGGTGGCGACTCTGCTGATCGGTCCTTTCTACCTGCACGGCGCCTTTGCCCTCGACATGGGGACGGTGGGGCTGATGATCTCCATGGGCCCGCTGCTGGCGGCGCTGTCCGGCATGCCCGCCGGCTGGCTGGTGGACAGGGTGGGGGCGACCCCTGTGGTGCGCCTCGGCCTGGGACTCATGGTGGTGGCCGCCGTCTTGCTGGCCCTGCTGGACAGGGCGCTCGGGCCCCTCGGCTACCTGCTGCCCATCCTGCTGCTCACCGCCGGTTATGCCCTGTTCCAGACCGCCAACAACAGCGCCGTGGTGGGGGAGGCGGAGGGGGCGAGCCGTGGCGCCGTGGCCGGGCTGCTGACCCTGTCGCGCAACCTGGGCCAGCTGACGGGGGCGGCGGGGCTGGGGGGCCTGTTCGCCGCCCTGGCGGGGCGGCCCGATCTCGCCCTCGCGACGGCGGACGAGCTGGCGTTTGCCACCCGGGTCACCTTCGCCCTGACGGCCTTGCTGCTGATGAGTGCGCTCTGGCTGGCGGGAAGGGGGGAGCGTGCCGTGCAGGGTGATGTGGCCCGGGACGGCTGCGAGTCGGGAGAACGCTGAAAACGAAGACGCCTCCACAGGGGAGGCGTCTTGCTATGGGGTTGAGCAGGATAGTAAACCGCTCAGCTCCTCGTTATCGATCAACCTGTTACAGAATGAAGCGGCTCAGATCCTCGTCTTCAATCAGCTTACCGAGGTGGGCGTTGACGTAGTCGGTGTTGATGACGAAGGTCTCGCCTGACTTCTCGGAGGCGTCATAGGAGATGTCTTCCATCAGCCGCTCCATCACGGTGTGCAGACGACGGGCGCCGATGTTCTCGGTGCGCTCGTTGACCTGCCAGGCCGCTTCGGCCAGACGGCGGATACCATCCTGGGTGAACTCGATGTTGACCCCTTCGGTGGCCATCAGCGCCTTGTACTGATCGGTCAGGGAGGCGTTCGGCTCGGTCAGGATGCGCTCGAAGTCTTCGGTGGTCAGGGCGGTCAGCTCGACCCGGATCGGCAGACGGCCCTGCAGCTCGGGGATGAGGTCGGATGGCTTGGCGATCTGGAAGGCACCGGAGGCGACAAACAGGATGTGATCGGTCTTGACCATGCCGTGCTTGGTGTTGACGGTGCAGCCCTCGACCAGCGGCAGCAGGTCGCGCTGAACCCCTTCACGGGAAACGTCCGGGCCCGAGCTCTCGCCGCGCTTGCAGATCTTGTCGATCTCGTCGAGGAAGACGATGCCGTTGTTCTCGACGGAGGCGATGGCCTTCTGCTTCAGCTCTTCCGGGTTGACCAGGCGGGCTGCTTCCTCTTCGATCAGCGCCTTCATGGCCTCTTTGACCTTGATCTTGCGCTTCTTCTTCTGGTTCTGGCCCAGGTTCTGGAACAGCCCCTGCAACTGGTTGGCCATCTCTTCCATGCCCGGCGGGGTCATGATTTCGACACCCATGGGGGAGGCGGCCAGATCCAGCTCGATCTCCTTGTCATCCAGCTGACCTTCCCGCAGTTTTTTGCGGAAGATCTGGCGGGTGTTGGAGTTGTCGGCTTTCTCTTCCTCACCCCAGCTGTTGCGCGGGTTGGGCAGCAGGGCGTCGAGGATGCGCTCTTCGGCGGCTTCCTCGGCGCGGTATTTCATCTTCTCCATCTCGGTCTCGCGCACCAGCTTGATGGCGACATCGGTCAGATCGCGGATGATGCTGTCCACTTCCTTGCCCACATAGCCCACTTCGGTGAACTTGGTCGCTTCCACCTTGATGAAGGGGGCGTTGGCCAGCTTGGCCAGGCGACGGGCGATCTCGGTCTTGCCGACGCCGGTCGGGCCGATCATCAGGATGTTCTTCGGGGTCACCTCATGGCGCATCTCCTCGGAGAGCTGCATCCGGCGCCAGCGGTTGCGCAGGGCGACGGCGACCGCGCGCTTGGCGTCGGCCTGACCAATGATGTGTCTGTCCAGCTCGTGGACGATTTCTCTCGGGGTCATCTCGGACATGATGGCGTTCCTGTATCCGGGGCGGGCAGGGCCCACCCCTTGGAAAATGGGGTTTGGCTGGCGGCCTTATTTGGCGGCCCTATTTCGCCGACTTATTTAGCTGAATAATCCAGCACTTCGATGGTGTGGTTGCCGTTGGTGAACACACAGATGTCGCCCGCAATCTTGAGGGACTTCTCGACAATGCTCTTGGCGTCGAGCTCGGTGTTCTCCAGCAGGGCGATGGCGGCGGACTGGGCAAAGTTGCCGCCGCTGCCGATGGCGATGAGATCGTGCTCCGGCTGCACCACGTCACCGTTGCCGGTGATGATGAAGGATTTGTGCTCGTCGGCGACGGCCAGCAGCGCCTCGAGGCGGCGCAGGGCGCGATCGGTGCGCCAGTCCTTGGCCAGCGCCACGGCGGCGCGCTCCAGGTTGCCCTGATGGGCCTGCAGTTTGGCTTCGAAGCGCTCGAGCAGGGTGAAGGCGTCGGCGGTGCCGCCGGCGAAACCAGCCAGTACCTTGCCGTTGTAGAGGCGATGAACCTTGCGGGCGTTGCCCTTCATGACGGTGTTGCCAAGAGAAACCTGGCCATCGCCACCGATGACGACCTGACCGTTGCGGCGAACTGAAACTATGGTAGTCACTTTACTTACCTCGCTTGAGCCGAATGACGGCCTGACTGTGCATGGAGGAAAAGATGGGGATGGCAAAACGGCTTTTCAAGCCTGTGTCGAGCACGGATCGCGGGGGAGGGATCGGGTGGGCGCGGGATGGCGCCAAAAGAAACAGGGCCGGGTGTTGCCACCCGGCCCTGTGCATGGACGCGGCGATCACCCCTTCTTGGGGATGCAGCCGCTGATGCCCGAGCCCTGCAGCTTGCGGTTGGCCGCATCGGCCGCCGCCTTGCCGTTGAAGGGGCCCACCATCACCTTGTAGACGGCGCCACCGGCCCCGTTCACCACCTGTAGACTGGAGGAGAGCCCGGCGGTGAAGGCGATGCGCGCCTTGAGGGATTCCGCGGAATCCTGGGAGCGCAGGGCGGCACACTGCATCATGTAGCGACCGCCGTCGGCGGCTGCGGTCTGTGCAGTCTGGGTCGCCGCCTTGGCCCTGGCGGCCTCGGCACGCTCCCGCTCCAGTTCGGCGCGGATCTCCCGCTCCATCCGCTCACGCTCGGCCTTCTGGTCGATCACCTGCTCCCGGGCGCTGGCGACCGGGGCACCGGTGGCCGGCTTGGCCGGTTGCACCGGTTGCGGCTGATAGGGCTTCACCTGACCGATGGGGGTTCCCGGCTGGGGAATGTCGGTCGCGACCGGCTTGGGCAGTGCCTCCGGTTGCAGGGTCATGGTCTCGGCGGGCGGGGGCGGCAGCACGCCCGGCTGGGGCGGCGGCTCTATGATGTCCACCTGCTTGTTCTCCAGCCGCTCGATGTAGCTCCACTTCTCTTGGGGCAGGGTATTGCCCTGTGCCTTGGGTTTGTTGGCCTTCACCTGCTCTTCGATGGTGGGGGCATCGGCGCCCTTGCCGTTGATGAGGTAGAGGAAGGCGCCGAAACCGACGACCAGGGCCCCGGCCAGCAGTGCCGGGATAACAGGAAAGCGGCGAGGGGCCGCTTTCTTGATGTTACGGCCACCCGCCCGTCGTCTCGGGCTGTTGCCGACGTAATCCCGGGTCGCCATCTATTACATGCGCTCCAGGGTGTGGATGCCCAGCACGCCCAGGCCCAGCTTGAGCACCTTGGCGGTGGCGGCGCACAGCAGCAGACGGCTCTGGCGGGTCGCTTCGTCCACGCCGTCCTTGTTGATCGGGCAGGCTTCGTAGAAGGTCATGAAGTTGCCGGAGAGCTCATACAGATAGGTACAGAGCAGGTGCGGCATCCCCTTGTCCGCCACGCCGTTGACCGCGTCGGAGAACTGGATCAGCTTCTGGGCCAGGGTCTCTTCGGCGTCTTCGCTCAGGACCACCTTGCCGCTCAGGGTGTCGGCATCGACGCCGGCCTTGCGGAAGATGGACTGGATACGGGTGTAGGCGTATTGCAGGTAGGGGGCGGTGTTGCCTTCAAACGACAGCATCAGATCCCAGTCGAAGATGTAGTCGGTGGTGCGGTTCTTGGAGAGATCCGCATACTTGACCGCGCCCATGGCGATGGCGTGCACCACCTGGGCCTTCTCTTCGGCAGAGAGGTCGCTGTTGCGGCTCTCCAGCAGGGCGCTGGCGCGCTCTTCCGCTTCGTTCAGCAGGTCGACCAGCTTGACGGTGCCGCCGGAGCGGGTCTTGTAGGGACGGCCGTCCTTGCCCAGCATCATGCCGAAGGCGTGGTGCTCGAGGGGCACGGATTCCGGCACATAGCCCGCCTTGCGGGTGATGGTCCAGGCCTGCATCAGGTGCTGGTGCTGACGGGAGTCGATGAAGTACATGACCCGGTCGGCGCCCAGGTTCTCGTAACGGTATTTGGCGCAGGCGATGTCGGTGGTGGTGTAGAGGAAACCGCCGTCGCTCTTCTGGATGATGACGCCCATGGGCTCGCCATCCTTGTTCTTGAACTCGTCCAGGAAGACCACGGTGGCCCCTTCGCTCTCGACTGCCAGCCCCTTGGCTTTCAGGTCGGCAACGATCTGCGGCAGCATGTCGTTGTACATGGACTCGCCCATGATGTCCTTGTTGGACAGGGAGATGTTCAGGCGGTCGTAGTTGCGCTGGTTCTGCTCCATGGTCATGTCGACCAGCTTCTTCCACATGGTGCGGCAGTACTCATCGCCACCTTGCAGTTTCACCACGTAGTTGCGGGCGCGCTCGGCGAAGGCTTCGTCTTCGTCGTAGTGACGCTTGGCCTGGGTGTAGAAGGCTTCCAGGTCCTTGAGTTCCATGTCGGAGGCGTGCTCGTTGGCCATCTTCTCCAGATAGGCGATCAGCATGCCGAACTGGGTGCCCCAGTCGCCGATGTGGTTGGCACGCACCACCTTGTGGCCCAGGAATTCGAGGGCGCGGGCGGCCACGTCACCGAGCACGGTGGAGCGGATGTGGTGCACCGCCATCTCCTTGGCCACGTTGGGGGCGGAGTAGTCCACCACCACGGTCTGCGGCGCTGGCAGTTTCACGTTGGCGTTGTCGGAGGTCACCATGGCTTCCACCTGACCGGCCAGCCAGCTCGGGTCGAAGAAGAAGTTGATGAAGCCGGGGCCGGCGATCTCGACCTTGGCGATCAGATCGGAGGCGGGCAGGTGCTCGATGATGGCAGCGGCCAGCTCGCGGGGGTTCTTGCGGGCCGGTTTGGCCAGCAGCATGGCCAGGTTGGTGGCCAGGTCGCCGTGAGCCTTCTCCTTGCATCGGTCTACTTGCACGCGGGCTTCCAGGTCGGCGGGCAGGACGCCTGCGGACTTGAGATTGGCTACCGTTTGTTCAAGTAGATGATGAATATGCTCTTTCATAACTGACCACCGAGGTTGCGCGTCGAAAAGTGACTGACTGGATAAGGGCGTGAATTTTACCCGCATCGGGCCGAGAAAACTATAGGAACGGCCCGCACCCGTGGGCGTGGCGGATATTTCACTGCGTTTTCCACCACATTGCAGGATATTGATTTGGGTAAGTGGTGGTTATCCATTTCTACTGCATAACGAAACGGCTTGTCCAGGCTATTTCCCCCTGAATATGACAGGGTTATTTATACCGATTCGATCTGAATGATCCCGCTTCCCGTGGCGGTCGTATCCTTTGAGGACGCCGTTGGAGGATGATTCCCATGACACTGGTACTGTTTCCACTCTCCGCTCACCTGCTGCCGGGCGGCATCATGCCGCTGCGCATCTTCGAGCCCAGATACCAGCGCATGATCGCCGAGTCCCGGGAGCGGGAGTTCGCGCTCTGCATGCTGGACCCCCGCCAGCCCGACGCGCTGCGCAACATGTACCCCATCGCCACTCGGGTGCGCATCATCGATTTCGATCTGCTGCCCGATGGTTTGCTCGGCATCACGGTGCTCGGGGTGGAGCGGGTGCGTATCACGGATCTCTGGCAGGAAGAGGACGGTCTGCGGGTCGGCGAGGTGGAGCCCCTGCCCCCCTGGCAGAGCGGCAGGCTCCAGGCGGATCAGCACTCCCTGGCCAAGGCGTTGCAGGATGTGTTCAACGACTATCCGGAGTACGCGGCCCTCTATCCGGAGCCGGACTGGGAGGATGCGAGCTGGGTCGCCCAGCGCTGGCTGGAGGTGCTGCCCATCCCGGTGGAGCAAAAACAGTGGCTGGTGGCGGCCAAGGACAACCAGCCCACCCTCTCCCTGCTGAGCGGTCTGCTGGTCGCGAGCCATTGAATTCCTCTTCCCGGTGATCCTTTTTCCTCGCTCACCGTATTGGGGGTGAACACCACACGCGAGGGATGGCGCAATGGCATATACTGGCCAACCACAATCGGCTCCACGCAGGACATCGCCCCCCATGGATAACCCAGACGGCGACCTCACATCTTTGCTGGTCCGGGTGGCCGAGCGTGCCGACAAGGCTGCCTTCGCCACCCTGTTCCACCACTTCGCGCCGCGCATCCGCAGCTACGGGCTGCGCCACCTCGGCAGCGAAGCCAACGCCATGGAACTGGTGCAGGAGACCATGCTGCTGGTCTGGCAGAAGGCACGGCTCTATCACCCCGACAAGGGCGCCGCCACCACCTGGATCTACACAGTGATGCGCAACCAGAGCTTTGACATGCTGCGCCGCCGCCGCGCCAGCAAGGAGGAGCTCTGCGCCGAGGAGATCTGGCCGTTGCTGGAATTCCGGGCCGAAGAGGAGCACCTGAGCGGCGGTGAAGACGCGGTGCTGACCCGCCAGATGGCCCACTATGTCGCCACGCTGCCGGAGCCGCAGCAGCAGGTGGTGCGCGGCATCTACCTGCAGGAGCTCTCCCAGCAGGAGCTGGCCGACCGGCTCGGCGTGCCCCTTGGCACCATCAAGTCCCGGCTGCGGCTGGCACTACAGAAACTGAAGGAACAAGTGGAGCAAGGCCATGATTAAGACCCATCCGACTGAACCCATGCTGCGCGCCTTCGCCGCCGACGAGCTGCCTCTGCCGCTGGCCGTCGGTGTCTCCGCCCATTGCGAGTTCTGCCCCGAGTGCGCCGCCCGGGTGAAGGAATTTGAAGAGGCGCTGGCGTGCCAGCATCTCGCCCCTGATGCGCCGGACGAGGCGCTGCCCGCCGGATTCGATGCCATGCTGGCGGGCATACTGCAACAGCCGGTGGCGACGGAGGCGGCGCTCGCCCTTCCCGAGAGCCCGAGGCCAGAGCTCAGGGTGGCGGGTCACAGTTACCGGCTGCCGCGGGCATTGGCACGGCATCATGCCCCCAGGTGGCGTCATCTCGGGGCCATCCGTCAGGTCAGCCTGCCCCTGGACGAGATGGGGGCGCGGGCCAACCTGCTCCACATCGAGGCGGGGGGCCGGATCCCGGAGCACACCCACAAGGGATATGAGCTGACCCTGCTGCTGGCGGGCACCATCGAGGATGGCGACACCCGCTATCAGGCGGGGGATTTCATCTGGCGCGACGCCAGCCACGCCCACAGCCCCCGTACCCCGGACGGCTGCCTCTGCTACACGGTGCAGGATGCCCCCGTGCAGTTCACCAAGGGGCTGTCACGGCTGCTCAACGGCATCAGTCAGCACCTCTATTGAGTTGGGCTCACGGCTGCCCGGTGATCGCGGGCTGCCGCGCGACTGAGGCGGTATCACGGCATGAAAAAAGGGACCCTCGGGTCCCTTTTGTGTTGCTTGGCGGCGAAGCCCATCAGGCCACGAAGACCAGGTAGACGACGAAGGCCAGCAGGAAGCGGTAGATGGCGAACGGGATGAAGTCGAGACGACGGATCAGCGCCAGGAAGGTCTTGATGGCGACCATGGCCACCACGAAGGCGGTGACGAAGCCCACCGCAAACATGGGGAAGTCCGCCATGGAGAGGAAATCGCGGCTCTTGTAGAGATCCAGGCCGCTGGCCGCGATCATCATGGGCACCGCCATGATGAAGGAGAATTCTGCTGCCGCGTGGCGGCTGATGCCCATCAGCATGCCGCCGCTGATGGTGGCACCGGAGCGGGAGAAACCGGGCCAGAGTGCCAGGCACTGGAACAGGCCGATGCCGAAGGCCTGCTTGTAGCTGATGTCGTCCAGGGTCTCCGCGGTCACGGCGGGGCGGAACTTTTCGGCGATGATGAGCAGGATGCCACCAGCCACCAGGGCATACATCACGGTTTCCGGCCCGAACAGATTGGCCTTGATCCAGCTGTGGATAGCCAGCCCGACGACCACGGCAGGCAGCATGCCGAGGATGACGTGCACCAGGGAGAGGGTCGCGTGGCCCGGGGTGGGTTTCTGACCGAAGTGAATGCCGATGAGTCCGAACAGGCGGCGCCAGAACATGACGACCACTGCCAGGATGGAGCCGAGCTGGATCACCACCTCGAAGGTGGCGGCCTTGGGTCCTTCAAACCCGAGGAGGTGGCCGACGATGATCATGTGGCCGGTGGAGGAGACGGGGAGGAACTCGGTCAGGCCTTCCACTATGCCCAGCACAAAGGCGACGAACAGGGCGTAGGATTCGGTCATGGTGCAGATCTCTTGGTTATGGGGTCTGGATAAAATCAACCCCGAACGGGTCGGGGCGGCCAATGATGGCGGAAAATCACGCGGGCAACCAGTGAATATTGGGGATTTCAGCGCCCTGTTCCGGCCGGAAAAGGGCACTGGCGGACCATGCAGGGCGCGGCTTGCCACATGCTGTCAGAAGCCATGACGGCCCCGTCACGTTCTGACAGGTCAGTCACGCCAGTTGACCTCTGTTTTATGATCTCTTTGTGCTGTCAGGCCAGTATGGACAGGATTTTCTGTTGAAGATCATCGTCCAGGGGGGGCTGCCCCAGGGCCTCGACGGCGCTCGTTATCTGTTGGGGATGGCTGGCGCCGATCAGGGCGCAGCTCACCACGGGGTCGCGCAGCACCCATTGCAGTGCGAGTTGCGACAGGGACTGACCCCGTTGCAGGGCCAGTGCATGCAGGGCGCGGACGGTGGCGAGCTTCTCTTCGGTGATCTGGTCCGCCGTGAGGAAGGGGCTGGCACTGGCGGCGCGGGAATCCGCGGGGATGCCCGCCAGGTAGCGATCGCTCAGCAGCCCCCCCGCCAGGGGCGAGAAGGCGACCACCCCCATGCCGTGCTCCCGGCAGGCCGGCAGGGTGTCGGGCTCAACATCGCGCTGGAACAGGGAGTATTTGAGCTGGTTGACCAGGCAGGGGGTGCCGAGCTCCGCCAGCCGGGCGGCAGCCTTGGCCGCGAGCGGGGCCGGGTAGTTGGAGAGGCCGATGTAGAGCGCCTTGCCCTGGCGCACCATCAGGGCCAGGGCCTGGCAGGTCTCCTCGAGCGGGGTGCGGGGATCCGGCCTGTGGTGATAGAAAATGTCCACGTAGTCGAGGCCCAGACGGCGCAGACTCTGGTGCAGGCTGGCGAAGAGGTACTTGGCGCTGCCGCCATCGCCGTAGGGGCCGTCCCACATCACGTAGCCCGCCTTGCTGGCGATGATGAGCTCGTCCCGATAGGGAGCCAGGCTCCTCTTGAGCAGCGTGCCGAAGGTCAGTTCGGCAGATCCCGGTGGGGGCCCGTAGTTGTTGGCGAGATCGAAGTGGGTGATCCCCAGATCGAACGCCTGGTGCACCATGGCCTTCGCGGTGGCGGGATCGCTCCCGGCGCCGAAGTTGTGCCAAAGCCCGAGGCCGATGCCGGGCAGGCGCAGGCCGTGGCGGCCCGCCGGTCGGTAGGGCTGGCGCTGGTAGCGGTCGGGGGCGGCGAGGTAGTTGTCATCCATCACGGTGCTGTTCCTTGGGCTGGTGTGCAATGAGGAGCGACGGGCCCTGCGGCGGGCATCACCCCGGCTGATTCGGTGGTGCCATCGGGGCCGGGGCTGCCATGACGTGGCGGCGCGCCCGGGCCCCTTCGTCTGCCCGAGCGGGGCTGTCAGGGGGCAGGAATAAAGCGATAACGGGTCTGGTGGCGATAACGCTGCCCCGGCAGCAACCAGGGATCGCCGAGGGCGGGCCGGTTCGGGCTGTCGGGCAATTGCTGGGCCTCCAGGCAGAAGCCGTCGTAATCCCGGTAGGGTCGGCCCTGACGATCCGGTGTGCCGGTCAGCCAGTTGCCGCTGTAGAACTGCAGGGAGGGCTGGTTGGTGTAGACCGCCATGGCCAGCTTGCCATCCCCCGAGATCACCCGGGCGGCCCATGGCTGGTTGGACCCATCAAACGGCTCATCAGAAGGCTCAAAATCGCTGTTGTTGAGCAGAAATGCGTGATCGTACCCCTTGGCCAACTGCTGCTGGGGGTGGTCCAGCCACGCCTGGCCGATGGGGCGGGGGACGCGCAGATCGAAGGGGCCTTCCACCGGGGCGATGGCCAGCGGCAGGCTCTGGTCATCCGTGGGCAGGTAGCGGTCGGCGTCGAGGCTGATGGTGTGGTGGCGGATGTCGCCACCGCCATCCAGGTTGAAGTAGGCGTGGCTGGTGAGGCTAACCGGACTGGGGGCGTCCGTGCTGGCGCAGAAGTCGACCACCAGATCGCACTGCTCCAGCCGATACTCCAGGCTCACCCTCAGATTGCCGGGAAAGCCCTGATCCCCCGCCCGGGAGAGGAGCGCCAGCTTGACCCTGTCCGCCTCCTGCTCCTTGATCTGCCAGGTGCGGCGATGGAACCCGTCGTGCCCGCCGTGCAGGCAGTTGGCCCCCTGGTTGGCGTCCAGCGTCCAGCACTGGCCTTCCCGCTCAAGGCGGGCGCCGCCGATGCGGTTGGCAAAGCGCCCCGCCACGGCCCCCAGCCATACCTGCTGGGTGAGGTAGGCCTCGTCGGCGCAGCCCAGCAGCACCTCCCGCCGCTCTCCCGCCACCGGCAGGGTGAGGGAGGTGAGGGTGGCCCCGTATGCGAGACCGCGCAGCCGCAGTCCCTCCTCGTTTTCCAGCTCGAATCTCATCATGGTTTGCGGTTCCCCGTCGTGATCCCGTCGCCCCCTGCCGGCGTCGCGAGTGCCGGGCAGGGGGCGTCACCCGTTGTCAGGCGTGCGTTACAGTCTGCCTGCCCCTGCGCTGGCACGGCAGACGTAGCAGTCCGCCTTGAGGCCGAAACGGGCCGGGTATTCCGCCTCCACCACGGCGATCACCTCGGCCACCTTCTCGGGGCGCAGCAGGGCGACCACGCAGCCGCCAAAACCGCCGCCGGTCATGCGCACACCGCCTTCGCTGCCGATCCGGGCCTTGATGATCTCCACCAGGCCGTCGATGGGGGGCACGGTGATCTCGAAGTCATCGCGCATGGCGGCGTGGGACTGGCCCATCAGCTCGCCGAGGCGCACCAGATCGCCCTGTGCCAGCGCATCGGCCGCCGCCAGAGTGCGGGCGTTCTCGCCGACCACGTGGCGGGCACGGCGATAGCAGGCCTCGTCCAGACCGTCCTTGCCCGCTTCCAGCGTGGCCAGGTCAAGATCCCGCAGGGCCTTGACCCCGTAGTGACGGGCGGCGGTTTCGCACTGCTGGCGACGGGTGTTGTATTCGCTGTCCACCAGGCCGCGGCGCACGTTGGAGTTGACGATGAGCACCGCCAGATCGGTGGGCATGGGGATGAGCCGGGTCTCCAGGGAACGGCAATCGAGCAGCAGGGCGTGATCCTGCTTGCCGCTCGCGGAGATCATCTGATCCATGATGCCGCAGTTGCAGCCGACGAACTGGTTCTCCGCCTGCTGGCCGTTGAGGGCGATTTCCGCCTGGCTGATGGCCAGCCCCTGGGCCTCCTTGAAGGCCTGGCCGATGGCCACCTCCAGGGAAGCGGAGGAGGAGAGACCCGTCCCCTGGGGCACGTTGCCGGAGACCACCAGATTGAGGCCGCGCAGGGCGTGGCCCCGTGCCTGCAGGTGTTTCACCACGCCGCGGATATAGTCGCTCCAGCGCTGGCTGGGGTGGTGCTCGATGGGTTGATCGAGACTGAACCGGTCGCGCTGGTTGTCGTAGTCGGCGGCGATCACTTCGACCAGGTTGTCGCCGCGCAGGCCGATGGCGACGCAGGTCTCGTAGTCGATGGCGCAGGGCAGCACGAAGCCGTCGTTGTAGTCGGTGTGCTCGCCGATGAGGTTGACGCGGCCTGGAGCCCGTACCAGCAGGTCGGGTTGTTGCTCAAACTGCTCGGCAAACACGGCGCTGACGCGCTGGCTCGGGGTCATAGGGCCTCCTCGTTGGCCTGGTTCTGGTCGTTGTAGTGGATGGGACTGAGGGCGCGCAGCCGTTCGGCCGCCTGTTCCGGGGTGAGATCGCGCTGGGTCTCGGCCAGCATCTCGAAGCCCACCATGAATTTGCGCACCGTGGCGGAGCGCAGCAGGGGCGGATAGAAGTGGGCGTGCAGTTGCCACGCCTCGGGGCAGTCGGAACGGGGCGGGGCGAAGTGCCAGCCCATGGAGTAGGGGAAGCTGCACTGGAACAGGTTGTCGTAGCGGCTGGTAAGCTCCTTGAGCGCGATGGCCAGATCCTGTTGCTGTTCCCGGGTGAGATCCAGCATGGAGGGAACATGGGCCTTGGGCAGCAGCAGGGTCTCGAACGGCCAGGCCGCCCAGAAGGGCACCACCGCCAGCCAGTGGGCGGTCTCCACCACGATGCGGGAGCGATCCGCCAGCTCCCGCTCCACATAGTCCAGCAGCAGGGGGCGGCCGTGTTCGGCCAGCCAGGCGCGCTGGTGCGCCTCTTCCCTGGCAATCTCGTTGGGCAGGAAGTCGCTGCCCCAGAGCTGGCCGTGAGGGTGCGGGTTGGAGCAGCCCATGACGGCGCCCTTGTTTTCAAAGACTTGGACCCATTCCCACTGGTCAGAGAGCTCGGCCACCTGGTCCATCCAGGTGGTGATCACCCCTTCGATGGCGGGCAGGGGCAGCTCGGGTAGGGTCTTGCCGTGATCCGGCGAAAAGCAGATGACCCGGCTGGTGCCCCGGGCGGCTTCCAGCTTCAGCAGGGGATCCGGCGCCGCGTCGGCGGCCGGGGTGTCCTGCATCAGGGCGGCGAAGTCGTTGGTAAAGACGAAGGTGCCCTGATAGTCGGGGTTGATATCGCCGGTCACCCGGGTGTTGCCCGCACAGAGGAAGCAGTCGGGATCATGGGCCTGGCTCGGCGCCAGGCTCACCTTCTCGACCTGGCCTTGCCAGGGGCGCTTGGCTCTGTGAGGGGAGACCAGCACGTACTGGCCGGTGAGCGGGTTGAAGCGGCGGTGGGGGTGATCAACGGGGTTGAACATCATCACTCCAGTCTGTGAGTTGAATACATCCGAAGGCGCAGGCCAGGGCCTACGCCTCGTAACCATTGGGGTTGGCGGACTGCCAGCGCCAGCTGTCGGCGCACATGGCAGCGAGATCCCGGCTGGCGTGCCAGTCCAGTTCCCGAGCGGCCTTGGCGGGATCGGCCCAGCACTCGGCGATGTCGCCGGGGCGCCGTGGCTCGATCCGGTAGGGAAGGGGCCGACCGCAGGCGGCCTCGAACGCCGCGACCATCTGCAACACGCTCTGGCCCTGGCCCGTGCCCAGGTTGTAGGCGTGGACACCGCCCCGTCCGGCGCAGTGTTCCAGAGCCTTGACGTGCCCTTCGGCGAGATCCATCACATGGATGTAGTCGCGCACCCCGGTGCCGTCGATGGTTGGGTAATCGTTACCAAAGACCGAGAGGCAGTCGCGTCGGCCGATGGCGACCTGGGTCAAAAACGGCATCAGATTGTTGGGGATGCCCTGGGGATCCTCCCCCAGGGTGCCGGACTCGTGGGCGCCGACGGGATTGAAATAGCGCAGCAGGGTCATGCTCCAGTGGGGCTCGGCCCGCTGCAGATCCTCGAGGATCTCCTCGATGATCAGCTTGGATCGGCCGTAGGGGTTGGTGGCGCTGCGGGGGAAATCCTCCCGGATCGGGGTGCTGGCGGGATCGCCGTAGACGGTGGCCGACGAGCTGAACACCAGATTGCGTACCCCGGCCCGTTTCATCGCCTGCAGCAATACCAGGGTGCCGCTCAGGTTGTTCTCGTAGTAGTCCAGCGGGATGCGGGTCGACTCGCCGACCGCCTTGAGGGCGGCGAAGTGGATCACGGCGTCGATGTGCTGCTCGCTGAAGATGCGATCCAGCAGGGCCGGGTCACGGATGTCCCCTTCGTAGAAGCGGGGCTCGCGCCCGATGATGGCGGCGACACGGGTCAGGACGCCCGCCTTGCTGTTGCAGAGGTTGTCTACCACCACGGGCTCCATGCCTGCGGCCTGCAAGGCCAGACAGGTGTGGCTGCCGATGTAGCCGCAACCGCCGGTGACCAGTACTTTCATCCGTTGTTCCACCCTCAACTCCTCGCATCAGGAAAGCCTGAGCAGGAGTCTAGCCGAGGGGCTGACGGGCAAACTGTGAGCTGCTTAACAAATATGTGTAAACGATTACACTTGTTTTCATCGACCAATGTGGCAAGTTCTGATTTTTCCCCCTGTTATCAGTGACATTGAACGGTATAATGCGGCCAGTTGCAGCGTGAAATAAGTGAAAACAGCATGAGCACCATCAAGGATGTCGCCCGTTTGGCCAATGTGTCAGTGGCAACGGTTTCACGGGTGATGAACAACTCACCCAAGGCCAGTGCCGCCTCCCGCGAGGTGGTGCTGAAGGCCATGGCCGAGCTGGGCTATACCCCCAATGCCAATGCGCGGGCCCTGGTCAGCCAGACCTGTGACACCATGGGAGTGGTGGTGGGCGACGTGGCGGATCCTTTCTTCGGCGCCCTGGTCAAAGGGGTCGCTGCGGTGGCGGTGGAGCAGGGCTTGCACCTGTTGATGGGTAATGGTTTTCACCGCGCCCAGCAGGAGCGGGAGGCCATCGAGCTGCTCATCGGCAAACGCTGCGAGGCACTGGTGGTGCACAGCAAGGCGCTCGGCGACGAGGAGCTGGTCGACTACGCCCTGCGCGCCCCCGGCATGGTGCTGATCAACCGCGACATTCCGAGTCTGAGGGGGCGCTGCATCGCCCTCAACAACCGCCAGGGTGCGGCGACCGCCACCCGTCATCTGCTGGATCTCGGCCACCGCCATATCGCCTTCCTGAGCTCGGATCACGCCATCGAGGATGCGCTGTTGCGCCACCAGGGCTATCAGGATGCCCTGGCGGAGGCGGAGGTCTTCGCCGATCCCGAGCTGGTGGAGAGCGGCATGCCCAATGAAGAGGGGGGCGAGCGCGCCATGCTCAACCTGCTGGCCAAGGGGTTGCCCATCACGGCGGTGGTGGCCTACAACGACGCCATGGCGGCAGGGGCCATCTCTGTGCTGGCGGACAACGGCCTCAAGGTGCCGGAAGAGGTCTCGGTGGTGGGCTTCGATGACATCATCTACGCCAGATACCTGAGACCCAAGCTCTCCACCATGCGCTATCCCATCGAGCTGATGGCGGCCCAGGCGGCCAAGCTGGCGCTGCAACTCGCCGCAGGGGAGAGCGAATCGGTGCAGAGTCGCATCTATACCCCCACCCTGATCAACCGCCATTCGGTCGCTCCCGTCAGGTCCTGATCGCAGCGCTTGCGCCCCGTCGGCGCAAGCGCTGCACCTGGCGAACCCGGGCTGCAGCATATAAAGCGCCCCCATAGCTCAGACGATAGATAGCTCAGAGCATGGCTAGCGCAGACCACAGAGGGTTGCCTGAGGAGTGATAACCGTCCCCTCACGCTCCCTGCCTGCCGAACTCGGCAGCTCTTCCCGCTCGTCTATCACGAGCCCCTCTCCCCCGGCCTGCCGAGCCTCACTTCCAGCCAGATCCTGCCAGACGCTCGCCATGGCTTTTCTCTGCGCCGGGCAGGGGTTCTCGTGGCCTCTGCACACTCCTTCGAGAGGCCGGGCTGCGTGCGTGCCCGGAACCGGGTTGAGGCGCTCCAGCGCCTGATGAGGCGAGGGGGGCGCGATGTCGGGTCTTTGCCATGGCTTGCTCCGCTGGTTCGGCCATTGCCTCCCGGTTTCACACTCCCGGGCATCTTCTGCCCTTCCGAAGGTCCGCTTTTTCCCCCGTGGGGTCATTTACCCGGATTTATCCGATTTTTACTCCGTTTTACTTAACAAAATGAGTGTAATCGTTTACATCTGTGTGAGCGGGATCGCCGATCACCGGGCAAAACTCTCCTACACTGCAGTGGTTTTCAGCGTGAATGCAGGGAGAAGTGAAGCATGCTCAGGGAGATAGTGGCCCGTCAGGATTGGCAGACCCAGGGGATCACCGCCGTGAACCGGTTGCCAGCCCATACCCCCTTGTCCAGTTGGCGCAGTGAAGGGGAAGCCAGGATGGGGGGGTTGTCACCTTCCCGCCTGCTGCTGGACGGCGAGTGGCAGTTCTCCTGGTTCGAGGCCCCGGAGCGGGTGCCGGAGCAGTGGCTGGTGGAGGATCTGCCGGATGCCTGCCCCATCAAGGTGCCGGGCAACTGGCAACTGGCTGCGGCCTATCCGGGGGCGCGGCCCGTCACGGATGTGCCCATCTACACCAACATCAAGTACCCCTTTCCCTGCGACCCGCCCCGGGTGCCTGCCGAGAATCCCACCGGTTGCTACTCCCGCGAGTTCACGGTTGCTGCGGACTGGCTGGCCGAGGGGCAGACCCGGATCATCTTCGATGGAGTGGACAGCGCGTTTCACCTCTTCTGCAACGGCCGCTGGGTCGGCTACTCCCAGGACAGCCGGCTGCCGGCGGAATTCGATCTGACCCCCTTCCTTCAGGCCGGGGCCAACCGCCTCGCCGTCCTGGTGCTGCGCTGGTCTGACGGCTCCTATCTGGAAGATCAGGACATGTGGCGCATGAGCGGCATCTTCCGCTCCGTCAGCCTGCTGCACAAACCGGCCCGTCATCTGATGGATATCCGGGTGACGCCCGAGCTCGACGCCTGCTACCGGGATGCCCGCCTCAAGGTTGAATTGCAGGCGGCCAACGGAGCCGGTCTGTTGGTGGAGGCCAACCTCTATGATGGCGACGAGCGGGTCGCGACCCTGCGCCAGCGGATCGGCACCCAGGCCATCGACGAGAAAGGGGTGTATGACGATCGCGCCGAGCTGTGCCTGACGGTAACGGCGCCACACAAGTGGAGCGCCGAGACCCCGCACCTCTATCGCCTGACCCTGACCCTGCTGGACGAGCAGGGAAGCACTCTCGAGAGCGAGGCCCATGACGTGGGCTTTCGGGCGGTGGAGATCCGTGGCGGCCTGCTGCGGGTCAACGGCCAACCCCTGCTGATTCGTGGTGCCAATCGCCATGAACACCATCCCGCCACGGGTCATGTGGTGACCCCGGCCGACATGGAGCAGGATCTGCTGCTGATGAAGCGGCACAACTTCAACGCGGTGCGCTGCTCCCACTATCCCAATCACCCCGAGCTTTATCGCCTGTGCGACCGGCTCGGCCTCTATGTGGTGGACGAGGCGAACCTGGAGACCCACGGCATGACCCCCATGGGGCGGCTGGCGCGGGATCCCGCCTGGAGCAACGCCTTCCTGGAGCGGGTTACCCGCATGGTGGCCCGGGACTTCAACCACCCCAGCATCATCATCTGGTCTCTGGGGAACGAATCCGGTTATGGCCCGGCCCACGACGCCATGTATCGCTGGGTGAAGGGGGCGGACCCCAGCCGCCCGGTGCAGTACGAAGGGGGCGGGGCCGACACCCCGGCCACCGACATCATCTGCCCCATGTATGCCCGTACCCATCAGGATCAACCCTTCCCGGCGGTGCCCAAGTGGGCACTGGCCAAGTGGATCGGCCTGCCGGAAGAGACCCGGCCGCTGATCCTGTGCGAATACGCCCACGCCATGGGCAACAGCCTGGGGGGCTATGCCCATTACTGGCATGCATTTCGCGATCATCCGCGGCTGCAGGGTGGGTTTGTCTGGGATTGGGTCGATCAGGGGCTGGACAAGCAGACCGACGATGGCCGCCATTTCTGGGCCTATGGTGGCGATTTCGGCGACACTCCGAACGATCGCCAGTTCTGCTGCAACGGCCTGCTGTTCCCCGATCGCACCCCCCATCCCTCCCTGTTTGAAGCCCGGCGTGCCCAGCAGCCCTTTGTTCTGACCCTGCAGGGTCGCCAGCCGCTGACGGTGGAGATCCGCAGCGAATACCTGTTCCGCGAGACGGACAACGAACGCCTGCAGTGGCGTCTGTGTGAAGACGGCGTGGTGGTGAGCCAGGGTGAATGCCCGCTCGAGCTGGCCCCCCGGGGGAGCGTGACGCTGACCCTGCTGGAGCAACTGCCGGCCTTTGCGCCGGGGGCGCTCGCCTGGTTGGATCTCGCCATCGTGCAGCCCACCGCCACGGCCTGGGCCGGAGCGGGTCACGAGGTGGCTCGCCAGCAATGCCTGTTGCCCGCGCCCCTGGCGCTGCCGTCGGCCTGCCCGGCGGTCAGCCTGACCGAGCAGCGCGATCACTGGGTGCTTGGCGCCGCAGATTCCCTGTGGCAGCTCGACAAGGCCAGTGGTCGCATCGTCAGTTGGCAGAAGCAGGGCCGGGAACGGCTTCGCGACGCCATCGCCGATCACTTCTATCGGGCGCCGCTCGACAACGATATCGGCACCAGCGAGGCGGATCACGCCGATCCCAACGCCTGGATTGCCCGCTGGCAGGAGGCCGGACTCAATGATCTGCAGCACTGCTGTCTCGGCCTGGAGGCGAGTCCGGAGCTGGGTCTCATCACGGCGCACCACGGCTACTTCGTGGGTGACGAACCGAAGATCCTGACCCGCTGGCATCACAGGGTGGACGGGGAGGGCGCCATGCACCTCGCCATCGAGGTGGAGGTGGCCGCCGACATGCCCTCCCTGCCGCGCATCGGTGCCCGGCTCTGGCTGGCTGATGAACCGGCCGAAGGTGCCCCGGTGAGCTGGCTGGGGCTTGGCCCCCACGAGAATTACCCGGATCGACGGCTCGCCGCCGATCTCGGTCGCTGGCAATTGCCCATCGAGGCGTTGCACACCCCTTATGTCTTCCCCACCGACAACGGACTGCGCTGCGATACCCGCGCACTGCAACTGGGGGATCTGGCGGTGGAGGGGCGCTTCCACTTCAGCGTCAGCCGCTACAGTCAGCAGCAGCTGGCCGAAGCCCGTCACCAGACCGATCTGGTGGCTCTGGGGGGCACGCACCTGTGCCTCGATGGCTTCCACATGGGGGTAGGAGGCGACGACTCCTGGAGCCAGAGCGTGCGGCCCGAGTTCTGGCTGTTGCCGGGGCGTTATCACTGGCACTGCCGTCTGAGCTAGCCGGACCCGCCGTCGCGAGATGGCGAGACTCAAAGGCGGTTTCTCACGTAACTATTTAATTTTTAACAATATTACGGCTATGTAACAGAGTGTAAACGTTTTCATTTTGTTGCCAGGATCACAGACCGCCTCACAACAAACTGATTACATTAGGCTGGCGCCAGCTCAAACGGTGTACAGCATTCCCTACAAAAAAACAGATAGAGATCGGAGCATAACAATGAAAAAACTCACGACAGTTGCCACCTTGCTGATGGGACTGATGGCGGGAGCCCAAGCCCAGGCCGATACCCGTATCGGGGTCACCGTCTACAAGTACGACGACAACTTCATGGCCGTGGTGCGCAAGGCCATCGAGAAAGAAGCGGCGGCCACCCCGGGTGTGGAACTGCTGATGAACGACTCCCAGAACGACCAGTCCAAGCAGAACGACCAGATCGACGTGCTGCTGGCCAAGGGCGTGAAGGCCCTGGCCATCAACCTGGTTGACCCGGCGGCGGCCCCTGTCGTGATTGAGAAAGCCCGTGCGGACGAGATCCCCGTGGTCTTCTACAACAAGGAACCGAGCGCGGCTGACCTGGCCAGCTATGACAAGGCCTACTACGTTGGCACCGACTCCAAGGAGTCCGGAATCATTCAGGGCCAGCTGATCGCCAAGCACTGGAAAGCGCACCCCGAGTGGGATCTGAACAAGGATGGCGTCATCCAGTTCGTGCTGCTCAAGGGTGAGCCTGGTCACCCGGATGCGGAAGCCCGCACCACCTACGTCGTCAAGACCTTGAACGATGGCGGCATCAAGACCGAGCAGCTGCACATGGATACCGGTATGTGGGATACCGCCATGGCCAAGGACAAGATGGACGCCTGGATCTCCGGTCCGAACGCCAACAAGATCGAAGTGGTCATCGCCAACAACGACGGCATGGCGATGGGCGCCGTGGAATCCCTGAAGGCCCAGGGCAAGACCGCCATCCCGGTGTTCGGTGTTGACGCCCTGCCGGAAGCCCTGGCCATGGTCAAGAGCGGTGCCATGGCTGGTACCGTACTGAACGATGCGGCCAACCAGGCCAAGGCCACCTTCGAGCTGACCAAGAACCTGGCCGAAGGCAAGCCGGCCGGTGAAGGCACCAACTGGAAGATCGACAACAAGGTCGTCCGCGTTGCCTACGTGGGCGTAGACAAAGACAACCTGTCCCAATTCGAGTAATTCCTCCCCTCAGGGCAAGGGAGATCCCCTTGCCCTCTTTTCAACCAGATGTGATGGCTGATATGACAACACGGCAACAATCAGAATGGCTGTTGGAGATGATTGACGTCAGTAAGAGCTTTCCTGGCGTCAAGGCACTCGATAATGTCAATTTACGGGTCCGTCCTCATTCTGTGCATGCGTTGATGGGCGAGAATGGCGCAGGGAAGTCCACGCTGCTCAAGTGCCTGTTCGGCATCTACGAGAAGGATCAGGGCAAGATCTTCTTCAAGGGACAGGAGATCAACTTCACCTCGTCCAAAGAGGCGCTGGAGAATGGCGTTTCCATGGTGCATCAGGAGCTGAACCTGGTACTGCAACGCACCGTGATGGACAACATGTGGCTCGGCCGCTATCCCACCAAGGGACTGTTTGTCGACCACGGCAAGATGTATCAGGACACCAAGCATATCTTCGAGGAGCTGGACATCGACATCGACCCCAGGGTCAAGGTCGGCACCCTGTCGGTTTCCCAGATGCAGATGATCGAGATTGCCAAGGCATTCTCCTATGACGCCAAGATCGTCATCATGGACGAACCCACCTCCTCCCTGACCGAGAAAGAGGTCAACCACCTCTTCAAGATCATCAACAAGCTCAAGGAGAAGGGGTGCGGCATCGTCTACATCTCCCACAAGATGGAAGAGATCTTCCAGCTCTGTGACGAGATCACCATATTGCGGGATGGCCAGTGGGTGGCGACCCAGCCCCTCAAGGGCATGACCATGGATCAGATCATCGGCATGATGGTCGGCCGCGAGCTCACCCAGCGCTTCCCGGAAAAAACCAACCAGCCCAAAGAGGTGATCCTCGAGGTCGAGCACCTGACGGCCAAGAACCAGCCTTCCATCAAGGACGTGACCTTCAACCTGCACAAGGGGGAGATCCTCGGCATCGCCGGTCTGGTGGGGGCCAAGCGCACCGACATCGTGGAGACCCTGTTCGGCATCCGCGATCGCAGCGAAGGGACCATCAAGCTGCACGGCAAAGAGGTGGCGAACCACAACGCCCACGAGGCGATCCAGAACGGCTTCGCCCTGGTGACCGAGGAGCGCCGCTCCACCGGGATCTATTCACGCCTCGACATCGCCTTCAACTCCCTGATCGCCAACATGGACAACTACAAGGGATCCATGGGGCTGCTCAGCGACAACAAGATGAAGAGCGATACCCAGTGGGTCATCGACTCCATGCGGGTCAAGACGCCGACCCAGCAGACCCAGATCGGCTCCCTCTCCGGTGGCAACCAGCAGAAGGTGATCATCGGTCGCTGGCTGCTGACCCAGCCCGAGATCCTGATGCTGGATGAACCGACCCGGGGTATCGACGTCGGCGCCAAGTTCGAGATCTACCAGCTCATCCTGGAGCTGGCGAAGAAGGACAAGGGCATCGTCATCATCTCCTCCGAAATGCCGGAACTGCTCGGCATCACGGACCGCATCATGGTCATGAGCAATGGCCGGGTCGCGGGGATCGTCAACACCAAAGAAACTGACCAGAGCGAGATCCTGCGCCTGGCATCTCTGTACCTATAAAGACAGGAAGACATTATGGAGTCGGCTAAAAATTTCAATCTGATGCAGGCGCTCAAAGAGAACGGCATCTATGTGGTGTTGCTGGTGTTGCTCATGATCATCGTGATCAAGGAGCCCTCCTTCCTCAGCCTCACCAACCTCAGCAACATCCTGACCCAGTCCTCGGTACGGGTCATCATCGCCCTCGGGGTGGCGGGCATCATCATAACCCAGGGTACTGACCTGTCGGCCGGTCGCCAGGTCGGCCTGGCAGCGCTGATCGCGGCCACCATGCTGCAGGCCCTGACCAACGTCAACAAGGTCTTCCCCACCCTGGGGGAGGTGCCCATTCCGGCGGTGATCCTGCTGGTGTGCGTGGTGGGGGCCCTGATTGGTCTGGTCAACGGCCTGATCGTCGCCTACCTGAACGTGACGCCCTTCATCACCACCCTGGGCACCATGATCATCGTCTACGGCATCAACTCCCTCTATTTCGACTCCGTGGGGGCTTCCCCGGTAGCCGGGTTTGATCCTCGCTTCTCCAACTTTGCGCAGGGCTTCATCCGGATTGGCGGGTTCAAGCTCTCGTACCTGACCTTCTATGCGGCCATCGCCAGCGTCTTCGTCTGGGTGCTGTGGAACAAGACCCGCTTTGGCAAGAACATCTTCGCCATCGGTGGCAACCCGGAAGCGGCCAAGGTGTCCGGCGTCAACGTCGCCGTCAACCTGGTGGTCATCTATGCCCTGGCCGGTGTCTTCTACGCCTTCGGCGGCATGCTGGAAGCGGGGCGGATCGGCAGTGCCACCAACAACCTCGGCTTCATGTACGAGCTGGATGCCATCGCGGCCTGCGTGGTGGGGGGGGTTTCGTTTGCCGGCGGTGTGGGAACTGTCGCGGGTGTGATCACCGGCGTACTTATCTTCACGCTGATCAACTATGGTTTGACCTACATCGGTGTCAGCCCTTACTGGCAGTTCATCATCAAGGGCGGCATCATCATCCTGGCGGTAGCCCTGGACTCCATGAAGTACGCCAAGAAGAAGTAAGCATTGGCAGGGAGGGCCGGGTCATCCCGGCCCTTTCTCTTTGGAGGGACCCATACCATGGCATTCAAAGTCAAAATCAACGTGCTGTTGCTGCTCGCCATTCTGGTCACCATCGGTACCGCCTGGTTCAGCGTCAACCATTTCATCAGCGGCTACATCCGCACCCAGGCCACCCAGAACATCAACGAGCAGATCACCCTGGTCAGGGAGAAGCTGGCGGGTGACATCAACCAGAAGGTGCTGCTGGCCGCCAACCTCAACCTCGGGGTGACCAGCGTCAAGAAGGCGCTGCAGGAGACCGGCTTTCACAACATCGTCAAGCTCATTGGCGACATGGCATTCGACGCGAACGGGGTCATCGACGACAAGGCCAGGGTTGACGCCCTGCGCAAGCTGATCCCCGCCGCCAACAACCAGATCACCGTCAGCCCGCTGGAGCAGCTGGACGGCAAACCCGTCATCTCCATCCTGGTGCCGCGCGGTGCCGACTCCGCCTACCTCTACTACCTCGACATGAGCGAGTTCAAGACGCTGCTGACCAAGGTAAGCGGGGAAGGGCGTTACTTCTCCCTCACCGACAGTCAGGGACAGGTGCTCTACAGCAGCAAGCCTCAGGGAGAGAGCGAGAGCCGCCCCAACAAGCTGGATATTCGCGGCAGCGAATGGACCCTGACCGGTTATGTGGATCTCGACTATATCCGGGCCATGACCCAGGCGCTCAACGGCAAGATCACCCTGGCCCTGCTCGGAGTGGCGGCGCTGGTACTGGCCCTCTCCATGGTGGCCCTCAACCTGGCCTATAGACCCATCCTCTCCCTGCGCGACCTGGTACAGGAGCTCTCCCAGGGCAATGGGGATCTGACCCGCCGGCTCACGGTGACCAGCAAGGATGATCTCGGCCAGATCTCGGCGGGCATCAACCGCTTCATCGAGCAGTTGCAGGGCATGATGGGGGAGGTGAGACAAGCGAGCGGCCAGCTCAATGAAGGGATATCGGCATTGGCGAGGCAGACGGGGTCAGCCCAGGGCCTGCTGGCCGAGCATGTGCGGGAGACCGAACAGGTAGTCACCGCCATCAACGAGATGAGCCGTACTGCCGTTTCGGTATCGGAGAGCGCGGCCAATACTGCCCAGCTGACCGGCCAGAGCCAGCAACTGGCCAACCAGTCGCGTCAGGTGGTGGATCAGGCCATGGCCAGCGTCACTGCGCTGGTGACGGAGGTGGAGGCCACGGCACACTCCATCGAAGCCATGCAGCAGGATGTGCAGCAGATAGGCTCGATTCTCGGGGTCATCGGTGGCATCGCAGAGCAGACCAACCTGCTGGCCCTCAACGCTGCCATCGAGGCAGCCCGGGCTGGTGAGCAGGGGCGGGGGTTTGCGGTGGTGGCGGACGAAGTGCGCTCTCTGGCGGGACGCACCCAGAAGAGCACTGCCGAGATCCAGACCATGCTGACCCGGCTGCAACGGGGTACCCAGACCGTGGTGGCCGCCATGGGCAACACCCGACAGAGCTGCCAGGATGCGGCGGAAAACACCAGCAAGGTGAATGCGTCACTGGATCTGATGGCGGGAGAAGTGGTGGAGATCAACGATCTCATCAGCCATATCGCCACGGCCGCGGAGGAGCAGAGTGCCGTCGCCGAGGAGATCAATCGCAACATGAGTGCCATCGCCGAGGTGATCACCCAGCTCAAGGGGAATGGCGAGCGCACCGTGGACAGCTCGAACGCCATGCAGCGCACCTATGACAGGCTGCGGGAGATAGTGGGGCACTTCCGGCTGGAATAGCGCCGGCTGGGCGAGTCCCGGGTACCCTGGCCAGCAATGCCGTGGCCGGGGTGACCCATCAGCGGGCAGACGTGAAAAATACCCAAAAAAGATGGGGGCGACTTGCGTCGCCCCCGATAGTCTTATCGCTCATATCCTTGAACGAAGTTGCTCCCTGCAATCCCTGACTATACCTCTTCCTTTAGGTTTCCCCTTCCCAATCCTTTGGGGTGTCCTTTAGCCATCATGGCCTGACGAGTCATCCGTTCCCGTCGCACTTTCTCCGTCCTGGGAGGTGTCCTTTACCACATCCTGTGGTGAGTCCATTTGCCCAACCCTGGCAGCCAGTCTTCCTGACCGACTTCATTGCGTCCGTGCAGGAGTAACTATAAGGATTTCGCGCAGGGCGACAATGACATGCTGGAAAACGTTTTATTCAAACTGGTTTCCCGCGAAAGGATAATGAAGTTATCTTTTTTAAAATCATGATGTTAATGATCTATCATGCTGTTTTTTCACGCGCATCTTCCGACTATGGCGAGAATTCTGTTGGCACTTTACTTACGCAGTCGATGGCGAATATCTCACAAGGCGTTTAACTGCGGTTCAGAATCCGGGGAGGCCGGTCAGTGTCGATCGCAGATGAGGGTGGAGGAGGGCAACGGGCATGATGCAGGTGGCGTGGTCCGGATCCCATTCAGGAGATAAAGGAGGGAAAGCGGGGGTGACCCAAGAGGAGATCGCCTCCCCTTGGGCGAGAGGGTCAGGGGTGCTGGCTGCCACCGTACCATTGGCATAGGTAGGCGGGTACCAGCATCTGGGGTGCCTGGTCAACGTGACAGACCACCAGCGGCATGGCGGGGGCTCCCTGGGCATGCACCAGGGCCGGTGTCATGGGCAGGACCAGAGCGACGAACAGAAACAGCGACGGGATCTTCATGGTTATCTCCTTGGTGACGGGAACGAATGTGACAAGCATCACTTTTTGAGTTAAGGCGAACCCGAAATCGGCGCAAGGTGGCTGAAAAAATTCAACTAATGAAAAAACTTTGGATCCCGGTTGCACTCCGGTCGTTGAAAAAGGCGCCATCAGGATGCGTGCAAAATGCATATCCATATAAAAGAGATAGTGCACACGACTTGGCGATGAGGCTCGCCATCTGGCCCGGTTGGGCCGCCATGATCTGGGACAAGAGATGGATTATTCAGCGATAAAGGAGCTGGTGATTATTTATGTGAGAGCAAACGGGATGATAAGCGAGGATAAATTCAAAGGTGGGTGAAATTTATTCAAAAAATGAGCATTTTGATTTTAATGCAATGATTTATTTGATGTTTTTATTGGTGGCTATCCATTTGTGGATACCATAGATGAATGAAATTGCGCTCTTTGTGGAATATATTGGGGCTTTATTGCGTATTTATGCCGGATGGAAGGTGAGGGAAATGTCAGATATGTAAACTCCATCATAAATTAACTTCTGAATTTATGCAGTCTCGGGTGAATGTGATCAATGTCCAAGTTTGGCGGAGTTGCCAGACCTAATCTCTGCGTCGAAAGGCAAGGGCAGGATAGAACGCAAGCCGAGTACCCTACATAAAGAATATCCCGCCTTAGCCACGAGCCTGAATAGAAGGAATCTATTCAATAACTCGCAGGGACCACTGCTAGACGGAATATCATCATGAGCAAATTTTATGTAGGTTCTGAAGTTGGCCAGTTGCGCCGTGTCATGTTGCACCGCCCCAACCTCAGTCTGAAGCGTCTGACCCCTTCCAACTGCCAGGATCTGCTGTTTGACGACGTCCTGTCCGTGGAACGTGCCGGTCAGGAGCACGACAAATTCGCTCAGGTACTGCGCGATCAGAATGTCGAAGTCTTCCTCCTGACCAATCTGCTGGCGGAAACCCTGGACGTGCCGGAAGCCAAAGCCTGGCTGCTGCAACACCAGGTCTCCGACTATCGCCTCGGCACTGCCCTGGCCAACGACGTGCGCTGCTTCCTGGCGGACATGCCTCACCGCGAGCTGGCCCGCATCCTCTCCGGCGGCCTGACCTACTCCGAGATGCCCTACAGTGGCGTCAACATGGTGGTCGGCATGCATGCCCCGACCGATTTCATCATCGAACCGCTGCCCAACCACCTCTTCACCCGCGATACCTCCTGCTGGGTCTATGGCGGCGTCTCCATCAACCCCATGGCCAAGGCCGCCCGTCGTCGCGAGACCAACCACGTGAAGGCCATCTACCGCTGGCACCCGCAGTTTGCCGGTCAGGAGTTCATCAAGTACTTCGGTGACGAGGAGCGCGACTACGACAACTCCACCATCGAAGGGGGCGACGTCCTGGTCATCGGCCGTGGCGCCGTGCTCATCGGCATGTCCGAGCGCACCACGCCACAAGGGGTGGAGCACCTGGCCCGCAGCCTGTTCAAGCACGGTCAGGCGAAGCAGGTCATCGCCATGGAGCTGCCGAAACACCGCAGCTGCATGCACCTCGACACCGTCATGACCCACATGGATGTCGACACCTTCTCCGTCTATCCGGAAGTCATCCGCAAGGATGTGAACTGCTGGAGCCTGACCCCGGGAGGTGCCACCGGGATGAACATCAAGGAAGAGGGTTACTTCGTGACCGCCATCGAGAAGGCGCTGGGGGTGGATCAGCTCAGGCTCATCACCACCGGCGGCGACAGCTTCGAGGCCGAGCGGGAGCAGTGGAACGACGCCAACAACGTGCTGACCGTGCGCCCCGGCGTGGTGGTGGGTTACGAGCGCAACACCTACACCAACGAGAAGTACGACAAGGCCGGCATCACTGTGCTGCCCATCCCGGGTGAAGAGCTGGGACGTGGCCGCGGCGGCGCCCGCTGCATGAGCTGCCCGATGGAACGTGACGGCATCTGACAAGACGGCGTGGCGCCGGCAGAGGCTGGCGCCACACACACCAGAATTCGAGAGTAACACCCATGAAAAAACCAACTGTCGTCGTCGCCCTGGGGGGCAATGCCCTGCTCCGCCGAGGCGAACCTCTGGAAGCCGACATCCAGCGCAAGAACATCGCCACCGCCGCCAAGACCATCGCCCGCATCGCCGAGGATTACAACGTGGTGCTGGTGCACGGCAATGGCCCGCAAGTCGGCCTGCTGGCCCTGCAAAACAGCGCCTACACCAAGGTATCCCCCTATCCCCTGGATGTGCTGGGTGCCGAGTCCCAGGGCATGATCGGTTACATGCTGATCCAGGAGCTGAAGAACCTGATGCCGAGCCGCAACGTCACCGCCCTGCTGACCCAGGTGCAGGTCGATCCGAAGGATCCGGCGTTTGCCAATCCGACCAAATTTATCGGCCCCGTCTACGAAGAGGCGGAAGCCCGCACCCTGGCTGCCGAGAAGCACTGGGTGGTCAAGTCAGACGGCAAGTTTTTCCGCCGCGTGGTGCCGTCCCCGCTGCCCCAGCGCATCGTCGAAGGCGACGCAATCGAAACCCTGATCGCCCAGGGTCACCTCATCATCTGTACCGGTGGTGGTGGCATCCCGGTGACCTGGGATGGTCAGAGCCTGACCGGCATCGAGGCCGTCATCGACAAGGACATGTCTGCCGCCTACCTGGCCAAGCAGATCAAGGCCGACGCCCTGCTGATCCTGACCGACGCCGATGCAGTGTATCTGGATTGGGGCAAGCCGACCCAGCGTCCGCTGCGGGTCACCAGCCCGGACGAGCTGGCCGGGGTCAAGTTCGATGCAGGCTCCATGGGGCCGAAAGTTGAAGCCTCCTGTGAATTTGTCAAAGCGACCGGCGGCATGGTCGGCATCGGCTCCCTGGAAGATGGCCTCGCCATCCTCAAGGGGGAAGCCGGCACCAACATCGTCGCCACCAATACCGTCAATGCCTGAGCCAAGGCTCTGGTCTGAACAACTGCGTAGTCAATGACACTGCCAAATTGGTCTGAACAAATATAGAGAGAACTCATCATGGCTTTTAATCTGCGTAACCGTAACTTCCTGAAACTGCTGGACTTCACCCCGCGCGAAATCCAATACATGATCGATCTGGCCATCGACCTGAAGAAAGCCAAATACGGTGGCTATGAGCGTAAACACCTGACCGGAAAGAACATTGCCCTGATTTTCGAGAAGACCTCCACCCGCACCCGCTGTGCCTTCGAAGTGGCGGCCTTCGACCAGGGCGCCCAGGTCTCCTACCTCGGCCCGAGCGGTTCCCAAATCGGTCACAAGGAGTCCATGAAGGACACCGCCCGGGTGCTGGGCCGCATGTATGACGGCATCGAATACCGCGGCTACGGCCAGGAGATCGTCGAAGAGCTGGGGGCCCACGCCGGTGTGCCGGTCTGGAACGGCCTGACCAACGAATTCCACCCGACCCAGATCCTGGCGGACTTCATGACCATGCTGGAGCACGGCAAGGGCAAACGTCTGGATCAGATCAAGTTCGCCTACCTGGGTGACGCCCGCAACAACATGGGCAACTCCCTGATGGTGGGTGCCGCCAAGATGGGCATGGACATCCGTCTGGTGGCGCCGAAAGCCTTCTGGCCGGAAGAGGAGCTGGTTGCCACCTGCCGCCTCATCGCCGAAGAGACCGGTGCGCGCATCCACCTGACCGAAGACGTGAAAGAGGGTGTGCTGGGTGCCGACTTCCTCTACACCGACGTCTGGGTCTCCATGGGTGAAGCGAAGGAAGCCTGGGATCAACGGGTGAAACTGATGACCCCGTATCAGGTCAACATGGACGTCATCAACGCGACCAAGAACCCGGATGTGAAGTTCATGCACTGCCTGCCGGCGTTCCACAACGACGAGACCACCATGGGCAAGGAAGTGGCCGACAAATATGGCATGAAGGGCCTGGAAGTGACCGAGGACGTGTTCGAATCCGAGCACAGCATCGTGTTCGACGAGGCGGAAAACCGGATGCACACCATCAAGGCAGTGATGGTGGCTACGCTGGGCGACTGATGTCGTCAGTGGTGCCGGGGGGTGACCCCCGGCTTTTCAACCATGTGACAGCGGCATAATACCTCCAACCCTACGACCCGCAGCCTGCATGGATACCACACCCACAGAAGGAAGCTGGACCATGACCAAATTCAAGTTCCCGTCAGCCTACACGATACTGTTTGTGCTGATCGCCCTGGTGGCCGCCCTGAGCTGGATAGTGCCGGCCGGCAAATACGAGATGACCATGAACGAGGCCCTCGGCAAGGAAGTGCCGGTGGCCGGTACCTACAAACTGGTGGATGCCAATCCCCAGGGGATCGTCGACGTGCTGCTGGCACCCATCGACGGTCTCTACAACCACGACACCTATGAGGCTGGCGCCATCGACGTCTCCCTCTTC
Source organism: Aeromonas sp. S19(2024) (assembly GCF_041402625.1). Classification (NCBI taxonomy): domain Bacteria; kingdom Pseudomonadati; phylum Pseudomonadota; class Gammaproteobacteria; order Aeromonadales; family Aeromonadaceae; genus Aeromonas; species Aeromonas sp. S19(2024). The sequence continues at coordinate 132,213 of NZ_JBGLQU010000010.1, forward strand.
ATCCTGATCATCGGTGGCTTCCTTGGCATCGTGACCAAGACAGGTGCCATCGATGCCGGTATCGAGCGCGTCACCGATCGCCTGCGTGGCCGTGAAGAGTGGATGATCCCCATCCTGATGGCGCTGTTCGCCGCAGGGGGCACCATCTACGGCATGGCGGAAGAGTCCCTGCCGTTCTACACCCTGCTGGTGCCGGTGATGATGGCGGCCCGCTTCGACCCCGTGGTCGCTGCCGCAACCGTGCTGCTGGGAGCCGGTATCGGTACCCTGGGCTCCACCATCAACCCGTTCGCCACCGTGATCGCCGCCAACGCGGCCGGCATCTCCTTCACCGACGGCATCTGGTTGCGGGTCGCCATGCTGGTGGCCGGCTGGCTGATCTGCGTGGCCTATGTGATGCGTTACGCCAAGATGGTGCGAAGTGATCCCAGCAAGTCCCTGGTGGCCGACAAGTGGGAAGAGAACCGTGCCCACTTCCTCGGCAACAAGAGCGACCAGATGCTGGAGTTCACCACCACCCGCAAGATCGTGCTGGGTATCTTCGTCGCCGCCTTCGCCGTGATGATCTACGGGGTGGCCGTGCTGGGCTGGTGGATGGCGCAGATCTCCGGCGTGTTCCTGGCTGCCGCCATCATCGTCGGCGTCATCTCCCGCATGAGCGAGGAGGAGCTGACCTCCAACTTCATCGACGGTGCCCGCGATCTGCTCGGTGTGGCCCTCATCATCGGTATCGCCCGCGGTATCGTGGTGGTGATGGACAACGGCATGATCACCCACACCATTTTGCACAGTGCAGAGGGGATCGTGACCGGCCTCTCCACCATCGTCTTCATCAACGTGATGTTCGTGCTGGAAGTGGTGCTCTCCTTCCTGGTGCCCTCTTCCTCCGGTCTGGCGGTACTGACCATGCCGATCATGGCGCCGCTCGCCGACTTCGCCAACGTGGGCCGCGAGCTGGTGGTCACCGCCTACCAGTCCGCCTCCGGCCTGGTGAACCTGGTGACCCCGACCTCCGCCGTGGTCATGGGGGGGCTGGCCATTGCCAAGGTGCCCTATGTGCGCTGGCTGAAGTGGGTGGCCCCGCTGCTCGGCATGCTGACCGTGCTGATCGTGCTCTGCCTGAGCCTGGGTGCCGTGCTGGCATGAATGCCGACAGACATAGGGACAACAACGGGAGCCTGGGGCTCCCGTTTTTTATGGCTATGTCCCAATTACGTGTTGCATGGGGCGCCCCAGCGCCTCATGCAAGCAACGTGGTACATTCACTTCCCGCCCGTAGCGCTCCAACATCCTTCGCCAACCCAGATAA
>NZ_JBGLQU010000011.1:0-124787 GCF_041402625.1 Aeromonas sp. S19(2024)
GTAGAGGCAGTAGAGGCAGTAGAGGCAGTAGAGGCAGTAGAGGCAGTAGAGGCAGTAGAGGCAGTAGAGGCAGTAGAGGCAGTAGAGGCAGTAGAGGCAGTAGAGGCAGTAGAGGCAGTATCAGAATCCACCAAAAGAAAAGCCGGGACAAGCCCGGCTTTTTCTTTTATCACTCAGCAGCTGCTTCAGCAGCGGCCGGGCGGTCTACCAGCTCAATGTAAGCCATAGGAGCGTTGTCGCCAGCACGGAAACCGCATTTCAGAATGCGAGTATAACCGCCGGCGCGCTCCAGGTAGCGCGGGCCCAGTTCATTGAACAGCTTAGCCACGATCGCGTTATCGCGAGTACGGGCAAATGCCAGGCGACGATTAGCAACGCTATCAGTCTTGGCAAGGGTGATCAGCGGTTCAACTACACGACGCAGCTCTTTTGCCTTAGGCAGAGTCGTCTTGATGATCTCATGACGAACCAGGGAGCTGGCCATGTTGCGGAACATAGCCTGACGATGGCTGCTGTTCCGGTTCAGTTGACGACCACTCAAACGATGGCGCATGACCTTATCCTTCTAACTAAATCTGTGAAACCCGTAATCTGGATTACTCGTCAGCGATGCTGGCGGGCGGCCAGTTCTCAAGGCGCATGCCAAGAGACAGACCACGGGAGGCCAACACGTCCTTGATCTCAGTCAGGGACTTCTTACCGAGGTTAGGAGTCTTAAGCAACTCAACTTCGGTACGCTGTACCAGATCACCAATATAGTGGATAGCTTCTGCCTTCAGACAGTTCGCTGAACGAACTGTCAGCTCCAAATCATCGACAGGACGTAGCAGAATCGGATCAAACTCGGGTTTCTCTTCTTTCTTCTCGGGCACGCTGACATCGCGCAGATCCACGAAGGCTTCCAGTTGCTCTGCCAGAATAGTGGCTGAACGACGGATTGCTTCTTCCGGATCCAGAGTACCATTGGTCTCCATGTCGATAACCAGCTTGTCCAAGTCGGTGCGCTGTTCCACACGTGCCGCCTCGACATTGTAGGCGATGCGAACGATGGGGCTGAACGCGGAGTCCAGCAGCAGGCGACCGATAGGACGCTCTTCATCATCGTTGTGAACACGAGCAGAAGCAGGCACATAACCACGACCGCGCTGAACTTTCAGGCGCATGCTGATCTCAGCATTTGCACCAGTCAGGTGGCAGATTACGTGCTCCGGGTTTACGATCTCGACTTCATCACCGTGAGTGATATCACCAGCGGTAACGGGGCCTGTTCCAGACTTGGTCAGGGACAGAGTTACCTCGTCCTTGCCTTCCAGCTTCACAGCGATACCTTTCAGGTTGAGCAGGATTTCAAGAATGTCTTCCTGTACACCTTCTTTGCTGCTGTACTCGTGCAGTACTCCGTCGATCTCGACTTCAGTAACCGCACAACCGGGCATAGATGACAGCAAAATACGACGCAGGGCATTGCCCAGCGTGTGGCCAAAGCCACGCTCAAGCGGCTCGAGAGTCACTTTCGCGTGAGTCGGGCTAACTTGCTCGATGTCAACTAGCCGCGGTTTAAGAAAATCTGTTACAGAACCCAGCATTGTGTCCTCTCTTTAGAAGCTAGCTTTACTTGGAGTAAAGCTCGACGATCAGCTGTTCGTTAATGTCGGCAGACAGGTCGGAACGCTCCGGCAGGCGCTTGAAGGCACCTTCCATCTTAGCAGCGTCAACCTCTACCCAAGTCGGCTTCTCGCGCTGACCAGCAACTTCCAGGGAAGCTTTGATACGCGCTTGCTTCTTAGCCTTCTCGCGAACGCAGATCACGTCCTCAGGGGATACCTGGAAAGAAGGAACATTCACAACGCGGCCGTTTACCATGATGGCTTTGTGGCTCACCAGCTGACGAGATTCAGCACGAGTGGCACCGAAGCCCATGCGGTAGACGACGTTGTCCAGACGACCTTCCAGCAGCTGCAACAGGTTTTCACCGGTGTTACCCTTTTGACGGGCAGCGTCGCGGTAGTAGTTGCGGAACTGTTTTTCCAATACGCCGTAGATACGACGTACTTTTTGTTTCTCGCGCAGTTGCACACCGTAGTCGGACAGACGCGCTTTACGCGCACCGTGTTGACCAGGAACGGTGTCAATCTTGCACTTAGAATCAATCGCACGAACACCAGACTTCAGGAAGAGGTCGGTGCCCTCACGACGGCTAAGCTTAAGCTTAGGACCGATATATCTTGCCATCTTCTTTCTCCAACAATCCTAGACCAAGTAGCTACAGCGTTACACGCGGCGCTTCTTGGGAGGACGACAACCGTTGTGCGGGATCGGAGTCACATCAGTAATGTTAGTGATGCGGAAACCAGCCGCGTTCAGAGCGCGGATGGAAGACTCACGACCGGGACCCGGACCTTTGACCATGACTTCCAGGTTCTTCACGCCGTATTCTTTGGCGATCTCACCAGCACGCTCAGCAGCTACCTGGGCAGCAAACGGAGTGGACTTACGGGAACCACGGAAACCGGAACCACCAGAGGTAGCCCAAGACAGAGCATTGCCCTGACGGTCAGTAATGGTCACGATTGTGTTGTTGAAAGATGCATGAACGTGCGCAATACCGTCGCTCACTTGCTTTTTAACGCGCTTGCGAGCACGAGTCGGAGTTTTAGCCATTTTCTACCTTCCCGTTACTTCTTGATAGCCTTGCGCGGACCCTTACGGGTACGAGCGTTGGTCTTGGTACGTTGACCACGAACAGGCAGGCTACGACGGTGACGCAAACCACGGTAGCAACCCAGATCCATCAATCGCTTGATGTTCATGGAAATCTGACGACGCAGGTCACCTTCGACGGTGAATTTACCTACTTGTTCACGCAGACTCTCAATCTGAGCTTCGTCCAGGTCTTTAATTTTCACATTCTCAGCGATACCGGCTGCGGCACAGATGGCCTTGGAGCGGGTACGACCGACGCCATAAATAGCAGTCAACGCAATGACTGCATGTTTATGGTCAGGAATGTTAATGCCAGCGATACGGGCCACTATTCACTCCTACATATAGTAGATAACGACCACCACAAAGCCCGTGAGCGGATACGTGGCGGTCAACCAATACACAACAAAAGTTGGCTGGCTATATTAGCCAGCACAACTATTTGTTGCAAGTACTAACCGTAAAAAATTAGCCTTGGCGCTGTTTATGCTTTGGCTCGCTGCAAATCACACGCACCACACCGTGACGCTTGATGATTTTGCAGTTACGGCAGATTGCCTTAACGGAAGCACGAACTTTCATTGCTTAACTCCGTAACTACGCCGACCTTTAGCGGCCGTAGCCCTTCAGGTTGGCCTTCCTCAGGACGTCGCCATATTGATGAGACATCATATGGGTCTGAACCTGAGCCATGAAGTCCATGATAACTACCACGATAATCAGCAGCGAGGTGCCACCGAAGTAGAACTGTACGTTCCAGGCAGTCATCAGGAACTGGGGTACCAGACAGATAAAGGTAATATAGAGCGCACCTGCCAATGTCAGGCGAGTCATAACCTTATCGATGTAACGTGCTGTCTGCTCGCCCGGGCGGATCCCCGGGATAAAGGCTCCACTCTTCTTCAGGTTATCTGCTGTCTCGCGGGGGTTGAACACCAGCGCGGTATAGAAGAAGCAGAAGAAGATAATGGCTGCTGCATAGAGCATCTCGTACAAGGGCTGACCCGGCTGCAGGACCATAGAGACCTGTTGCAGAATGTCAGCGATCTTGCCCTCGCCCTGACCAAACCAGGAGGTAATGGTACCCGGGAAGAGGATGATGCTGGATGCGAAAATCGCAGGAATCACACCGGCCATATTCACTTTCAACGGCAGGTGTGTGCTTTGCGCAGCGAATACCTGGCGGCCTTGTTGACGCTTGGCATAGTTAACGACGATACGACGCTGACCACGCTCCACGAACACCACAAAGTAAGTCACAGCGAAAACAATCAAGCCTAGCAACAACAACAGCAGGATGTGCAATTCCCCTTGACGTGCCTGTTCGGCCGTAGCGCCAATGGCATGAGGCAGACCGGCGACGATACCTGTGAAGATAATCAACGAGATACCATTACCAATCCCACGCTCGGTAATCTGTTCACCCAACCACATCAAGAACATGGTACCGGTGACCAGACTCACAACGGCTGTGAAATAGAAGCCCAAACCCGGATGAGTCACGAGTCCTTGCATCATATTCGGCAGACCTGTTGCAATACCAATGGCCTGGAACGTTCCCAAAACCAGCGTGCCCCAACGGGTATATTGGCTAATCTTGCGACGGCCGGATTCACCTTCTTTCTTGAGTTCAGCAAGAGCAGGGTGAACCACAGTCAGCAACTGGATAATGATCGACGCCGAAATGTACGGCATGATCCCCAGCGCAAGAATAGAAGCACGCGAGAGTGCACCACCACTGAACATGTTGAACATCTCAATGATGGTGCCCTTCTGTTGTTGGAACAACTCGGCCAGTACGGCGGCGTCAATACCAGGGATCGGCACATAAGAGCCTGCACGGAACACGATAATTGCCCCGAGAACGAAGAGCAGACGGCTCTTCAGTTCGCTCAGACCACCTTGTGCTTTAACATCCAATCCTGGTTTCTTAGCCATTGTACTGATTATTCCTCGATTTTACCGCCAGCGGCCTCGATGGCTGCACGTGCACCCTTGGTGACGGACAGACCACGAACGGTCACAGCACGGTCAATGTTGCCAGACAGAACAACTTTAGCGAACACGATGTTTTTGGTAATAACACCGGCTTGCTTCAGAGTGCTCACGTCGACCACATCACCTTCTACCAGGGCGATTTCGTTCAGGCGCACTTCGGCAGAAACCAAAGATTTGCGAGAGAAGAAACCGAACTTCGGCAGACGGATTTTCAAAGGCATCTGGCCGCCTTCGAAACCGTTGCGGACCTTGCCGCCACCGGAACGAGAGGTTTGACCTTTAACACCACGACCACCGGTCTTGCCCAGACCAGAACCGATACCACGGCCCGGACGGTGCTTGACGCGCTTGGAGCCAGCGGCCGGAGACAGAGTATTCAGACGCATGCTTAGCCCTCCACCTTAACCATGTAATAAACCTGGTTGATCATACCGCGTACGCAGGGAGTATCTTCCAGCTCAACGGTGTGACCAATGCGACGCAGACCCAGACCACGCAGAGTCGCCTTGTGCTTTGGCAGACGGCCGATAGAGCTGCGAGTTTGAGTTACTTTTACAGTGTTAGCCATGTCGCATTACCCCAGAATTTCTTCAACGCGCAGACCACGCTTGGCCGCGATCTGTTCCGGTGATTGACCGTGAACCAGAGCGTCGACAGTTGCGCGAACAACGTTGATTGGGTTGGTGGAACCGTAGGTCTTGGCCAGCACGTTGTGGATACCAGCAACTTCCAGTACGGCACGCATGGCGCCGCCTGCAATGATACCAGTACCTTGGGAGGCCGGCTTCATGAACACGGTGGAACCAGAGTGAACGCCACGCACCGGGTGGTGCAGGGTGCCGTTGTTCAGCTCAACCTTGTTCAGGTTACGTTTAGCCTGTTCCATCGCCTTTTGAATGGCGGCCGGAACTTCACGGGCCTTACCGTAACCGTAACCTACACGGCCGTTACCATCACCCACCACGGTCAACGCGGTGAAGGACATGATACGACCACCTTTAACAGTTTTCGAAACGCGGTTTACTGCAATGAGCTTTTCTTGCAGTTCGCCGGCTTGAGATTCGACTTTAGCCATCTTCGACTCCTAGCTTAGAACTGAAGACCAGCGTCACGAGCAGCGGCAGCCAGAGCGGCTACACGACCGTGATACTTGAAACCGGAACGATCGAAAGATACGTTCTGAACGCCTTTGGCAATAGCACGCTCAGCGATAGCCTTACCTACAGCGGTAGCAGCATCTGCGTTACCGGTGTATTTCAGAGCTTCACTGATGGCTTTCTCTACTGTGGAAGCAGAGGCCAGAACTTCGGAACCGTTGGCTGCAATAACCTGCGCATAGATATGACGCGGGGTACGGTGAACAACCAGACGGGTAGCTCCCAGTTCCTGCATCTTTTTCCGAGCACGAGTAGCACGACGGAGACGAGCTGCTTTCTTGTCCATAGTGTTACCTTACTTCTTCTTAGCTTCTTTAGTACGCACTTGCTCGTTGGCATAGCGTACACCCTTGCCCTTGTAGGGCTCCGGAGCGCGGTAAGCACGGATATCGGCGGCGACTTGGCCAACCAGCTGCTTGTCCACACCACGCAGAACGATCTCGGTGGCGGACGGACATTCAGCGGTGACACCAGCCGGCAGCGCATGCTCTACCGGGTGAGAGAAGCCCAGTGCCAGCGCAACAGCATTGCCCTTGATGGAGGCTTTGTAACCTACACCAACCAGCTGCAGCTTGCGCTCGAAGCCTTGGGTAACACCGACTACCATGTTGTTGACCAATGCACGGGCAGTACCGGCCTGAGCGTCAGCACCAGCGATGCCGTCGCGCGGGGCGAACTTCAGTACATTGTCTTCTTTGGTCACTTCTACACCGGCGTGGATGGAACGAACCAGGGAACCCTTGCCACCTTTGATGGACAGTTCTTGGCCGTTCAGAGTCACCTCTACGCCAGCAGGAATAGTGACGGGTGCCTTAGCAACGCGAGACATTTCCGACCTCCTATTAAGCGACGTAGCAGATGATCTCACCACCCATGCTTGCCTTGCGGGCAGCACGGTCGGTCATCACACCTTTAGACGTGGACACGATAGCAACACCGAGACCGCCCATGACTTTCGGCAGATCAGTAGTGCGCTTGTAAATACGCAGGCCGGGACGGCTCACGCGTTGGATCAGTTCTACAACCGGCTTGCCCTGGAAATACTTCAGTTCGATTTCCAGTTCCGGTTTCACGTCACCAGCTACGTTGTAGCCAGCGATGTAACCTTCTTCTTTCAGCACTTTGGCGATAGCCACTTTCAGCTTGGAAGAAGGCATGGAAACCGCAACTTTGCTCGCCGCCTGACCGTTACGGATGCGGGTCAGCATATCCGCGATCGGATCTTGCATGCTCATAGTCTAACTCCCGAGATTCTTACCAAGAGGCCTTTTTGAGGCCCGGAATTTCGCCCTTCATGGCATGCTCACGCACCTTGATGCGAGAGAGGCCAAACTTCCGCAGGAAACCGTGCGGACGACCAGTGATGTTGCAACGGTTACGCTGGCGGGACGGACTGGAATCACGGGGCAGCTGTTGCAGTTGCAAGACAGCATCCCAACGCGCTTCTTCAGAAGCGTTCATATCAACGATGATAGCTTTCAGCTCGGTACGCTTGGTCGCGAACTTGGCTGCCAGCTTCGCACGCTTTGCTTCACGTGCTTTCATGGATGTTTTAGCCATAACCCTAACCTTACTTGCGGAATGGGAAGTTAAAGGCAGCCAGCAGAGCACGGCCTTCTTCGTCGGTATTCGCGGAAGTGGTGATGGTGATATCCAGACCACGGACGCGATCGACCTTGTCATAGTCGATTTCCGGGAAGATGATTTGCTCACGCACGCCCATGGAGTAGTTACCACGGCCATCGAACGCCTTGGCGTTCAGACCACGGAAGTCACGGATACGCGGTACGGAGATGCAAATCAGCCGTTCCAGGAACTCCCACATACGCTCGCCACGCAGGGTTACTTTACAACCTATCGGGTAGCCTTCACGAATCTTGAAGCCCGCAACAGATTTGCGTGCTTTGGTGATCAGCGGTTTCTGACCGGAAATGGCAGCCATATCGGCAGCAGCATTTTCCAGCAACTTCTTGTCAGAGATCGCTTCACCAACACCCATGTTCAGGGTGATTTTCTCGATCCGAGGGACTTGCATGATAGTCTTGTAACCGAACTGCTTGGACAGTTCATTTACTACATCGGATTTGTAGTAATCATGCAGTTTCGCCATCGTTAAACTCCAATTACTTCACAAGTTCGCCGGTGGATTTGAAGAAACGGACTTTCTTGCCGTCTTCAATCCGGAAACCAACGCGGTCAGCCTTGCCAGTGGCAGAGTTGAACAGCGCGACGTTAGATACATCGATGGGGGCTTCTTTGGTGACGATGCCGCCAGCCTGACCCAGTGCGGGTACCGGCTTTTGGTGTTTCTTCACCTGGTTGATGCCTTCCACGATTACCTTACCTTTTGCAATCAGGACTTGAGTGACTTTGCCACGCTTGCCCTTGTCTTTGCCGGTAAGAACAATTACTTCGTCTTCGCGACGGATTTTAGCTGCCATCGTTCGACTCCTTACAGTACTTCGGGTGCCAGGGACACAATCTTCATGAACTTCTCGTTACGGAGTTCACGGGTCACCGGGCCAAAAATACGAGTACCGATTGGCTGTTGGTTGTTGTTAAGCAACACAGCCGCATTGTTGTCGAAACGGATGACAGAGCCGTCCGGACGACGAACGCCTTTACGGGTGCGTACGACCACCGCGTTATACACATCACCTTTCTTCACTTTACCGCGAGGAATGGCTTCCTTGATGGAAACCTTGATGATGTCGCCGATGCCGGCATAACGGCGGTGCGAACCACCCAGAACCTTAATACACATTACACTGCGAGCGCCGGAGTTGTCGGCAACACCCAGCATACTTTGCATCTGGATCATCTTAGTGCTCCGCTTTGTTTACTTCTTATCCCTGATGGGATCTGGCTGCCTTCAAAAGGCGCGAAACTATAACACAGCTATTTTTGAAAAGGTAGCCTAAAAAACAAACGGCCCCGATGGGGGGCCGTTTGGGCTAAAAAGTACCGAATTAGGCCTTTTCTACGACAGCAACCAGGGTCCAGGACTTGGTCTTGGACAGCGGGCGGCACTCGCGGATTTCCACGAGATCGCCAGCCTTGCACTCGTTGTTCTCGTCATGCACGTGCAGCTTGGTAGTACGCTTGATGATCTTACCGTAGATCGGGTGCTTTACCTTGCGCTCGATAGCGACGGTGATGGACTTGTCCATCTTGTCGCTAATTACACGACCTTGCAGAGTACGGATCTTGTCAGTCATTACGCACCTGCCTTCTCAGTCAGTACAGTCTTGATACGTGCGACGTCACGACGCACTTGTTTCAGAGTGTGAGTCTGAGCCAGCTGGCCGGTGGAAGCTTGCATGCGCATGTTGAATTGCTCACGCAGCAGACCCAGCAGCTCCTGGTTCAGTTCTTCGACGCTCTTTTGACGCAGATCTTGGGCTTTCATCACATCACCGTCTTAATTACGAAAGTGGTCTGAACAGACAGCTTAGCTGCGGCCAGGGCAAACGCTTCACGCGCCAGAGCCTCAGGTACACCATCCATCTCGTACAGAACCTTGCCAGGCTGGATCGGGCAAACCCAGTATTCCACGTTACCCTTACCTTTACCCATACGAACTTCGAGGGGCTTTTCGGTGATGGGCTTGTCCGGGAACACACGGATCCAGATCTTGCCTTGACGCTTAACGTGACGGGTCATGGCACGACGGGCTGCTTCGATTTGACGAGCAGTCAGTTGACCACGAGATGTCGCCTTCAGGCCAAAGGTACCGAAGGATACTTCGTTACCGGCATTGGCCAGACCGCGGTTACGACCCTTGTGGGTCTTGCGGAATTTAGTACGCTTAGGTTGCAACATTTACCGAATCTCCTTACTTGGCAGCGCGGCGCTTGTTGTCACGCTTGGGCTTCGCAGGAGCTTGCTCTTGAGCAGCGGCAGCATTGACTGCAGCCAGACCGCCCAGAACTTCGCCCTTGAAGATCCAAACTTTAACGCCGATCACACCGTAAGTGGTGTGGGCTTCAGAAGTTGCGTAGTCGATGTCGGCGCGCAGGGTGTGCAGGGGCACACGACCTTCACGGTACCATTCGGTACGCGCGATTTCAGCACCGCCCAGACGACCGGAAACTTCCACTTTGATGCCCTTGGCACCCAGGCGCATGGCGTTCTGTACGGCGCGCTTCATAGCACGACGGAACATTACGCGACGCTCCAGCTGGGAAGTGATGCTGTCGGCAACCAGTTTGCCATCCAGCTCCGGCTTGCGGACTTCGGAAATGTTGATCTGAGCAGGCACGCCAGCGATTGCGGCTACAGCTTTGCGCAGTTTTTCAACGTCTTCGCCTTTCTTGCCGATCACGACACCCGGACGAGCGGTGTGAATGGTCACACGGATGCTCTTGGCCGGACGCTCGATAGTGATCTTGGACAAGGAAGCGTTTTTCAGCTCCTTGGTCAGGAACTGGCGTACTTGGAAATCGCTGTACAGGTTGTCAGCGAAGTCTTTGGTGTTCGCGAACCAGGTAGAATTCCAAGGCTTGGTAATACCCAGGCGAATGCCATTAGGATGTACTTTCTGACCCATTGCTTATCTCCCAGCCTTAGCGTCGGATACCACTACAGTGATGTGAGCGGTACGCTTGAGGATACGATCCGCGCGACCTTTGGCACGCGGGCGGATGCGCTTCATGGAGGGACCTTCGTCTACCATGATGGTGGCAACACGCAGGGTGTCGATATCGGCACCTTCGTTGTGCTCAGCGTTGGCAATGGCAGATTCCAGCACTTTCTTCACCAGAACAGCAGCCTTTTTCGGGCTGAAGGTCAGGATGTTCAGAGCCTTGTCTACGGACAGACCACGTACTTGATCGGCTACCAGACGAGCTTTCTGGGCAGAAGTACGGGCATAACGGTGTTTAGCGATAGCTTCCATCATTTATCCCTTAGCGCTTCTTAGCCTTCTTATCAGCAGCATGGCCGCGATAAGTACGAGTCGGTGCGAATTCACCCAGTTTGTGACCGATCATTTCTTCGGTAACGAAAACCGGAACGTGCTGACGACCATTATGGACAGCGATGGTCAAACCGATCATGTTCGGGATGATCATTGAACGACGGGACCAGGTCTTAACCGGCTTTTTATCCCCGCTTTCCACCGCTTTCTCTACCTTCTTCAGCAAGTGCAGGTCGATAAATGGACCCTTCTTGAGAGAACGTGGCATGGTGATTCCTCTATGTTAACAATTACTTGTTACGACGACGTACGATGTACTTGTCGGTACGCTTGTTCTTACGGGTCTTGAAGCCCTTAGCCTTCTGGCCCCATGGGGACACAGGCTGCATGCCCTTGTTACGACCCTCACCACCACCGTGCGGGTGATCAACCGGGTTCATCGCCATACCGCGAACGGTCGGACGAATACCACGCCAGCGGTTAGCACCGGCTTTACCCAGTTGACGCAGCATGTGCTCGGAGTTACCCACTTCACCGATGGTAGCGCGGCACTCGGCCAGAACTTTACGTACTTCGCCGGAACGCAGACGCAGAGTTACATAGTTACCTTCACGAGCCAGGATCTGGATGAAAGTACCAGCGGAACGAGCCAGCTGGGCACCTTTACCAGGCTTCATCTCAACGGCGTGAACGGTAGAACCGACCGGGATGTTGCGCATCGGCAGGGTGTTACCTACCTTGATGGCAGCATCAGCACCAGAGGCGATTGCATCACCAGCTTTCAGGCCTTTCGGGGCCAGGATGTAACGACGCTCACCGTCTGCATACAGCACCAGGGCGATGTTTGCGGTACGGTTAGGATCGTATTCCAGACGCTCAACTTTGGCCGGAATGCCGTCTTTGTCGCGCTTGAAGTCGATCAGACGGTAGTGTTGCTTGTGACCACCACCGATATGACGAGTGGTGATACGACCGTTGTTGTTACGGCCACCGGACTTGCTTTTGCTGTCCAGCAGAGCGGCGAAGGGCTTGCCCTTGTACAGCTCTTGGTTGACGATCTTGACGACGTGGCGGCGGCCCGGAGAAGTAGGCTTGCACTTAACGATTGCCATTTTTCAGAACTCCTCTTACTCGGCTGCGCCCATGAAGTCGATGTCCTGACCAGCTTTCAGGGTCACATAAGCCTTTTTCCAATCGGAACGACGGCCTACGCGTGCACCTGCGCGCTTGGTCTTACCCTTCATGTTCAGGGTACGGACGGTCTCAACTTCGACCTCGAACAGTTTCGCAACTGCAGCTTTGACTTCCGCCTTGGTGGCATCAACAGCAACTTTGAACACGATAGTGTTCTGCTTTTCTGCGACCATGGTGCTCTTTTCAGAGATGTGCGGAGCCTTCAGAACTTTCAGCAGACGCTCTTCACGGATCATGCCAGCATCTCCTCGATTTGCTTAACTGCGTCAGCAGTCATCAGAACCTTGTCGAAAGCGATCAGGCTGACCGGGTCGATACCGGCAACGTCACGCACGTCAACTTTGTACAGGTTACGAGCAGCCAGGAACAGGTTCTCATCGACTTCAGCAGTCACGATCAGAACGTCAGTCAGTTCCATTTCTTTCAGCTTGGCGATCAGTTCTTTGGTCTTCGGCGCTTCGATGCCGAACTTCTCAACAACGATCAGGCGCTCTTGACGTACCAGCTCGGACAGGATGCTACGGATAGCGCCGCGGTACATCTTCTTGTTTACTTTCTGGCTGTGATCTTGCGGCTTAGCAGCAAAGGTCACACCACCGGAACGCCAGATGGGCGAACGGATGGAGCCAGCACGGGCACGACCAGTACCCTTCTGACGCCACGGCTTTTTGCCGCCACCAGACACTTCAGAGCGAGTCAGCTGCGCACGAGTACCCTGACGGGCACCAGCGGCATATGCAACGACAACCTGGTGAACCAGAGCTTCGTTGAATTCGCGCCCGAAGGTAGTCTCGGAAACTTCAAGAGCGCTCTTGGCGTCTTTCATTACCAATTCCATTACTATCTCCTCAGACGTTACGCTTTGACGGCAGGTTTGACGATCACGTTGCCGTTGGTTGCACCCGGTACTGCGCCTTTGATGAGCAGCAGGTTGCGTTCAGCGTCAACACGAACCAGTTCCAGGTTCTGAGTCGTTACACGCTCAGCACCCATGTGACCAGCCATCTTCTTGCCCTTGAATACACGGCCCGGGGTCTGGTTTTGACCGATGGAGCCAGGTACACGGTGGGACAGGGAGTTACCGTGGGTCATATCCTGGGTACGGAAGTTCCAGCGCTTAACAGTACCGGCAAAACCTTTACCCTTGGATGTGCCGGTAACGTCTACCAGCTTAACGTCAGCGAGAAGATCTACTTTCAGCTCGCTACCAACAGTGAAAGTTTCACCGTTGTTCAGGCGGAATTCCCACAGACCGCGACCGGCTTCTACACCAGCTTTGGCGAAGTGGCCAGCTTCCGGCTTGGTTACGCGGCTGGCTTTCTTGGCGCCAGTGGTAACCTGAATAGCGTTGTAGCCGTCGGTTTCTACAGATTTGACCTGAGTTACACGGTTAGCTTCAACTTCGATAACAGTCACCGGGATAGAAACGCCATCTTCAGTGAAGATGCGAGTCATACCCACTTTGCGACCTACAAGACCGATTGTCATTGTTATCAACCTCTTTCCGTAATTAACCCAGGCTGATCTGGACGTCTACACCAGCTGCCAGATCCAGACGCATCAGAGCGTCAACGGTCTTGTCAGTCGGTTCAACGATGTCTACCAGACGCTTGTGAGTGCGGATCTCGTACTGATCACGCGCGTCTTTGTTGACGTGCGGGGAGATCAGAACGGTGAAACGCTCTTTGCGAGTCGGCAGCGGGATAGGACCGCGAACCTGCGCGCCAGTGCGCTTAGCAGTTTCAACGATTTCCGCAGTGGATTGATCGATCAGGCGATGATCAAAAGCCTTCAGGCGGATACGGATTCTTTGGTTCTGCATTGACAGAGCTCCAATAGATAAAAGAACATAAATCAACACCGCCCGACCGGAACTACTCCCGCCAGAGGTGTGATTTTTCACGTTTCCTCCCATATCGGGAGGACTGTATGGCTGGCAACTCGTAAACGGGAAGCTCAGCAAGCAGACATATCGTCTGGCTGCCTCATGGGCAAGCGGAGGGGATTATACGGATTTTTTCCACTCACGCAAGTGAAGGCGGACAGATTGTGCGCAATGTTGTGTGGCAGATGGATCTCCAGGCGATCAAATCATCGCCATCGGCGAGACGGTAACGACAATGTTGCAAACAGGCTGATAGACTGCGCCCTCGCCCCAGTTTGCGGAACGCATCCCATGCTCAACAATCAGAAGAAAGCCTACCAGTACGGGCTCTGTGCCGTCGCCCTCTGGTCCACGGTGGCCAGCGCCTTCAAGATCTCCCTCGCCTACTTTGAACCGGTACAGCTGCTGCTGGTCGCGGCCTGCACCTCGACCCTGACCCTGGGGTGCATCGTGGCCTGTCAGGGCAAACTGCCGCTACTGCTCGACTACATCAAGAGTCGCCCCCTCTACTACCTCGCTCTCGGGGTCCTGAACCCCTTCCTCTATTACCTGCTGCTGTTCAAGGCATATGATCTGCTGCCCGCCCAGCAGGCACAGACTCTCAACTACACCTGGGCCATCACCCTCAGCCTGCTGGCCGTTCCCTTCCTCGGTCAAAAGCTGCGCCGCCGCGATGGCGTCGCCATCGTGCTCGGCTATTTCGGCGCCCTGGTGATCGCCACCAGGGGGGACGTGTTCGGTCTACAGTTCGACAGCCCCCTCGGCGTCACGCTGGCGCTGGTGTCGACCCTGATCTGGGCCGGTTACTGGATCCTCAACACCCGCAATCAGGGGGATCCCGTCGTCAGCCTGCTGCTCGGCTTCCTCATCAGCCTGCCCTTCATCATCGTGGCGACCTGGTTGCTCTCGGACTTTGCCATGACCGCCTGGCAGGGATGGGCTGGCGCCATCTATGTGGGGCTGTTCGAGATGGGCTTCGGTTTCGTGCTCTGGCTGATGGCCCTGCGCCACGCCACCAACACAGCCCCCATCAGTAACCTCATCTTCATCTCGCCGTTTGCCTCTCTGGTGCTGCTCAACCTGTTGATCGGCGAAACCATTCACCCGGCAACCCCCATCGGCTTGGCTCTCATCGTCGCCGCCCTGCTTATCCAGCAACTCAAATATGGCAAGCGCTACCGCAAGGTGAGCGACCTCCACCCCTGACAGACAAAAGGGCGCATCTCTCGATACGCCCTGCTTTCAATCCATCCACTCCAGCGGCTGGTTCTTGGGTAGCCGGATCTCCACCTGCAAGCCCCCCAGTTCGGAGCGCCCCAACCTGATGGTGCCGTGATGCTGGGAAACTATCTTGGCAACGATGGCCAGCCCCAGCCCACTGCCGCCACCGGTGCGCGCCACATTGCCCTGGGTGAAGGGCTTGAGCACCCGGGAGTAGTCCTCTTCTGCGATCCCCGGGCCATTGTCGGAGAGTCGCAGCCGCACCCAGTGGCCATCATCCCTGAGCTCGGCCTGCAACCGGGTCGCGCCATAGCGCAGGGAGTTGCCCGACAGATTGTTGAGGATACGGCGAATGCTGATGGGATGGCAGGCCACACGCACCGCCTCCTCCGGCAGGAGCAGCTCCACTTCCAGTCCCTGATCGGTCTGCATCAGCAACGCATCGTGAATGAGCTGGGTCAGGTCGACGGGCCGGGCATCGAGCCCCTCGTTCGGGCGAATGTAGTCGATGAACTGATCGATGATGCCGTTCGACTCATCGATATCCGCATTGATGCTCTCCTTGAGGTACTCATCCCCCGAGGACATCATCTCGGTCGCGAGACGAATGCGGGTGAGAGGGGTGCGCAAATCGTGGGATACCCCGGCCATCATCAGGTTGCGCTCCTCGATCAGCCCCTTGATGGAGCTCGACATGTGGTTGAAGGTGCGGGTCAGGCGGCGCACCTCCCGCGAGCCCTGCTCCCCCAGGGCATCGGGAAAGTTGCCGCGCGCCACCGCCACGGCCCCCGCTTCCAGATCCTCCAGCGGTCGCACCAGCTGACGGGCAAAACGCCAGGCTGCAAACAGGGTCACCACCAGCAAGACGCTCATATAGAGGATGAGCGGTTCGATGTCGTCATCTTCAATTTCAGTCAGGGGAATGCGCACCCACATCTGGCTGGCCTGGGGAGGCTGGATCCAGATGATGTAGTGATCCTGGATTTCAACTCTGACCCTGGTATCCCCTTTCAATTCGCGGCTGATGCTCTGCTCCAGATAGGGGTAGGGCTTGGAATCATTCAGCCCGTGCTGCTCCGCCTCGCTCTGGGTATAGATGTCGCTGCCAGTGGTGACATAGACCAGCGCCTCGGCATCTTCACTGAGCGCCAGCTGGTT
Organism: Aeromonas sp. S19(2024); assembly: GCF_041402625.1. Taxonomy (NCBI): domain Bacteria; kingdom Pseudomonadati; phylum Pseudomonadota; class Gammaproteobacteria; order Aeromonadales; family Aeromonadaceae; genus Aeromonas; species Aeromonas sp. S19(2024). The sequence continues at coordinate 16,235 of NZ_JBGLQU010000011.1, forward strand.
GTTGTCCACCGGAAAGATGAGTTTGACCTGGTTTGCCAGCAGGTGGCTGATCTGCTTGACGGTCGGCGCCAGCAGGTAGTTGTAGAAGGTAACGTAGGAGACGACTTGATAGACCACCAGCACGGCAGCCAGAAACCAGAGCATGCGGGAGAACATGCTGCCCACTTTCTTCATGCGTTCTCACCGTCCGGTACGAACACATACCCCAGACCCCAGACGGTCTGCAGATAGCGAGGCTGGGCCGGGTCCTGTTCCAGCAGGCGGCGCAGGCGGGAGACCTGCACATCAATGCTGCGCTCGGTGGCCGTGTACTCGCGACCACGGGCCAGGTTCATCAGCTTGTCACGGGAGAGCGGTTCGCGAGGATGACTCACCAGCACCTTGAGCACGGCGAACTCCCCGCTGGTCAGGGCAACCGGTTCGCCATCACGGCTCAGTTCACGGGTCGCCAGATTGAGCTGGTAGGCCCCGAAACTCACCATCTTCTCCGCCGCGGAAGGGGCGCCGGGCAGCTCCACGGTATGGCGGCGCAGCACGGCGCGGATCCGGGCCAGCAGCTCACGGGGGTTGAACGGCTTGGGCAGATAATCGTCGGCCCCCATCTCCAGACCGACGATGCGATCCACTTCGTCCCCCTTGGCGGTGAGCATCAAGACAGGGATCTGGTTGCCGGCCTCGCGCAGGCGGCGGCAGATGGAGAGGCCGTCTTCCCCCGGCAGCATCAGATCAAGCACCATCAGGCTGAAGTTTTCACGCGTCAGCAGGCGATCGGCCTGCTCCCCGTTGGCGACACCTCGCACTACAAACCCCTGCTCGGTGAGGTAGCGCTCCAGCAAGGAACGCAGTTTCAGATCGTCGTCCACCACCAGGACCTTGTATTGCTGACTCATTGCCACCTCTCTTTTCTGTCTCCCCTCATACTAGAGCCGCCCCCTGCAACCACAAAGCATAAATATGTTACCGGTTATTGCCCTCATTCGGCCCCGGAGCCGGGAAGGATGGATGGCCAGCTCTGCTTTTTGCTCGACAGCGCGGCGACAATGACTAAGATCCCGAGCAACCGGATGCAATTGGCGAGGGAGTGATAACTCCATGAAAACCAAACTCATTACCCGTGAAGGCTACACCAGGCTCCGGCAGGAGCACGACATGCTCTGGCGGGAGGAGAGGCCCGATGTCACCAAAAAAGTGGCCTGGGCGGCGAGCCTGGGTGATCGCAGCGAGAATGCCGATTACCAGTACAACAAGAAACGCCTGCGGGAGATCGACCGCCGGGTTCGCTACCTGCGCAAGTGCCTGGAAGAGCTGACCATAGTCGACTACTCACCCTCCCAGGAGGGCAAGGTATTCTTCGGCGCCTGGGTCGAGGTGGAAAACGACGAGGGTGAGACCAAGCGCTTTCGCATCGTCGGCTATGACGAGATCTTCGGCCGCAAGGATTACATCTCCATCGATTCCCCCATGGCCCGCGCCCTGCTCAAGAAAGAGGTGGGCGATGAAGCCATGGTGCAAACGCCAGTGGGTGACGCCTGCTGGTACATCAATGAGATCAGCTATCCCAAATAAGCCAGGCCGACCCTGACTGCCAAATCGGCTGACAAGGCCAGGAGAGACCGAGCATGTCCGCCCACCGGGTATGAGAAACGTCATTTCTGCCGGGGTGGCATCCCGCTGCCCGACCCCATATAGTGCTCACACCCGGCGCCTTGCGGCGCCAACCGGCCCGCGCGGCAGTGGCCTGGCAGGTATCTAAAGTATCGCCAGGACAGACCCCCTGTTCGGCGACGTAGCCCCACGCTGGCCAGTTAGACAGGACCCGACCAAGAGACCCTCGATGCAAAGCCACGTAATAGAACATCAGATCGCCGGTGAGCTGAATGCCCGTCCGGAACAGGTGCAGGCAGCCGTTCGCCTGCTGGACGAAGGCGCGACCGTTCCCTTCATCGCCCGTTACCGCAAAGAGGTGACCGGCGGTCTGGACGACAGCCAGCTGCGTACCCTGGAGAGCCGCCTCGGCTACCTGCGTGAACTGGCGGATCGCCGCCAGGTGATCCTGCGCTCCATTGAAGAGCAGGGCAAACTGACCCCCGAGCTGGCCCGCGAGCTGAACGATGCCGACAGCAAGACCCGGCTGGAAGACCTCTACCTCCCCTACAAGCCCAAGCGGCGCACCAAGGGGCAGATGGCCATCGAGGCGGGGCTGGAGCCACTGGCGGATTTGCTGCTGGGTGACCCCATGAAGGATCCCGAGCAAGAGGCGGTTCGCTTCCTCAATGCCGAGCAGGGGATCACCGACGGCAAGGCCGCCCTCGACGGTGCCCGTTACATCCTGATGGAGCGCTTCGCCGAGCAGGCCGATCTCCTTGAGAAGTTGCGGGACTACCTGTGGCACAACGCCACCCTGCGTGCCCGCGTGGTGGCCGGCAAGGAGCAGGAAGGGGCCAAATTCAAGGACTACTTCGAACACGACGAACCCCTGCACAAGGCCCCCTCCCACCGGGTGCTGGCCATGTTGCGCGGCCGCAACGAGGGGATTCTCAACCTGGCGCTGGTCACCGGCGAGGATGAGGGTACCAGCCCCTGCGAAGGGATCATCGCCCATCACCTCAGACTCAACCTGCAAAGTCGCCCGGCCGACAAGTGGCTGCAGGGGGTGGTGAGCTGGACCTGGAAGATCAAGCTCTCCCTGCAGATGGAGACCGAGCTGATCGGTCGCATCCGCGAATCGGCAGAAGACGAGGCGATCAAGGTATTCGCCATGAACCTCAAGGATCTGCTGATGGCGGCGCCGGCCGGCATGCGTTGCACCATGGGACTGGATCCCGGCATCCGCACCGGGGTCAAGGTGGCGGTGGTGGATGCCACCGGCAAGCTGGTCGATCACGCGACCATCTATCCGTTCGAACCCAAACGCCAGGTTGACCAGAGTCTCAAGACCCTGAGCGAGCTGTGCCAGAAGCACAAGGTCGAGCTCATCAGCATCGGCAACGGCACCGCATCCCGGGAAACCGACCGCCTGGTGAGCGATCTGTTCGAGCGCTACCCGGCCGCCAAGGCACAGAAGATAGTAGTGAGTGAAGCGGGGGCATCGGTCTACTCCGCCTCCGAGCTCGCCTCCCAGGAATTCCCGGATCTCGACGTCTCCATTCGCGGCGCCGTCTCCATCGCCCGCCGGTTGCAGGATCCCCTGGCCGAGCTGGTCAAGATCGATCCCAAGAGCATCGGTGTGGGCCAGTACCAGCACGATGTCGGCCAGAGCCAGCTGGCCCGCCGCCTCGACGCGGTGGTCGAGGATTGCGTGAACGCGGTGGGGGTGGATGTGAATACCGCCTCGGTCGCCCTGCTCAACCGGGTTTCCGGCCTCTCCCAGACCCTGGCCCAGAACATCGTCGCCTACCGCGACGAGAACGGCGCCTTCAAGAGTCGTCAGCAGTTGCTGAAAGTTGGCCGACTCGGGCCCAAGGCATTCGAGCAATGCGCCGGCTTCCTGCGCATTCGGGGCGGCAGCAACCCGCTGGACGGCTCGGCGGTGCACCCGGAATCCTACCCGGTGGTGGAGCGGATCCTCGCCAAGCTGGAGCAGACCGTGGACAGCCTGCTCGGCAACAGCAGCCTGCTGCGCACCCTCAAGCCCACCGACTACACCGACGATCAGTTCGGGGTACCTACCGTCACCGACATCATTGGCGAGCTGGACAAGCCCGGCCGCGACCCGCGTCCCGAGTTCAAGACCGCCACCTTCAAGGAAGGGGTGGAGAAAATCAGCGATCTGGTGCCCGAGATGGTGCTGGAGGGTGTGGTCACCAACGTCACCAACTTCGGCGCCTTCGTCGACATCGGCGTCCATCAGGACGGGCTGGTGCACATTTCTTCCCTCACCGATCGCTTCGTCAAGGATCCCCGCGAGGTGGTCAAGGCCGGTGACATCGTCCGGGTCAAGGTGCTGGAAGTCGACGTACCGCGCAAACGCATCAGTCTGACCATGCGTCTGGATGAAAAAGCCGGCCAGCCTGCACGCAAAACGGCCGAGCCGCGTCACACTGGCAACGCCCGACCGAAACAGGCGCCCCGTCAGAGCGCTCCGACCGAGGGTGCCATGGGCAACGCCTTCGCGGCTGCCCTGTCGAAACTAAAGAAATAAGCCCCCAGAATGCAAAAAAGCCCCGAAAGGGGCTTTTTCATGCCTGTACTGAGCGGGATCAAACGTCCTGACTCAGGCTATGCGGGGAGGCTGGCCTCACCGCTTGCTGATAGTGCCTGGCAATCACCTGGTTTCGATTGTCCATATAAGCACCGAGCGGGCCTGTGGTTTCCTGCCTGAGGGTCATCAGATCCTTGCGGGCCTGTGCCTCCTTGCCAGAGGCGGCACGGGCCACACTCATGTCTTGTGACGATGGTTCATCGGGAGCCAGTGCAGCGGCACGCACCTGCTGCATCTTGGCGATGGTCGCGGCGGGATCCCCGGGAATGGTCCCCATGTCGATGACCACCTCCCCCCCGGTGGCATAACGCTTACCATCCGGCCCACGGGAAAACTGGTAGGTAGGGCTCCCCGCATGCTCGCCGCCGGCTGCCTGGTGCGCCTGCTCGTGCTTGCGGACTTCGAGATCCCGCTCGACCAGCGCAGCCACCTGACGCTGCTGCTTTTGCTGCTCCTGCTGTTCACCCTCCTGACGTTGTCGACGCTCCCCCTCCTCCCCCGTTGCCTCGACAAAACGGTGCGCCACCATCACGGGGCCGGTCTGGCTGTTCTCTTTCGTGGACGAGGATGGGGCGGCGGGATTGGCCTGGGCGGCCCGGGCTCTCTCTTTCTGGGAACCGACGCCGGACTCGGCGTTGGACGCTTCGCTCTGGCGGCTGGGGGGCACCAGTTCTGCGCGGCGGTTGTCAGTCTGTGCCGATTCCGTCTGCGGCTGCAGTTGATTCGGAATGATGGTCGGCAGACTGACGTTGATGTTCATGTCACACCCGGATATCGATCAGGGTGCCCAGCATGTCGCTGGCCGTCTGGATCACCTTGGCGGATGCCCCGGCATGCAGCTCGGCCACCTTGAGATTCACCAGTTCATCCGGCAACTGCACCTGATCACCCGCTGGCGTATTGAGACGGGCGATCTGGCTGGACGCCTGGCCGGCCAACTGCTCGGCCCGTTGGAACCCCTGCACGCCCGCCGTCATGGCTGATTCGATACGCATTGGCACACTCCTCTGTAGGGTTGGCTAATTATCCACCAACCTGACGAGTTATTGAAGCCTGCCGCTCAAATCTCAGTCAATGAACTGCCGCAGGAGGGTGATGAACTGCTCTGGATGGGAGATGAAGGGAGCATGGGATGCCTTCTCCAGCACCAGACTGTGGCTGGCAGGGTAGCGCGCATCCAGCAAGGGAATCGCCGCCTTCGGCACCAGGGTATCCAGCCTGCCGTAAAGGCGCAGCCAGGGCAGATCCAGGCCGATCAGTTCATCCCGCAGATCGACCTCGGCCAGCAGGCCCAGACCCGCCTCCAGGGCCGCAAGCCGGGGAGCGGGTCGCTCCGCCAGCCAGTGACGCAACTGGCGAATGTCGTTTCTGGCGTGCTCGCTGCCCATGGCCTGGATCGCGAGGAAGCGCTCTATGGTCTGCATGAAGTCGCCGGCCAGCATCTGGTTGAACCCCGCCAGCACCTTGGGGGCAATCCCGGGCCACTCGTCGCGGGCCATGAAGCAGGGAGAACTGGCTACGGTAATGAGAGAGTGAAGGCGTTCAGGCATGGTCAGCGCCAACTGACTCGCCACCAGACCACCGAGGGACCAGCCGAGCAGATGGCATTTTTCGGGCAATATGGCCGCCACCTGCTCTGCCAGCCAGGGCAGGGTGTAGTCTGTCCCTGCTTGCAGGGGGCTGTTGCCAAAGCCGGGCAGGTCCACCAGATGCAGCCGATAGTGGGCAGCCAGTTCTTGGGCAATACCGTGCCAGACGGCCCCGTTCATGCCCCAGCCATGCAACAACACCAGGTCCGGGCCCTGGCCAAACCGCTCAACCGATACGCTCATCTAGACTCAAGATCCCTGTTTATCTGCTTGGAGCCTGCATGTTAAAGCGGCTGCTCGCCAAAGCAAGTCCGATCCTTGGCACCCAGTCCGACTGGCTCGGTCTGTGCCTGCTCTGTCGCCAACCCTGTGACGACACGCCCTTGTTGTGCTCCTGGTGCCGCCACGCCCAGCGCCAACACGACAGACGATGCCTGATGTGTGCAGCACCGCTGCCGGAGCAACATCGCGAGAGCGAACTGCTGTGCGGACGCTGCCAGCGCAGACCCGCCCCCTGGGAGCGTTTGCAGGTGATCGGCGATTATCAGGCACCTTATGCCCAACTCATCCCCCGGCTGAAGTATTCCGGTCAGATCCTGCTCGCGCCGCTGCTTGCCCGCCTGCTGGCAGACCATCTGGATCTCGCCAACCCGCCGCAGGTCATCATTCCGGTTCCCCTGCACTGGTGGCGCCAGTGGTGGCGAGGCTTCAACCAGGCAGAAGAAATCGGCCATGCCCTGAGCGCACTCACCGGCATTCCTTGCGACACCCGCGTACTGTGCCGGACAAGGTCGACCCCGCAACAGACCCGGCTCAGTGCCGGCCAGCGGCGACGCAATCTGCGTGGCGCCTTCGAAATGGCACCTCACCACTACCGGCATGTGGCACTGCTCGATGATGTGGTCACCACGGGCGCCACCGCAGGTCAGCTCACCCGGTTGCTTCATGAGCACGGCGTCACCACGGTAGAGGTGTGGGCCATCTGCCGTACCCTCCGACACCTGAAATAACCGGGCAGGGATCCGGCCCGGGAGGCCGCTGGCGGCATGATTCCGATACGCCCGGGCTCACAGGCTCGCCATCGGCACGCTACCCAAGCCCCGCCAAGCGAGTTATCATGAATACCCTAGTCGTACACTCAGGTTTATGAGGATAGTGATGATCAGCATTTCCGACACCGCCCAGGCCCACTTCCGCAAGTTGCTGGAGAAGCAGCCTGATGGCACCAACATCCGGGTGTTTGTGGTCAATCCGGGAACCCAGAATGCCGAGTGCGGCGTATCCTATTGCCCACCCGACGCGGTCGATCCGGAAGATCAGCACCTGCCCTTCAGCGGCTTCGACTGCCTGGTCGATCCCCTGAGCGCCCCCTTCCTGGTGGATGCCACCATCGACTTCGTCACCGATCAGATGGGCTCCCAGCTCACCCTGAAAGCCCCCAACGCCAAGATGCGCAAAGTGGCCGACGACGCCCCGCTGATCGACCGTATCGAATACGTGTTGATGTCCGAGGTGAACCCCATGCTGGCCGGTCACGGCGGCAAGGTCACCCTGGTCGAGCTGACCGACGACAAACTGGCCATCCTGCAGTTCGGCGGCGGTTGCAACGGTTGCTCCATGGTCGACTACACCCTGAAAGAGGGGATCGAGAAGCAGTTGCTGGAGAAATTCCCGGGCGAACTCAACGGCGTCAAGGATGCCACCGAGCACCAGCGCGGCGATCACTCCTACTACTGATTTGCTGCCGCTGTCGCAAAGACATGCGGCAAAGAAAAGGCCCCGCCAGCTGGCGGGGCCTTTTGCATTCTGCAGCGGGCGGATCACTCGTCCTTCTTGTCTCGCGACAGCAGGGCGATGGCCGCCTCTTTCGGATTCTTGCCTTCGTACAGCACCTTGAAGATCTGCTCGCAGATGGGCATCTCGACGCCACAGCGGGCCGCCAGCAGATGCACCTCCTTGGTGTTGCGATAGCCTTCCACCACCTGGCCTATCTCGGTCATGGCGGTGTTCACATCCTTGCCGGCCCCGAGGGCCAGCCCGAAGCGACGGTTGCGCGACTGGTTGTCGGTACAGGTAAGCACCAGATCCCCGAGCCCCGCCATCCCCATGAAGGTCTTGGCGTCGGCACCCAGCGCAGCGCCCAGACGCTGCATCTCTACCAGGCCCCGGGTGATGAGCGCGGTCCTGGCGTTGGCGCCAAAGCCGAGTCCGTCAGAGAGACCGGCACCGATGGCGATGACGTTCTTGACCGCCCCGCCCAGCTGTAGACCGATGAAGTCCGGATTGGTATAGACCCGGAACGAGCGGCCGCAGTGCAGCAGGTGGGAGAGATCGTCGGCAAAGTCGTCGTGGGTCGAGGCCACCGAGATGGCGGTCGGCAGACCGGCGGCCAGCTCGCGGGCGAAGGTCGGGCCCGAGATGACCGCCAGTGGAATGGCATCCCCCAGCACCTCCCGCGCCACCTCTTGCAGCAGACGGCCGCTATCCGGCTCCAGCCCCTTGGTGGCCCAGGCGATCCGAGTATCCGGGCGCAGGAAGGGTTTGACCTGGGCCAGTACCTGGCCGAACACATGGCTCGGCACCACCAGCAGCAGCACGGGAGCGGCTTGCACCGCCGCCTGCAGATCCGACGTCAGTTGCAGATCGGCCGGGAAGGGGACATCCGGCAAGAATGCCTTGTTGCAGCGATCCTGTTCCAGCTCGGCGACATGGGCAGGGTCGTGACCCCACAGCAGGGTCGGATGACCATTGCGCGCCAGAGAAATGGCAAGGGCGGAGCCATAAGACCCCGCCCCCAGGACCGAGATTGCGATCTGGTCGGCCATTATCAGGCTTCCGCAGTCGCCTGCTGGGCCTGTACCTGCGCCATGTGCTGGGCGAACAGGGCGTCGAAGTTGACCGGTGCCAGGTTCAGCTGCGGGAAGGAACCCTTGCTCACCAGGTTGGACACCGCTTCGCGGGCATACGGGAACAGGATGTTCGGGCAGAAGGCCGCCAGGCAGTGGGCCAGTTGCGGCTCAGGCAGGTTGCCGATGGTGAAGATGCCGGCTTGCTGCACTTCGCACAGGAAGGCGGTCTCGGTTTCCAGCTTGCAGGTGACAGTCAGGGTCAGCACCACTTCATAGACGCTGTCGGCCAGGACATTGGTCTTGGTGTCCATGTCCAGCTTGACGTCCGGCTGCCACTCTTTCTGGAAGATGTGCGGAGTATTCGGGGCTTCGAAGGAAACATCCTTGGTGTAGACACGCTGGATGTGGAATTCCGGTTGCACTTCCTGGTTGTTGATTTCGTCAGCCATTTCGTTTGATTCCTTTTTAAGATAATGAGTGGGCGCAGGCCCTTAAATCAGCGTTTTTTGGTCACCGGCAGATTGTCTGCACGCCATTGGGCCATGCCACCGCTGAGCACATACACCTGCTTGAAACCGGCCTTGCTCAGTTGGCGACCCGCGCCACCAGCGGTCATCCCCGACTCGCACACCACTATGATGGGGGCATCCTTGTGCTTTTCAACCGGACCCAGATTATTCGCCTGGATCTGGGCGAGCGGCAGGTGATGGGCCCCGGCCAGATGACCCTTGGCAAATTCATCCTGACTGCGAATGTCCACGACGGTGGCATTTTCACGGTTGATAAGCAGGGTAGCGGCGTGGTTGTTGACCGCCTTCACCGGAGAAAAACGAGCACGCACAGTGGTATACACCAGGGTGCCTGCCAGGCCCAACCAGGCTGCGGTCAGCAGCGGATTGCGGGCCGCGAAATCCAAATACTCTTGCATCTTCTACTATCCAGGGACCAAGACAAGGGCCCGAGTATACATGGGGCCCTGCATAAGATCAGCCATCTTGGCGGCAAAGCGAGAGCAAGCTCCCATCAGGGATGGCTGCCGATTCTTCCTCCTCCAACCGGGCCGAACGAGAGGATGCTCCATGCCGAAAAGAGGGGGGAAACAGAGGAAAACCCGCCGCGGCAGACAAGCCGGCAACATGCCTAAAACAGCGGGATAACAGTTAAAAAGCGAGGCTGGAGAGGGACTTGGCTATCAGGTGACTATTTCGGCAGATGTAGTAATATTACGCTAGTTTCACTTCCCGCAATTCATTCCTATCCGAGAGGACATAGCCTTATGTCAACAGCTAAGAAACCGCTGGTTCTGGTCATCATGGACGGTTGGGGCTACAGCACCAAGCAAGAGTACAACGCCGTTGCTGCCGCCAAGACCCCCAACCTGGATCGCCTGGCCCGTGACTACACCAGCACCCTGATCTCCGGCTCCGGCCTGGACGTGGGTCTGCCGGACGGCCAGATGGGCAACTCCGAAGTGGGCCACACCAACATCGGTGCCGGTCGCGTCGTCTATCAGGAGCTGACCCGCATCTCCAAGGACATCCAGGACGGCGACTTCTTCCAGAACGTCGAGCTGGCCAAGGCTGTCGACGCTGCCGTGACCAAGGGCAAGGCCGTGCACATCATGGGTCTGATGTCCCCGGGTGGCGTACACAGCCACGAAGAGCACATCATGGGCATGATCGAGATGGCCGCCAAGCGTGGCGCCGAGCAGATCTACTTCCACGCCTTCCTGGATGGCCGCGACGTCCCGCCGCGCAGTGCCCAGTCCTCCATCGAGCTGTTCGACGCCCTGTTTGCCCGACTGGGCAAGGGCCGTTTCGCCTCCATGATCGGTCGTTACTACGCCATGGACCGCGACAACCGCTGGGATCGCGTGCAGCAGGCCTATGACCTGATGACCCAGGGCAAGGGCGAATTCACCGCTGACAACGCCACCGACGCGCTGGCCGCCGCCTATGCCCGCGACGAGAACGACGAGTTCGTCAAAGCCACCCGCATCGGCGACGCTGTACCGATGATCGACGGCGATGCGCTGATCTTCATGAACTTCCGTGCCGACCGCGCCCGCGAGATCACCCGCGCCTTCGTCGACAGCGACTTCACCGGCTTCGCCCGCACCGCCACCCCGGCCCTGCACTTCGTGATGCTGACCGAATACGCGGCCGACATCAAAACCGCCTGCGCCTATCCGCCCACCGCCCTGGTCAACACCCTGGGTGAGTGGCTGGCCAAGCAGGGCAAGACCCAGCTGCGCATCTCCGAGACCGAGAAGTACGCCCACGTCACCTTCTTCTTCAACGGTGGCGAAGAGGCCTGCTTCACTGGCGAAGATCGCGAAATCGTAGCGAGCCCGAAAGTGGCTACCTATGACCTGCAGCCGGAGATGAGCTCCGAAGAGCTGACCGACAAGCTGGTTGCGGCCATCAAGAGCGGCAAGTACGACGTCATCATCTGCAACTACCCGAACGGCGACATGGTCGGTCACACCGGCGTGTTCGATGCGGCCGTCAAAGCCTGTGAAGCGGTCGACCACTGCATCGGTCGCGTCACCGACGCCCTGGCGGAAGTGGGCGGCGAGTGCCTCATCACCGCCGACCATGGCAACGCCGAGAAGATGATGGACGAAGAGACTGGTCAGGCTCACACCGCCCACACCAATCTGCCGGTTCCCCTCATCTACTTCGGTCGTAAAGCCGAGGTTGCCGAAGGCGGCAAACTGTCCGATCTGGCCCCCACCATGCTGACCCTGATGGGTCTGCCGGTGCCGCCGGAAATGACTGGCAAGCCCCTGATGATTCTGAAATAATCCTGCCCCATGCGGGGATGCGAAATTATTTCACAGAAAACCAGTCGCGTCGGCCTGTTGGCCGGCGCGCTGTTTTTTTGCCTGATCGGCGGTACCGGCACAGCCCGGGCTGCGAACCAGCAGTTGGGGGCCATGCAGTCCCAGATCAAGGAACAGCAACAGACCCTCAAGCTCAGCAAGCAGGAGCTTGCCAAGCTCAACACCCAGCTCAAGGCTGACGAGCAGGCCATTTCGGCTGCCGCCGCCAAACTCGAGCAGACCAGACAGCAACTCCGGCAGAACCAGCAGAAGCTGGCGTCCCTGCAGCAGGACAAGCTGGCACTGGAGCAACAAGCCAAACACCAGAAGCAGTTGCTGGCCAAGCAGGCGGAAAGCGCCTTCCAGGCGGGCAACCACGATTACCTCAAACTGCTGCTCAACCAGCAGGATCCGGCCAAGCTGAGCCGCGCCCTCGACTATTTCGACTACCTCAACAAGGCCCGTATCGAGGCCATTGAAGCCCTGCGCGCCACCCGTGACAAGCTGGCCAAGAACCAGCAGGCCACCAGAGAGACCGAGAACCGCCTCCAGACCCTGCTCGGCGAGCAGCAGGAGCATCACCAGAGCCTGCTGGCCAGCCAGCAGAGCCGTGCCAAGGTGCGTAACCAGTTGCAGCAGTCGGTGCAGGCCGACGAGCAGAAGCTCGACAAGCTGGTCAAGGCGGAGAAAGCGCTCAAGGCGCGGCTGGAAGAGCTGCGTCGCCAGCAGGAAGAAAAGGAACGCCGCGAACGGGCCGAGCGGGAGCGCCTTGCCAAGATCAAGGCCGAGCAGGAGCGCCAGCGCCGTCTGGAGGCCCAGCGCCTGGCAGCCGAGCAGAAGCGCATCGAGGAGCAGCAGCGGATCGCGGCCCAGCAGCGCCAGGTCGGCGAACAGCAGCGGCTGGCGGCCCAGCAGCAACGCGTCGCCGAACAGCAGGCCAAGGTGGCGCAGCAGCAAGCGGCCGCCCGCAACAGCGCCAAGGCAAGCAGCAACGGCTACGGCGGTCTGAGCACGGGTGGCAACCTGCGCTGGCCGGTGCAGGGCCCCATCCTCATCTCCTACGGCTCGCCGCGTACCGCCGAGCTGAAGTGGAAGGGCACCCTGATCGGCGCCAGCGAAGGGACCCAGGTCAAGGCGGTGGCACCGGGCCAGGTGGTCTACGCCGACTGGCTCGACGGCTTCGGCATGCTGCTGGTCATCGACCACGGAAAGGGCTACATGAGCCTCTACGGCCACAACCAGTCGCTGCTGCGACAGGTGGGACAAAAGGTGGAGCAAGGGGAACCCGTGGCCCTGGTCGGCGACAGCGGCGGACAGGAGCGCTCCGGCCTCTACTTCGAGATCCGCTATCAGGGCGAGGCCATCAACCCTACCAAGTGGCTGGCCAGACGCTAGGCCCGCCTTGTCGGTGCCCGAGTGGAGTCCGCTACCTCATCTCCAGCCCTTCTCCCGCGAGGGGAACAGGGAGCAAAAGACAGCAACACCGCGTCGTTTACCACTTCACCTGACAAAAAGTCTGCATCGCGCAGGCTTTTTGCTTGGCAGGGGAGGCACCACACCGCACGCCCCGATGATGAAAACTTACCTCTTTTCCACCCCGCTCAGGGGAAGACCACCAGCCCGATCTGCTCCAGCAGCCCCTGCTGCTGATCTTCATTGATCTGCACCCCGGCGAGGTTGACCCGGCGCAGATCCAGACCGGGCAGATCGCACTGGCGCAGATCGCAGCCTTGCAGGTTGAAGCTGGTCCAGTCGATTTGCCCGAACTCGGAGCCGCTGAGATCCGAGCCCGCCAGGGAGGCGCCCAGCAGGTTGGCCCCCTGCCAGCGGTTGCCGGCAAGCTCGCACCGCTCCAGCAGGCAGCTTTCGAAGTTGGCGTAGCTGAAGTTGTTGCCGGTGAGGTGGGCTTCGCAGAAGTAGCTTTTGGCGGTGATCCGGTTGGCGAAGCTGGCATGGGCGAAGTTGATCCCCATGGCCTGGCAGTCGCGCATCTCCAGCCCAAGACACTGGCTGCGGCCGAAGTCCGCCAGGGTGAGATCGCAGCGCAGGAAGCTCGCCTCCCTCAGATCGCAGCCCTGAAACAGGCATCCCAGCTCCCGTTCCCTGTCATAGAAGCTGCAGTCGACGAAGCGGCTCTCCCCGAGATCGAGCCAGGAGAAGTGACAGCCGATGAAGCGGCACCCCTGGAACTGCTCCCCCTCCACCTCCTGCTGCGCGAAGTGGACCCCCTCGAAACACCTGCCCTTGATCATCCCCTGCCCCCTGTTGATGGCGTCATATGCTGACATTGCCGTGCAAAAACGGTAATGTTACGTGTAACATTTTTTGCCGGATCCCCAGATGAACGACACCCGCAAGCGCCGCCCTACCCTGCAGGACATTGCCGACCTGACCGGTGTCACCAAGATGACCGTCAGCCGCTACCTGCGCGACCCGTCCGCCGTGGCCGAAGGGACCCGCGAGCGCATCGCCGCCGCGGTGGAGGAGCTCGGCTACATCCCGAACCGGGCGCCGGACATGCTGTCGAACGCCACCAGCAAGGCGATCGGCATCCTGATCCCCTCCCTCTCCAACCAGGTCTTCTCGGCGGTGATCCACGGCATCGAGGCGGTGACCCGGCCCGCCGGCTACCAGACCCTGCTCGCCCACTACGGCTACAGCCCGGAGCGGGAGGAGGAGCAGATCGCCTCGCTCCTCTCCTACAACGTGGACGGGCTCATCCTCTCGGACACCCAGCACACCGAGCGCACCCGCAAGATGATCGCCACCGCCGGCATCCCGGTGGTGGAGACCATGGATCTGCCCCTCTCCCCCATCGACATGGTGGTGGGCATGGATCACCGGGCCGCCGCCCGGGCCATGGTAACAGAGATGCTGCGCCGGGGACGGCGCAAGGTGATCTACCTCGGCGCCCGGCTCGACGTGCGCACCCAGCTGCGAATGGAAGGCTACTACCAGGCGATGGCCGATTTCGGTCTGACCGGCCAGCACCTGCTGACGGAGCAATCTTCCAGCTTCACCCTGGGGGGAGAGCTGCTGGCCCAGGCCATGGCGCGCTTCCCCGATCTCGACGGCCTGTTCTGCACCAACGACGACCTCGCAGTGGGGGCCCTGCTGCAATGCCAGGCCAGGTGGATCCCGGTGCCCCAGCAGGTGGCCATCGCCGGCAGCAACGCCCTCGACATCGGCCACGCCATGACCCCCAAGCTCGCCAGCATCGTCACCCCCCGCGAGACCATAGGTCGCGAAGCCGCCATCATGCTGCTGGCCCGCCTCGGCGGCCAGCCGCTGGCGACCAGGTGCAAGGACATCGGCTTCTCCCTCTATGAGGGGGAAAGCCTCGGCTGATCCCCGGCCATCATGGCGCGTTCGACCGCCATGATGGCGCCTTCCCCCCTCTCCCCTCGCCGTCCCCTGGCCTATGCTGGCTCCTCCATCCCCCCTGTCAGGAGCAGACCATGCACCACACCGAACGATTGAAAGCCTGCCTGCAGCGCGTCATCTGCGATCCCGCCTTCCCCCTGGCGGAGCTCGACGCCTGGTTCACCCCCGACTACTGCCAGGAGGTGAACGGCGAGCGGCTCGACTACCCGGCGTTTCACCAGCACATCGCCACACTGCGCCGCCATCTGGCCGGGGCGAGCATCGAGTTTGTCGCCACCCTGGCGCAGGGGGAGCGGGTGCACTCGACCCATGTGGTGCGGGCCACCCACCAGGACGGCGGCACCCTGGTCTGCAAGGTGAGCGGCCTCTTCACCTTTCGCGGCGACCGGATCTGCCACACCGACGAGGTGACCTGTCTGCTGGCAGGCAGCAAGGAGGATGCGGATATCGGCTCGCGGCGCTGACTGCCGGCAACCCACAGACACCGCCATGGCGGGCAGGAAGGCAGACGACGGGCCCTCAGGACGCCGGTTCGCGCCGGGCAAGGCGCTGGAGTGCGCGGGACAAGGCGCCGGGATCCTCGTAGCCGAGCCGATCGGCGATCTGGGCCAGCGTGAGCCCCCGGTGCTGCAACTGGCGCGCCCGTCCCAGCACCACCTGCTCCCGCCACTGGCGAAAGCTGCACCCCAGCTGCTGGAGGAAGAGCCGGTTGAGGGTACGCACCGAGGCGCCGCAATCTGCCGCCAGCGCCGTCAGCGTCAGATGGATGGCGGGTGCCTGGCACACCCTGTCCAGCACCCGCAGCAGGCGCGGGTCCAGCGCCCCGGCGAGGGGAATGCGCACCGCGAGCGGGTCGGCGCGCTCCAGCTCCTGGCCAAGCACCGTCAGATAGGCCCCTTTCACCTCCTCCTCGGCCAGCTCGGACAGGCGGGCGAAGAGGCCCGCCAGCAGTGGGCTAGCCTGCAAGGGGCCGAAGGCGGTACGGGCCGACGTCGGCACATAGAGGAGGGAGAGCCGGGAGCGGCGCAGCACGCGAAACTCGTGCTCCCACCCCGCCGGAATAAAGCAGATCTGGCCCGCCACCAGCAGTTCTCCCTCCCCTCGCCCCGTGATGATGCCGCCCCCGTCGTGCAGATAGCAGTATTGGGCATGGGGGTGGCAGTGCAGCGCGGTGAAGTGCCCTTGCGGGTAGGATGGATGCAGACAGGACATGAAGGCTCCAGGGGAGAGGGGCGGCCCACGACCTTAAGCCAGGGCGAGGCCGGAAGCAAACGGCCCACCCCCTCCGGGGGCGGAAAAACAGCAGGCCACCCGGGGGTGGCCTGTTTAATTTTTCTAAACGATATTTGCTTAGCGTTTAACCAATTCAACCGCTTCCCGGGAGAGGCGGGTCACCTCCTCCCAGTTGCCGCTCTTGACGGCGTCTGCCGGCAGCATCCAGGAGCCGCCGACGGTGGCCACACATTTCAGCGCCAGGTAGTCGGCCACGTTTTTCGGGCCGATGCCGCCGGTGGGGCAGAATTTCACCTGGGGCAGGGGCGCCGCGATGGCGGAGAGTGCCTTGGTGCCGCCGTTCGCCTCGGCCGGGAAGAATTTGAGGTGGTCGTAGCCCGCTTCCAGCGCCTGCATCACCTCGGACGGGGTGGCCACCCCCGGGATCAGCGGCGCCGTGCTCTTGGCCGCGTGGGCCAGCAGGGCCGGGGTCATGCCCGGGGAGATGACGAAGCGGGCACCGGCAGCGACGGCGGCATCAAACTGCGCGCAGTTGAGCACGGTACCGGCACCGACCATGGCATCCGGCATCGCCTTGGCGATGAGGGCGATGGCGTCCAGCGCCACCGGGGTGCGCAGGGTGATCTCGAACACCGAGATGCCGCCATCCAGCAGGGCCTTGGCCATGGGCAGGGCCTGCTCCAGGTCGTTGATGACCATCACGGGTACCAGGGGGGAGGCGGCAAACACCTCGGCAGGGGTCACTTTCCAGTTCTGCATAGCTCTTCCTTAGTCAAAGATGGTGGCGCCGCACTCGGCGCTCGATACCGCGCGACGCATCACGCTGAACAGTTCACGGCCCCACCCCTCTTGTTCCAGGGTGAGGTCGATCTCGGCCTGGGTACGGCCGCTCAAATCGGTCAGGCAGTCGAGGCGGCCAGACTCGGCATCCACCCGCAGCAGGTCGCCATCGGCGAGCAGGCCGATGGCCCCGCCGTGCAGCGCTTCCGGGGTGACGTGGATGGCGGCCGGGATCTTGCCGGAGGCGCCGGAGAGGCGACCATCGGTGACCAGGGCCACCTTGTGACCCGCCTTCTGCAGGTTGCCAAGCACCGGCATCAGCTTGTGCAGCTCCGGCATGCCGTTGGCGGCCGGGCCGTTGTGGCGCACCACGATGACGGCGTCCTGGTTCAACTCACCAGCCTTGTAGGCCGCCTCCACCGCATGCTGGGAGGAGAAGACCCGGGCCGGGGCCTCGATGACCCGATACTCGGGCGCGACGGCGGAGACCTTGACCACGGCGCGGCCCAGGTTGCCCGCCAGCAGCTTGGTGCCGCCGGTGGCCTGGAACTCGCTGCCAGAGGGGGAGAGCACGCTCGGATCCCCGCTCTCGCCCACCGGTTGCCACACCAGCTTGCCATCCACCAGTGCCGGACGGCTGAGGTAGTCCTGCATCTCGCCGAAGACCGGGGTGGCATCCATGTGGATCAGCCCTTCTTCGGCCAGACGACGCATCAGGCCGGGCACGCCCCCCGCCTGCTCGAAGGCGTTGACGTCCGCCGGGCCGTTCGGGTACATGCGCACCAGGAGCGGCACCACGTCGGAGAGATCGCTCAAGTCGTCCCAGGTCAGCTCCAGCCCGGCGGCGCGGGCCAGCGCCACCATGTGGATGCTGTGGTTGGTGCTGCCGCCGGAGGCGAGCAGGGCCACCAGGCCGTTGACCAGGGCGCGCTCGTCGATCACCGCACTCAGGGGGCGATAGGCCGGGGAGCCCGGGATCATGGCGCTGATGCGGCGGGCCGCTTCCTCGGTGAGGGCGTGGCGCAGCTCGCTGTGCGGATGCACGAAGGCGGAACCCGGCAGCATCAGGCCCATGGCTTCGAACACCAGCTGGTTGGTGTTGGCGGTGCCGTAGAAGGTGCAGGTGCCCGCCGCGTGGTAGGCGCCGCACTCCATCTTGAGCAGGGCGTCGCGGCCCACTTCACCGGCAGCGTACTGCTGGCGCACCTTCACCTTCTCGTCGTTGCTGATGCCGCTCGCCATGGGACCGGCAGGCACGAAGGCGGTGGGCAGGTGGGCGTGGGAAAGCGCCCCCATGATCTGGCCCGGGGCAATCTTGTCGCAGATGCCGAGCAGCAGGGTGGCGTCGAAGGTGTTGTGGGAGAGGGAGACCGCGGTGGCCTGGGCGATGAGGTCCCGGGAGAAGAGGGACATGTCCATCCCCGGCTGACCCTGGGTCACGCCGTCGCACATGGCGGGCACGCCGCCGGCGACCTGGGCGCTGTGGCCGAGCTCCGCCAGG
The DNA here is from genome assembly GCF_041402625.1 of Aeromonas sp. S19(2024). NCBI lineage: Bacteria > Pseudomonadati > Pseudomonadota > Gammaproteobacteria > Aeromonadales > Aeromonadaceae > Aeromonas > Aeromonas sp. S19(2024). The sequence continues at coordinate 34,596 of NZ_JBGLQU010000011.1, forward strand.
GCGCCCTTGATGATGTCCGGGTAGCCCTGATAGGGCTGATGGGCACTCAGCATGTCGTTGTAGGCGGTGACGATGGCCACGTTGGCGCGGGTCATGTCGAGGATCCGCCCCTTCTCGTCACAGCTCGAGGCGGCCACGGCGTGGGCCAGGTTGCCACAGGAGAGGGAGGCGCGGGTCTTGCCCTGATCAGCCTGGCGCTGGATGCGGGCCAGGAAGCGGGCACGGCGGGCGGTGCTGCGCTCGCGGATGCGGTTGGTCACCTGGGTGATCACGGGATGGGTCATAGCTTTCTCTCCAACTCTATATACGGGCGCGGTCGGCTGCAGCCGGGCGCGCGACATGGCTCATTGCGCCTGCGTCAGCGCGGTGACGGCACGGTCGACCACCTGTTCGAAGGTCCCGTCGATATCGATGCGAAACACGCCGGGCTCGCCATCCGGTCGCTCCAGGGTATCAAACTGGCTTTGTACCATGGCTTCGCGCATGAAGTGGCCCTGCCGTGCCCGCATCCGTTCGAGAATGAGGGACTGGCTGCCATCCAGAAACAGGAAACTCACCGAGTCGTTGCCCTCGCGGATCTGGTCGCGGTACTGCTTCTTGAGGGCCGAGCAGACGATGACGCCGAGCTCGTTCTTGCGCTCCAGGCTGTAGGCCGCATCGCGGATCCGCTCCAGCCAGGGGGCCCTGTCTTCGTCGTTGAGCGGGTTGCCCGCCGCCATCTTCTGGATGTTCGCGCGAGGGTGCAGATCATCGCCGTCGATGAACTTGGCCCCCAGGGCATTGGCCACCTTGAGGCCGATGCTGGACTTGCCGCTGCCACACACACCCATCACGATAATGCACTTGCCCGCCATTATTTGACCTCTCTCTCACTTTTCAAAAAACGTTCGCCTGATGGGTTCTAAGCTACCACGTTACCGGTAACATGTTACCGGTAACGTTTCGCAATGTGAAGTGCAGCACAGAAATGTGCAGAACAACAACTAGAACCATTTGAGGACAATTTTATGGACGGAGCAATGAACACACCCGATGTCGCCTATCTGCTCTCGGTAGCGGGCGGAGCCATTGTCATGTTGCTGGTGCTGATCATGCGATTCAAGGTACATGCCTTCGTGGCATTGACCCTGGTCAGCATGCTGACGGCCCTGGCCACCGGGGTCACCTATGACCAGGTGATCCCTACCATGCTGACCGGTTTCGGCGGCACCCTGGCCTCGGTCGCGCTGCTGGTCGGCCTCGGCGCCATGATAGGCCGGATCCTGGAGATGACGGGGGGCGCCAAGGTACTGGCCGATACCCTGATCAACCGCTTCGGCTCCCACCGCGCCCCCTTCGCACTGGGTGTGGCCTCCCTGCTGTTCGGCTTCCCGATCTTCTTCGACGCCGGCCTCATCGTCATGCTGCCCATCATCTTCAGCGTGGCGAAGCAGTTCGGCGGCTCCGTCCTCAAGTATGCCCTGCCCTCCGCCGGCGCCTTTGCGGTGATGCACGCCTTCCTGCCGCCCCACCCGGGCCCGGTGGCCGCCAGCGAGCTGCTGGGTGCCAACATCGGTCTGCTCACCATCGTGGGCCTGCTGGTCGCGCTGCCCACCTGGTATCTGGGTGCCTACCTGTTCGGGCTCTGGTCCGGCAAGAAGTTTGAGCTGCCCCTGCCCCCGAGCTTCACTGCCAGCGCCGAGCAGCTCTCCGACAAGGCGCCGAGCTTCGGCCAGGTGATCTCCATCCTGCTGCTGCCGCTGGTGCTCATCTTCATGGATACCGGCCTCAATACCCTGGGCGTCATGGGTGTCATCGACAAGGGTGCGGACTGGGTCAACGTGCTGCGCATGGTCGGCAAGACCCCGGTCGCCCTGCTCATCACTGTGCTGTACGCCCTCTGGATGTTCCGCCAGAGCCAGGGCAAGGTGCAGCTCGAGAAGTTCTGCAACGACGCCCTGGCCCCGGTCTGCGCCGTCATCCTGGTCACCGGTGCCGGCGGCATGTTCGGCGGCGTATTGCGGGCGAGCGGCATCGGCACCGCGCTGGCCGACGTGCTCTCCGATACCGGCATGCCGGTGATCCTCGCGGCCTTCCTGGTGTCCGCCGCGCTGCGGGTGGCCCAGGGTTCCGCCACCGTGGCCCTGACCACCACCGCCGCCCTGATGGCGCCGACCGTGGCCGCCACCACCGGCCTGAGCGAGCTGGACCTGACCTTCATCGTCATCGCCATCGCCGGGGGCGCCACCGTGCTCTCCCACTTCAATGACTCCGGCTTCTGGCTGGTCAGCCGCTTCCTCAACATGGACGAGAAGACCACCCTCAAGACCTGGACCGTGATGGAGACCCTGCTCGGCACCATCGCCTTCCTCATCGTGGCCACGGCCAGCGCCATCCTCTGACGGAAACACATCGGGGCCGCATCCGTCGGCCCCGATGTGATATTGCACCGACTTTTTACGGATTCTTGCTTGGGCCCATCGCCACAGATTGCTAGAATTGCCTATTCTTCGCCCCGAGTGGAACGCTTCATCCCGTGATTTCAGGCTTCTCTATGCATTCATCGGCACATTATCGACAGTTGCTGACCCGCTTACCCCAGATCGCGGTTGCCGCGGATCAGTTCCAGATACTCAGCAGCGCCAAAGACTTCAAGAGCCGGATCCTGTCGCTCATCGCCCATGCGACACAGCGCATCTATCTGATCGCGCTCTACCTGCAGGATGACGAGGCGGGACGGGAGATCCTCTCCGCCCTCTATGCCGCCAAGCAGCGCAATCCCTCTCTCGACATCAAGGTGTTCGTCGACTTCCACCGCGCCCAGCGCGGCCTGATCGGCAAGGGCAAGCAGGGGGGCAACCACCTGATGTACCAGGCCATGGCCGCCAGCCACCAACACCAGATCGAGATCTACGGCGTGCCGGTCAAGGGTCGCGAGCTGCTCGGGGTGCTGCACCTCAAGGGCTTCATCTTCGACGACACCCTGCTTTACTCCGGCGCCAGCCTCAACGACATCTACCTGCACCAGCAGGAGCGCTACCGCTTCGATCGCTATCACCAGATCCACAGCCCGGCACTGACCCGTAGCATGGTCAACTACGTGGATGACGTCTTCCTCGGCAGCGAGGCCGTCCAGCGGCTGGATCGCACCGGCATCCCCGGCGCCAAGCAGCTCAAGGGACCGATCCGCCGCTTCAAGCAGCGTCTGCGCCTCTGCCAGTACCGCTTCGAGAGCATCCAGCCCAACGATCGGGAGATCGCCGTGACCCCCATGGTGGGCCTGGGCAAGCGGGGCAACCAGCTCAACCGGATGATCCGCAACCTGGTGCGGGCCACCGAGCGGGAGATCTTCATCTGCACCCCCTACTTCAACCCCCCCAAGGAGTTGAACAAGGACGTGGAGGCGCTGCTCAAACGCGGCTGCAAGGTGACCATCGTCGTGGGCGACAAGACCGCCAACGACTTCTTCATCCCCCCGGAGGAGAAGTTCTCCACCATCGGCGGTCTGCCCTATCTCTACGAGACCAACCTGCGCAAGTTTGCCGAGCGCAACCAGCACCACATCGACAACGGCCGGCTCAACCTCATGCTCTGGTGCTGCGAGAAGAACTCCTATCATCTCAAGGGGATCTTCGTGGATGAGGAGTGGGCCCTGCTCACCGGCAACAACCTCAATCCCCGAGCCTGGGCGCTGGATCTGGAGAACGGCCTGCTGGTACACGACCAGCACCATCACCTGCGCGAGCAGTTCAGTGCGGAGCGGGAGAACATCCTGGCCCACACCCGCCGCATCAGTCACTTCGACCAGATAGAGCAGATCAAGGATTACCCGGATCAGGTGCGCAAGCTGCTGGCCCGGATCCACAGGGTCAAGGCTCACCTCCTGCTCAAGCGCATCATCTGACCGCCAGGGCGCCCCGTCAGTGAAAAGGCCTGCCGTTTCCGGCAGGCCTTTTTCATGGATGACCCTCACCCCGCTCCCTTGCCCACCAGCCCGGAACGGCACAACGCGGCTTGCATCGAGGCCGCAACACCCCCTATCATCTGGACATATTTACAGTGTTTTCGGGCATCTAATTGATGAAATTGGATAAAATCTCCCTCGACAGCCTCAAGGGTGTCGGCAGCAAGATGCTGGAGAAACTCGAGCGGCTGGGGCTGGCTACGGTACAGGACCTGCTGTTCCACCTCCCCCTGCGCTACGAGGACCGCACCCAGGTGTGGCCCATCGGCGATCTGCCGCCCGGACTGCACGGTGCCGTCGAGGGCGAGATCCAGGACACCCAGCTGGTGATGGGGCGCCGCCGCATGCTGGTGTGCCGTATCAGCGACGGCACCGGCAGCCTGACCCTGCGCTTCTTCAATTTCACCGCTGCCCAGAAAAACAGCCTGGCCCAGGGCCGCCTTATCCGCTGCTTTGGCGAGACACGTCCCGGCAAGTACGGCCTGGAGATGGCCCACCCCGAGTACAAGCTGCTCGGCGAAGAGCAGGCCGGCCAGACCGAAGAGGCCCTCACCCCCGTCTACCCCACCACAGAGGGGCTGCGCCAGCTCACCCTGCGCAGCCTCACGGATCAGGCCCTGGCCCAGCTCGACCTCTACGGGGTCGAGGAGCTGCTGCCTGCCGGCCTCTATCCCCAGCAGATCGATCTTGCCGCCGCCCTGAAGCTGCTGCACCGCCCGCCTCCCTCGGTGGCGCTGGCCCTGCTCGAGAGCGGCCAGCACCCGGCACAGCAGCGGCTGGTACTGGAAGAGCTGCTGGCCCACAACCTCTCGGTCTTGAAGGTGCGCGCCCAGGCACAGACCCAGCTGGCCCGTGCCCTCAAACCCGCTCCCGAGCTGGTCCGGCAGCTGCTCGGCGCCCTGCCGTTCACCCCCACCGGCGCCCAGAGCCGGGTGGTGGCGGAAATAGCCAGGGATCTCCAACAGAGCCACCCCATGATGCGGCTGGTCCAGGGGGACGTGGGCTCAGGTAAAACGCTGGTCGCGGCACTGGCCGCCCTGCAGGCCATCGGCAACGGCTGCCAGGTGGGGCTGATGGCCCCGACCGAGCTGCTGGCCGAACAGCACGCCATCAACTTCGCCAGGTGGCTGGAACCGCTCGGCATCAAGGTCGGCTGGCTGGCTGGCAAGCAGAAGGGCAAGGCGCGGGAAGAGGCGCTGGCCGCCATCGCGGACGGCAGCGTCAAGATGGTGGTGGGCACCCACGCCATCTTCCAGGAGCAAGTGGTGTTCCAGCGTCTGGCCCTGGTCATCATCGATGAACAGCACAGATTCGGCGTGCATCAGCGCCTCGCCCTGCGGGAAAAAGGGGAGCGGGAAGGGGTACATCCCCATCAGCTCATCATGACCGCCACCCCCATCCCCCGCACCCTGGCGATGACCGCCTATGCGGACCTCGACACCTCCATCATCGACGAGCTGCCGCCGGGCCGCACTCCCATTACCACGGTCGCCCTGCCGGACAGTCGCCGCCAGGATGTGATCGAGCGGGTGAGGCTCGCCTGCGAGGAGGGCAAGCAGGCCTACTGGGTCTGCACCCTGATCGAGGAGTCGGAGGTGCTGGAGTGCCAGGCCGCCGAAGACACTGCCGCCGAGCTGCAAACCCTGCTGCCCGGCCTGCACATCGGCCTGGTACACGGCCGGATGCGCCCCGTCGAGAAACAGCGGGTGATGGAGGAGTTCAAGGCGGGCATACTGCAACTGCTGGTCGCCACCACCGTCATCGAGGTGGGGGTGGATGTGCCCAATGCCAGCCTGATGATCATCGAAAACCCGGAGCGACTGGGGCTGGCCCAGTTGCACCAGCTCCGCGGCCGGGTCGGGCGGGGGTCGGTGGCCTCTCACTGCGTGCTGCTCTATCATGCCCCCTTGTCCAAGACCGCCCAGAGCCGCCTCGGGGTACTGCGGGAGACCAATGACGGCTTTCTCATCGCCCAGCGGGATCTGGAACTGCGCGGCCCAGGCGAGCTGCTCGGTACCCGCCAGACCGGCCTGGCCGATCTCAAGATCGCCGATCTGGTGCGCGACCAGCCGCTCATCCCTCAGGTGCAGAAGATGGCGCGCTTCCTGATGGACAAACACCCGGCGCATGTCGAGCCCCTGATCCGCCGCTGGCTGGGCCTGCGAGACCACTACTCCAATGCTTGACCAAGGCAGATGCAGAAGAGGGTCAACTTGCCTGATGGACAAACACCCGGCGCATGTCGAGCCCCTGATCCGCCGCTGGCTGGGCCTGCGGGACCACTACTCCAATGCTTGACCAAGGCAGATGCAGAAGAGGGTCACCTTGCCTGATGAATAAACACCCGAACCATGTCGAACCCTTGATACGATGCTGGCTCGGTCTACGGGATCACTACTCGAATGCCTGACCAAGCAACAGAAACAGGAGGAAAGCACTGATGAATTCCTGGCTGCGCGGCCTGCTCTACACCTTTGCCTTCCTGCTGCTCTTTGTCTGGGTCGGTCTCGGCCTGTTCGATGCCGAGCGCGCCAAAGGCCCCATCGCCAACTGGCTCAGCCAGCAGACCGGGGTGCCCGTCACCATAGGCCGGTTGGTGTTCAATCCGCTGCACCCCTACACCCTGCTGGCGGAACAGGTGCGCTATGGGGATGCGGTACAGCTGGAAAAACTCTATCTGGAGATCGAGCACATCGACTGGTTGAACCGGGATGTGCGCATCGCCCACCTGGACCTCATCCGTCCCATCATCAAGCTGCCGCTCCCCAACCAGTTGCCAAGCCTGCCGGTTCACTCCCTCACCATCAGCGACAGCACCATCGACAACCTGAGCCTGCAGAGCGAGGCCCTGACCCTGCGCGGCCTCAGTGCGTCCCTGAGTGACTGGGAACTGATCGACCCGAGACGCCAGCCCCAGGCCAACCTCACCCTGGGCATCAACCAGCTGGAGACCCCCATGTTCACCCTGGCCCGTCTCAGCCTCAAGGGGCGGCTGGAGGGGCAGGTGCTCAGCACCGACAGACTGACCACCAACCTGTTCGACGGCCTGCTCGAGACCGGCATGGTGCTGAACTGGCCAGAGCGCAGCCTGCAACTGCACGCTCTCAAGGCCCGCGCCATGCGACTCGAGCTTGGTGACATTCCCCCTGGCGAGTTCCCCCTGCGCCGCATCACCCTGGACAGGGGTCAGCTTGCCCAGGTGAGCATCAATGCCATCGATCAGGAGCTCTCCCTCAACAACTTCAACGGCCAGCTCACCGCCTTCGACTGGCAGGCGGGCAGCCAGCCCAGCGGCTATCTGGCGGGCACCCTGGGCGACATGGGCCGCGGCCTGTTCCAGCTTGAGGCCGTCGAGGGCAAGCTCGCCTTCTCCCCCCGGCAGCTGGATGCCGAGCTGTGGGGCAAAGCATACGAAGGGGAGTTCAACGTCGAGCTGGCCCTCGACACCCAGCAGCAGAAGCTCACCCTGAAGGATCTGGCCCTGAGCGGCATGGACATCAGTTTGCCCCAGGGGTGGTGGCAGGATTGGCAGGGCTGGCGCCCGCAACAGATCGACATCCGCAAACTGGCCTTCGACAAGCTCAAGGTGCTCTCTTTCGACGACACCCTGCCCCTCTCCCTGACCGGCTGGCAACTCTACCTGAACGATCTCGCCCTACGGGGCAACCAGCCAGGCCCCCTGCTGGGGCGAGCCCGCATCGAGAGCAAGTGGTTCGAGCTGGTGTGGGACGGTCTCAGTGCCCGCAACGGCACCCTGGATGGCGAGCTGACCCCCAGCTCCTGGCAGCTCAACACCCTCGCCACCTCCCTGCCCGACGAGGGCTCCCTCAACCTGAGCGGCCAGTGGGGCAGAACGCCCGGGCAGGAGAGCCGCCTGCAGTTGCAGGGCAAGCAGCTGGATCTGGAGCAGTGGGGCAAGCTGCTGCACTCCCCCGTCTCCTTCGCGGGCAAGGTGGATCTGGCAGCAGATCTGCAGGCCGACCTCAACGGGCAACCCGGCGAGCAGACGGCCAACTGGCGCCGGACCCTTCAGGGCAGCCTGAGCCTGGAGAGCAAGGATCCCTTCTGGGACAAGGTCGGCATCGACCCCCTGCTGGATGACTGGTTCAGGGAGCAGACCCCCCCCGATCTGACACCGCAGACGCTGTGGCAGGCGATGCAACGCGGAGACACCCCCTTCTATCAGATCAGGCTGGATGCCAGGGCGGAGCAGGGCAAGGTGCGGATCGAGCAAGGCGGTGCCTCCACCATCACCCACCTGCTGGCACTGCAAGGGGGTGTCGACCTGGCCGCAGACCAGTGGCAGCTCGACCTCGGGGTCCTGAACAAGGGACGCTGCGCCGAGCTGCTCGCCCGCTGGCGCGGCCCCCTCAATGCGCCCGACCTGGGCTGGAGTTTCCCCACTGGACAGGACGCCTGTGGCTGGGAGGCGGGTGTGCGCTACCCCGCCCAGGGACGAAGCGGCCCGCTCTGGCGCCCCCGGCCCCCGGCCCATGCCGCCCAATAACGAACAAGGCCTCGCGAAGAGGCCTTGTTGCTGTGAACACCAGGGATCAGCGTGCGCCGCGCTTGATGGGCAGTACCACATACTGACCGACAAACTCCACCGCCAGCTTGCGGCCGCTGAACAGCTGCACCCGCAGGCTGAACTTGGCGGATTCTCCGCCCCTCAGCGGCTCGAGCACGGCGGGCATGCCCTCCCGGGCCACCCGCGCCTCCGGCTCTTCGCTCACCGGCCGGTAATACTTGATGTTGCCCTCGGCCAGCACGGTATCGCCTCCCAGCCCTGCCTCCTTGAGCTGCAACCAGATGAGACCCCAGCCCGCCAGCACACACTGGCTGTAAATGCTGCCGGCGAACATGGTGTCGTGGACGTTGAGATTGGCCGCAAGGTTGGCCTTGAGGTGGAAGGTCTGGCCATCGTAGTGGGTGATGTGCACCCCCATCTTCTCGCTGATGGGAATGCCCCGCGACCAGCGGGTGGTGAGATCCTGGCACCACTCCGGACGGTACTGGATGGTCTGCATGGGACTCAGGGACTTGATCATCTGGCGGTGAGGGATGCGGCCGAAAGAGACGGGGCCTTCCCCTACCTCGAGGAAGCCGCAGCGGCGATAGAACTCCACCGCCTCCTGGCGGGCGTTCATCACCAGCCGTTTCACCTTCTCGTCGCGGGCAAGCTGCTCGAGATCCTCCACCATGCGGGCGCCCAGCCCCTGGCCGCGAAATTCGGGTCGCAGCGCCATAAAGCGGATCTGGGCTTCATCGCCGCCCACAAAGAGGCGACCCACGGCGATGGGCGTTCCGTCGGGTGAGAGCATCAGCCGGTGAATGGCGACGGTATCGTACTCGTCACGCTCGGAGCCAAGGGGCAGATTGAAGGGTTTGCGCAGTAGTTCCCAGCGCAACTGATAGTAAGCATCCAGCTCCGCTGGTGTTTCTGGGGTGACTACCCGGTACATAAAGCGATCCTTGAGTGTGCGCCGACTGGCAGATGGAAGGACTGACGCAACCATTTCTCCCGGCGCAGCCTGTAGTAGGTATCCAGCTCGGCTGCCGTTTGGGGGGTGACCACCCGGTACATAACAACATCCTTGAGTTACACTGGTCGAAAGCCATCTTGCCGTGCAAATTCATGGACTTCAATCTGCAAGCGTACCAAGCCGATCACTTATTGCACCTCAGTGCCAAACCCGAACGCCGCGTTTCGGTGCTTGAAAATGCCCGTCATCGCTGGCTGGAAATGGACGGCGTGGTGCAATCCGCCATGAGCCTCAACCAGCCGGCCCGCCTCTGTCTGCCTCATCAACGGAGCATCGCGGAGCAGTTGCCAAAGCAGGCAAGCAGGATCCTGGAGCTGGGGCTGGGCGGAGGGGATCTCACCCGTCACCTGGCGGCACGCTGGCCCGATGCCCACCACGACTGCGTGGATCTGGATGCCGAGATCCTCACCCTGTTCCAGCAGTTCTTCCTCCCCTCATCAGGGGGCTCGCCTCGGCTGCATCACGCCGATGCGCTGCACTTCCTGCACCAGAGCCAGGAGAGCTACGATCTGGTGCTGCTGGATTTGTTCAGCCAGGACGGCAACCCCCTGCTGCTCTTCCAGGCTCCGCTCTATCAGGCGCTGGCCAGCCGCCTGAGCGGAACCCTCATCATCAATCTGCTGCCCCGCACCCGGCTCGAACAGGCACAGGCTCTGCGACTGGCAGAGGAGTGGATAGGCCCGACCCACGTCCACGACGTGCCCGGCTACCGCAACGTCATCCTGCACGCGACCCGTCAGCATGGCCAGGGCGGGCGAGCACCGGCAGGGTGAAGAACCTGCGAAGTGTGCAGGCATCGCGTCCTGCCCTCCGCTGAGTCCTGCCCTACCTGCCACCCTTATACCTGCAGCCAGAAGGTGACGGGGCCGTCGTTGAGCAACCTGACCTTCATGTCGGCGGCGAAGCGGCCGGTTTCGGTCGGCACGCCGCTCTCCCTGGCGCGAGCCACGAAGTACTCATAGAGTCGCTCTGCATCTGCGGGATGGGCGCCACCGGAGAAGCTGGGTCTCATCCCCTTGCCGGTATCCGCCGCCAGGGTGAACTGGGAGACCACCAGCAGGCTGCCGCTCACCTGGCTCACGTTGAGGTTCATCTTGCCGTTCTCGTCCGAGAAGATGCGATAGCCGCTCACCTTGTGCAGTAGCTTGTCCGCCTTGGCCTCGTCATCCCCCTGCTCCACCCCGAGCAGCACCAGCAACCCCTGGCCGATGGCCCCAGTCACCTCTCCCTCTACCGTTACGCTGGCCTCGCTGACCCGCTGAATCAGTGCAATCACATCCCTCTCCTCTCAAAACAGCACGACCGCCCATCCTGCGGGATGAGCGGTCGTCGATGCTACCAATAAATGCCCTGCCCGGGCCAACGTCTTTGTGCCGGGATCCGGTGTGATGGCCGGCCAGCGTCAGGCCAGCTCCTCTGCACCGGGCTTCTCGTACTCCCCGAGGCAGGCGGTGGTCTCGGCCCCCAGCAACACCACCAGCCAGCTCAGATACACCCAGACGAACAGGATGGGAATGGTCGCCAGGGCGCCATAGATGGCCTGGTAGGAGGGGAAGTTGGTGATGTAGATGGCAAAGCCGCGCTTGGCCAGCTCGAACAGGGTGGCCGCCACCAGGGCACCGATGAAGGCGTGGGTCAGCCGCACGCGGCAGTTGGGCACCACGGTATAGATCAGCAGGAAGGTGAGCACGGAGAAGAGGAACGGCAGGCTGCGCAGCAGCAGATAGCCGATACCGAACAGGCTGTCAGCCGCGAACAACCTGAGCGAGAGAATGTAGGAGGAGATGGCGATGCTGGCACCGATGAGCACGGGGCCCAGGGTCAGGATCATCCAGTACATGGCGAATGCCTGGGCCAAGGGCCGGCTTCGGGTGGATCGCCAGATGTAGTTGAGGTTCTTGTCGATGGCCGAGATGAGCATCAGGGCCACCACGATCAGGGCACCGATACCGACGGCCGTGGTGTTGGTGGCGTTGGCCACGAAGCCGTCGATGTACTCCTTGAGCATCTCGCCGGCGGTGGGGACGAAGTTGTGATAGACGAACTGCTCCATCGCCTGCTTCAGGCTCTGGAACACCGGAAAGGCCGACATCATGCCGAACACCACGGCGATCATGGGCACCAAGGAGAGCAGGGTGACATAGGCCAGGTAACCGGCAGTCACCGTCAATCTGTCCTGCTGGAAGCGGCCCCAGACAAACTGGGCGAAGTGGGCACCATCGTGGCGCAAGAAGGAGAGTGCATGGGCCAGACGGCCGCGGATCTGCTGCTGCATCTTGTTTCTCGTAAGCGTGATCATGCAGACATTGTGTCAGATAGGGTGGTCATTTGGCCACCCGCAGACCGGCCGGATGCGCCTCCATCGGGCTCAGGCACCATGCGCCCTCATGTCGAGCCCATAAAAAAAAGAGGCCATAAGGCCTCTCTTTGGTCTGTCGATGAACAGCTATCGATCAGGCACGACCGGCGCGCTTGCGATCCATCTCGGTCAGCAGTTTCTTGCGGATACGGATGGCTTTCGGGGTGATCTCGACCAGCTCGTCGTTGTCGATGAACTCGAGAGCCTGCTCCAGGGTCATGCGGATCGGCGGAGTCAGCACCTGGGCTTCGTCGGTACCGGAGGCACGCATGTTGGTCAGCTGCTTGCCTTTCAGGCAGTTGACGGTCAGGTCGTTGGAGCGGGAGTGGATCCCGATCACCTGGCCTTCGTACACTTCGGTCGCGTGACCGATGAACAGACGACCACGATCTTGCAGACCGAACAAGGCGAAGGTCAGGGCCTTGCCGGTGGCGTTGGAGATCAGCACGCCGTTCTGACGCTCACCGATGCTGCCACCCTTGTGCGGACCGTAGTGGTCGAAGGTGTGATACAGCAGACCGGTACCAGAGGTCATGGTCAGGAACTCGGTCTGGAAGCCGATCAGGCCACGGCTCGGGATGATGAAGTCCAGACGGACCCGACCCTTGCCATCCGGGGTCATGTTGGTCATCTCGCCTTTACGCAGGCCGAGCTGCTCCATCACGGAACCCTGATGCGCTTCTTCCACGTCCACAGTAACGGTTTCGAACGGTTCTTGCAGTTCGCCATCCACGGTACGCAGGATAACTTCCGGACGGGATACCGCCAGTTCGTAACCTTCGCGACGCATGTTTTCGATCAGGATGGAGAGGTGCAGTTCACCACGGCCGGAGACGCGGAACTTGTCCGGATCTTCGGTCTCTTCCACGCGCAGGGCCACGTTGTGGACCAGTTCCTGGTTCAGACGCTCCAGAATGTTGCGGGAGGTGACGAACTTGCCTTCTTTACCGGCGAACGGCGAGGTGTTGACCTGGAAGGTCATGTTCACGGTCGGCTCGTCAACGGAGAGCGGCGGCAGGGCTTCGACGGCACTGTTGTCACAGATGGTGTCGGAGATCTTCAGCTCGCCCAGACCGGTGATGGCGATGATGTCACCCGCTTGCGCGTCGGTCACTTCGGTACGGGACAGGCCCAGGTAGCCCAGCACCTGACCGACCTTGCCGGTACGCGGTTTGCCGTTGGCACTGACGATGGTGACCTGCTGGTTGGTCTTGACGCGACCACGAGTGATGCGGCCGATACCGATGACGCCCACGTAGGAGTTGTAGTCCAGCTGGGAGATTTGCATCTGGAAGGCACCGTCAACGTCGCCCTTCGGGGCTTCCACGTTGTCGACGATGGCCTGGAACAGGGGTTCCATGTTCTCGGACGGGACGTCCTGATCCAGGGTGGCCCAACCGTTCAGTGCAGAGGCGTAAACAACCTTGAAGTCCAGTTGCTCATCGGTGGCACCCAGGTTGTCGAACAGATCGAAGACCTGATCCATTACCCAGTCAGGACGAGCACCCGGACGGTCGATCTTGTTGATGACCACGATGGGCTTCAGACCCTGGGCGAACGCCTTCTGGGTCACGAAACGGGTCTGCGGCATCGGGCCGTCAACGGCGTCGACCAGCAGCAGCACGGAGTCAACCATGGAGAGTACGCGCTCAACTTCACCACCGAAGTCGGCGTGACCCGGGGTATCCACGATGTTGATGCGATAGTCGTTCCAGCGGATCGCAGTGTTCTTGGCGAGAATGGTGATGCCACGTTCCCGTTCCAGATCATTGGAGTCCATGATCCGTTCCTGACCTTCGCTGGTGCGATCCAGAGTGCCGGATTGCTGCAGCAGCTTATCAACCAGAGTCGTTTTGCCGTGGTCAACGTGCGCAATAATCGCAATATTGCGTAAATTCTCTAACATTCTCGCCTCAAATCACCGGGTAAAATTGGGCGCTAATTGTACTCTCGCCTTTGTGATCTGCCTAGCAGAATTGCAACACATTCACACACAACAAAGGATCAGGATCATGGACCCCGCAGCAAAAGGCTGCTTAGATGGCCTGGATACGCTGGCGCACCATCTCTGTGCACCAAAACGATCCAAGGTTGCACCACTTTAATGCAGCAACCGGCATGAGAACGGGTTTCTCGACAGCCTGAAACGGTGCAAGTGCCCTGAAATCAAGCTGTCACAAACTTGGCACGATACTGGCTTATGTGAATGTGACGACGCATTCACCCAAAGAGTTTTAACACCGGAGGTTACTTAGCATGTCAGCCCAGAACGTTTTGGCCCTGATCCAAGAACACGAAGTCAAGTTTGTTGATCTGCGTTTTACCGACACCAAGGGTAAAGAGCAGCACGTATCCATCCCTTCCCACCAGGTTGACGAAGACTTCTTCGAAGACGGCAAGATGTTCGATGGTTCCTCCATCGGCGGCTGGAAGGGCATCAACGAGTCTGACATGGTGCTGATGCCGGACCCGGCTTCCGCCAAACTGGACCCGTTCACCGAAGAGACCACTCTGAACATCGTCTGTGACGTGCTTGAACCCGCCACCATGCAAGGCTATGACCGCGATCCGCGCTCCATCGCCAAGCGTGCCGAAGATTTCCTGAAGTCCAGCGGCATCGCTGACACCGTGCTGTTCGGGCCGGAGCCGGAATTCTTCATGTTCGACAACATCACCTTCTCCAACACCATGGGCCACAGCTTCGTGAAGATCGAATCCGAAGAAGCTGCCTGGAACTCCGGTACCGACTACGAGCACGGCAACAAGGGTCACCGTCCGTTCGTCAAGGGTGGTTACTTCCCGGTTGCCCCGGTTGACTCCTCCCAGGACATCCGTGCCGCCATGTGCCTGGTGCTGGAAGAGATGGGCCAGGTCGTCGAAGCTCACCACCACGAAGTGGCGACCGCCGGTCAGAACGAGATCGCAACCCGCTTCAACACCCTCACCCTGAAGGCTGACGAAGTACAGGTCCTGAAGTACGTGATCCACAACGTGGCCCACGCCTACAACAAGACCGTCACCTTCATGCCGAAACCCATGTTCGGTGACAACGGCTCCGGCATGCACTGCCACCAGTCCCTGGCCAAAGACGGCGTCAACCTGTTCGCAGGTGACCTGTATGGCGGTCTGTCCGAGATGGCACTGCACTACATCGGCGGCATCATCAAGCACGCCAAGGCCATCAACGCCTTCGCCAACCCGACCACCAACTCCTACAAGCGTCTGGTGCCGGGCTATGAAGCACCGGTCATGCTGGCCTACTCCGCCCGCAACCGCTCTGCCTCCATCCGTATCCCGGTCGTGCCGAGCCCGAAAGCCCGCCGCATCGAAGTACGCTTCCCGGATCCGGCTGCCAACCCGTACCTGGCCTTCGCTGCCCAGCTGATGGCCGGTCTGGACGGTATCATCAACAAGATCCATCCGGGCGATGCCATGGACAAGAACCTGTACGATCTGCCGCCGGAAGAAGCCGCCGAAGTGCCGACCGTTGCCGGTTCCCTGGACGAAGCGCTGTCCGCACTGGATGCAGACCGTGAGTTCCTGACCCGTGGTGGCGTGTTCAGCGATGACTTCATCAACTCCTACCTGGAACTGAAACAGCAGGATGTTGACCGCGTGCGCATGACCCCGCACCCGCTGGAGTTCGAGCTGTACTACTCCGTCTAATCCGCTTTCCCATGACAAACCCGCCATCTGGCGGGTTTTTTTTCATTCTGGCAACGGAAATACCGCCGAACGGGCACGATCATGCAGAAAGATGATCCCGTTCACGGAGCCGTACCACCCTCGGCTGTTCACACCCCGACCCCGTGGTTTTTCTCTGATAGGATTAAGGTGAACCCCGTCAAGGAGAGATGGATGAACACTGTACCCTGGCTGCTGAGCCTCCTGCTGATGGCCTCCTGTTCCGCACAGGCCGCCCGCGTCTACTCCTGGGTCGATCCCCAGGGGGTGACCCACTACACCGATGCCCCCCCTCCCGGCAAGAGCGCAAAAGAGGTGGACCTGCGGGTCTCGCCGCTCATCGGCACAGCCCCCCACTCGGTCCAGGTGGACAACTTCAACAGCCTGACCGGTGTCGATGCCAGGAAAGCCCTGGAAGCGGCTCCCCTGGAGATCGATCTCATCTCTCCGGAACCGGGCAGCACATTGCGCGACAATACCGGCAACATCGTCTTCCAGGGCGAGATCTCTCCCCAGGTCCCGGTGCAATACGATGTTCGCCTGATCCTGAACGGCAAGGCGGTGCCCCTGGTTCACAACAGCCTGGCCATACGGGTGGAAAACCTCGATAGAGGCGCCTATGAGGCACGGCTCGAGTTGCTCGCCAAAGACGGTACGATCCTTGCTAAATCTAAGCCAACCACCTTTTACCTGCACAGGGCGTCGGTGAATCAGGCTCCCAGAGCCGCCCCCAAGGCCAATTAGGGGTGATGTGACGCACCGATGCGGGTAAACTTGATGCACTATATTGGTGCGCTCTAGGTGTACAGCACCGTTTTAGGGAGAAACCTGTGCCAACCCGCTCGGACAACGCCAAGACACTCTTGGACAACCTGCTGACCGCCGTCATTCTCATGGATGAACGTCTCTGCATTCAATTCGTCAACCCGGCGGCAGAGCAGCTGCTTTCCCTCAGCGAACGACGACTGATCGGCATCGAACTGCCCCACCTGCTGGAACACATCTCTCTCGATCTGCAGCGTTTCAAACAGTGCCTCATTTCGGGGCAGGGCTTCACCGACAGCGAAGTCACCCTGGTGGTGGAGGGGGAGCCCAGGCTGGTGGAGATCAGCGTCAGCCCCATGGCCGATCATGAACAGCGACTGATGGTGGTAGAGCTGCGCAAGATCGATCAGCAGAAGAAGATCAGCCAGGAGCTGCAGCAACACGCCCAGCAGCAGGCCGCCAAGGAGCTGGTGCGCGGCCTGGCGCACGAGATCAAGAACCCCCTGGGGGGATTGCGCGGCGCGGCCCAACTGCTGCAAAAAGAGTTGCCCGACCCGGCCTTGCGTGAATACACCGGCATCATCATCGAGCAGGCCGATCGCCTGCGGGTGCTGGTCGACAGGTTGCTCGGTCCCCAGCGTCCCGGCCGTCACCAGATGCACAATGTTCACTCAGTGCTGGAACAGGTGCGCCGTCTGGTGGACCTGGAGCTGCCGCCGCAGATCCGCATCGAGCGGGACTACGACCCCAGCATCCCCGAATTCGAAATGGAATCGGACCAGCTGCAACAGGCGTTCCTGAACATAGTGCGCAACGCCGCCGAGGCCCTTGGGGATCAGGACGGCCTCATCCGCATCAAGACGCGCACCGCCTTCCAGATCACCATCCATGGCCAGCGCTATCGCTTGGCGGCCGAAATCAAGATCATCGACAACGGCCCCGGCATTCCCGACGCCATTCGCGACACCCTCTTCTACCCCATGATCACCGGCAAGGAAGGGGGAACGGGCCTGGGCCTCTCCATCGCCCAGAACCTGATCGATCAGCACAAAGGTCGCATCGACTGCATCAGCTGGCCGGGCCACACCGAATTCACCATTTATCTACCACTTCGCAAATAAGGGAACCTCATGACAGCAAAAGTGTGGATCGTCGATGACGACAGCTCCATCCGGTGGGTTCTGGAGCGCACCCTTGGCAGCGAAGGCTTCGAATGCGAAAGTTTCGCCGACGGCGAAGCCCTGCTGAGTTCACTGGAGATGCGCTCACCGGACGTGATCCTCTCGGATATCCGCATGCCGGGCATCGACGGCCTGAGCCTGCTGGAGCAGATCCATCGCCGCCAGGCCGATCTGCCCATCATCATCATGACGGCCCACTCGGACCTCGACTCCGCGGTCAACGCCTACCAGCGCGGCGCCTTCGAATACCTGCCCAAGCCGTTCGACATCGACGAGGCGGTCACCCTGGTACGCCGGGCCGAGAACCACCTCAAGGAGCAGCGGACCAAGCGCAAGGCTCGCCAACAGGAAGCCACCACCACCCCGGAGATCATCGGCGAAGCCCCTGCCATGCAGGAGGTGTTCCGCGCCATCGGCCGGCTGTCGCGCTCCAGCATCTCGGTGCTCATCAACGGTCAAAGCGGTACCGGCAAGGAGCTGGTTGCCCATGCCCTGCACAAGCACAGCCCCCGGGCCCACAAGAACTTCATCGCCCTCAACATGGCGGCCATCCCGAAAGATCTCATCGAATCCGAGCTGTTCGGTCATGAGAAGGGAGCCTTCACCGGCGCCAACAACATTCGTCACGGCCGCTTCGAGCAAGCCGACGGCGGCACCCTGTTTCTTGACGAAATAGGCGACATGCCGCTGGACGTGCAGACCCGGTTGCTGCGTGTACTGGCGGACGGGCAGTTCTACCGGGTTGGCGGCCACCAACCGGTGCAGGTGGATGTGCGGATCATTGCCGCCACCCACCAGAATCTGGAGAAGCGGGTCGCCGACGGCGAGTTTCGGGAAGACCTGTTCCACCGCCTCAACGTCATCCGCATCCATATTCCGGCCCTCAAGGAGCGCCGGGAGGACATCCCCCAGTTGGCCCAGCACTTCCTGCTGCGAGCCGCCAAGGAGCTGAACGTGGAGGCCAAGAGCCTGCACCCGGATACCCAGACCTACATCAGCCGCCTGCCCTGGCCGGGCAACGTGCGCCAGCTGGAGAACGTCTGCCGCTGGCTGACGGTGATGGCCTCGGGCCAGGAGGTGCTGGTAGGCGATCTGCCCACCGAGCTGCTGACTCCCATCACCAGCACCGCCGAGCCGGGCCAGCCCGCCCTGACCGGTGGCTGGCAGCAGCAGTTGCAGGACTGGGTGGCCGCCAAGCTGGCGCTGGGGGAGACCGATATCCTGGCGGATGCCATGCCCCAGTTCGAACGGATCATGCTGGAGACGGCACTGGATCACACCCACGGTCACAAGCAGGAGGCTGCCCGCCTGCTCGGCTGGGGCCGCAATACCCTGACCCGCAAGCTCAAGGAGCTCGACATTCCCTGAACCTGCGGGAAAAACGATTCCCATCACGCCTTGAGGGAAAGCCTGACCAATCACACCCCGTTTGCTTGCAAACGGGGTATCTTTTTCAGGCGCCCCGCCTAGAATGGCAGGCTTTCCAACCCGACTCGCAGAAGGTGCCCCATGATTGACAGATCCCTCCCCCTGACCGACCTGCATCGCCATCTGGATGGCAACATCCGCCCGCAGACCATTCTCGAGCTGGGACGTCAGCACAACATCCGACTGCCGGCCGATGAGCTGGAAGCCCTGCGCCCGCACGTGCAGATCGTCGAGAACGAGCCGAGTCTGGTGGCCTTCCTGAAGAAACTGGACTGGGGCGTGGCCGTGCTGGCCGACTACGATGCCTGCCGCCGGGTCGCCTACGAAAACGTGGAAGATCTGCTGCGTGCCGGGATCGACTATGCCGAGCTGCGTTTCAGCCCGGCCTACATGGCGATGACCCACAAACTGCACCCGCAGGGTGTGGTCGAAGCCATCATCGACGGCGTGGCCGCAGGCAGCCGTGACTTCGGCATCAAGACCAACCTCATCGGCATCATGAGCCGTACCTTCGGCACCGAGCAGTGCAAGCAGGAGCTGGATGCCTGTCTGGCTCATCGCGATCGCCTGGTCGCCATCGATCTGGCCGGCGACGAACTGGGCTTCCCGGGCGATCTCTTCACCGACCACTTCCGCCGGGTGCGGGATGCAGGAATGCGAGTCACCGTGCACGCCGGTGAAGCCGCCGGCCCCGAGAGCATGTGGCAGGCCATTCGCGAGCTGGGAGCCGAGCGCATCGGCCACGGTGTCAAGGCCATCCAGGATCCGGCCCTGATGGCCTATCTGGCCGAACACCGCATCGGCATCGAGTCCTGCCTCACCTCCAACCTCCAGACCACCACGGTGGCGAGTCTGGCCGATCACCCGATCCGCCAGTTCCTGGCAGCCGGCGTGCTGGCCTGCCTCAATACCGACGATCCGGCGGTGGAGGGGATCGACCTGCCCCATGAATACGAGGTGGCGGCCCCGGCTGCCGGCATGACGGTGAGCGAGATCCGCACCGCCCAGCAGAACGGCCTGGCCCTGGCCTTCCTGAGCGAAGCCGAGAAGGCCGAGCTGAGTGCCCGCGCGGCTCAACGCTGAGCAGGGGTAAAACCCAATAAAAAACCGCCGAAAGGCGGTTTTTTATTGTCCAACGACATTGCCCGGCCTAGATCACCCGGGAGAACTGCTGCTGGCGCGCCTTGTTGCGCAGGTAGACATCGAAGCACATGCAGATGTTTCGGATCAGCAGCTGACCGGTGGAGACCACCTCCAGCCCCTCTTCGGTCATGCGCACCAGACCGTCGTCGATGAAGGTCTGCAACAGCTTGAGATCCTCGGCAAAATACTCCTTGAACACCAGGCCGTGGGCCTGCTCCACAGCGGCGAAGTTCAGGGAAAAATCGCAGATGAGGCGCTTGATCACCTCACGACGGATCAGATCGTCCCGATTGAGGGAGCACCCCTTCCACTGGGCATGGCCCAGTGACTCGACCTGGGCGTAGTAAGTTTTGAGATCCTTCTGGTTCTGGGAATAGGCATCCCCCATCATGCTGATGGAAGAGACCCCCAGCCCCAGCAGATCGCAATCCCCCTGGGTGGTATAGCCCTGGAAGTTGCGATGCAGCTTGCCCTCGCGCTGGGCGACGGCCAGCTCGTCATCGGGCTTGGCAAAGTGGTCCATGCCGATGAACTGATAACCCTGGCCGGTCAGGAAGGCAATGGTGTCCTGCAGCATGGCCAGCTTCTCCTGCGGCGCCGGCATGTCCGCTTCTTTCAGCTTGTGCTGGGCGGCAAAACGGCTCGGCAGGTGGGCATAATTGAAGATGGAGAGGCGGGCCGGGTCGGTCTTGAGCACCTCTTCCAGGGTGTGATGGAAGCTCTCCCGGTTCTGGTGCGGCAGACCGTAGATGAGATCCAGATTGGTGGAGCGGAACCCCAGCTCGCGGGCACGAACCAGCATGGCGCGGATGAAGTCGTTGTCCTGCTCCCGATTGACCGCGACCTGGACCGCCTTGTTGAAGTCCTGAACGCCAAGGCTGATGCGGTTGAAACCGAGCTCCCGCAGCACATCCAGCATGGACAATTCGATCTCGCGGGGATCCACCTCGATGCTGATCTCCCCCTCCTCGGCGAAGTGGAAGTGCTCCCGCAACATGGCCATCAGGCGACGAGTCTGGGGTTCGCTCAGATAGGTGGGTGTGCCGCCACCCCAGTGCAGCTGGGTGACCAGTCTCTCCTTGAACAGGGGGGCCTGGGCCTTGATCTCCTGTTCGAGGTAGTCGAGGTATTGATCTGCCTTGTGCTGGTGCCGGGTAATGACCTTGTTGCAACCGCAGTAGTAGCAGAGCTTGTGACAGAAGGGGATATGCACGTAGAGCGACAGATTGCGTGCAGGATACTGGCCCGCTGCCTGGACAAAGTCCGGATAGCCGAACCCCTCGTTGAACTCCAGCGCAGTGGGATAGGAGGTGTAACGCGGACCACTGTAGTTGTATTTTTCGATCAGGGCCTGATCCCACACAATCTGTTCTGCTTGCACGCTTGCTTCCTCTGTCTTTGTCATGGGCTCACCGGCTTAACTGAAAATCCTTCAGTCTGGCGACATCCTCAAGGATCTGCGCCTCCAGCTCGGCCTCGTAGCCGCTGCGTTCGAGATCCATCTTCATCACTTCATTGCGCTTGAGTGCCCGCCTCGCCTCATGGGTCGGCATCTCTTTCACCTTCTCATAGAGGCCGTAGAGCCCCGGGAACTCGGTGGCAAAGGCGCGGCCCCCCTTTATTTGCAAGGCATCCAGCAGATTGGTCAGCCGGATGGCACCTTCTGAGTAGTCGCACTGACCATCTCGTACCGCGTGGGCGATCACCCTGACACTCTCCAGGATCCGCTCGTTGCGGGCCGCAATGGCGTGCTGCTGCATCTCTTGCTGGCGTTTGAGACGCGCCATCAGGGTGCCGGCATAGACGGCCAGCCCCAGCAAAATCAGGCCACCCAACAGGGCGGCCAGCATCCATCCACTCATCACTTTTTCTTCGGCTCGGGTTTGGCTTCAGGCTGGTAGTCTGCCTGAGAGAAACGCTCCCACAGCTCCTCTTCGGAGGCAGGCTGACTCGGCTCGTCAAAATCGGCATCATCAAAATCCATGTCGCCATCTTCGTCATCGTCGTTGTCGATGATACCGAGCTCGTCCATCAGCTCCTGATAACGGTCAACCCGCTGATCGACCCATGCCTGCTCTGCGGCCTCCAGGGTTTCACCGGCATCCAGACGATCCAGCAAGGCATTGAGGCGATCATCATTCTCGATGGACGCCAGCTCCTGCTCGGGGGTCATCACCACCCGCTTCTCTTTCGCAGGCTTGGTCGCCACCGGCTTGCTGCCCTTCTCGTCGGCAATCAGCGCGATGGGCTTGCGAGAGCCGATGCGTGGATCCTTGGCCTGCTTGGAGCCGCTCTTTTTGCCCGCCTGCTCGACCTGTTGGCGGGAGCCCGCCTTCAGGCCCTTGCGCTTGGCGGCGCGCTTGCGCTCACGACCTTCCTGGGCACTGGCATCTGATTCTTTGCGCTTGCCGGTAGGCTTGCGGTTGGGTTGTTTGGCCGACATGAATGACTCCGACAAATAACTGAATGGAAACCCCCGGAGCGTGTCGTCCGGGGAGGATGCTGAAGCGGGGAACAGTAAATATGGAACAAGAGTGGGATCCCGCACCAATTCGACCACTTTGGGCCGCTGAACACCGCAGGATCGGCATCCTCTGGGCATGTTGCTGGTATTTTGACACAGAATGTCTTGGCGGGTTAATGACCCAATAGAAAAAAGGCAGCCGAAGCTGCCTTTTTCCATCATGCGAGTGCCATTCCCTGGTAGCCAATCGCCTTATCCCTGGGCGAACCACGGCGCATCATTTCGTTGGATCATCCTGATCCTTATTGACCAGTCCTGAGTGTGCGTGTGTTTGTTTGTCTAACCCAAACCGGCGACATCCTGCCTCCCATCGGGGTGGTTGCCTCCCGCAGCCCCGCTCATCCCTGGCGGTCACCATCCTGGCTTTTTGCATCTATTGCTCATCGCATGCTCCGAGCCGACATCCTGTCAAACCGAAGACGGGTCTTGCACCCTCTCTCCGGCCAATCCTGATTGCCTACTGTAACTTCTTCGCTGGATGACTCAATCAACCAAAGCACATTTCGAACTGGTACAAAGTAATGTTCTATTTCTTAATTCATTGAAAAACAAAAAATAAAATAATATACGTGAGCAATCTTTCAGACACGACCAGCCCCGTATATAGAAGATCTCTTACAGCAATGCAGGCTGTTTACGGGCGATCGCTACAACCTCAAAAAAGAACAGGGAACACAATGGTTCCCTGTTCTTTTCAACAAGATAACTAACAGTCTATATCAGTGAAGCCCCGCCACATACTTGGAGAGCGCCTCGATGTCCTGATCCGTCAGCTTCTTGGCCACATCCCGCATCATGCCATTGGGATCGTTGTCGCGGGTCGCCGAACGAAAAGCGGTGAGCTGGGCCTTGATATAGGCGGGATGCTGCCCTGACAGGCTGGGGTACTTCGCTTGCTCGACGCCGGAACCCCGTGGGCCATGACAGGCGGTACAGGCGGCCAGGCCTCGCTCCATGTCTCCCCCCATATAAAGCGCCTTGCCTGCGGCAACCACATCATCGGGCACGGCAACCGGCGTCACCTTCTGGCTGGAGAAATAGGCGGCAAGATCGTCCATATCCTGCTCGGACAACGGCAACGCCATGGGTCCCATGACGGGCGCAACCCGACCAGTTTGGCCAGAAGCTGCAGCCTTCAGTTCAACTAATTGTTTTTTGATATATGATGCGTGCTGACCAGCAATCTTGGGATACATGTCGACTGGGCTGTTGCCGTCCGGTCCATGACAGGCCGCACAGACGGCAGCCTTGGTTTGTCCCGCAGCGGCATCGCCCTTGGCTTGTGCCATCCCAGTTACGCCAACCATCAGAGCAAGTGTAATGACTAGGTTCTTCATGGCGTTCCAACTTTCTCGTTATTAGGCTTCCAGATCCCATGCCGCTGAAGGCATGTTAAAATAAACGCGTTCAAGCGACGCCATTTTACACTATTTCACAAAAAAGTAACTCTATAACCCTCTATCTCTATGGGGAATTTACGTTGGATACACAAACTCTGAATTTCAATAAGGTGCATTTTGTGACCAGCGCACCCGACATCCGCCACCTGCCAAATGATGGGGGTGTCGAGATTGCGTTTGCCGGTCGTTCCAACGCTGGCAAATCGTCTGCATTGAATACCTTGACCAAACACAAGAACCTGGCGCGTACCAGTAAGACCCCTGGCCGTACTCAGCTGATCAACCTGTTTGAGCTGGAACCGGGCAAACGCCTGGTTGACTTGCCTGGCTATGGATATGCCCAGGTTCCGCTGGAAATGAAGCTCAAGTGGCAAAAGTCACTGGCTGAATACCTGCAACGACGGGAGTCCCTGAAAGGGCTGGTGATCCTGATGGACATCCGCCATCCGCTCAAGGAAACCGACATGAACATGCTGGAATGGAGTTCACACCGTGAACTGCCGGTGATGCTGTTGCTGACCAAGGCGGACAAGTTAAGCCCGGGGCCCCGCAACAACCAGGTGATCAAGGTTCGTCAGGCGGTGGCAGAACTGGGCCCGCAGATCCAGGTTGAAGCATTCTCTTCTCTGACCAATATCGGCGTCGAGAAGCTGGCCCAGACCCTGAGCGGCTGGTACCTGTCCGAAGCAGACAACGCCCAGGTAGACGACGAAGATAATCAGAACGAGGAGTAAACGACTCCTCTCCCTGGCTGCAATTGGCGGAGTTGGACCTCCGCTGATTGAAAGGCTTTCATGATCCCCCCATCTCCGAGCCCTCCCTCCCCGCCTTCGCCACCTCTGAAGAAAAACCTCAAAAAATATATTTAAATCATACTGATAGCATGTTTAGACGCGAAAAGAATTAACTAATCATCAACCTGATACCGTTTTCATGGATATCGAGTAAAAAATCAGAATTGAAGGCCGTAACAAACGAAACTGAAATTTAATTACACGATGAGGCAATGTAGGGATAAAAATGAGGCCGGTCTTGCCATTGCAAACCGGCCTGAAGAAATGAGTTCAAAAATTTGGGAAAAAGCGAGTTCTCGAGAACAAAGACGATTGGTTTTCCTCAAGAAACGCCTTCATTCTAACAAAGAACGGCAACAATTAAAGCATTTACTCTAAATGTTGCTCATAAAAAAACGCCCCGACGATGACTCATCGGGGCTGCTATTCAGCCACATTCAATTACGTGAAATAAAAGGTCTGAAAGATAGAACATCTTACCTCTGTACCCTACGCCGACAACTGTACAGCAAAGCAGCAGAAAGTGAAAGTAATTTATGTAATTTAGTTTCAAAGATAGGGAAGGAAAAAAAATATTCATAATTTTCATGCAGATAAAAAAATCCCCAGTACGAATACCGGGGAGTTATAAAGGTGACTAGCTAGCACTTCCTCAACTATCCAGTTAGTCAGCAGTCCGTTACAGAAGTTCCGCTGCTTTGAGAAAAAACTCAAAAAAATTCTGCGCGCTACGGCAAATTAAAAGTAACTTATTGTTAGATAATGATTTTATAAAATGGTGGCTGTTCTGCCACACCCCCACCACAGAACAACCGTTTCACGTCACACGTGTCGTGCCGCATCCTGATGGATGCCCCCTATCCAGCGATGCAGAATCTCTACATCAGATCTGCCGACAGCCCAATAGAGCACACTAGCTGGTTCACACGACGCCCAGATTGCGCTGCAACTCTCTCAATACCTGCTTGGTGCCGGGCCGGATCCCTCGCCATACGGTAAAGGCCTCAGCAGCCTGCTCGACCAGCATGCCCAATCCATCCATGGTATGGCGCGCGCCATGTTGTTTGGCCCAGCCGATGAAGGCTGTGTCCGTTACGCCATACATCATGTCGTAGATCGCGATGTCCGGGTGGATGAGGGTTGGCGCCAAAGGTGGCAACTCTCCTTGCAGACTCGCTGAGGTGGAATTGATGATGAGATCGAACGGCCCCACCAGCTGTTCATAGGATTGAGCCGTGATGCTGCCCAGATCCCTGAACTCCACAGCCAGCTGTTCCGCCTTGGCATGGGTACGGTTGACCACGACGATCTCGCCCGGCGCTTCCGCCAGCAGGGGGGCCAGGGCACCACGAGCTGCGCCACCGGCCCCCAGAAGCAGGATCCTGCTACCGGCAAGGTTCACTCCGTGAGCCTTGAGATCGGCGACCAGCCCGGCGCCGTCGGTATTGTCACCCAGCAGCACACCATCATCAGTCAGTTTGATGGTGTTGACCGCTCCCGCCCGCTTGGCCCTGGGGCTCAACCGCTCCACCAGCACGAAGGCTTGCTCCTTGAAAGGCACGGTCACGTTGCACCCCTTCCCTCCTTCGGCGAAGAAGTGGTTCAGAGCGCTGGCAAACTCATCGACAGCAGGTTCTGCCAGACCATACTCCAGCTCTTGCTGGGTCTGCCTGGCAAACAGGGTATGAATGAAGGGAGATTTGCTGTGGCGCACGGGGTGGCCAAAAACCAGATAACGATCCATCAAGGCGTTCCTTTTGAGAGCAATATCCCGATTTAACGGGTTTTCTCATGAAGGAACAAGCCGAATATCGGCAATAAGAAGAGGCCATCATGGCCCCTCTGGTCACAACCACTCGCGCGGTTTGAGGTAGTCGCTGTAGAGCAATGCCTCCGGGCTGCCAGCCTCCGGCTGCCAGTCGTACTCCCAGCGCGCCAGCGGCGGCATCGACATCAGGATCGATTCGGTACGCCCCCCCGTCTGCAGTCCGAACAGGGTCCCGCGGTCGTAGACCAGATTGAACTCCACGTAGCGGCCACGGCGATAAAGCTGGAACGCCCGTTCCCGCTCCCCATAAGCAAGCTCCTTGCGTCGCTCGATAATCGGCAAGTAGGCCGCCAGGTAACCCTCACCCACTGCACGCATGAAGGCAAAGCAGTCGGCAAAGGGCCAGCGGTTCAGGTCATCGAAGAAAAGACCACCCACCCCGCGCGTCTCGCCCCGATGCTTGAGGAAGAAGTAACGATCGCACCAGGATTTGAACTCGGGATAAATGTCGGTGCCGAACGGCTGACAGAGCTCATGGGAGACCTGGTGCCAATGCCTCACGTCCTCTTCGAACGGATAGAAGGGCGTCAGGTCGAAGCCGCCACCAAACCACCAGATCGGCTCCTCCCCCTCTTTCTCGGCGATGAAGAACCGCACATTCGCATGGCTGGTCGGTACATAGGGATTATGCGGGTGGATCACCAGCGACACCCCCATGGCCTCAAACCTGCGGCCAGCCAGTTCGGGACGATGTGCGGTCGCGGATGCCGGCATGGCATCGCCATAGACATGGGAGAAGTTGACCCCACCTTGCTCGATCACCGCCCCCTGGCGCAGCACCCGTGTTCTACCGCCACCACCACCTTCGCGACTCCAGGCATCTTCCACAAAGTGCCCGCATCCATCGGCCTGCTCCAGGCCACGGCAGATATCATCCTGCAATTGCAGCAGGAAGGCTTTTACCTGGGCCACATCCGGTTTGCTCATTTTATCTCCTGTCAGACAGGCATCATGCATGCACTGCCTGCACTTCTCGTATTGTCATGACCTCATCGCACAACCTGCATGAAACAGGGTCGTGCCCAACTCAGGATGGGCGAATGATGGCCCCGGTGCGGGCGTCCTTGATTTCGGACGGGTTGGCTTGCCCCCCGACTTCGCCGGGCAGAATGTAAGCCAGCTGGCTTGCCAGCAGATCGCCAATATCAGCCACCCGGCGAGCGGGTTCCTCACCGGTTAGATTGGCACTGGTGGACACCAGCGGTTTGCCAAATGCCCGGCAAAGCCCTTGCACCTGGGGATGGCCTGTGACCCGCACCGCCAGGGTCTCGAACTGACCGGTCAACCAGGACGGCGTCGTCGCGCGAGCGGGCATGATCCAGGTGAAGGGACCAGGCCAGCTCGCCTGCACGCGAGCAAGCTGCTCATCGCTGAGCTGGCTCAGGTCGATGTAGTCCTGCAATTGCGCCAGATCTGCCGCGATCAGGATCAATCCCTTCTCCACCGGCCGCTGCTTGATGGCCAGCAGCCGCTGCACGGCGGCTTCGGAATCAGGATCACACCCCAGACCAAACACGGCTTCGGTGGCATAGGCGATAACCCCTTCTCCTTGAAGGGCGGCAACCGCTTGTTCAAATTCATTTGGCATAAGCACATGCGACAGCCACGCTGCCGCCTCTCATCACTGGATTGTATGTTGAACCGACATGACGGCATCGGGGCCATCACTGCTGCGATATGGGCTATATCCCTGCTCCTCTTCAGTCATGCATTTCGGCTCAGACGCTTGCGTGCATCAGTGAACTGAACAACCGCAGGGAGCTTGAGATGGCGATCAGGAGCAGGGCGACTTGGGCGATGCGCATCAGCTCACAACCTCACGCTGACCAGCAATCCGCCTGCCTGATCATGGGCGGCGAGATTATACCCGCTCAATCTGGTGGGAGCATTTCTTTTGCGGGCAGACCCAGCGCAGGTTTCCCCGCACCTTCTTCTCGATCATGATGCCCCAGCCACACTCGGGACAGGGTATGGGAACCGGCTTGTCATTCACCACATACTTGCAGTGAGGATAGGCGTCACACGAGTAGAACTGTTTGCCATAACGGGACGTGCGGCTCACCAGATGACCTTTGCCACACTCCGGGCAGAGGATTTGGGTATCGTCACTCTCCTGAAGGGATTCGATATGCTGACAGGCCGGGTACTGGGTACATCCCACAAACAGACCGTAACGACCCTTCTTGATGGCCAGTGGATGGCCACAATCCGGACAGGACGACCCCTCGAGCACTTTCTCTATATCGCGGCCAGAGGGGGTGAGGGAGCGAATGTAATCGCAAGCGGGATAGGCTGAACAACCAAGGAAGGGACCGTGCTTGCCCTGGCGGATCACCAGTTCAGCACCACACTGCGGGCACGGCTCGCGCTCGAAGGCATGTTCGTGGGCAGAGAAGAGGTGGTGATCGATCTTTGACATGGGCCGCGCCTTGAAATCCAGATGGCCTGAATTCTACCAGCGCGGCACCAGGCTGTCAGTGGATGACGCCGTCCGACTCGTCAAACACCAGCTCTTCCATCTGCTGGTAGGCGTTTTCGCTGCCTGGCACATTGAACAGCACCATCATGACGACCCACTTCAGATCGTCCAGCTCGATGTCCGGCTTGTCCAGCTCGAGCAACCGTTCGATGCAGATTTCACGGGTTTCGGCATTCAGCACTTGCGCCTGCTCCAGGAACAGCAGGAAACCGCGACATTCAGTACTGAGGCGAACCAGCTCCTGCGGCGCATAGATCCGCATAGAGCCCTGCTGGCTTGCGGTGACATAGACTTCCCGCTCGCTGTCGTGCAGGTTGGCCAGTCGCTCCAGCCAGTTGAGCGCTTTCTCGATCTCGTCCTTGTCGAAACCGGCCCGGCTCAGTTCGTCGGTGAGTTCATCCTGCTCGACCATCACATCTGCATCGCTGTGGATGTAGGTCTCGAAAAGGTACATCAATACATCAAACATGATTCGCCCTCCTCGCTCTGACGTATCCACCGGCTACCGCCATCACTGCACCAACCAGCTCCAGCTCTACCAACCTGCCCAGTACGACATCGACAGGAAGCCGGGCCCGTTCGGCAACGGTATCCACGCTCGTGGTCTCATAATCTACGTTATCCAACAAATCGGCATAAGGCAATTCGCTATTATGCTGCGCCTCGGAAGAACCGTTGGCGGGTCCAGGGGACAAGACCAGCCTTGGAAACTCTTCCAGGATATCGGCGGCATTCAAGACCAGCTTGGCACCCTGTTGAAGCAGACGGTTGCACCCTGCTGCCTGTGCATTTTGCGGGGCGCCGGGAACGGCAAAGACCTCGCGGCCCTGCTCCAGCGCATAACGGGCCGTGATGAGCGAACCACTCTGTTCTGCCGCCTCCACCACCAGTGTCCCCAGCGACAGACCACTGATGATACGGTTGCGGCGAGGGAAGTGTTCAGCCAGGGGGCCTTGCTGGGGCGCCAACTCGGAGACAAGCAGACCTTCCTGCTCGAGGATCTGCATCGCCAACCCCTGATGACGCTTGGGGTAGAGACAATCCAGACCGGATCCGAGCACCGCCAGGGTGATTCCGCCCGATGCCAGCGCCTGCTGATGGCAAACGCCATCGATGCCCAACGCGAGGCCGGAGGTGATCGCCAGACCACAGCCCACCAACTCGGCACACAAGCGTGTCGCATTGTCTTTGCCGGCATAGGTGGGGTGGCGGGTACCCACCATCGCCAACTGTGGCAGGGAGAGGGATGAGACGTTCCCGCGGCAGTAGAGCAAGAGCGGGGCGCCGGGGATCTCTTTGAGCAGGGCAGGATATGCGGGGTCATCGGGACAGAGGAGGTGATTGCCGGGCTCGGCGGCCCAGCTCAATCCCTGCTCCACGACAGGAAGAGGCCATCTCATCTGCTGAATCTGGACACTCTGCAGGCCAAGAGCTCGCAGGGCGCCATCGTCTGAGTCAAACAGAGTTGTGATGTCACCACCCACATGAGCCAACAGGCGAGCGGCGGTGACCGGGCCTATGCCTGTAACGGCATCCAGCGTCAGCCATAGCGACAACCGCTCCAGTGGCAAGGGCACGTCAGAAATTACTGACCTGATAACCAGATCCGACCAGATCCTGGCTCTGCAGGATAAGACCGTAACTCAATTTGTCGTAGACCTTGAACAACATGACTCTGGCAACGGCCTCGGCAGGCAGCGATGACTTGCCGGCAGAATAGAACGCCTTGTCATAGACGGATGAATATTCCCGATATGACACCTTGCCATTCTTGTCTACCATCTCGGCTCCCGGGCGCAGGATCTCGAGCACATCGCCCGGGGCCACCTGATCACGCTCCCCCTTGTTGATGAGTACCACATCAAATTTGCCCCCACCATGTACCTTGCTCGGCAGCTCGATCACATAGCCGGGGGAAATGGAGGGTGCCGCCTTTGGCATGAACACGGCAGAGATGCTCTCCTGCGACGGCAGCGGCATCACCTTGTCGCCCTGATACACCTCACGCCGGTTATGGGTCAGCGTCACTTTGGTGGTGTCGTGGGCAAGGTACTCCTCTGCCCGCACCGTGCCGACAAAAATTGCCTCCTGACCTAGCGACTCGCCGGTATGCTTGTCCTTGTATGCCACCCCCGGGCGATAGAGGCCATAACTCTGGCCCGGGTTCAGGGCTCCTTTCACATAGAGAATGTCGCCCTCCAGCATCCCGACATGCTTGTCATTGTTGCCGAGCACATAGGGCAGGTCCTTGCTCTGCTGGCTGTTAGCCAGAATGTGGTCGGTCTGCAGGAAGGGCGCTATCTCGCTCAGAGGAAGGGTCGGTATGGGATTGGCCTTGTTTTCATAGCGGTTCTTGGGCGAGAGACGGATGACCTGCTTGCCCCCCTGACTGGCTTTGCCGAGCCGAGGCTCACCATTGACCCAGCTCAGGTGCAGCACGTCACCGGGATAGATCCAGTGGGGATTGGCGATCTGCGGATTGATGTTCCAGAGGCGTGGCCAGAGCCAGGGTTCGGCCAGATACTGGCCCGAGATGTCCCAGAGGGTGTCCCCTTTTTGCACCACATAAGTCTCGGGGTAACCGGATTTGAGCGTCAACTGCTGTGCCATGGCGCCACCGGCCAGG
Source organism: Aeromonas sp. S19(2024) (assembly GCF_041402625.1). Taxonomy (NCBI): domain Bacteria; kingdom Pseudomonadati; phylum Pseudomonadota; class Gammaproteobacteria; order Aeromonadales; family Aeromonadaceae; genus Aeromonas; species Aeromonas sp. S19(2024). The sequence continues at coordinate 66,293 of NZ_JBGLQU010000011.1, forward strand.
GCTGTCGCCAGGCAGGCGACGACGATTTGCTTCAGATACATAACACTCCCTGTTACTTCTGCACGCAAAGTGTTGCTGTTTTTTGTCGGCGTAAATGACTAGAATTACGTCAATATTGACTGCGTTTATATGAAACTAAAGAAAAAATTATGGCCATTCTAGATGTATTGCGTTTCCCCGATGAGCGTCTGCGCACAGTCGCGGCCCCTGTCGAAGCCTTTACACCCGAGTTACAACACATTGTAGATGATATGTTCGAAACCATGTACGCGGAGGAAGGCATCGGCCTGGCCGCGACCCAGGTCGACATTCATCAGCGCATCATCGTCATCGATGTCTCCGAGAACCGCGAAGAACAGCTGGTGTTGATCAACCCGGAGATCCTGGAGCAGTCCGGCAGCACCGGCATCGAAGAGGGCTGCCTCTCCGTGCCCGGCAACCGTGCTCTGGTTCCGCGCGCCGAGTGGGTCAAGGTCAGGGCGCAAGATCGCCACGGCAACACCTTCGAGCTGGAAGCGGACGATCTGCTCGCCATCTGCATACAACATGAGATGGATCATCTGGTCGGCAAGCTGTTTGTGGATTACTTGTCCCCGCTCAAGCGCCAGCGCATTCGTCAGAAGCTGGAAAAGATGGCCCGTGAAGATCGCAAAGTCCTCTGAGGATCCGCTCCATTGAACAAGCTGAAACTGATTTTTGCCGGTACCCCCGACTTCGCCGCCCGTCATCTGGCGGCGTTGTTGTCTTCCGGCCACGAGGTCGTCGCCGTTTATACCCAGCCGGACAAGCCCGCCGGTCGCGGCCAGAAGCTCACTGCCAGCCCGGTCAAGGAGCTGGCGCTGGCCCACGATCTGCCGGTCTATCAACCTGCCTCCCTGCGCAATGAAGCGGCGCAAGCCGAACTGGCCGCTCTGGGTGCCGATCTGATGGTCGTCGTGGCTTATGGCCTCATCCTCCCCAAGGCGGTGCTCGATACGCCGCGTCTGGGCTGCATCAACGTCCACGGCTCTCTGCTGCCACGCTGGCGTGGTGCCGCCCCGATTCAACGCTCCATCTGGGCGGGGGATGCCGAAACCGGCGTCACCATCATGCAGATGGATGTGGGGCTGGATACCGGCGCCATGATCCGCAAGGTAACCTGCCCCATCGCCAGTGATGAGACCTCTGCCAGCCTCTATGACAAGCTGGCCGGTCTGGGCCCGCAGGCACTGGTCGATACCCTGGACGCCATGGCTGCCGGCGACACCGCCGCCGAGCCCCAGGACGATGCGCTGGCCAACTACGCCGAGAAGCTCTCCAAGGAAGAGGCCCGCATCGACTGGTCGATGGACGCCGTTGCCATCGAGCGCTGCATCCGAGCCTTCAACCCCTGGCCCATCAGCTGGTTCGACGTCGCCGGACAGACCGTCAAGGTGTGGCAGGCCGAGGTCGTCGCACAGGATCACGGCCAGGCAGCCGGTACCCTGCTCAAGGCCGACAAGCAGGGGATCGAGGTTGCCACCGGTCAGGGCGTGCTGCGCCTGCTGACCCTGCAACCTCCCGGCAAGAAGGCCATGTCCGTTTCGGATCTGCTCAACTCTCGCCGCGACTGGTTTGAACCTGGCACGCAACTGATTTGATCTGGATTGAATTGACACAAGCGGGGCCCTGGCCCCGACTTGTGCATCTAAGGTAACGCTATGAAAACACGCGCACAGGCTGCTCTCGTCATTCAACAGGTGCTGGATCAGGGTCAATCTCTCTCCGCCGTTCTGCCTGCTGCCCAGGAGAAGGTCGCCCCTCGCGATCGCGCCCTCCTGCAAGAACTCTGCTACGGCACCCTGCGCTGGCTGCCCCGCCTCGATGCGGCGGTCAGCGAGATGATGGACAAGCCGCTCAAGAACAAGAGCCGCATCTTCCACTACCTCATCCTGGTCGGCCTCTACCAGCTCATCTATACCCGCATTCCGGCTCACGCCGCCGTGGCCGAGACCGTCAACGCCGTCAAGCTGCTCAAGGGTTCTTCCCTGCGCGGCCTCATCAACGGCGTACTGCGCAACTTCCAGCGCAGCGCCGAAGTGATCCTGCTGCGCATCGACCGCGTCCCCAGCGTCCGCCTCGGCCACCCCGAATGGCTCACCAAGCGCCTGCGTCAGGCCTATCCCGATGACTGGGAGTTCATCATGGAGGCCAACAACCAGCGCCCGCCCATGTGGATCCGCAACAACAGCCAGCGCCAGAGCCGCGAGGCCATGCTGGCCCGCATGAGCGAGGTGGGTATCCCGGCCATGGCCGGTGTGGAAGGGGAAGATTGCATCCTGCTGGAGCGCCCCTGCGACGTGACCAAGCTGCCCGGCTTCGAGCAGGGTGACTGCTCGGTGCAGGACGGTGCCGCCCAGCAGGCCGCCGCCCTGCTCGATCCCCAGCCGGGAGAGTGGGTGCTGGACGCCTGCGCCGCCCCCGGCGGCAAAACCGCCCACCTGCTGGAACGCCAGCCGGCCCTTGCCGGCGTGGTTGCCGTCGACGCCGACGACAACCGCCTCAAGCGGGTGCAGGAGAACCTGGATCGTATCGGCCTTCAGGCCCAAGTGATCCACGGTGATGCCAGCACGCCGGATCTGTGGTGGCCACAGGGGCAGTTCGACCGCATCCTGCTGGATGCCCCCTGCTCCGCCACCGGCGTCATCCGCCGTCACCCCGACATCAAGTGGTTGCGCCGGGATCAGGACATCCGCGAGCTGGCCGAGCTGCAACGCCGCATTCTCGACGCCCTCTGGGGCAAGCTGAAGCAGGGTGGCACCCTGCTCTACGCCACCTGCTCCGTGTTGCCGGAAGAGAACCGGGAGCAGATCCGCGCCTTCCTGGCCGATACCCCGGATGCCCGCCTGGTGCCGTTGCATGCAGAAGACACCCCGGCCTGTCCGGGTCGCCAGTTCCTGCCCGGCGAGGCGGAGATGGACGGCTTCTACTATGCCAAGCTCATCAAGCTGTAGGCCGAACCGGTGGATGGCAGGCCCGGTGACGGGCCGCCTCATTACGAAGCAACAACCTTGAGTAAGATGGCCTTATGAAAATCATCATTCTGGGCGCAGGTCAGGTGGGTGGCACCCTGGCCGAGAATCTCGCCGGCGAGAACAACGACATCACCATCGTCGACACCGACAGCGAGCGCCTGCGCGAACTGCAGGACAAATTCGACCTGCGGGTGGTGAATGGCCACGGCGCCCATCCCAGGGTGCTGCGCGAAGCCGGCGCCCAGGATGCCGACATGCTGGTCGCCGTCACCAACAGCGACGAGACCAACATGGTCGCCTGCCAGGTCGCCTACTCCCTGTTCAACACCCCGAACAAGGTGGCGCGCATTCGGTCTCCCGCCTATCTGGTGGAGCGGGATCGCCTGTTCCTGCCCGAATCCGTCCCCGTGGATCACCTGATCGCCCCCGAGCAGTTGGTGACCGACTACGTGCGTCGCCTGATCGAGTATCCGGGGGCGTTGCAGGTGGTGGATTTTGCCGACGGCAAGGTGGGCCTGGTGGCGGTCAAGGCCTATTACGGCGGCCCCCTGGTGGGCAATGCGCTCTCCACTCTGCGGGAACACATGCCCAACATCGAAACCCGGGTCGCCGCCATCTTCCGCCAGGGGCGCTCCATCCGCCCCCAGGGCACCACCATCATCGAAGCCGATGACGAGGTGTTCTTCGTGGCTGCGGCGGGCCATATCCGCGCCGTGATGTCGGAGCTGCAACGCCTCGAGAGCCCCTACCGGCGCATCATGATCGTCGGCGGCGGCAACATCGGCGCCGGTCTCGCCCGCCAGCTCGAGAAGCGCTACAGCGTCAAGCTCATCGAGCGCAACCAGAAGCGGGCGGAGCAGCTCTCCGAGCATCTGGAACACACCATCGTCTTCTGCGGCGATGCGGCGGATCAGGAGCTGCTGGCGGAGGAGCACATCGACCAGATCGACGTCTTCATCGCGGTGACCAACGAGGATGAGGCCAACATCATGTCGGCCCTGCTCGCCAAAAAGATGGGGGCCAAGAAGACCATGGTGCTGATCCAGCGCGGCGCCTACGTGGACCTGGTACAGGGCGGCTCCATCGACATCGCCATTTCCCCCCAGCAGGCCACCATCTCGGCCCTGCTGACCCATGTGCGCCGTGCCGACATCGCCAACGTCTACAGCCTGCGCCGCGGGGCGGCCGAAGCCATCGAGGCGATCGCCCACGGGGACGAGAACACCTCCAAAGTGGTGGGCAAGACGGTGGGCGAGCTCAAGCTGCCCCCGGGCACCACCATAGGCGCAGTGGTGCGCGGTGATGAGGTGCTGATCGCCCACGATCGTACCCAGATACAGCAGGATGACCACGTGGTGATGTTCCTGGTGGACAAGAAGTACATCCCGGAAGTGGAGCGTCTGTTCCAGCCCAGTCCCTTCTTCCTGTAAGCCGGCCATGTCTCTGGCAACGGTATCCGGACCCGGCCCCTTTTCTCAGGAAAGGTCCGGGTCTTTTTTCAATCAACGACCAGGTTTTCTTGCATGATCAAGCTGCATCCCATCGTCTTCACGCTCGGGCTGGTGCTCTCCAAGCTGGCGCTCTTCATGTGGCTGCCCACCCTGCTGGCCCTGCTGACCGGTTCGGAAGGTTTCGTCGAATTTCTCAAGTCGGTCTTGATCACCCATGGTGCCGCCCTGCTCTGCCTCCATTACGGTCGCAAGGCAGAGTTTCACCTCGGCGTGCGGGAGATGTTCCTGCTCACCACCTCCGTCTGGGTGGTCGCCTGCGTCTTCGGGGCCCTGCCCTTCGTCTTCATCACCCATATCGACTTTGCCGACGCCTACTTCGAGACCATGTCGGGGGTCACCACCACGGGATCCACCGTGCTGTCGGGGCTGGACGGCATGGCCCACAGCATCCTGCTGTGGCGATCCATCCTGCAGTGGCTGGGCGGGGTCGGCTTCATCGTGATGGCGGTGGCGGTGCTGCCCTACCTCAACGTCGGTGGCATGAAGCTGTTCCAGACCGAGAGCTCGGATTGGTCCGACAAGAGCGCCCCCCGCGCCAAAACGGTGGCCAACAACATAGTGCTGGTCTATCTGGTACTGTCCATGCTCTGCTTCCTCGCCTACTGGGTGAGTGGCATGAACCTGTTCGAAGCGGTCAACCACGCCATGACGACCCTCAGCACCGGCGGCTACTCCACCTCCGATCAATCCATGTCCCACTTCTCCCACGCGGCGCACTGGATAGGCACCCTCTTCATGTTCCTCGGTGGCCTGCCCTTCCTGCTCTATGTGCAGGCTCTCTCCCGCCGTGACAACAGCCTGTTCAAGGATGCCCAGGTGCAGGGCTTCTTCTGGCTGATCGTCTGGGTGACCCTGGTCGTCACCTTCTATCTCTGGGTGAGAGACATCTACGGCTTCATGGATGCCTTGCGCATCAGCAGCTTCAATATCGTCTCCGTGCTCACCACTACAGGCTACGGCCTCGGCGACTTCGGCACCTGGGGCCCGCTCACCACCATTATCTTCATCATCCTGCTGGCGCTCGGCGCCTGCTCTGGCTCCACGTCGGGCGGCCTCAAGATCTTCCGGGTCCAGGTGGCCTTTGCCCTGTTCAAGAAACAGATGCGCCAGCTGATGCACCCCTCCGCCGTGTTTCCCCAGAAGTACAACGGCCGTCCGGTCAATGACGCCATCATCCGCTCCCTGATCTCCTTCGTGCTGGTCTACTTCGCCATCATCCTGCTCATCGCCGCCCTGCTCGCCGCCATCGGGCTGGACCCCCTGACCGCCATCTCGGGCTCCATCACCGCCGTGGCCAACGTGGGCCCGGGCATGGGGCCTGTCATCGGTCCCAGCACCAACTTCGCCAGCCTGCCGGATGCGGCCAAGTGGATACTGTCGTTCGGCATGCTGCTGGGACGCCTCGAGATCCTGACGGTGGCGGTGCTCTTCTTCCCCTCCTTCTGGAAGCAATAAGCAGCCGTCCAGGCTGTTGCATGAAACGAAAAGGGCAGCCAATGGCTGCCCTTTTCGTTGTCCCGGCGAATGACGATTCCCCTCAGTCCGCCGACTCCTCCCGCTCCAGCGCCCTGTCCACCAGCGCGTCCGGCAAGGGCTTGGTCACCTCGACCCCCAGCTCGCGAAAGCGCTCGGCCTGGGCGATCAGGTTGCCACGACCGTTGACCAGCCGGCCCATCGCCTTGTCGTAGCTCTCCTGCGCCTTGTGCAGGCTGCCCCCCATCTGCTGCATCTCCTCCACGAACAGCCGCAGCTTCTCGTAGAGGCGGCCGGCCCGCTCCGCTATCTGGCGCGAGTTCTGGTTCTGCCGCTCGTAGCGCCACAGGTTCTCTATGGTGCGCAGCGCCACCATCAGGTTGGTGGGGCTCACCAGCAGGATGTTGTGTTCCAGCCCGTAGCGCACCAGGGAAGGGTCCGCTTCCAGGGCAGCGAGGAAGGCAGGCTCCACCGCCACGAACATCAGCACATAGTCCAGGGTGCGCACCCCGGGCAACTGCTGGTAATCCTTGCGGCCCAGCTCGCGGATATGGTTGCGCACCGAGGCGACGTGCTCCTTGAGCGCCACCGCCTTCTCCAGATCGTCAGCGGCGTTGTACCAGCGCTCATAGGCGGTCAGCGACACCTTGGCGTCGATGATGATGTCCTTCTCCTGGGGCAGGTGGACGATGACGTCGGGCTGGTAGCGCTTGCCCTTGTCCACCTCGATGTTGACCTGGGTGTGGTACTCATGCCCCTCGCGCAGGCCGCACTCGGAGAGGATCCGCGCCAGCACCACCTCCCCCCAGTTGCCCTGCTGCTTGCTGTCGCCCTTGAGGGCCCGGGTCAGCGCCGCCGCCTCTTCGGTCATGCGGGCGTTGAGCTCGGCAAGGCGCTCCAGCTCGAATTTGAGGTTGTGGCGCTGGGCCGTCTCCTGGGCGTGGGTCTCTCCCACCTGGCGGCGAAAGCCCTCCAACTGCTCCTTGAGTGGAGTCAGCAGGAGATCCATGCTGTTCTGATTCAGTTCGCGGAAGTTGCCGGCATTTTGTTCAAAGATACGATTGGCGAGGTTCTCGAACTGTTGGCCGAGGCGCTGCTCAGCCTCTTGCTGCAACTGCAGCTTCTCGGCGCTGGCGATGCGTTCGCTGCGCAGAGTCGCCTCGGCCTCCTTGAGGCGGGCGGTGAGCTTGAGCAGCAGGGTCTGCTGCTGATCCAGCTTCTGCTGAGCCAGCATCTTCTCGTCCTGCAGCGCGTCCCAGCGATCCTGCAACCCCTGATAACGCTCCTCCAGCAGCAGCGCCTCTTCACGGCCGCTGCGTCGCCCCCACCACCAGCCGAACAGCAGCGCCAGCCCGCCAGCCAGCATGGCAGGCCACCAGGTCAGCAGCGGGGTCATCGGCGCCCCCGCTGGCGCAGGAAGAGTTCGAGATAGCGGTTGAGCAGCAACCAGATCAGCACATAGAGCAGATAGGCCGCCAGCACCACCCACTTGTGGCTGTTGACCCCGGTATCCAGTTCACTGAACTCGATACCCTTGAGATGGCAGTAGGCCCACATCAGCAGGGGGAAGACATAGAGCAGAGAAGCACGCCACAGAAATAGCCACATGAGTTCATTCAATCCCGCAAAAAGACCCGCCTAGCTTACACAAGGGCAACCCGGCTTGCGATCCTGCCCGCCGCTATTCTCTGGCTTGCCGGCCTAAAACTGGATAAAATTAACCCCTAATAGGTATAGAGGTGGGCATGACGCATTTTTTCTGTCGCTGGCTGGCACACGCATGGGGGAGCCCCCGCAGACCCGAGGTGGTCTGCCATGAGGCACGCCCGCCCTGGGCCATCGACGAGTCCCAGTTCCTCACCCTCTGCACCCGTTGTGGCGACTGCTTCAAGGCGTGTCCCAACGGCCTCATCAAGCCCGCCGATCGCCCCGAATATGACGGCAGCCCCATCGCCGGTACCCCAGTGCTGGATCTCGCCTGTGGCCAGTGCAGCTATTGCGGCAGCTGCGCCAGAGCCTGCCCCACGGGCGCACTGGATCTCTGCCTCGGCCGTCAGGTGCAGACCCGGGTCAGGATAGAGGCGAGCTGCCAGGCCCGTCAGGGCTACTACTGCCTGCTGTGCGAAGATGCCTGCCCCCAGCAGGCGATCAAGGTCGGCAGCGAGGGAGTGACCGTCAACATGGCCGCCTGCGATGGCTGCGGCGCTTGCGGCCTCGCCTGTCTGCACGGAGCCATCACCCTTGTGCCCCAGCTCTGACCGCTGGCAATGACAGAGGGGCCCGCAGGCCCCTCTGTCATTCACCGTGGCATCATGCCATGGTCAGGATATTATCCTGCTCTATACCGAGAAGGTGGCACAGACGAGTGGGATCCCGCACCGCATCCGCCAAAGTGTACTCCCCCAGCACCTCCAGGAAGGCGTGCATGGCGCGGCGTAGAATGCCCTGGATGCGGCAGCCCCCGGAGAGACGGCAGTTTTCGCGCTTGCAGTCCACCGGGCAGAGCACGTGCTCCATGTCCATCACCACATCGCGCAGGTTGATGGAGACGGCGGCACGGCCGAGGCGGATGCCCCCATGCTTGCCACGCACCGTCTCGATGTAACCCTTGATGCCGAGCTGATGCACTATCTTGACCACGTGATTGCGAGAGATGGCGAAGGTGTCGGCCACTTCCGTGATGGTCGACAGGCGATCACCGGGCTGGATGGCCAGGAAGGTCAGGGTACGCAGGGCGTAGTCGGTAAATCGTGTCAGTTGCATGGTCGCACTTGCCTCTTACTACAAGCCAGAAATCAGGACGACAGCCGGTGGCCAAAGAGGGGGTCTGCACATGCGCGCGCACGGGATGGGCTTCTTCGACCGAGTCGTGAAGTCACAAGGGTAAGAGCAGCCCGGGCGGGTGTCGACGAAGATGTACATAAATCGACACTTTCTTTGATTGATCGCAAACTTGCCGCCTCAGCGAGGGGTTTTGGCGGTTTCCGTCGACAAACCCCCACCTCCTCTGCCATCGCCGGAGCCGTTGTCCGGCGAGTTCAGTGGGGCTGCTTCAGCCAGTTGCGCAGCGCCTGGGAGGGGATGGAGCTCTCGGAGGCCACCGCGAAAGCGCCCCAGTCCACGGCGCACTGCAGCGCATCGGCCATGGCCATGCCCCGCGCAAGACCGTGGATGAGGCCGCCCGCGAAGGCATCCCCCGCCCCCGTGGTATCCACCACGGAGACCGGTCGCGCCGCCACCCTGACCTGCTCCTCCCCGTGAATGGCCACGGCGCCCGCCTTGCCCTCGGTCAGCACCAGCCATTCAAGCTGCTCCCCCGCGAGCTGGCGGGCATGCTGCCAGGGGTCGCTCACCTCGCCGAGATCGGAGCGGGAGGCCACCAGCACGTGGCAGGGGCGGCGGGCCTGCCCCCCCTTGGGATACTGGGCCACCACGAAACTCTTGGCGAGCATCTGGCGCATGTAGCCCACGATGGCGGTGCCCGCATAGTTCACATAGAGGCAGTCCACCCCTTCGGTCGGCAGATCCCCCGGCAGATCCGGACGCCGTGGGCGCCTGAGGATGGTGCGCTCACCGGTGGCGTCCACCAGCACCAGCAGCTCGCCGGTCTCGCCGCCAAAGCGTTCCACATGGCTGCAATCCAGGCCGTATGAGGCCGCCTGCTCCAGCAGCCAGTCACCGGTGTCGTCCAGCCCGACTCGGGAGGCGATGATCACCTCGTGCCCCGCCCACACCAGTCCGATGCCGGTATTGGCGGCGCCGCCGCCGAGCCTGCGCCCTTGATCCACGTATTGCAGCCGCGCCCCCGCCACCAGGGGTTCGGCCAGGGAGAGCACATGATCACAGTTGAGATTGGCGAGCAGCAGGATGCGGGACATGGAAACCTCGGCGGGAGGAGGCCGGCACCCCGGGGTGCCGGCACAGAAACGGAAGCGGGATCAGTAGACGGGCAGCTCCACCCCTGACAGCAGCTCGTCGATGCGCGCCTGGGTCGGCTGCTGCATCACGTTCTGGATCATCTCCTTGGTGAGATGGGGGGAGAAGGAGCTGATGAAGTCATACATGTAGTTCTGCAAGAGGATGCTCTTGCTGAAGCAGATCTGGGCTGGGCAGGGCTCGAACAGGTGCTCCAGATTGATGGCCACGAGGCCGGGGGCATCGCTATCGTTGGCAACCAGGGAGGAGATGATGCCGATGCCAAAGCCCAGCTCCACGTAGCGCTTGATGACGCCGGCATCCATCACCGTCATGTAGTAGTTGGGGGTGAGGCCGGCCGCCTGGAACACCTTGTCCTGCACCTGACGCCCGGTGGCGCCGCTCTCGTAGCTCAGGATGGGATACTGGCAGAGCTGCTCCAGGGTCGGCTTCTTCACCTTGGCCAGGGGGTGCTCCTGGGGCACCACCAGGGAGAGGGTCCAGAGGTAGGCGGGCAGCGCGATCAGCTCCTTGTCGAAGCCTATCTCGTGGGCCACGATGGAAAAATCCGAGTATCCCTTGCTGATCTGCTCCTTGGTGGCGGACATCACAGGATGCAGGTGGAACGAGATCTTGGGGTACTTTTTGGTGAAGTAGGTGACGCTTTTCGGCAGCAGGTAGCGGGCGATGGTGTGGGTGGTGTGGATGTTGAGGGTGCCCACGGTCGGATCCAGGTACTCCCGGGAGATGGCCTTGATCTTGCTCTCGATATTGAGCATGGCCTCGGCACACTTGATGATCTCCTCCCCCACCGGGGTGATCCGGTGCAGGTGCTTGCCGCGGCGCTCGAAGATGCGCACCCCCAGCTCGCTCTCCAGCAAGCCGATCTGCTTGCTCACCCCAGGCTGGCTGGTATAGAGCGCATCGGAGGCAACGGAGACGTTGAGATTGTGGTCCCGCACCGCGATCAGATACTTCAACTGCTGTAGTTTCAAGGTTGCCCCCTCACAGACTGACGCGGCGCTCGTCGATGGACTAGGCCGCCAAAAATGGCGGCCAGTGTATCATCCGGACTGGGCATATCGCCGCTTGATCCTTCATTTTGCTACAAAATCTAGCATCAGCGCGGTGGATATGACAAACGGGGTTCAGCGCGCGTCGGCCCCGATCGGCAGGATGCCGAGGAACTGCAGCAGCCACTGCATCATGGTGGCGGAATCCACCTCCCCTTCCAGGGAAGAGAGACTGCTCTGGTAATGTGCATCGGGCAGCCTGTCCCGTCGCCGCTCGATCAGGGCCCGGTTGTACGCCACCGAGAATTCCGGGTGCCCCTGGATGGCGACGATGTGATCCCCCTGCAGGAACATGAAGTTGGGGCAGAAGTCGTTGCCCGCAAGCAGGGTCGCCCCCGGCGGAAGCTGCTCCACCTGATCCTGGTGGCTTGCCAGGATGCGGATGGTGTCCAGACCCGGCGCCATCCAGGGTTTTGTCGTCTGCATGGCATGGACCGACACCCCCAGACCCCACCCCTTGGTGGACTTCATCACCTCCCCTCCCAGCGCCTGGGCGATCACCTGATGGCCGAAGCAGACCCCGGCCAGCTTGACGTTGGCATCGTGGGCCCGGCGGATCCAGTCGCGCAGCGCCAGGATCCAGGGGATGTCGCTGTAGGCATCGTGACGCGAGCCGGTGATGAGCCAGGCATCGCATTCGGTCAGATCCGGGGGCAGATCGCCGTCGAGGGCGGACCAGACCCGAAATTCCAGCTCGGGGGCCAACGCCCGGAAACCCTTGATAAACATCTCGGAGTAAACGGGACCAAAATCCCCCACCAAATCGGGGTCCAGCCGGTCACAATCGAGAATACCCAGTCGCATCTGTTACTCCTTGACAGAAGCGCCCCCGCAGACCGGCGGCCTGCGGGGGCAAGAGATTAAAGCCATGGCAGCGAGCCGGCGGCTCACTTCATGGTCGGCATGGAGAACTCGGCGCCGGCGCGCAGGCTCTGGGGCCAGCGGGCGGTCACCGTCTTCATCCGGGTGTAGAAGCGCACCCCATCCGGCCCGTGCATGTTGAGCGGCCCGAAGATGGACCGTTTCCAGCCACCGAAGCTGTGAAACGCCATGGGCACCGGAATGGGAACGTTCACCCCTACCATACCGACCTGAACCCGCGTGGTGAAGTCCCTTGCGGTATCTCCGTCACCGGTGAAGATGGCGGTGCCGTTGCCGTACTCGTGTTCGTTGATGAGGCGCAGGGCCGTCTCGTAGTCCGGGGCCCGCACGATGGCGAGTACGGGGCCGAAGATCTCCTCCCGGTAGATGCGCATCTCGGGGCCGACCCGATCGAACAGGCTGCCCCCGATGAAGTAGCCCTCGCCATGGCTCAGGCCCCGGCCATCCACCACCAGCTCGGCCCCCTCGGCCACTCCCTGATCCACGTAGCCGCGCACCTTGGCTAGGTGTTCCCGGCTGATGAGGGGCCCCATCTCGTTCTCCGGACTCTGACCGAGGCCGGGGCCGACCCGCAGGGCCGCCACCAGGGGAGAGAGCTTCGCCACCAGGGCATCGGCGGTCTCGTCACCCACCACCACGGCCACCGAGATCGCCATGCAACGCTCGCCCGCCGCGCCATAGGCGGCCCCCATCAGGGCGGAAACCGCCTGATCCAGATTGGCATCCGGCATGACCACCATGTGGTTCTTGGCGCCGCCCAAGGCCTGCACCCGCTTGCCGTGGGCCGAGGCGGTGGCATAGATGTACTGGGCGATGGGGGTGGAGCCGACAAACGACACGGCACCGACCCTCGGGTCAGTCAGCAGCACGTCCACCACCTCCTTGTCGCCGTTGACCACGTTGAGCACCCCGTCCGGCAGGCCCGCCTGCTTGAGCAGTTCGGCCATGCGCAGGGAGAGGGACGGATCCTTCTCCGAGGGCTTGAGGATGAAGGTGTTGCCGCAGGCCAGGGCCACCGGGAACATCCAGAGCGGCACCATGGCCGGGAAGTTGAACGGGGTGATGCCGGCGCAGACCCCCACCGGCTGCATCATGGAGTGACTGTCCACCCCGCGGCCCACGTTGAGGGAGTGCTCCCCCTTGAGCAAATGGGGAATGCCGCAGGCAAACTCCACCACCTCCAGCCCCCGGGTCAGCTCCCCCTGGGCGTCGGAGAAGACCTTGCCGTGCTCGCGGCTGATGAGCTGGGCCAGCTCATCCCTGTGCTGCTCCATCAGCTCCTTGAAGCGAAACAGCACCCGGGCCCGCACCAGCGGCGGGGTCTGGGACCACTCCCCAAAGGCGCGCTCGGCGCAGGCAATCGCCTCGGCACACTCATCGGCCGTGCTGAGAACGACGGAGCCTTGCTGCTGGCCGGTGGCCGGATTGAAGATGGCACCGAAACGCTCGCTGCGACTCTCGGTCGTCTCGCCGTCGATGAAGTTGTCGATCCTGTAACTCATAAATCCTCCGTGATGGGTCATCCGTTCTCCCCTCGCCGCGCCGGGGCAGCACAGGGGGATGACGCCCGGGACGAGCGCCATCCTGTGTGATGTGGGGGTCAGTCCTGGGCCTGCAGGGCGTCCTGCAGCAGGGTGAAGAGATCGTCTATCTGGCTGCGCTCGATGATGAGGGGCGGTGACAGGGCGATGATGTCGCCGGTCACCCGTATAAGCGCCCCCTTCTCGAAACAGCGCACGAACACCTCGTAGGCCCGCTTGCCCGGTGCATCGGGCATGGATTCGAGCTCGATGCCCGCCACCAGGCCGTAGTTGCGCACGTCCTTCACGTGCTTGCAGCCCTTGAGGGAATGGGCAGCCTCCTCCCAGTAGCCCGCCAGCTCGGCTGCCCGGGTCAGCAGATTTTCGCTCCGGTAGATCTCGAGGGTGGCCAGACCCGCCGCCGCCGCCACCGGGTGGCCGGAGTAGGTGTAGCCGTGGAACAGCTCGATGGCCCCCTTGCCCGCCGCCATCATGTCGTCATAGATGTGGTTCTGTACCAGCACGGCCCCCATGGGGATGGCGCCGTTGGTGAGCCCCTTGGCACAGGTGATCATGTCGGGGATGACGTCGAACTCCTGGGCGGCGAAGGGAGAGCCGAGGCGGCCGAAACCGGTGATCACCTCGTCAAAAATCAGCAGGATGCCGTGTTTGGTACAGATCTCCCGCAGCCGCTTGAGATAGCCCTTGGGGGGCATGATGACCCCGGTGCTGCCGGCGATGGGCTCGACGATGACCGCCGCGATGTTGCTGGCGTCGTGCAGGAAGACAATCTTCTCCAGTTCATCGGCCAGGGTGAGGTCTTCTGCTGGCAATCCCTTGGTGAACGCATTTTTCCCTATATTGAGGGTGTGGGGCAGATGATCCACCCCGGTCAGCAGGGAGCCGAACCACTTGCGGTTGCCGGGAATGCCCCCCACCGAGATGCCGCCAAAACCCACCCCGTGGTAGCCGCGCTCGCGGCCGATGAGCCGGGTACGGGTCCCCTGGCCGCGAGCCCGCTGCCAGGCCAGCGCAATCTTGAGCGCGGTGTCCACGGACTCCGATCCGGAGTTGGTATAGAAGACGTGACCGAATCCCTTGGGGGCGATCTCCACCAGCCGGTTGGCCAGCTCGAACGGCAGGGGGTGGCCCATCTGGAAGGTGGGGGCAAAATCGAGGTGGGAGATCTGCTGGGAGACCGCCTCGGCGATCTCGCGCCGACCATGGCCTGCGTTGCAACACCAGAGTCCGGCAGTGCCATCCAGTATCTTGCGGCCATCCTCTGAGTGATAATACATCCCCTCTGCCGACTTCAGGATGCGCGGCGCCGCCTTGAACTGCTGGTTGGCGGTGAACGGCATCCAGAATGCGGACATGTCGGGGGTATTGATGTCGCTGACAGGTTTCATGGTCACCTCATCCTTAAGGCGTTTAGTAACACCCGGCTAATGCCTATTAAATTAAACACCTGAATCCATAAAAAAGGGCTTTTATCGCCCGGCTTGGTGTCACCCCTCAGGGGTGGTATAAGATATTTAACACAATTTTAATAATAGTAAACAGTCAAGGAGTGTCTATCGATGGATATCGGTCACCGCCTCAAGGCGGTTCGCACCAAGGCGGCCCTCTCCCAGCGCGAGCTGGCAAAACGCTCCGGTGTGACCAACGGCTTTATCTCCCAGATCGAGAAAAATCAGGTGAGCCCCTCGGTGGCCTCCCTGCGCAAGGTGCTGGAAGGCATCCCCATGTCATTGGCCAGCTTCTTCACCGACGAGACGGAGATGGATTCCGAGGTGATCTTCCGTGCGGACGACATGCCGGATCTCGGCACCCACCCCATCAGCTACCGTCTGGTGGGTCACAGCCGCGCCAACCGCGCCATCGGCATGATGCAGGAGATACTGCCCCCGGGCGCCGACACCGGTGACGACATGCTGAGTCACGAAGGGGAAGAGTGCGGCATCGTCATCCGGGGTCAGGTGGAAGTCACGGTAGGCGAGCAGGTTCACCTGCTGGCACCGGGGGATGGCTACTACTTCGACAGCCGCACTCCCCACCGTTTTCGCAACGTGGGGGATCAGGAGTGCGTGCTGATCTCGGCCAACACGCCCGCCAGCTTCTGACGGGCCTTCTCCCGGAACAGTCCGCCGGGATCCACCCCTGCCCGACCCGGGGATCAGGCCCGCGACACGGGCTCCAGCCCCGCCGCGCGGCTCCCGACACCACAGGCTAGGGCGCCCGGTTTGCCCCGCCGTTGGCCCGGGTTGTTCGGAGTCAGTGTTTAATGAATTGTTACAAGATGGATTTACAAGCGGCAGGATGTTTAGCATATTGATACGCGGAGACTGACTTTCTGCCGGTTCAAGGAGTGAACATGAGTGACCTGACCCTGGCCCAGTGGCAACACAAGGCCGCCCATCTGACCCTGCCCTCACAAGCCTTTATCGACGGCACCTACCGGGATGCCGTCAACGGCGCCACCTTCGATTGCATCAACCCGGCCAACGGCCAACTGCTGACCTGGGTCGCCTCCTGCGATGCCGCCGATGCCGAGCTGGCGGTCAAGGCGGCCCGTGCCGCCTTCGACGACAAGCGCTGGTGCGGCCTCTCTCCCAAGCAGCGCAAGCTCATCATGCAGCGCTTCGCCGAACTGATGCGCCTGAACCTGGTGGAGCTGGCACTGCTGGAGTCGCTGGATATGGGCAAGCCCATCGGCGACGCCATGGGGTATGACGCCCCCGCCGCCGCGAACTGCATCGCCTGGAACGCCGAGGCGATAGACAAGATCTACGATCAGGTCGCCCCGGTGGAAGAGTCCGCCCTGGCACTGGTGACCCGCGAGCCCCTCGGTGTCGTGGCTGCCATCGTGCCCTGGAACTTCCCCCTGGTGATGGCCTGCTGGAAGCTGGGCCCGGCGCTCGCCACCGGCAACTCGGTGATCCTCAAACCCTCCGAGAAATCCCCCCTCACCGCCCTGCGCATCGCGGGTCTGGCGAAGGAGGCGGGCATCCCCGACGGCGTCTTCAACGTGCTGCCGGGCTTTGGTCACACCGTGGGCGAGGCGCTGGCCATGCACATGGACGTCGACTGCATCACCTTCACCGGCTCCACCAAGATCGGCAAGCATCTGGTGCAGTGCTCCGGCAAGTCCAACCTCAAGCGCGCCTTCATGGAGTGCGGCGGCAAGAGCCCCAACATCGTGCTGGCGGATGCGCCGGATCTGGACGCCGCCGCCAGAAGCGCCGTCGGAGCCATCTTCTACAACCAGGGAGAAGTGTGCACCGCCGCCTCCCGCCTGCTGGTGCAAAACAGCATCAAGCCCCAGTTCATGGAGCGGCTGCTGGCCCACGCCCGCGAGTGGATCTCGGCCAACCCGCTCGACCCCACCACCCGCATCGGCGCCATGGTGGACCACATCCAGATGGAGCAGGTGCTAAACTATATCGCCATCGGCCAGCAGGAGGGCGCCAAGCTGCTGCTGGGAGGCAAGCGTACCCAGCCCGAGGAGGGCGGCTACTACATCGAACCCACCATCTTTGACGACGTGACCCCGACGATGCGCATCTTCCGCGAGGAGATCTTCGGCCCCGTGCTGGCGGTGACCGGCTTCGACACCCTGGAAGAGGCCATCGCCCTTGGCAACGACACCGACTACGGCCTGGCCGCGGCGATCTGGACGGCGGATCTCAACCAGGCGGTGAAAGGGTCGCGCGCCCTGCGCGCCGGCACCGTCTTCGTCAACAACTGGGATGGCGGCGACATGACCATGCCGTTTGGCGGTTTCAAGCAGTCCGGCAACGGGCGCGACAAGTCCCTGCACGCCCTGGAGAAGTACACCGAGCTGAAAAGCACCTGGATCCAGCTCGAATAACGTCATAAATGACGCTTATCAACAAAACAGGGGGAGAAATCCCCCTTTCTCATTTTTACTCTTTTATCCCCTCGCTCAATCGATATAATCGTCAAATAGCAAGCCATTAAATTTAAAGATAAAAATGCTGTTTTTTCTGGGAAGTGTACTGTTTCTGGTGGTGGGATTGCCGCTGTTGTTCTTCGTGCTGGGTCAGGGGGAAGCCTATGTCACCTGGGGCCCCTGGATCTCCGCCATCGCCCTCATGCTGTGGCTGCTGATGGACGTGGAGAAGATCCGCCGCGGGGGCGGTCGCTGAAGTCGCTCCTGCTGTTAAAATCCCGTCAGACCCATTTATTGTCTTCTTTCCCTGCAAAAGGATCGCTACACTGACTTTTTGCGATGTTTCCCGACATCCGCACTCCAGTGAAGGTTATCCGCATGCAACAACAGATCCAGCGCCAGGGCGTCCTCTATGCCCTCGGCGCCTACACCCTTTGGGGCCTGGCACCCATCTACTTCAAGTCCCTCTCCGCCGTGCCGGCCGCCGAGATCCTGACCCACCGCATGATCTGGTCCTGCGCCCTGCTGATGGTGCTGGTGCTGCTCGGACGCCAGTGGCACAAGGTGCAGGCGGTGCTGCGCCAGCCCAAGGTGCTGCTCACCCTGGCCTTCACCTCCGTCACCGTCGGCGGCAACTGGCTGCTGTTCATCTGGGCCATCAACAACGGCCACATGCTGGATGCGAGCCTGGGCTACTACATCAACCCCCTGTTCAACGTGCTGCTCGGCATGGTGTTTCTGAGCGAGAAGCTGCGCCGCCTGCAGTGGTGGGCGGTGGGGCTCGCCTTTGTCGGTGTCGCCGTCCAGCTCATCGCCTTCGGCTCCCTGCCCTGGATAGCCCTGGTGCTGGCCTCGAGCTTCGCCATCTACGGCCTCATTCGCAAGAAACTGGCCCTGGACGCCCTCACCGGCCTGCTCATCGAGACCCTGATCATGCTGCCGCCGGCCGCCTTCTATCTGTGGGGCATCGCCGACAGCCCCACCAGCCACCTCACCCAGAATGACTGGCACCTGAACCTGCTGCTCATCGCCGCGGGCGCCGTCACCACGGCCCCCCTGCTCTGTTTCACCGCGGCGGCCACCCGGCTCAAGCTCTCCACCCTGGGCTTCTTCCAGTACATAGGCCCCAGCCTGATGTTCATCCTGGCGGTGACCCTGTATGGCGAGGCGCTGGCGCTGGACAAGATGATCACCTTCGGTTGCATCTGGAGCGCCCTGGTGCTGTTCAGCCTGGATGGCCTGCGCAGCGGCAAGCGGCGCCAGGAGGCCGGCTGAGGCGCCAGCGCAATAATCTACAAGCCAAGGGGCCGCTTTCGGGGTATCAATAGGGGATGAACGCACCCCAATCCCGCATCCACTACTGGCAATCCCGGCTGCTGCCGGGGGTTGAACTCTCCCACTCCCACCACAGGGAGTTCAGCTATGGCCGCCACGTGCATCTGGACTACCACATCGGTCTGGTGCAGCGGGGCGGCCAGAAGTTCATCCACAAGGGGAACAGCCACAACCTGGTGCGCGGCGAACTCTCCACCGTCAACCCGGACGAGATGCACGACGGCCTCAGCCTGCTGCCGGAAGGGTACGAGGTGCGGGTCTTCTCCATCGCCCCCGAGCAGCTGGCCCGCTGGCTGCCGGAGCACCCCGAGCCCTTTTTCCACCAGGGATTGCAGAGCCGCCCCGACCTCTATCAGGGCTTTGCCCACCTGCACATGCACCTGGACGGCCCCGCCCCCGACGGCCTGCTGGCGGAGAGCCAGTTGCTGGCCCTGCTGGGCGAACTGTTCCGGCTCGCCCCCGAGCGCCACGCCCTGGCGGATCCCCAGCTCAGGTTCCTGCGCGACCATCTGCTGGCCCGGCTGGACGAGCGCCACACCCTGGAGGATCTGGCCGCCCTGTTCGGGCTGGATCGCTTCGCCTTCCTGCGTCAGTTCAAGAAGAAGACCGGCATGACCCCCTATGCCTGGCTCAAACGGCTGCGCCTCGAACAGGGCAAGCGCCTGCTCGGCAGCGGTCTGCCGGTGAGCGAGGTGGCACTGGCGGTGGGCTTCTTCGATCAGAGCCACTTCCACCACGGTTTTCGTCAGGCGTTCGGCCTCACCCCGGCGGAGTATCGCCAGCAGATGCTGCCCGCCTGAATCACCGCCGCTGCAATCTTTTACAATCTCCCGTCCCCCGTCCTGCCCCATGCTGTCACCTCCATACCGCTGTCGGAGGTCTTTTATGTTCACCAGCCTGTTTCTGACCCTGGGTCTCGTCCACCTCGTCGCTCTGGCGAGCCCGGGCCCGGATTTCGCACTCATCCTGCGCACCAGCCTGCACAGGCCCACCGCCCTCGGAGCGGCCCTTGGCATCGCCCTCGCCATCCTGCTCCACGCCACCCTGAGCCTGACCGGCATCAGCCTGCTGATCGCAAGCCAGCCCTGGCTCTTTCTCGCCGTGAAACTGGTGGGTGCCCTCTATCTGGGCTGGCTGGGCTGGGGGGCGCTGAAAGCGGCCTGGCAGGGAAGCGGGGATCTGGCGCTGCGCGCCGGAGGCGAGCGGCCGGGCTGGCGCAAGGGGGTGAAGAGCGGGCTGGCCACCAATCTGCTCAACCCCAAGGCGATGCTGTTCTTCATGGGACTGCTGGCCGCCATGGTGACGCCCCAGGTGGATGGCCTGACCCGGGGACTGCTGATCCTGGAGCTGTTCCTGCTCTCCCTCGTCTGGTTCAGCGCCCTGGCCTGGAGCCTCTCCACCCCCCGCGCCCAGCACCTGCTCGGCCGCATCCAGCGCCCGCTCAACCTGATGACAGGCCTGCTGTTTGGCGCGGTCAGCCTCTCCATCCTGGTGGATCTGCAAGGGAACTGGCCAGCAGCCTGATCGGCACGTCCTTGTTGGCGGCAAGCAGGGAGGGGCCTTGACGGACCGCGCGACTACTCCCCGCGCCGCATCCCCTTGCGCAGGTAGACGTAACCCTCCCCCGGGCTGCCCCAGCGCTGATGGGCACCGTTGTCATAGGCCCTGTCCAGCAACCGGACGCTGTCCGGGCCGATCCAGAGGTACTGCACCAGGGTGGTGGCACCGCCAAAATCGGTGGCACAATGCCCGACCCGGGTCTGCCCCTTGTACTCCCCGCCCGGCTGGCGGGTCAGCCAGATTTCGCACCCTTCGCGCAGGGAGAGTTGCTGCGGGGTGAGGGAGTCGAGCAGCTCGGGCCGACGCCAGGCGCCGGCAAAATCCGTGGCCCTCGGCATGGTCAGTTCGGCCATCAGGATGCGGCCATCGGGCAGGGAGGAGAAGCGGTAGATGCGTTGGCGAAACGGCCGCTGCGTCCGCTCGGTCAGAAACTGCTCCGCATAGACCCAGCGGAAGGGGCCCTCCCCGGGCCAGATCTCCACCAGCCGCAGCTCGGCACTGGTGAAGCGGGCATCGAAGGTGGCCTGCTCCTGGCTGGAAAACTCCCCCGAGAACCAGGAGAGCAGGGGCTCCAGCCTCCCCTGCGTGGCATGGGGGCCGGGGGCCGTCACGAAGGGGACGGGCGCCGCCCAGATCAGGCTGGCGTAAAACAGCCCCAGCAGGGCCGCCATCAGCTGTGTCATCGAATCCTTCCGAGTCGCTTGCATGGCGGCGATTATATGAGCGAACGGTGACAATAACCTCTATCTTGATCAACTCCTTGAAGAGAAAACGAAAAATCCTCTCTGCAGGCGAAAGGAGGCGACGCACCCCCGCAGGCCACGGGGATGACGGCTATCCTTGCTGCGACCCGTCCCTGTTGCCGCCAAGAGGAGTCCCCCATGAACACAGTCACCCTGCACCGCGTACTCAAGGCCCCGCCGATGCGGTTATACAGAGCCTTTATCGAGCCGGACGCCCTGGCCAAATGGCTGCCCCCCCATGGCTTCACCTGCAAGGTGGCGGCACTGGAGGCCCGGGTCGGCGGCCAGTTCAGGATGTCGTTCACCCACTTCGCCAGCGGCCACACCCACGCCTTCGGCGGCGAGTATCTCGCGCTGGAGCCGGGCAAGCGCATCCGCTACACCGACCGCTTCGACGACCCCAACCTGCCCGGGGAAATGCAGGTCACCATCACCCTCACCCAGGTGCTGTGCGGCACCGATCTCGCCATCGAACAGGCGGGTATTCCGGCGGTCATCCCGGTGGAGATGTGCTACCTCGGCTGGCAGGAGTCCCTGATGCAGCTCGCCACCCTGGTGGAGCCCGAGATCCCCGCCGAGTGACCTGACACGGGGGCTCCCCCGGTAGCCCCCGCACAGATACCCCTTGTGAGAGAGGGGCCTGATCAGGTATCTCTGTGGGCAGGGCGGGCTGCGTTCTTGCAGCGACCATCCACCGCCAGGAGCCCCCATGAAACGAGTCTTGATGATGACCATGGCCGCCGCCCTGCTGGGCGGGTGCGCCGTGAAGAACCAGGTCACCCACAGCCTGCAGGCGATTCCGCTGACGGCCTTCCAGCAGAGTGAAAGCAACCCCAACCAGCGTATCTACAAGGAGCCCGGCGTGGATCTGCGCCAGTACCATCAGGTGCTGCTCGATCCCTTGCAGTTCATCCGCCAGGAGAACGGCCAGTGGTATCTGCTGACCGCCAACGAGCAGAACGAGATAGGCCGCTACTACCACGCCACCTTCCAGCGGGAGCTGATGAGCCACGGCGTCAAGATGGCTACCGAACCCGGTCCCGGCGTGATGCGGGTGCAGGCGGCCATCACCAACTTCGACCTGACCCGGCCCGACCCCAAACTGCGGGATCTGCTGCCCGCCAAGATCGCCATCAACGTCACCCGCGAGGTGATAGGCAAGGAGCCCTATCTGCTCAAGGTGGGCAGCATGGCCCAGTTGCTCGACGCCCAGAGCGGCAAGCTGCTGGTGCGGGTGATGGACGCCCGCGAGAGCCCGGACACCACCCACAAGGATTCCCCCATCACCGCCCTGGAGATGGAGAAAATGATCGATCAGTGGGCCGCAAGCCGCGCCAAACAACTGGCCGACAACCTGGGGCGCTGAGTCGGGCCGAAAACGACAAAGCCTGCCAGGGGGCAGGCTTTGTCGTCGCTGAAACGCGGTTTATTGCAGGTTCAGACCGCCCAGGTAATCCCGCTTGCCCAGATCCACCCCGGCCTGGCGCAGCAGGGCATAGGTCATGGTGAGGTGGAAGTAGAAGTTCGGGATGCCGTACTCATGCACGCAGCTGTGGCCGTCCATCCCCTTGCCGCCCGCCCAGTAGGGGTAGTAGTGGCCGCTCGCATACTGGCTGAAATCGGCGTCCAGCTTGCCTTGCAGGTAGGCGATGGTCTTGGCCACGTGGGTGCGCAGATCCGCCATGGTCTTGGGATCATCCCCCAGCACCGGCGGCTCGCTCAGGCTGGCGGTGGCCACCACGGCACGGGCGCTGTCACAGCAGATCAGCACCTGCTTGCTCAGGGGCAGCATGTCGACGATGAGGCGCTCATTGAAGAAGTTGTCCACGTTGAATTTCTTCGCCTCGGCGTGGGCCTCGGCCTTGGCCAGACACTGGTCCAGGTTGGTCAGCATCTTGATGAACTGGGCTGCGATATCACGATTCATAATGCACTCTCGGTTGGTTGAAGGCAGTAAAACGAGCGGCTCCACTATAGCGCATCCCCCTTGCAGTTCGAGCCCGAGGGGATGAAAAGCGGGGGCGTCCTCCTTGCCCTGCGACAGGCAGTGGCGATCACCGGCGGGCTGCGAGGCCAGAGCGCCATACCCCGTCGCCGCACCGAGTCCCTCTTTCCCCTTTTTTTGATCTGTGACAGGCATCTCGTTTTTCGAGGGGCGTAGTCTGGAGCCCGTTGCCCCGGCACGGGCCGGGGCACCCATCCCACAAGGAGAATGCCATGAAGATCTACGACAGAAACCGCAATGTGCTGACCCTGGGCCAACGGGTGATGATTGCCGCCACCGGCGCAGTCGACACCCTCAAGGAGGCGCACACCGACAACCTGAGCCCCTATGAGGCGGAACATGAGAAGTGCGTGCTGCTGACGAACAGCCAGGAGCGCTACGCCCCCATCGAGTTGATTAGACTAGGCTGATCCCGTTTTCCGTCACCCTACTCTTTACAATTCACCCGGCCGCCGCGCCCCGTCAGTGGCCGGGTTTCTCTCTCCGCTCTCTACTCCTTCTCCGAGCCGCTGCACCTTATGAGGGCGAGGCGATGCAGCTGGCCGGGATCCAGCCTGATTGCCCCGCTTCGTTATGTACCCAGAGCCAGCCTGCCAACTCCCGATCCACCCGTACCCGCTCCCCCGCCGCCACGTCCAGCTCCCGGGCGGTATAGTCCTGGCGCGCCTGCGCCTCCCCGGCGCCGATCGGGGTCAGCAGGGACAGGGGCGCCCACCCCTCGTTGCCGTCTGCGGTAAAGGTGCGCACCCAGCCCGGGAACTCGTCGTCCTCGTGGCCGATGCGCACCCGCTCTCCGGCCCGAAAGGCGATAGGATTGGGGTAACAGGTGTGGTGCGCCGTGGTGATCAACGCCAGCATTGTCTCGTCCTCCGACAGGTTCTGTTTGATGACGCCCCGAGTCATACCACAACCCGGGCCTGACGGCTCTATGCCGGGCCGACTCTTTCTGGTCATCCCCGGACTGCCAGGATCCCCACCTAGCCAGCGGCAGGCCATAAAAAGACCCGGACTGACAGTTCAGTCCGGGTCCAGTCACCCCTGCTCTTGATGAGAGAGGGGGTTATTGACTGCTGCTGATGTCTTCCAGGATCAGCAACTCGGGATCGACGCCCCCGACGCTGTCAGACAAGGCTGCCGCAGTTAATACCTGGCTGGTCGACAAGGTGACCGGCAGGGGGCCAATGACCGGGCTCTTGTCACCCGAGGCGGTGACGGTGACAAAGTAATCTCCGGCGGCAACCGCAAGATACCCGCTGTCCCCCTTGAAGGGCACAGCCTTGAGCACGGGGGTGCTGGCGCTGATGTCTGACCCCGTCGTCAGATAAACGTCCACTGCCGGAGCCGTGGGTGCCGCATGAAGCACGCGAAGCTGCGCCTCTGTCGCCACCGCGCGGCCCGTGTCCGTCAGCAGCAAGGGCTCAATGGTTTCGCCTGCGGGATCCAGCAACTGGCCGACGGCAAACAGGGAGTAGCGAGTGCCCGCCTTGAGCGGCACGTCGCTGGCATTGATCACTTCAGGGGTCGTGGCGCCCGTCGGCGTGACCACAAAATCATAATCCGCCGCCGCCAGATCCAGATATCCGGTATTTCCCTTGAACGCCAGCCCCTGCAACGGGGCGGCGGTCGGTGCGGCACCATTGACCCGGATATCCACGGCCGGGGCGTCAGCAACCCCATGGACCACCCTCAACTGGGCCTGCTCATTCACAGACAGGAGAGGGGTTGCACCAGTGCTGTCGATGGCAAGCAGCTTGACCGGGCTTGGCCCCGCCCCCAGGTTGTCGATCGCCGCAATCAGCAGATCCGCACCGCCGGTGAGAGGCAATGGACCCGAGTCATACACCACATCGCTGCTGCCCGGCAGCGTCAGCCTGACCTGATACTCCCCGGCCGGCAGAGTCAGGGGATCGCTGTAGGTCTTGAAGGGAATGCCGGACAGCGTCGGACTGCCCAATGCAGCACCGGGAGCGGTGACATGAACATCCACCGCAGGTGCGCTCGGGGCGGCATGCACGACCTGCACCCGGACCTCGCCGCCAGCGGGCATCTGGTCCGGCCGTTCAATCACCAGCGGGCCAAACGCGGTATCGCCGCTGCCCGTCAGTGTACCCACGGCCAGCACGTCGTACTGGGTGTCGGGTTTGAGATCGAGGGAGACCGGCCCGATGACCGTCGCGGTACCGCTCGGCAAAATCCCGTCCACTGCCACCTCGTGGCTGCCAGCCGCCACCGGCTTGAGCCCGCTACTCGAGCCAAAATCAACGGCCGTCAGGAAGGCAGCCCCATCGACATTGACATTCACCCTGGGGGCATCGGGGGCGAGGTGGCTGATCCTGATGGCCGCATTGGGCGGACTGCTGTCATTGTCACTGCCTCCGCACGCAGTCAGACCCAATATCATTGCAAGTGCGGCACAACGTTGAATCCATTTCATCTGGTCATTCTCCATTGGTTGGTCCCCACGGGCATATGCATCTCGCTAATGACTGGATCATCACTTTTTGTGCTTTTTTCACCCTGCTTGTGACGCAGCATGGTGCACCTGGCAGGCGTGCTCCTCCCTTTGTTCTGCCATTCATTACTGTTAGTGAATTTTCATATCATCCGAGTGTCATTTCAGTGAACACATCGCCGCCCTAGACTGCTTCTCGAACCTTAACGAGGAGTCTTGTATGAAACTCACCCATATCCCGTTGCTGGCCGGCACCCTCGCCTCGGCCTTCTCTTTCAACACCTTCGCCGGTGACATCGTCTCGGTGCAGTTCAGCGATGGCCGCCCCGCCGTGACCGGGGTCGAAGCGGTCAACAACGCGCTCAACCCCATCGGCGTCAACGTGGTCACTGTCGACATTCCCGAGGCCGCCAGGCCCCTGCTTGAAGCCTCCCACCGCCGCGCCCTGACCAAAGCGGAGCACGACGCCCTGATCTCGGCCTTCAACCTGAGTCAGGGGGAGCTGCTGGATCAGGCCAGGCTCGCAGGGCGCGAGCCTGCGGTGCAAGGGGGCGGCGTCGCCACCGAAGAGACCGGCGTCGGCCCCTACCCCAAGGTCTATGACCTGATGGCGCTGGACGAGCGCACCCGCAGCGCCGTGCTGGGGAAATACGGCCGCATGCACGTCAACTCCGCCGAGGACGGTACCGACATCGACGAGGTGATGACGGTGGTCAGCGGCGGCCCGTTCCGCTGGGGCTTTACCCTCAAAGACGGCAGTATCGCCCGCTTCCAGATAGACAAGGTGGGCCTGGAGGACAAGGCGGTGCGAGTCAGCTATCACGGGCTCGGCATGCACGCCGGGTTGATGGATGCAAAACAGGGGCTGCTGGTGGCCTTCGCCCACGGACCCAGAGCATTCACCATGCGCTACCAGGCGGACGTGCCCCACGCGCAGTTGCTTGGCACCAACCCCTGGGCCGATGTCGGCATCACCCTGCCCCCCACCCCCGGCAAGGTGCAGTAAGCCGGTGCGTGCCATCTGGCGGCGGGGCTCGGGCCCTGCCGCCTGCTTTTATGCCTGCCGTCACGGGCCGGGGTGCCCGGGGCCCATCGCCTCCCTTTCGTCTGCGTCTCTGCCGGGACCGCCACGCCCCGGAGGGCCATGATCCGGGCCGGTCTGCCACCGGCAACTCTCTGTCTGGCGGGGGATGGGGGGTGGACACCCCGGGGAACCGCACTATTGTGATAAAAGTGCGCAATGATGGCGCCATCATTTACCAGTAGTGAATTAACGGGGGCAGGATGAACAAGATCACGGCGCTGAACGTCTTTCGCCGGGTGGTGGAAATGGGCACCTTCAGGGCGGCGGCGGACGATCTGCGCCTCTCCCAGGCGGCGGTCAGCAAGAACATCAACGAGCTGGAAGCCTTTCTCGGCATTGCGCTTATCAACCGCACCACCCGGCGGCTGAGCGTCACCGAAGCCGGCATGGCCTATTACGGCCAGATATGCGCCGTGCTGGACAGCCTGGAGGCCGCCGACCAGTCCATCATGGCCGCCTCCTTCACCCCCAGGGGCAGGCTGAGGATCGGCATGCCCATGTCCTACGGGCTGATCCGCCTCAACCCCCTCGTCTGCGAATTCCAGCGCCGCTATCCGGAGATCGGCATCGAGGTGATCCTGAGCGACGCCTATATGGATCTGGTGGATCAGGGGCTGGACGTGGTGATCCGGGGGGCTGGCACCCTGGAGGACTCCACCCTGCGCGCCAAACCCCTGTGCGAGGTGCAGCGGGTGCTCTGCGCCGCCCCCGACTACCTGAAGGAGGCGGGCCAGCCTGCCCACCCGGCGGATCTCAAGGCCCACAACTGCCTGCGCTACAGCCTCTCCTCCTCCCCCAACAAGTGGTTCTTCACCCGGGACGCGGAGAGCGTGGCGGTGGAGCTGCCCCCCGCCAGCTTCTGCGCCAACAACGGCATCGCCCTGAAACAGGCGGCGGTGCAGGGGCTCGGGGTGATCCTGGTACCAGATGAATTCGTGTCGAACGAACTGGCGGACGGCACCCTGGTCAGACTGCTCCCCGACTGGCAACCCGACCCCCACGCCCTGTTCGCCGTCTACCCCTTCCACAAGGAGCAGTCCCGCAACGTGCGGCTCTTTATCGAATTTCTCGTCAAGGCGTTTCAGTTGCGGTGAGCCCGATAGGCGGATACCTGTTGGAACCCGCCTGCATGTAGGTTCGATTAGCGAAGCGTCATCGGACTTTCGCGGAATCAATCGCTCCCTCTGGCTACCGTCCGTCGTCCAGGATGACGCCCCCTGCCTGTGTTGCCGATGTATCAGTAAATAATCGCCTGCCGAGATGACGGATCAGCAGCAAAGGGGACAGCAGGGTGATCAACAACCAGTGGGTATAAGGCAGGATAAAGGTCCAGATGATCTCGTGGGGCAGCCAGGTCGACGCGGTTGCCGTCATAAAGGCGATGTCGTAGGTCTGCCACAACCAGAGCCCAGCAAAGAGCGGCAGCAACAGCGGGCGGGGTATCAGCAAAAACAGGGGCAAAAAAGCAGAGGCGAGCACGGCGCTGAACTCAAGCATGGCCGGGGCCAGCTCGGCAAAGGTCCGCCCTTGGAAGAAGCCACTCCATTCGAGAGACGTATCCTCGGCCAGTGCCGGCCACCAGGATGCGTATTGAAACAGGGTAAACGAAATCATAAACAGCAGGCTGGTCAGCAGCGCCAGCGCCGATTTTCGCAGCAACCACAACCTCAACCGTTGCAGTGTCGGCATCCTTGTAGACATCAATGACTCCCATCTGGTGACGGGGCAGTATGCCTTGGCTGGTTTCAGCGTCAAAGCGGTACGCCATGTCCGTTAATTGTCGAAATATTGAATCCCGTCACATCAGCATCAACCTGAGCGGTTGCGTACCCGCAAGGCCCCATGCGAACCTTTATTTTCCTTTCTTCCAACCAAAACAGAGGGCGCCGGGCAGCCGCATCTCTTACATGTCGAAGAACGATGCCACCCTGACCCTCAGTACCGAGGCGGGTAAAAACTACTACGTCTGGCAGGAGGTCAAGATGGGCCTACTGATGGCCCGCTCCAAGCTGAGTCAGGTCAGTGAGGAGGAAGGCAAGCAAGGGGTGATGGAGAGCGAGTTGGTCAAGTGAACTGATGACCTAACCACAACTGAATCAAGGCATGACTAGCTCTCAAAAGTATTGGCATATCATGTGATGAATATTATTCACATAAGGAGTTTATATCAGAATGGAATTAAATATAGATAGTGCAGAAAAAGTTGTATCATTAATAGCCGGCCTAATTGCCATAGGTGGGTTCATTTTTTGGCGAAAAAAAGGTAAACCAGAACAAACAATACCAGCTATAGAAACGCAACAAGAAAATAATCAACCCCCTAATGCGTCCCACCAATCAAATAGGGCTACCTTCACTCCACCCCATCAAGCCCCAGATGTGCCACCCCATGGCAGTGATAATCAAACAAAGAAAAGCATCCTTTCATTAAAACGGGACACCAAAATTCTTTTCATTGATGATGATTCTGAATTTAAGATCGTAAGCATACTTAAGCGCATGGGATGGGAATATACAAGTATAGTTACTGACATCACATCTTTAGAGCAAACGTCTTTAATTGAAGCTGATGTTGTTTTTGTTGATATTCAAGGAGTCGGCGTCGCCTTGCAGCTTTCTGAGGAAGGCCTTGGGTTGGCTCTCGCTATAAAAAGAAGGTATCCACACAAAAAAGTTATAATTTACTCATCACGTGAGGATGGAGCTCGCTTCCATGTTGCTTTACAGGAAGCTGACTATTCTCTTCCAAAAACCGCAGATCCTATTCGTTTTGAAGAAACAATTATGCGAGTACTAAGATAATGATGAGAAATTTTCCTGACATAGCTCTTTGGAAGAAAGGTAAGCAAGATTTCTTAATGAATCAAGTCGGCCCTAGTATTGATTCTTTACTAAAAAAAATAGGTAATGGAAGGACATCTGTTTGCCGTATCAATGGAAGAAGTGCAAGGGTTACAAAACTAGAGAGTGAGGATTATATCGCCCTTGCCATATCTCATGATAAGGATAGGATAAATAGTAGAAAAATAATGGATAGTGAGGTGTTGTCCGTATTAGCGGCTGCACCAACAATAGAAGCTTCAAAAATAAAATCTGAGCATAGATCAAGAGCATTTATACATAATTTAAAAAGTCTTACCGCAAAAACCACGCAAGAAATATTTTACCTAGTTCCACAAGATGGTATGTTGCTTGAACCTAGGGAATGCATAAATTTTATTGAACAATGTATTATTGAAAATCCTCGCGATGCGGCCCAAGCAATATTAAAAATCCTTAAACATCAGAACGCTCAAATTGCTGAATATTCAGCTTTTGACAAGATATCTGGGAAAATAGGTTCTATCAAAAAAGAGACTCACGACCTTCATAGAGTGCTCATGAATGTATTTTATCTTTTCTTTAATTCATTTACTGAAAATAAAGTTCGTGTAGATGTAGAAAAGACGACTATTCAGGCGGCATTTGACTACGACTCCATACATGCGTGCATATATTACATTGTGGATAACGCTAGTAAGTATATAATGAAGAATAGCTCTTTCAACATAAGCACACGCCTAACTAAAAGTGGCTTTGTTGAGATTTATTTCGAGATGGAAAGTTTAATAATAAATAAAGATGAAGAAGAGATGATTTTCGAAGAGGGCTATTCAGGAACATATGCAGTATCGATGAAAAAAAATGGCGATGGCATTGGCCTTTATCTTGCGAGAGAGATGGCTAAATTGAATGGTGGCTCATTAAATATAAATGCAGGGAGAGCTACTAACGCTGGCAATTATGCTAGAAACTCCTTTGTACTGACACTCCGAAGCGAATGAATGTTCGCTCTCTAAACGCTACCTTTTAATAACTATTTATATTTTCAACGGAATTAATAAACCCGGTTTAAGCCGGGTTTATTACATTAAAAGGTGTAAGAAATCAGAGCGCCTCCAATCTCGCGTAGGCGGTGACGAGCCACTTGGCGCCGACGTCGTCGAACTGGATCTGCACCCGGCTCTGCTGGCCGACCCCTTCGAAGTTGAGTACCACCCCTTCCCCGAATTTTGGATGGAGCACCCGCTGGCCGAGCTTGATGCCGCTGGCGTCGAAGCTCTGCTGCACCTCGTTCTGGCTAAAGCGGCCGTACTGGGTGGGGCGGCTGACCTGAGTGCGCAGCCGGATCTCCTCCAGACACTCGGCGGGCATCTCGCGGATAAAGCGGCTCGGCTTGTGGAACATCTCGCGGCCGTAGATGCGGCGGCTCTCCGCATAACAGATGTAGAGCTTCTCCATGGCGCGGGTCATGCCCACGTAACAGAGGCGCCGCTCTTCCTCGAGCCGGCCCGACTCCTCGGTGGATTGCTGGCTGGGGAACATGCCCTCTTCCACACCGACCAGCAGCACCAGGGGATATTCCAGCCCCTTGGCGCTGTGCAAGGTCATCAGCTGCACCGCGTCGGCATATTCGTCCGCCTGATTCTCGCCGGACTCCAGCGCCGCGTGGGCGAGGAAGGCGGAGAGATCGCTCATGTCCTCCAGCTCGTCCGGGCGCTGGTACTGGCGGCAGGCGGTGACCAGTTCGTCCAGGTTTTCTACCCGCGCCTGGGATTTCTCGCCTTTTTCCGCCAGATACATCGCCTTGAGGCCGGAGTGCTGGATGGCGATATCCGCCTGCTGGTGCAGGGGCAGCAGGGAGACCTGTTCCTCCAGCGCGTCGATGAGATCCACAAAGCCGCGCACCGCGTTGCCGGCGCGGCCGGTCAGCACCTTGTCATTGAGCAGAGTCTTGGCCGATTGCCACAGGTTCTGGCCCTGATCCCGGGCGTTGTTGCGCAGGATCTCCAGGGTGCGATCGCCGATGCCCCGGGTCGGGGTGTTGACCACCCGCTCGAAGCTGGCGTCGTCGCCACGGTTGTTGATGAGCCGCAGGTAGGCCATGGCGTCTTTGATTTCCTGGCGCTCGAAGAAGCGCAGGCCGCCGTAGATGCGGTAGGGCATGGCGTCCTGCATCAGCGCCTCTTCCAGCACCCGCGACTGGGCGTTGGAGCGATAGAGGATGGCGCAGTCGGCGAGCAAACCGCCCTTCTCTTTCCAATCCTTGAGGCGGCCGACCACGAAGCGGGCCTCGTCCACCTCGTTGAAGGCGGCGTACAGCGAAATCGGCTCCCCCTCGGCCCCTTCGGTCCACAGCTCCTTGCCAAGGCGCTCCGAGTTGTTGGCGATGACGCTGTTGGCGGCTTTGAGGATATTGGCGGTGGAGCGGTAGTTCTGCTCGAGGCGAATGGTCTCGGCGCCCTGATAGTCGGACAGGAAGCGCTGGATGTTCTCAATCTTGGCGCCGCGCCAGCCGTAGATGGACTGATCATCGTCGCCGACGATCATCACCTTGCCGGAATCCCCTGCCAGCATCCGCAGCCAGGCGTACTGGATGCCGTTGGTATCCTGAAACTCGTCCACCAGGATGTTCTGGAAGCGGTCGCGGTAGTGCTCGAGGATGTGCGGCTTGTTCAGCCACAGCTCGTGGGCGCGCAACAGGAGTTCTGCGAAGTCCACCAGCCCGGAGCGATCGCAGGTCTCCTGATAGGTCTTGTAGATCTGCTGATAGGTGCGGGTGACGGGGTCGCCGTAAAGATCGATGTCGCCGGGGCGCAGCCCCTCGTCTTTCTTGCCGTTGATGTAGCCCATCACGGCGCGCGGGGCCCAGTGCTTCTCGTCGAGGTTGAGCGCCTTGAGCACCCGGCGAATGAGGCGGTACTGATCGTCCGAGTCGAGGATCTGGAAATCCTGGGGCAGGCCCGCATCCAGATGGTGGGCCCGCAGCAATCGGTGGGCGATGCCGTGGAAGGTGCCTATCCACATGCCGCGCACACCGTCCCCGATCACCTTCTCGACCCGGCCGCGCATCTCGGCCGCCGCCTTGTTGGTAAAGGTCACCGCGATGATGGAGAAGGGTGAACAGCGTTCCACCTGCATCAGCCAGGCGATACGGTGCACCAGCACCCGGGTCTTGCCCGAACCGGCACCGGCCAGCACCAGCAGGTTGCAACGGGGGGCCGCCACCGCGTCTCTTTGCTTGTCATTGAGCCCGTCGAGCAGGGTTGAAACGTCCATCACCACTCCTGTTTATTTATACAGGCGGGGATTATACGGCCTGAGCCGCCAGAGACCAACCGGCAGGATCAACGAAGGGGGCGGTGATAGTCCCGGTATTGGCCCAGTACCTCACCGGAAAAGCTGAGCAACCGGGCGCGGGGGGCATCCAGCACCTGCTGGACGGGATCAAATCGCAGTGAAGCGGCCAGCATGCGGCCCTCAGGCAGGGTCACTTCCGTGTTCCCCATCATCAACATGCCGTCCTGATAATGCCCATGCTCGAAGCGCACGATGACGTCATTCACCATCAAGGTGCCCTGCTTGAGCTGCAGTGATGCTCGTTGCATCTCTCGCAACGCAAACAGACTGGACAATGACGGACGCCCGCTGGGCATCCGCTGCAAGTATTCGTGGGTGGTCAATTGATATTGCAACTGACCCTGACGATCGAAGACACGCTCCCGATAATCGGTGTAGCGCGTCAGCATGCCGGCAGCCTGTGCCACCGGCATCCACAACAGGAGCGCCCCCGTCAGGAGCGCTCCCACTGGTTTACAGCTGATCGGCACAGCTGACCTTGTTGTCATCCAGGTCGGTACAGGAGACGAATACCTTGTCAAAGGTCGACCCGGCCACCGGCGTCATCTGGGTTGACCATTCATAACCCACCCCCTTGGCATAGATGGCGGTGTGGCTCTCCTGATCTTCCTGCATCCAGCCGATGTACTTCAGTGCGCCGCGATCGCTCTGGGCAAGTGCCTTGAACTCGTCGCTCGTGATGAGACACATGGGCTCTCCCATGGCCTTGGACAGCTCGGCATCCCGCGCCCCCACGGCGCCATCACAGCCGCCGGTCACCTTGATGGTCATGTCACTGCGATCCAGCATCTCATCGAAGAACGGCAGCACATTGATGTTGTACTTCACCCCCACCTCTTGAGGCTGCCAGCCCATGCCGGTATTGACGTATCGGGTCTCGACGCTTTCCCACTGGATAGTGGGCACAGTGCCTGCAAAGTGGTTCGCCAGCTCCTTGAGAGTCGCGGCATTGGCCTCGATCTCATCCTGGGTCAACGATTCGTCCAGCTTGCTCTGATCGATGGTCAGAGCGAGGCTCACCGCATCCTTCAACTGCGACTTGGCCTTGGCCAACCGTGCCTTGGCATCGTCGGTCAAACGGAAGAAATCGGCGTGCGCCACCAGCGCATCCGGCTCGATTTCCTGCTGACTGAACTGGGTCTCGAAGGTGCTGCTGCTCTCTTCATAGGTGGTGGTCGGCTGCATGCCCCAGGTGTCCTTGATGTGCATACGCGGCAAGGTCACTTCTTCCTGCTGGGTGACATAGGCGCTGTCCGGACCGTACTGGTAGGAGGCGGCGATGTTGAGGGCCGATGCCATCGCCATCGCAGACGCCCGCAGTGCCTTGGCACCGTCGAGGTTGAGGGTGACGGTATCGTCATCGCCATAGGTGGCGCTGTAATCCGGATCCTGGATATCGGCCAGGGCAGCCGCGACGTTTTCCAGGCTGTCGGCATAGGCGCCCATCAGCTTGGCCACGTCACGGGTATATCCCTTGCCACCTTTGAGCGCCACGGAGGCGGTGCCGGGGGTATGGATGATGACATCCATCACCTTGGCCAGGCTGGTGCTGTAACCACTGCCAATGGCGGACGAGGTGAAGGCCAGGCGTTCAGCCACCACGGGGTTGTTGGTCACCTCCAGCATGGTCAGCATGGCCAGCACGATCTGGCGATCGGCCTTGCCGCTCTCACCGGTCTCGGCCTGCAGGGTCTCCTTGTACTCCTTGAACTTGCTCTCGACGTCCAGGTTTTTCAGATCGGTCAGTCCCTGCAGATCGCTCAGCACCTTGTCGACCGCCACGGAGCGGCCATTGACGCCAGCCAGGGTGGCGGAGAGGTGGGCTTTCGCCGCAGCCAGAGAGACGACGGCTTTGGTGAGGCCCGCTGTTTTCAGCGCCTCAACCAGGGAGGTGTTGAAGGCGTCATCGCTACCCAGTTCGACGATCCCCAGTTGCGCGACCTGCGCCTTGTCGAGGGTGATGCCGTTCTCCGGATTGCTGTCGCTGTCGAGCGTCTGCAGCAATGCCGCAATGCGGATCGCTTTCTCCTTGTCGTCACCCGCCAGGGTGTAAGGGGTCACCAGCGAGTTGCCCGCCTTGAGGGTCACCGCCCCCAGGCGCTGGTTGCCCAATGCGAATTCGCAGGTGTCGCCATCATCAAACAGGAATTCACCCTTGGCATTGGTGACACCGGTGTAATCGTTGCACCGATAGTCGAGGCCACCTACGACGGAATCCAGGAAGACGGCAGTGTGAAGAGGCTTGCTGCCGGTGTCGGTGCCACCGCCATTGTTGCCACCATTGCTGCCGCCACCGTTATCGTCACCACCGCCCCCGCAAGCGGTCAACATGACACCGGACAACACACAAGCCACTGCCATACTCAGCACGTTTTTTTTCATTTTTATCACCCGAACAAATGTCAAAAATACGGCCCCATCCCGGGGGCCAAGTTAATCCGGGTATAACCTAGCGTACCCATATGACAAACACCAATGCATTTCCATATGAGTGTGCTTGCCATCACGCAGGCCCCGAGCGAGCAGGAAAAACGGCCACAGACGACGGCCCTGGGAGGGGAAATAGCCACCCATCGTGGGCTGTCACACCCGGGGCGGACCTCCTGGCGATCAGCCAGCCCGCCCGCCAGCGTGGCGTCGATGAGGCCGCAGGGCTGGTGCCGATGGAAGCCAGTTTTTTCATCAGGGGAGGAAAACGGTTGCGCCTAACGTCATGAATCCAAACACAAATGTCGATCGAGCCCTATTAATCCCGGAATTTAATTCTGCAAAAACACCATAAAACAAACACTTATAAGGCAATTTGCTTATATTTCAAACCGTTAACGCAAACGTTTTTCCTCTATGATCCCCTTGACCAACGGGCTGGCTCACTTACAGTTAGCCAGCGTGCTTTATGACCTGCCAAGACAGGTTGTGGACCCTCACATAACAATCAAGGATACGATCGTGACTAAAGTGCTCAAGCTGGCCACCGTGGCCGCCCTCACCCTCGCTGCCCTGTCCGCCCAGGCAGCCTCCGAGCCCGCCGTCATCTATGACACCGCAGGCAAATTCGACAAGTCCTTCAACGAAGCCGTGTTCCGCAACGGCGTCGAAGTCTACAACAAGGACAAAGGCGTCAAGGTCAAGGAGTTCGAACCCCAGAACGAAGCCCAGCGCGAGCAGGGCCTGCGTCGTCTGGCCAGCCGTGGCAACGGCCCCATCGTCGCCGTCGGCTTCAACATGGGTTCCGCGGTAGAGAAAGTAGCCACCGAGTTCCCGAACACCCAGTTCACCATCATCGACATGGTGGTCGACAAGCCGAACGTCCAGTCCCTCATCTTCAAGGAGCATGAAGGTTCCTTCCTGGTGGGTGCCCTGGCGGCCATCGCCTCCAAGACCGGCAAGGTCGGCTTCGTGGGCGGCATGGACATCCCGCTGATCCGCAAGTTCCAGTGCGGCTATGAGCAGGGCGCCAAGTACATCAATCCGAAGATCGACGTCTATCAGAACATGACCGGCTCCACCCCGGCAGCCTTTGCTGACCCCGCCAAGGGTGCAGAACTGGCCAAGTCCCAGTTCGCCAAGGGCGCCGACGTGGTCTATGCCGCCGCCGGTGGCACCGGTATCGGTGTCTATCAGGCTGCCAAGGACGAAGGCAAGCTGGCCATCGGTGTGGATTCCAACCAGAACCACCTGCAACCGGGCACCATGCTGACCTCCATGGTCAAGTCCGTGGGTCTGGCCGCGTACAAGAGCTGGGATGACGCCGCCAAGGGCAGCTGGAAGCCGGGCATCCAGTCCCTGGGTCTGGCCGAAGGCGGGGTTGACTGGGCGCTGGACGAGAACAACGCCAAGCTGATCACCCCGGAAATGAAAGCCAAGGTCGAGAGCATCAAGGCCGACATCATCGCCGGCAAGATCAAGGTGCACGACTACATGAGCGACAACTCCTGTAAGTACTGATCCTGCAAATACCGAGTCACTGCTACGACTCTCAACCAGTGATGACCGGCCCGCACGGGCCGGTTTTTAGTCTCTACTTCATGACCCGCAAGGACTGCATCATGGACCAGACAGATCGCTATGCCATCGAATTAAGGGGTATCGATAAGCGGTTCGGCGACGTGTACGCCAACAAGCAGATCGACCTTCAGGTTCGTAAAGGCAGCATTCACGGCATCGTCGGCGAAAATGGCGCCGGCAAGTCGACCCTGATGAGCATCATTTACGGTTTCTACCACGCCGACAAAGGCGAGATGCTGATCGACGGGAATCCGTTCAAACCCCATGGCTCCCAAGATGCGATTGCCGCCGGGGTGGGCATGGTGCACCAGCACTTCATGCTGGTGAACAACTTTACCGTATTGGAAAACGTCATCCTGGGGGCCGAGAACGGCTGGCGCCTGGGCAAGAGCCTGGCGGCCGCCGAGAAGCTGCTGGGCGAGCTGGCACGGGACTATGGTCTCGAGGTGCCGCTGCACGAGAAGGTCGAGGATCTGCCGGTGGGCCTGCAACAGCGGGTCGAGATCCTCAAGGCGCTCTATCGCGGTGCCCGCATCCTGATCCTCGACGAGCCCACCGGGGTGCTGACCCCGCAAGAGGCGGATCACCTGTTCGAGGTGCTGAAAAAGCTGCGGGATCAGGGGGCGACCGTCATCCTCATCACCCACAAGCTGCGGGAGATCCTGGCCATCACGGATCAGGTCTCCATCATGCGCCGGGGGGAGATGGTGGCCCATGTCGCCACCAAAGACACCGACAAGGAGCAGCTCGCCGAGCTGATGGTGGGCCGCAAGGTGCGCCTCAAGGTCGACAAGGGCACCGCCCAGCCGGGCGAGGCCAAGCTCAAGGTCGAGGGCCTCTCTTACGTCGATGACGCCGGGGTGGAACGGGTCAAATCCGTCAGCTTCGAAGTGCGGGCGGGGGAAGTGGTCGGCATCGCCGGGGTCTCCGGCAACGGCCAGTCCGAGCTGCTCAGCATGCTCGGCGGCATCCTCAAGCCCAGCAAGGGCGGCTTCACCATCGCCGGGGCGCAGCGCCACGAGGTGAGCCAGAGCCACCCGGCCGACCCGGAGCAGGTGCGCAACTTCGGCCTCGGCCACATCCCGGAAGACAGGCACAAGATGGGGCTCATCAACCGCTTCGAGGCGAAAGAGGCCTTCATCCTCGGTTATCACCGCCGTGCCCAGTACAACAAGGGCTGGCTGCAGGACAAGGAGGCGATCCGCCAGGATTGCCAGGCCAAGATGGACAAGTGGGACGTGCGCCCGCCGAGCCCGGAGCACAAGACCGCCAACTTCTCCGGCGGCAACCAGCAGAAGCTGGTGATCGCCCGGGAAGTGGAGCAGGACCCGGATGTGCTGCTGGTCGGCCAGCCGACCCGGGGCGTCGACATCGGCGCCATCGAGTACATCCACCAGCAGATCATCGCTATGCGCGACAAGGGCAAGGCGGTGCTGCTGGTGTCGGTGGAGCTGGACGAGATCATGAGCCTCTCCGACCGCATCCTGGTCATCGCCGATGGCCGCATCGTCGGCGAGCTGGACGGCGCCAGGGCGGATGAACGCACCATCGGCCTGATGATGGCGAACATAGTTCCTGACGACGTGGCGGCAAGCCAATCACAAGGAGCCACATCATGAAGGTCACAACCACTTGTAACGGATTCGGCCTGATGATGGTCAACACACCAGTCCCCGACGATATCAAGGAGGCCCATTCATGAGCCAAGCACGTGTTCCTGCCTGGATATCCGTGGGCGTGCTGCCCGCAGTCAATATCCTGCTGGCCTTCCTGGTGTCGGCCATCCTGTTCTATTACCTCGACATCAGCCCCATCGAGGCAGCCGAAATCATGTGGTACGGCGCCTTCGGCACCGGCGAGGGGATAGGCTTCACCCTCTATTACGCCACCGGTTTCATCTTCACCGGTCTGGCGGTGGCGGTGGCCTTCCACGCCGGCCTGTTCAACATCGGCGGTGAGGGGCAGGCCTATATCGGCGGCCTCGGGGTCGGTCTGGTCTGTCTGCTGCTCGGGGACGTGCTGCCGTTCGCCCTCTTGCTGCCGCTCGCCATCATCGCCGGCGGCCTGTTCGGCGCGGCCTGGGCCTTCATCCCGGCCTGGCTGCAAGCCAAGCGGGGCAGCCATATCGTCATCACCACCATCATGTTCAACTTCATCGCCGCCTCCCTGATGGCCTACCTGCTGGTAGACGTCTTCAAGCCGCCAGGATCCATGGCCACCGAGAGCAAGGTGTTCGCCGTGGCGAGCTGGCTGCCGAAGATGAGCGAGCTGGCGGCCGGTTTCGGCATCGCCATGCCCAACAGCCCCCTCAACATCAGCTTCTTCTGGGCGCTGATCTGTGCGGCCCTGGTGTGGGTCTTCATCTGGCATACCCGCTGGGGCTACGAGATCCGCTCCGTGGGCGCAAGCCAGAGTGCCTCCGCCTATGCGGGCATCTCCTACCCCAAGGTGGTGATCCTGGCCATGGTGATCTCCGGCATGTTGGCGGGCTTCTTCGCCCTCAACGTGCTGCAGGGTGAGCTGCACCAGATCAAGCTCAACTTCGTGGAAGGCTTCGGCTTCACCGGCATCGCGGTGGCCCTGATGGGCCGCAACCACCCGGTCGGCGTCATCATCGCCAGCCTGCTGTTCGGCTTCCTCTACCAGGGCGGCGCCGAGCTCAGCTTCGAGTTCGGGGTGGACCGCAACATCGTCGTGGTGCTGCAGGGTCTGGTGATCCTGTTCTGCGGCGCCCTGGAGCACATGCTGCGCCCGCGCATCGAGCAGGCCTATCTGGCCTTTGCCAACCGCCCGGTCGCCCAAGTGAAAGGAGCCTGATCATGTTCGAAATGCTGATCCTGATGCTGGATGCCACCATCCGCACCGCACCGCCACTGATCCTGGCGGCCATGGATGACGGGGATGTTTTGCGAGCCGAAGGGAGTCCAAGCCATGTTTGAAATGCTGATCCTGATGCTGGACGCGACCATTCGTACCGCGCCTCCGCTCATCCTGGCGGCCATGAATGACGGGGATGTTTTGCGAGCCGAAGGGAGTCCAAGCCATGTTTGAAATGCTGATCCTGATGCTGGACGCGACCATTCGTACCGCGCCTCCGCTCATCCTGGCGGCCATGGCCGGGATGTTTTGTGAACGCTCCGGGGTGGTCAACATCGCCCTGGAGGGCAAGCTGCTGGCCTCCGCCTTCGCCAGTGCGGCGGCGGCCGCCGTCACCGGTTCCGCCTGGATTGGGCTGGGGGTCGGGGTGGGGATCTCCATCCTGTTCGCCCTGCTGCACGGCTTCGCCACCATCACCCACCGGGGTGATCAGGTGGTGAGCGGCATGGCCATCAACATCCTGGCGGCCGGTCTCACCGTGACCCTGGGGCGCTACTGGTTCGATCAGGGCGGCCAGACCCCGGCGCTCTCCGGTGCGGCGCGCTTCGCCCCCATCGACCTGCCCTATGCCAAGGAGCTCTATGACGTACCCGTCATCGGCCAGCTCTACAGCGAGCTCTTGAGCGGTCACTCCCTGCTGGAGTACGTGGCCTTCGCCGCCGTGCCCCTGGCCTGGTGGGTGCTGTTCCGCACCCGCTTCGGCCTGCGGCTGCGGGCGGTGGGCGAAGCCCCGGCGGCGGTGGATACCGCCGGTATCTCCGTGGTGCGGATGCGCTATACCGCCCTCATCATCGGCGGCCTGCTGGCCGGCATTGGCGGCACCTACCTGGCAGTGGCCCAAACCGCCCAGTTCATCCCCAACATGAGCGCGGGCAAGGGCTTCATGGCGCTGGCGGCCCTGGTGTTCGGCAAGTGGCGCCCCTGGAACGCCATGGCGGCCTGTCTGCTGTTCGGCTTCCTCGACGCGGTCGCCATCCGGCTGCAAGGGGTCAGCATCGGCGATTTCCCGATCCCGGTGCAGGCCATCGAGGCGCTGCCCTACATCCTGACGGTCTTCCTGCTGGCCGGTTTCATCGGCAAGGCGGTGGCCCCCAAGGCCCTCGGCACCCCCTATGTCAAGGAGCGGGAATAGCCCCGCCCTTCATGCCATGCAAAAGGCCCGCACATGCGGGCCTTTTCTTTGAGATATCCAGGATGTTCTTGGCTGAATAGAAAAATAACCCGGCCTTGTCAAAGAACGGGTTATTCCTTCATCAGCACAACATATCAATAAACCTGTAATTAGCCGGGTAATTTATCGGCTAGAACCATACTTTCTTATTGATAATATAGGTCTGCTCAAATTCTTCATCTGACTTGGAGATATAAACAACAAATTCGATGAAGGCAATGATCCCGATAACAACCGACGGCAAACCAAGCAGAATGAAACCAAGCAGAAATATCAGCAGCATGATCACACCTTGTTTGGTGTAACCCAAGTAGAACTTGTGAGCACCGAAAGCGCCCAGGAAAAATGCAAACAGCGCAGCTGCGACCTTCTTGGAAGAACCAGCATTAGAGGCTATGGCATAGATGGCTTTTGCATGCTCGCCTTCAATAGAAAAATCAACTTTCAAGCCACTCTTCGGGAGCTGATTCCCTTTCCATTCAATAATGTCAAACTGATATCTATTACTATCATCCCCAGAAATCAAACCAGTACGAGCTGATTCATTAAAATCAATAACCGTGCCTTTCATTATTATCTGTCCTTTAGCAATAAGAGGATAAAGACCCGGTATGAGCAGGTCTATTGCGTTTGACAGGCTACAACAACAAAGGCTCATTTGAAACAAAAATTCATTTATGAATACTTGTATTCTACCAACCCATTCCAGCCTC
This sequence comes from Aeromonas sp. S19(2024), assembly GCF_041402625.1. NCBI lineage: Bacteria > Pseudomonadati > Pseudomonadota > Gammaproteobacteria > Aeromonadales > Aeromonadaceae > Aeromonas > Aeromonas sp. S19(2024). The sequence goes on from NZ_JBGLQU010000011.1 coordinate 107,701, forward strand.
TTTCTTATACCTGTATCGCCCCCATCAACCGATGGGCCGAACCAGGGCGGGTTGGTGGGGATCGCTGAGGCGCTCGGCCAGATAGTCCACCAGCAGCCGCACCTTGGGGGAGAGGTGGCGGTTGTGGGGATAGAGGGCCCAGATCCCCTCCTCGGGGGCCCGCAGCTCCGGCAGCAGCTCGATGAGCTCCCCCCGGGCGAGGTGGTCGCTCACGTAGTAGTCCGGCAACTGGATGATGCCGATCCCCTTGATGGCCGCATCCAGCAGGGCGTGGCCGCTGTTGCACTGCAGCAGACCGCGTACCCGCACGCTGTGGGGTTTACCGTTCAGGGTGAAGTGCCACTCGTCCCCGTTGCCCACCAGGCAGGTGTGACGGGCCAGCTCCGAGAGACTGTTGGGCATGCCGTGGCGGGCAGTGTAGGCGGGGGAGGCGCACACATAGGGTACCCGCTGCGCCAGCTTGCGGGCCACCAGGGTCGAATCCTTGAGGTGGCCGAGGCGGATCGCCAGATCGAACCCCTCGTGCACCAGATCCAGCAACTGGTTGGTGAGGTTGAGGGTCACCTCCAGCTGGGGGAAGCGCACCATGAAGTCGTTCACCAGGGGGGCGATGCGGCTCTCGCCGTAGGAGACCGGGGCCGTGATGCGCAAGGAGCCCTGGGGCACAGCCTGATGGCGCCCCACCGCCAGCTCCGCCTCGTAGAGGTTGTCCAGCAACTGGCGGCAGTGGCGAAAATAGATCTCCCCGAGTTCGGTGAGTCGCACCTGGCGGGTGGTGCGCAGCAGCAGCTTGGCCTGCAGCCTGTCTTCGAGCTGTGCCACCTGGCGGCTCACCTGGGCCACCGACACCCCGAGCTTGCGCGCGGCCGGGGTAAAGCCCCCCTGCTCCGCCACGCTGACAAATTCACAGACCCCTTCCCAGCCGAACATTATTACCTGTATGTAAAAGTGATTTGATACTTAGCGTTATTATCACCAAATCGGCGGGAAACTACACTGGATCTCCGAACTCATTTCCGTTCATCCAACCACTACGAGGACGTCATTCATGGCACAGGTTCAGAGCATCAAGTGTAAAGCCGCCATCGCCTGGGGACCGGGTCAGCCCCTCTCCATCGAAGAGGTCGAGGTCATGCCGCCCCAGGCCGGCGAGGTGCGGGTGCGGATCGTCGCGACCGGCGTCTGCCACACCGATGCCTTCACCCTCTCCGGTGAAGATCCGGAAGGGGTCTTCCCCTGCATCCTGGGCCATGAAGGGGGCGGTATCGTCGAGTCCGTCGGCGAGGGCGTCACCAGCGTCAAGGTCGGCGATCACGTGATCCCGCTCTACACCCCCGAGTGCGGCGAGTGCAAGTTCTGCAAATCCGGCAAGACCAACCTGTGCCAGAAGATCCGCGCCACCCAGGGCAAGGGGCTGATGCCGGACGGCACCACCCGCTTCTCCAAGGACGGCCAGCCCATCTACCACTACATGGGCACCTCTACCTTCAGCGAATACACGGTACTGCCCGAGATCTCCATCGCCAAGGTGGATCCGGCCGCCCCGCTGGAAGAGGTCTGCCTGCTCGGCTGCGGCGTCACCACCGGCATCGGCGCCGTGATGAACACCGCCAAGGTGAAAGAGGGTGAGAGCGTCGCCATCTTCGGGCTGGGGGGCATCGGCCTCTCCGCCATCATAGGCGCGCGCCTGGCCAAGGCCGGCCGCATCATCGCCATCGACATCAACGAGAGCAAGTTCGAGCTGGCCCGCAAGCTGGGTGCCACCGACTGCATCAACCCGAACACGTTCGACAAGCCCATCCAGGAGGTGATCGTCGAGATGACCGACGGCGGCGTCGACTTCTCCTTCGAGTGCATCGGCAACGTCAAGGTGATGCGCGCGGCGCTGGAGTGCTGCCACAAGGGCTGGGGCGAGTCGGTCATCATCGGCGTGGCCGGCGCGGGCCAGGAGATCAGCACCCGTCCGTTCCAGCTGGTCACCGGTCGGGTCTGGCGCGGCAGCGCCTTCGGCGGCGTGCGCGGTCGCAGCGAGCTGCCGAGCTATGTGCAGCGCTACATGCAGGGTGAGTTCAAGCTGGACGACTTCATCACCCACACCATGCCCCTCGAGCAGATCAACGAGGCGTTCGATCTGATGCACGAAGGCAAGAGCATCCGCACCGTCATCCACTACTGATCCCATGAGCGCCCCGCCCATCGCATGGGCGGGGCAAGGAGTCCTTACATGAATCTGGACATCATCAGCAGCAACAAGAGCTTCGGCGGCTGGCACAAGCAGTATCGCCACCGCTCCAATGTGCTGGGGTGCGAGATGCGCTTCGCCATCTACCTGCCGCCCCAGGCCCTCACCGGCCAGAAAGTCCCGGTGCTCTACTGGCTCTCCGGTCTCACCTGCACCGACGAGAACTTCATGCAAAAAGCAGGGGCCCAGCGCATCGCCGCCGAGCTCGGCATCGCTCTGGTAGCGCCGGACACCAGCCCCCGCGGTGAAGGGGTGGCGGACGATCCCGGCTATGACCTCGGCATGGGGGCAGGTTTCTACGTCAACGCCACCCAGACCCCCTGGCGGGATCACTACCAGATGTACGATTACGTCACCCGGGAGCTGCCCGAGCTCATCGAGACCCACTTCCCGGTCTCGACGAAGCGCGCCATCAGCGGCCACTCCATGGGGGGCCACGGCGCCCTCATCGCCGCCCTGCGCGAGCCGGGTCGCTACCGCTCGGTGTCGGCCTTCAGCCCCATCAGCCACCCGAGCCGCTGCCCCTGGGGCCAGAAGGCCCTCGGCGCCTACCTCGGCAACAACCCCCTGCTGTGGCAGGAGTGGGATGCCTGCCAGCTGCTGCGCCACCACGACAGCCCGCCCCTGCCGACCCTGGTGGACGTGGGGCTGGACGACCCCTTCCTGGCGGAGCAGCTCGGCATCGACACCCTGGCCGAAGTGGCCGCCACCCGGGCGTGGCCCCTGACGCTCAACCGCCATGCCGGCTACGACCACAGCTATTACTTCGTGGCGAGCTTCATCGAGGCACACCTGCGCTTTCACGCCAACCACCTGGGCGAACCGGCCTGAGGCTGATCCGCTCGTGGCCGCCCCGTCAGCGGGCGGCCATTCACCCGGAAACAGGAGACAAGGATGCCTCTCTTCACCACATTGCTGGCCATGCCGGACCAGTTCGAGCGGCTGCTGGCACAGGTCCCCACCGACCGTCTGGACTGGGAACCCGCCAACTGGGCCGGGATCCCCTCCGAGCGTTTCAGTGCCAGGGGGCACCTCTGCCACCTGCTGGACATCGAAGTGCTGGGCTATCAGGTGCGGTTTCGTCGCACCCTGGCGGAAAGCCTGCCGGAACTCGCCTCCCTCGATGGTTATCAGCTGGCGCTGGACCATGATTACCCCCGACAGGATACCGCCACGCAGCTCGACCGCTTTCGCACCGCCCGCCTGCAGACCGTCGAATGGCTGAAGACGGTGCCGTCCGACGCCTGGCAGCGCCGCGCCCGCTATGGCGGCTATGGGGAGGTGACCCTGGACGGTCTGGTGCGCCTGCTCGTCAGCCATGACCACCAGCACCTCGCCGGTATGCAGTGGCTGCTGATGCGCCTGAACGCCGATCTGGGCCTCGCACTCCCCCTCGAGTGAGGCACCGCCCCACAGTGTCACATCCTGCAAAAAAGGCCCCAAGGGGCCTTTTTCATTGTTGCGGTGATGGGATCAGCTCCCCAACCGGCTCACCTGGCCCGAGCCCGCGATCTCGCTGGTCAGCGCTGGGCTGCCCCAGTAGTTGACCGCACCGGCACCGGCGATCTCTATCTTGAGCCGCGACCGGGCCCGCACCTCGACCTCGCCACTGCCGGCGATGCTCACCTCGACCTCCTCGCTGGCGAGCCCGGCCCCCTTGACGCCACCGGCGCCGGCGATGTTCAGCGCCATCACCCGGGCGGAGCCCTGCCCCAGATCCAGGTTGCCCAGCCCGGCGATGTTGCCCTCCAGCCGATCCAGCGTCAGCCCGCTGGCGACGATGTCCCCCGTGCCCGCCAGGGAGAGCACCAGATCATCCCCCTTGAAGTCGCGCAAGGCGCCGTTGCCAACCCCCGCCAGTGCCAACTCGTGCAGCGTCGGCAGGGTGATGGTGATCTCCAGCGGCTGGGTGGGGTCGAGCCGGTAGCCATCCTTGACCTCGATCTCCAGCTTCTCCCCCTTCTCGGTGAGCACCAGATAGGGCAGCAGATTGGCCTCCCCCTTGACCCTGAGGGTGTGGCTCTCTCCCGCCACCAGGTACAGGTTGGCGGGCACGCCCGCCAGCACCCGGGTCACCTCCCGCCCCAGGGGATGCTGCTGCTCCACCACGGCCCCCTCCCCGCGCACCTTGACGTCATCCTGCCAGCTGCATCCGGTCAGTCCCAGGGCCAGCACCACGCCCAGCATCCATTTCATCCCGCTACTCCTCGTATCCTCTTTGCCGCACGGCGCGGCAGGTGAGTGGCAATCAGCAAACCCTGTGCCATATGGCTAACATCATGATTTATCTATCCATTTCAATATTTCGAGGCTCGAAGGGTCCATAACAAAGAGTCATTCAGACCACAATCTGGTCAATCTGACCACACCCGAAGGGGGGTGTTGACCCATTATTTTGGTTGCCGCCCCGGTTCGTTGAGCCAATAGTGATACCTGGTGCGTATAGAGCACTCCATCGCTGCTTCACCCGCCAGAATCAACAAGGAGTCAGAGCGTGACCCAAGCCAGCCACTCATTCGTCCATCCGGGCCTGCCTGCCCCCACCCGCACCCCGCTGCTGACCGGCGACGATCCCGACCACAAGCGCCGCGAGCTGCTCGCCTACTTCTGCCAGACCTTCGATCTCTACGACTCGCTGTTCGACTGCCTGGCCGACGAGCGGGCCTGGTTCAACAAGGCGATCCCCCTGCGCCACCCGCTCATCTTCTACTACGGCCATACCGCCGCCTTCTTCGTCAATAAGCTGCTGGCGGCCCGTCTCATCGAGGGCCGCATCGACCCCCGCATCGAGGCCCTGGTCGCCATCGGGGTGGACGAGATGAGCTGGGACGATCTGGACGAGACCCACTACGACTGGCCCACGGTGGCCGAGCTGCGTGACTACCGCGGCCGGGTGCGCGCCCTGGTGTGTGATTTCATCGAGCGGATGCCGATCGAGCTGCCCATCCATTGGCAGAGCCCGGCCTGGGTCATATTGATGGGGATAGAGCACGAGCGCATCCACCTCGAGACCTCCAGCGTGCTGATCCGCCAGCTGCCCCTGGCCTGGGTGCGCAGCCAGCCCCAGTGGCCGGTCTGCCCCGAGGCGCGCCACGATCTCGCCGCCGTCCCCGTCAACACCCTGCTGCCGGTGGCCGGCGGCCAGGTGCGACTCGGCAAGCAGGATGCCACCTACGGCTGGGACAACGAATATGGCGAGCGCCACATCGAGCTGGCCCCCTTCCAGGCCAGCCGTATGCTGGTGAGCAACGCCGAGTACCTGGCCTTCGTGCAGGCGGGCGGATATGAAGCGCCCGCCTGGTGGGACGACGAGGGCCGGGGCTGGCGCCAGTATGCCAACGCCCGCATGCCCACCTTCTGGGTCGGCGATCCCAATGAACCCGAGCAGTTGCAACTGCGGCTGATGACCGAGCAGGTCCCCATGCCTTGGGACTGGCCGGTGGAGGTGAACCAGCTGGAGGCCGCCGCCTTCTGCCGCTGGAAGGCGGATCAGACCGGCCTGCCCGTCCAGCTACCGAGCGAGGGGGAGTGGATGCTGCTGCGGGAGCAACTGGCCGGCGATCAGCCGGACTGGATGGAGGCCCCCGGCAACATCAACCTGGGCCGCTTCGCCTCCTCCTGCCCGGTGGATGCCTGCCCCCAGGGCAGCTTCTTCGATCTGGTGGGCAACGTCTGGCAGTGGACCAGCACCGCCATCGACGGCTTCGAGGGGTTCAAGGTGCACCCCCTCTACGACGACTTCTCCACCCCCACCTTCGACGGCAAGCACACCCTCATCAAGGGCGGAAGCTGGATCAGCACCGGCAACGAGGCACTCAAGTCCTCCCGCTACGCCTTCCGTCGCCACTTCTTCCAGCACGCGGGCTTCCGCTACCTGGTCTCACGCCATCAGGAGCCCGTCATCGTGACCCCTTATGAAACCGACACCCTGGTCGCTCAGTACCTCGACTTCCAGTACGGTCCGAGCCACTTCGGGGTCGCCAACTACGCCGAGGCTCTGGCCGGTCTTGCCAGCGAGCTCTGCGGCCGCCATGAGCGGGCGCTCGACATCGGCTGCGCCACCGGTCGCGCCAGCTTCGAACTGGCTCGCCGCTTCGCCCACGTGGATGGGGTGGACTACTCGGCCCGCTTCATCGACGTGGCCCTGACCCTGGCAAGACAGGACAGCTTCCGCTATGCGGTGCCGGTGGAAGGGGATCTGGTGGAATATTGCGAGGCGCGCCTCTCCCGCCACGAGCTCGGTCGCCAGCAGAGCGAGCGGGTCCACTTCAGCCAGGGGGATGCCTGCAACCTCAAGCCCAAGTACGGCGACTACGACCTGGTGCTCGCCTCCAACCTGATCGACCGGCTGCGGGAGCCCGCCCGCTTCCTGCGGGACATTGCTCCGCGCCTTCGCAGCGGCGGCCTGCTGGTGCTCACCAGCCCCTACACCTGGCTGACCGACTACACCCCCAAGGCCAACTGGCTCGGCGGCATCCGGGAAAACGGCGAGGCCCTCGGCACCTATCAGGCGCTGCAACGGCTGCTGGCGGAGGAGTTCGAGGAGCACATGCCCCCGAGGGACGTCCCCTTCGTCATCCGCGAGACCGCCCGCAAGTACCAGCACACGGTGGCCCAGCTCACCGTCTGGCGCAAACGCTGACGACGCGGCAAACGAAAGAGGGAGGCCCATGGCCTCCCTCTTCTTTATCCGGACCGCTTACCCCTCCTGTACCTGGGGCACCGCCTCCTGCTCGCGGTAGCGGCGGGCCAGCACGGCGCACACCATCAGCTGGATCTGGTGGAAGATCATCAGGGGCAGCACCATGACCCCGACGCTGGCGGCGGGGAACATGACGTTGGCCATCGGCACCCCGTTGGCCAGGCTCTTCTTGGAGCCGCAGAAGACGATGGTGATCTCGTCCGCCCTGTTGAAACCGAGGCGACGGCTGATCCAGACGTTCCACCCCAGCACCAGCGCCAGCAGCACGCAGCTCAGCAGCACGATACTGGCCAAATCATACCAGCCGACCTGGTGCCAGATCCCCTGCACCACCGCCTCGCTGAAGGCCACATAGACCACCAGCAGGATGGAGCTCTGGTCCAGCTTGCCGATGAGTGGCCGGTGGCTGTCAACCCAGCGACCGATGAGGGGGCGTGACAGGTGGCCCACCACGAAGGGCAGCATCAGCTGCACCATGATGGCCTGAATGGAGTGCCAGGTATCGACCCCCTCCCCCTGCACATTGATCATCAGCCCTACCAACACCGGCGAGAGGAAGATGCCGAGGATGCTGGAGGCCGAGGCGCTGCACACCGCCGCCGACACATTGCCCCCCGCCATGGAGGTGAAGGCGATGGCCGACTGCACGGTGGCGGGCAGGGCGCACAGATACAAGAAGCCGAGATAGATGGCCGGGCTCAGCCACTGGGGCACCAGGGGCGTGAGCAGCAGCCCCAGCAGCGGGAAGAGCAGGAAGGTGCTGGCCATCACCACCAGGTGCAACCGCCAGTGGCCCAGGCCCGCCAGCAGGTTCTGGCGCGACAGCTTGGCACCATGCATGAAGAACAAGAGCGCCACCGCCAGCTTGGTCAGCAGACCGAACCAGACGGCCACCTGCCCCTCGCAGGGGAAGAAGGAGGCCAGGGCCACCACGGCAATCAGCACAGAGGTAAAAGGATCCAGACGCACGGGGAGTCTCCAGAGAAAGCGCGTCCCGCACGGGAGGGGACGACAGGGCACGGGGAAGGCGTCATCAGGCGGCGACCCCGGATACGAAGGGACAAGCTTACCCCGAACACCCTGTGGTGCAAAGTTGAGCGGCAGCTTCATTTGTTTCATTTTGTTAAACGATAACGCACATTCTCACAGCAAAACTAAACGGGTTTGCCCCTCCGGCCCCGGATCCGGCCAATAAAAAACGGGCGACCCTGGTCGCCCGTCTCCTGTTTGCCACATGCCGGTCAGCGCTGGCTGGCCAGGGTGCCGCTGCCCGCTTTCTTCTCGTTGCCACCTGACTTGCGGGCCTGCCGCTTCTCGAAGCGGGAGATCCACCAGTAGGCCAGCGCCGAGAAGACCGCGGTCATGAAGACGTTGATGAAGAAGGCGCGCACCAGATCCACCCCGGCCGGGAAGGCGGAGGCGCTCATGCTCACCACGAAGATGGCGATCAGCACCGACACCACCCCCATCCCGAAGGTGCGCGATCCCATGCGAAACTCGCGGGGGGTGTCGTCATGTTTCCAGCGGAACACGAAGTAGGCCACCATGATGAAGATCGGCGGCAACATGGCGGTGCCGGCGGTGAGGTTGATGGCGGTGTTCATCATCTGCTGCACCGACTCGGAACCGAAGCCGTTGACCACCAGCATCACGAACACGAAGACAAACTGCCACCAGGCGGCGCGCACCGGCACGCCGTGCTCGTTGAGCTGGGTGGTCTTCTCGCCGTAAACCCCCTGGGGGATCTCGGTGAAGTGGATCTTCACCGGCGCCGAGGTCCACATCATCATGGAGCCGAACATGGCGATGAACAGCACCACGCCGACGAAGCGGCCCACCATCGCCTCGGAAAGCCCGAAATACTGCGCCATGCCGGTGAAGATCTCCACCATGCCGCCAGCATAGGTGAGGCTCTCGCGCGGTACGAACACGTTCACCAAGAGGGAACCGACCGCATACATGGCGCCGATGACGATGCCGGCACTGATGATCACCTTGATGAAGGACTTCTGGCCCCCCCTCACGTCATTGAGGTAGGCCGCCGCCGTCTCGGCACCGCCCGCCGCCTGGAAGATCCAGCACATGATGCCGAGCGTCGCCCAGTTGACGGTAGGGGTCATCGCCTCCAGCGTGATGGGCTGGGCCGGCACATGATCGCCACTCAGGGCCATGAGGGCGCCCAGCACATAGATGGCGAACAGGGCAAATACCCCGTAGGCCACGATCTCCGCAATCTTGCCGAGCCAGCTTGCCCCCTTGGTCGAGATGTGGGTCGCCGCCGCAAACAGCACGATGGAGATGATCGAGGTGACCATGGGCGAGAAGCTGTACTCATAGCCCAGCATGGCGTAGGAGGCGTAGGCGATGACGTTGGGCAGCAGGGAGACAAACCAGAACAGGTTCACGAACCAGTAGAGAAACGAACCCAGATAGGCCATCCGGGTGCCGAGCGGCTTTTTCAGCCAGTCGTACATCCCCGACTCGGAGTTTTTGTTGGCCGAAACGAACTCGGCGATGATGAAGACGAACGGAATGAAGTAGACGAGGGTCGCCAGCAGGAAGATGGGGGCGGAGCTGAGCCCCAGCTCGATGTTGTTGTTGACGATGTTGCGCACATTGAACACGGCGGCAAAGGTCATCGACAACAGGGCAAACTTGCCTATGGTGCCGCGTACGGATTCAGACATGGTGTCCTCCAGTGGACTCGCGCTCCCTGCGGGTAACGCTGTGACTCTGTGATGTGTTCGGCAAGGGTCTGTCGGCCCCGCGCTTTACTCTCTTGTTATGATCGGACCGCGTGGGCGGCCTCGCTGGTGAACCGGTGCCGTCTCCCGCACCGGCTCGCAATACCATTCAGACGATCGGGGTGCCCGGCGCCATCGGCACCCGCGGTTGCAACAGCACGCTCTGGCTCTCGTCCGCGGTCTCGGCGCACAGCAACATGCACTCGGATCGCTCGCCGCGCATCCTGGTGGGCTTGAGGTTGGTCAGTACCACCACCTCGCTGCCCATCAGCTCCTCTTCGCTGTAGTAGGGCACCAGACTGGTGACGGTCTGCAGCGGCCGCTCGCCACCCACGTCGATCTGGACGATGTAGAGTTTGTCGGCACCGGGGTGGCGCACCACCTCCAGCACCTTGCCCACCTTCATCTCGACCCGTTTGAATTCGGCAAACTCGATCGTCTCGCTCATGCGCTTTTCCTTTTCTGGTTCAACGGTTTGCGGGTGGCCAACGGCCACCCGGTTTGATGGGGTCATGACGGCTGGATGACGACCTGCGCCGCTGGCTCGGCCTCTTTCGCGCGCGCCTCGGCGCTGAGGGAGGCCTCGTATCGGTTGTATTTCCACCAGGCGAAGCCGAGGAAAATCACGATCCCGCCGACGTTGTAGAAGACGATGGTCATGATGTCGGCGCCGGTCGGGAAGGTGGAGGCGAGGAAGCCCACCGAGAAGAGGACGATCAGCACCGAGACCACGGCGATGCCGGTGGTGCGCGAGCCCATCTTGAAATCCCGCGGCAGGTGGTCGAGCTTCAGGCGCAGATTGAGGTAGGCCAGCATGATGAACAGCGGCGGCAGCATGGAAGCGGCAGCGGTCATGTTGATGACGGTGTTCATCAGATCCTGAGCGGTGTTGGAGCCCAGAGTCGGGATCACCATCAGCGGCAGCACGATAAGGTACTGGATCCAGGCTGCGCGGGCGGGCACGCCGTTCTCGTTCAGCTCGACCGTCTTCTTGCCGAAGATGCCGGCCGGGATTTCGGAGAAGAAGATCTTCACCGGGGTCGCCGTCCACATCAGCAGGGAGCCGAACATGGCGGTGAAGGAGACCAGACCGACGAAGCGGTTCATCAGGATCTCCGGCAAACCGAAGTAGGCCGCCAGCCCCTCGAACACCTGCACCGAGCCGCCGGTATATTTCAGGGTGTCGCTGTGAACGAACACGTTGATCAACAGCGATGCGATGGAGTAGAGCACCCCGATAAAGATCCCGGCGATGATGATCACCTTCACGAAGGACTTGGAGCCGCCTTTTACGTCATTGACGTAGACCGCCACCGACTCGGCGCCACCAGCCGCCATAAAGATCCAGGTGGTGATGCCGAGGAAGGCCCAGCTGAAATCGGGGACCATGGCCTCTACCGTGATGGGGTCGGCTGGCTGTACGCCGCCCACCAGCGCCGCACCCGCCAGCAGAATGTAGGAGAGGGTCAGCAGCAGCATCAGGGACGAGGTCACCGAGGTGATGGGGCCGAGCATCTTGGCGCCGTTGGTGGAGACGTAGGTGGCAAAGGCGAACAGCACCATGCTCAATGCCGTGGTCGCCACCGGGGTGAGAATGTACTCGTAGCCGAGGAAGGCATAGGAGGCGTAGGCGATAACCCGCGGCAACAAGGAGGTGAAGAAGAAGAGGTTCACGAACCAGTAGGTGCAGGCGGAGATGAAGGCCCAGCGACCGCCGAGGGAGCTCTTCACCCAGGCATAGACGCCCGCTTCGGAGTTCTTGTTCAGTGACACGAACTCCGCAATGATCAGGCAAAACGGAATGAAGTAAAAAATGGTGGCCAGAAAGAACATCGGGGCCGAGGCCAGACCGATCTCGATGTTGTTGTTGATGACGTTGTTGAAGCTGAATACCGCCGCGAAGGTGAGCGACAGCAGACCAAACTTGCCTATCGTATTGCGTTTGGAATCAGACATGGTGCATCTCCAGACCTGTAGTTATCTAGCGAAAGAGCGGGGCATGGGTTGTAGGGTGAGCCCCGCCCTTCCGGCTTTTATCAGTGCAGAACCGGCGGATTGTTATTTGTTCTTGAAGTAGCCGCCTTCGACGGTGACCTTGATGATCACCTTGCGCACCGGCCCGTCGCCGACAAACCTGTAAGCCTCGTCGTTCTCGAAGATCACCACCTGCCCGTTGCCCACCTGCTGGCGCTCACGCACCTCACCGGCCAGCCACTCGCGGTCTGTGGTGTCGTCATAAGCCTGCTCGACCGCCAGCTCCGATTTGGGGGCCCACTCCACCGTCTCTTCCCCTTCCAGGTAGTAGTGAACGTCGAAGTAGCGGCGCTGCCCCTCGAACAGGGAGGTGGCCGAGCTGGCCCCCTCCTGCAAGCGGTAGGTGAGGGAGTCACCGATGGAGTGGCAGATGCCGGGTTTGAGGTTTGGCAGGTTGTTGATGGCCTCCACGCAGCGGCCCCACTTCTTGCCCTCCCGGTAGATGTTTTTGAACAGGGTCAGGTTGTCCAGGGTGATCATGCGAGGTTCCTCCCGCCGTTGATGGTGAGATCGAGCCCGGCCAGCACAGCCGGATTGAGGTTGCCACGGGCGATGGGCAGCAGGGTCAGGCCGAAGCTGAACGGCTCGAAGCGCACCCGCCAGGAGTCCAGCACCTCGGAGCCCCAGGAGTTGGAGCCGAGCCCCAGTACCTTGTGATCCAGATTGAGGGTGAGATAACCGCTCGGTTCCAGCTCGTTGATGTGCTGCGCCGCGTGGATATGCTCCCAGCTGTAGGGCCAGACGCTCAGGTTGATGGGGGCATCGGGTCGCACGTAGAGACCGGCGCCGTGGCGGTTGGTCAGGGTCGCCCAGCGCACCTGCTGGCGGTTGCCGTTGTCCTGCGGGAAGGGGTAGTGCTCCCACATCTCGCTGACTGTGCTCTGGAAGCTGTCGATCCAGTTGCTCTGGCGGCTGTCCTGATAGTTCTCCCCCGGGCCCATGCCGTAGTAGTGCACCCGGTCGAGATCCTGACGAATGCCCAGCTCGAAGCCGATCTTGGGAATGATGTCGTCATAACCGCCGTAGGGCTGGCCGGAGAGTGCCACGTGCAGCTGACCGTTCGGGCTCAGGGTGTAGACGTAGCGGCAGCGCATACCGAAGTCGAACACCGGCGGCGCGATCAGGCTCTCCACCGTCACCTCGACCGCCTCACCCAGCTGGCGCCAGCTTAAGGTGCGGAAGTGCTCCTGCATGATCTGCAGGTGGTTCGGGTGCCACAGGCTCTCGTACTCCTGCTTGTGGTTGTCGATCATCGGCTTGAAGAAGGTGAGGCGCGGCGAACGCTCGATAAGCTCATTGCCATCCTGCTGCCAGCTCACCAGCTTGCCGTCGAGGCGCGAGAAGCGCAGGGCAAAGCCGCTGCCACTCAAGGTCAGGTCAAGGCGCTCATCGGCAATCTTCAGCGCAGTAGCGTTGGGATTGGCAAAGGGTCGCAGCTGGCGAGTCGACTCTTTCAGCCGGAACTGGTACTGGCCCAGCTCGTGCTCCGCCGCGCTGTAGCGGGTGGCGGTGGCCTTGATGACCCGCAGCTGGACGAAGGTTTCCCGCCCATCGAGGGATGGCAGTTCGAGTTGCAGCTCAGTGGTGGCACCGGGATCAATCCCTTCCAACCGGATTTGCTGGCTGGCCAGCAGTTCGCCCTCGGCCTTCACCTCGACCAGCAGGCGGATATCGTCGAGAGTGGAGAACCAGTAGCGGTTTTCCACTTCCAGCTTGCCGCTGGACAGATCTACTGCCCGCACCTTGACCGGGCAGATCACCTGCTTGTATTCACGCAGGCCCGGCCCAGGGGTTTGATCCGGATAGATGAGCCCATCCATGCAGAAGTTGTAGTTGTTGGGGTAGTCGCCATAGTCGCCACCGTACTTGTAAACGGGGCGGCCCTGCTCGTCCTGATCCAGAATGCCGTGATCGCACCACTCCCAGATGTAGTGGCCCTGAATGTGAGGATGGCGGTCGAACACCTGCTGGTACTCACTAAGGCCACCCGGTCCGTTGCCCATGGCGTGGGCGTATTCGCAGAGGATACGAGGCTTGGCCATCGGGAACTCGCCGAAGCAGTTCATCTGGGAGACGCGCGAGTACATGGTGCTCACCACATCCACCACCTCGGCATCGCGATCCTCTTCGTAGTGCACCAGCCGGGTCGGGTCGATCCCCTTGCAGCGCTGGTACATAGCTCTGATGTTGCAGCCGTAGCCGGACTCGTTGCCGAGCGACCAGATGATGATGGAGGGGTGGTTCTTCTGGGCGTGCACGTGGCGCTCGATGCGATCCACGAACACCGGCTCCCAGAAGGGGTCGTCGGTGATGCGGCTGAGATCGCCGACGTTGGCAAAACCGTGGGTCTCCACGTCGGTCTCCGCCATCACGAACAGGCCGTACTGGTCGCACAGCTCATAGAAGCGCGGGTCGTTCGGGTAGTGGGCGGTGCGCACCGAGTTGAGGTTGTGCTGCTTCATCAGCACGATATCGCGTTCAACACGATCCATGCCGACCGCGCGGCTCTTGAGGTGGTCGTTGTCGTGGCGGTTCACCCCGTGCAGCTTGAGGTAGTGGCCGTTGACGTAGAAGAGGCCATCCTTGACCTTGATTTCACGCACCCCGACCCGCTGCGGGATCACTTCCAGCAGCTCGCCCTGACCGTTGTAGAGGGAGAGTTGCAGCTGGTAGAGGTAAGGATCTTCGGCACTCCAGAGATGGGGGTGGGCCAGATCCAGCGTGAAGCGGCAATCACACTTGCCGTCGATGGCGAGATGGTCGAGCGAGCCGCTGGCGATCTCGTTGCCCTGATCCAGCAGCGACCAGACCAGACGGTGATCACAGGCAGCCGCCCCCAGATTTTCCAGCTGGATATCGCAGCTCAGGGTGGCGCTTTGATTGTCATCGGCCAGCGCGGTGCGGATGAAGAAGTCCTGCACATGGGCGGCCGGTTTGCCCACCAGATAGACGTCGCGGAAGATCCCCGCCATCCACCACATATCCTGATCTTCGATATAGGTGGAGTCAGCCCATTGCATCACCCGCACTGACAGCAGGTTCTCGCCAATGTTGGCGTAGGCACTGATATCGAACTCGGCGGTGAGACGGCTCCCCTTGCTGAAACCGACGTAGTGGCCGTTCACATAGACCTCGAAGTAGGTCTCCACCCCGTCAAACTTGATGATCACCTGCTCGCCGTCCCAGGCCGGGCTCAGCGTGAAGCTGCGCTGATAGGCGCCGGTGGGGTTGTTGGTCGGAACAAAAGGCACATCGATGGGGAAGGGAAAACCTTCGTCGGTGTACTGGAGCTGACCATGTCCCTCCATCTGCCACATGTTGGGCACGGTGATCTGGCCCCACTCGCTCATGAGGCTGTGATAGAAGGCCTCCGGCACCTGCAGGGGGTGGTCGAAGTAGTGGAACTGCCATTGGCCGCTCAGCCCCAGAAAACGGCGGCTCAGCTCGCGCTGCATGGTGGCCGCCAGCGCGTGGTCGGCATAAGAGAAGAAGTAGGCACGCGGAGCCAGCCTGTTTTCACCAACGAATTGGACGTTTTCCCAGTTATTCACATGTCCTCCCGGAACAAGGCAACGTTAACTGGGTAAACTCTAGATAAACATTTACTAAATATCAGTTCTAAATAGGTAAAGTTTTAACCTGATCACAATGAACAGATGGTTTTGTGAGCGAGATCAGAAGCGGGAGATAAAGGAGAGCAAGATATGAATGAGTGGCATGGATGTTGATAGCAGTAGGCTGAACTGTAATGAAATTAATTATAAAACAATATGATATGAGTTTACTGGAAGAGATGGGAAAGAGATTTGCTTGGGAGATGTGTTGCGCCACCGCAAGATGGCGCGACTAAAAACATAGATGTTTTACTAAAATTAGCGGGTAGTGCCACGCAGGGTCAACTTGCTCGGCACCAACACTCGGAGTGGGATATCCCGCTCGTCCCGCAGCCGTTCGACCAGCAGGTTGACCCCCTGGGAGCCCATCAACTCGGAGTGGATCCGCACCGTGGAGAGCGGCGGGAAGGTGAACTTGGCGGTCGGGATATCGTTGACGCTGATAAGCTCGATCTGCTGGGGAATCGCCAGTCCCTTCTCGTGGATGGCACGCAGCACGCCGATGGCGATGGAGTCGGAGGCGACAAACAGTGCCCTGGGCCAGTCGCCAGCCAGCATCTCCTTCGCCAGCTTGTAGCCGGAAGCGCTGGAGAAGTCTCCGCGATAGAGGTCGCTCTCCTGCACCACGCCAAGCCGCTGGCCATAATCGCGAAAGGCGAGTTCCCGCAGATCCGGGCCATCATCCTGGCCACCGATATAGCCGATGCGCTGATGGCCCTCGGCGATGAAGAAGTCCACTACCTGCTGGCTGATGAGTGCCAGATCCACATCAATCGAGTCAAAATCCCCCTGAGAGCGGCAATCCACGAACACCAGCTGGGCAGACAGGCCGCGCAGCACGGCCAGCCGTTCTTCCGGCAGATGGCCGATGACCAGGATGCCATCGACGGCAGAGAGCTCACGCCCCTCGGCACCGTTGTAGCAGTGGGCCAGCTCGATGTTGAGGCGGGTACACTGGGTCTCGATACCGTAGCGGATGGCCAGATAGTAGGGATCGTTGACCTCGGTGCTCTGGGGATAGGCGTAGACAGCCAGGAGCTGCAGCTTGCTCTTGTGCACTCCTTTGCGGGCGCTGCTGGTCTTGTACTCCAGCCGCTCGGCAATCTCGAAGATCTTCTGCCTGGTCTCGTCCTTGACGCTCAGGCTGGGATCCTCGTTCAGCACACGGGATACGGTAGCAAGCGATACCCCCGCCTCCTGTGCAATTTCCTTCAACGTAGCCATCAATACCTCGCAGGCAGCATCACGTGTTCATCGGGCAACGGCTAAAGAGTAACGAGCAATCCCTTGATAGCCCAGCATTTTTACTGAAATAGAAGCAGGGAATTGCGGCGGGAGGACAGAAATGCAAAAAGGCCTCCCGTATGGGAGGCCTCTTCTGAATAGGTGCCTGACAGTGTCCTACTCTCGCATGGCGAATGCCACACTACCATCGGCGCTACCGCGTTTCACTTCTGAGTTCGGCATGGGATCAGGTGGTTCCACGGCGCTATTGCCGTCAGGCAAAAGCTGTACTGCTTGAAAATGGTGCTGATACCCAGAATCGAACTGGGGACCTCATCCTTACCAAGGATGCGCTCTACCGACTGAGCCATATCAGCACACTAACCGGTAAAGACCACGCTCAATGCGTAATCTAAAATTGGGTGCCTGGCAGTGTCCTACTCTCGCATGGCGAATGCCACACTACCATCGGCGCTACAGCGTTTCACTTCTGAGTTCGGCATGGGGTCAGGTGGTTCCACTGCGCT